>JBFKFZ010000040.1:0-29408 GCA_041633555.1 Paracoccaceae bacterium | reverse complement strand
GCGACGGCGCCGGGCTCATAGGCCTCGGGCTCGCGCGACGAGGTGCCCCAGGCCGAGACCTCGGACGCGGCGGTCGGGAACATCTCGCCCTCGATGACGAAGCGGCCCGCCTCCTCGCGCTCGGTGCCCGCAACGCGGATCGGGGCGACCTGCTGCTCTTGGGTCGAAATCGCCGACCACCAGCCGGAGTTGGCGATTTGGTCCGAGGTGCGGAACGAGGAAGCGAAAAGCCCCAGCGTGGGGAAGAGCCAAAGCGCGACCAAAAGCGCCACCGAGATGTGGACCGCCCAAGTCAGCCCCGATTTCTTGCCGGCGATATTGTCCATGTCCCCGGCCCCCTACCGCATTTCCTTGCGCGCGTTCATCACGTTCCAAACCAGGATCGGCGTGACCAGCAGCATGATCACCATCGCCGAGGCCGAGCCGACGCCCCAATCGAACGAGCGGAAGAGCTTGTCGTACATGTAGTTGGCGAGCACCTGGGTCTCCCACTGGCCGTTGGTCATGGCCAAGACAATGTCGAAGACCTTCAGGACGACGAGCGTGATCGTGGTCCAGACCACGACGATGGTGCCCATGATCTGCGGCACCTTGATCTTGAAGAAGACTTGAAACGGATTGGCACCATCGACGATCGCCGCCTCGATGGTTTCCTCGGGGATGCCACGCAATGCCGCCGACAGGATCACCATGGCAAAGCCGGTCTGGATCCATATCAGAACGACCATCAGGAAGAAGTTGTTCCAGAACGGGATCGTCAGCCATGTCTGCGGTTCGCCGTAGGGATAGCTGAAGGTGAAAAGCCCGAGGATCGAACGCAGCGACAGGAACACCAGATAGGCAGCGCCAGCGGCGACCATGAAACGCAGCGCGATGAAGACCGCCCCTCCGCCATGTTCATCGCTGGCGAAAACCGGCCGAACGAAGATATAGCCGACATAAGCGACCATGGCCGCGAAGGACAGCAGGATGATGACCGGCAGCACCTGCAGGAACAGGACCGAGCCAAATCCACCCTCGAACTGCAGCCAGACGGCGTTCAGCACACCGATCTGTTCCTGGTCTACTGGCCGGGTGTCGTAGATCAGCTTGAAGATCACCGCCGCACCGACGAACGAAATCGCCATCGGCATGAAGATCAGTGACTTGGCGAAGCTGCCCCAAGCGATCCGGTCGGTCAGCTGTGCGGCCAGCAGGCCGAAGGCAGTCGACGCCGCGGGCACCACGATCAGCCACATCATGTTGTTGCGCATGGCTTCCCAGAATTTCGGCTCTCCGAACATCTGGCTGTAATTCGCAAAACCGACGAACGCGCCGCCCTGGCTGCGGTCGGTCAGTGACAGTCGCAGTGTCTCGATGACCGGATAGGCCAGGTAGAGGCCAAGCGCGAAGATCGCCGGGAACAGGAACAGCCACGGCCGGATTATGCTGGCGCGGTTGATATTGCGGCCCGCGTTGGGTCCGCTCGGCGGGAAGATCACCTTGTCGAGCAGCTGGTTGGAAAAATAGAAATATCCGACACACCCCCCCACCCCAATGAAGATCGTCAGCAGACCCTGAAATGCTGGATGCATTGCCCCCTCCCGCTATAGCGCCGGTTCAGCCGGACTTGAGAGGAAACCCGACGGATGGCCGGATTTCCCTGTTTGCAGGCCGTCGACTTACTTGGCGGCGTCCCAGGAAGCCTGGACTTCGCCGGCCACAGCCGACGCATCCTTGCCGCCAGTATAGTCAACCATGCCGGTCCAGAACGATCCCTGCCCCACAGCGCCCGGCATCAGGTCGGACGCGTCAAACCGGAAAGTCGTGGCCCCCAGCAGGATCTCGTTCATCTTACCAAGCGTCGGATCGCCGAATTTTGACGGATCGACACCCTTGTGCGGCGTCAGGAACCCTTTGCGGGCCATCCAGATCTCGTGCGCTTCGGGGGTCTGCAGATACTCGATCAGCTCATGGGCACCCGGATTGTCGTTGGTGATCGCCCAGAGCGTTCCTGCGCCCAGAACCGGGGATCCCAGATCCTTGCTCTCATAGGCCGGGAAGTAGAAGAAATCCGCATCCTCACCCACGACCGAGCCTTCCGGGAAGAAGGCCGGAATGAACGACGCCTGCCGGTGCATGTAGCATTGCGGCGGCGACGAGAAGAGACCCTTGGGGCTGTCGCGGAAGTCGGTCGAGGCCACGGCGCTCGCGCCGCCGGCAACGTAATCGTCATTGCGGGCGAATTCGCCGAATTCCTCGATCGCGGCGACGACGCGCTCATCGGTGAACGGGATCTCGTTCGAGACCCACTGGTCATAAACCTCTGGCGTCTGCGTCCGCAGCATCAGGTCCTCGACCCAGTCGGTGGCCGGCCAGCCAGTCGCGCCGCCCGATCCGAGTCCTATGCACCAAGGGGTTTCGCCATCGTCGACGATCTGCTGGCTCAGTGCCTTCAGTTCTTCCATCGTGGTCGGCACTTCGTAGCCGGCATCCTCGAAATTCTCCGGCACGTACCAGACCAGCGATTTCACATCAACCTTGTAGAAGAACCCGTATAGGTGATCGGCCCCGTCGGGTCCGGCATAGGTCCCAAGATCGACCCAGGACTGGCCAGCCGCATAGTTTTCGCGGGTCCAGTCTGCGGTGCCCTCTGCGAGCGGCGTCAAAAAGCCACGCTTGGCCATGTCAGCAGCCAGTCCGGGCTGCGGGAAAACCGCGACATTTGGGGCCGAGCCGGCCTCTGCGTCCACCACGATCTGCTGTTCAAAACTGTCAGAGCCGACATAGCGTACGTCGTGTCCCGATTGTTCTGCAAACACGCTCAGAACTGCTTCGACATTTTCCTGATCCGGTCCCAGCCATGGACCGAAAACCGTAACCTGCTCGGCGCTGGCCGTTCCAGCCGTCAATGCCATTGCGGCCGATCCGGCATATAGAAGATGTTTCATGGAAGTCCTCCCTCGTGGTTGCGTTGCGCAATCTCTGACCTAGGTCGAAAGCGCGAGGAAGCACCATCCAAAGCGCTTTGGACTTCTCATCATCCATTTTTTCAACCGGTCTGTCAATTGTTATACCCCGACAGGATATTTATCAATGATTCACTCTCGGTTGTGCTGCGACGCAGCAGGAATCTTTCTTTGACCTGTCGGTACGATGCCCACTAGTCTTTGGAGACTTGAAACCGCTTTGGGTACAACCAATGAACCTCAAGGAACTGGCTGCCTTGCTCGGACTGTCGCAAACCACGGTCAGCCGGGCGCTGAACGATTACCCGGAGGTCAGCGAGATCACCCGGCGGCGCGTCAAGGCGGCGGCGCGCAAGAACAACTATCGTCCCAACGCCCGTGCTATCGGTCTGGCGACCGGCCGGACGCTTTGCATCGGCCATGTCATCCCGATCTCGACCCGGCACGAGATCGTCAATCCGATCTTCGCCGATTTCATCGCCGGTGCCGGCGAGGTCTATTCCCGGAACGACTATGACATGCTACTGTCGGTCGTTGCCGATGACGATGAGGAACGGGTCTATCGCGACCTCGCCTCGCGGCAGTCAGTCGATGGTGTCATCATCCACGGCCCGCGCGAGAACGATCCACGGGTGGCCCTTTTGCAGGACGTGGGGCTGCCCTTCGTGGTGCATGGCCGGACAGGCACCGGCCCGACGAGCTACAACTGGGTCGATGTCAACAACCGCCGGGCGTTCGAACGGGCGACCGACCTGCTGCTCGATCTCGGTCACCGCCGGATTGCCCTGGTCAACGGGCTCGAGAACATGGACTTCGCCATACGCCGGCGCGAGGGCTTCGTCGCCGCGCTCGAGAAACGGGGCGTGGCACCCGATCCCGCGCTGATGCAGTCCGAGGAAATGACCGAGTTCTACGGCTACCGCGCCGCGCGGCAAATGCTGGAGGCGCACAATCCGCCCACCGCCTTCCTGATTTCCTCGATGATCACGGCCATCGGCGTGCGCCGCGCCGTCAGCGAGCGGGACCTGAAGCTCGGGCGCGATATCTCGGCGGTCATCCACGATGATGAATTGTCCTATCTCCGCAATGGCGAGGATGTGCCGATCTTCTCTGCCACCCGATCCTCGGTGCGGCAGGCGGGACAGCTATGCGCCGAAATGCTGCTGGAGATTATCCGGAACCCGGAGGCCGAGGTCCGGTACCGGCTGCTGGAGGCCGAACTGACCTTGGGCATGTCCACCGGCCCCGCCCCTAGTGCCGCGCGCGCCTAGCGTCCCGGCCCGATCGTCCCTAGTATCGTCTTGACCGCCACAGGACAGAGAAATATGAGCAAGCATCCCATCGACAACTACACGTTGGTCGCCGATGTCGGCGGAACCAATACCCGAGTCGCGCTGGCCAAGGGCACCAGGCTGTTGCCGGACACGGTTCGGAAATATTCCAACGCGAGGTTTCCGGGGCTAGAATCCGTGCTCCGCCGCTATGTCGAGGAAGAGGACGATGTCGATTGCATCGGCGCCTGCGTTGCCGTGGCGGGCCCGGTCCGCGATGGCCGGGGCGAGCTGACCAACCTGAACTGGACTTTCGACCATGACAGCTTGGTTCGAGCGACCCGGGCCGAGAAGGTTGCGATCCTGAACGACTTGCAGGCCCAAGGCCACGCACTTGGCCATCTCGATCCCGGCAATATCCGCAGGGTGCTCGACGCCCTTCCAGCGGGACCGGATGCAGTCCAGATGGTGATCGGCGTCGGTACCGGCTTCAATGCCGCGACGGTCTTTGACGGTGCTACGGGGCGGCTTGTCCCGCCCTCCGAATGCGGCCATGCCAACCTGCCGATCCGTACCGAGGCCGAGTTGCGGCTGTGCCAGTACGTCGAGTCGGCGCATGGTTTCCCGGCAATCGAGGACGTATTGTCGGGCCGCGGACTGGAGCGGGTCTATCGCTGGCTTGGCCACGAGGCCAGTGACGAGCGCGAACTGTCTGCCGCCGATATCATGAAATCGGTGAATGCCGGCGATGATCCGCGCGCCGAGGAAACTGCGCGCGTCTTCGTGCGCATTCTGGGCACCGTTGCGGGCAATCTCGCGCTGATCCAGCTGCCGTTCGGCGGGATCTATCTGATCGGCGGCGTCGCCCGGGCTATGACGCCGCATCTGGAGCGTTTCGACTTTGGTGCGGCGTTCCGGGACAAGGGCCGGTTCGCAGGTTTCATGGGCAATTTTAGCGTATCGGTAATCGAGGATGACTTTGCCGCGCTGATCGGCTGCGCCGGCCACCTGGCAGCAACCGATTGACTTCATGGGATGTTAACCTCGTTGCGTTAGACTGACCTGACCGCCGCTTGCGTTCCGGACCCCCGGGGTCGTGGCGGAATGCGAGGTCTGTCATGGCACTCAGAAAAGACCTTAGGCTGCTGATTGTCGATGACATGTCGGTCAGCCGCCAGGTCCTCTCCCAGCTTCTGGAACAGCTTGGCCTGGTCGATGTCCGCACCGCCCAGTCGGGTGCTGAGGCGCTGGAACGGCTCGAAAAGCACCCCGTAGACATCGTGATCGCCGATCTCAACATGCCGGGGATGGACGGGATCGAACTGGCGCACCGGATCCGCGAGAGCCGCCGGGGCCATGATGTCCGGTTCGTGCTCTGCAGCGCCAATGACGCCGACCCGCGCATCGATGAGGCCCGGTTGAGGGGCATGGACCGCTTTCTGTCGAAACCGTTCAGCGCCGACCGGCTGATCCGTGTGCTGGAGTCGGTTTCGGGCCGCATCTGACCGGCCGCAGCATCAGCCCCGGTTCCGGCCCGTCATCCACCAGACCGACAGCGGATGCATGTTCAGCACCGCCCGGCAGGTCAGACGGCCTCGGTCGAATGCCGCCGGTGTCTGGAAGGCGAGGTTGCGGGTTTCAAGGAGCTCGCGGAACAGAGCCTTTCGCATTGTTTCGGCCTCCTCATGCAGATCCCATTCCTCAAGCTGCGCCGCAAGGCTGAAGTTGAGCCGGGCTGGATTTCTGAGGTCTGGAAGCTCGTGTCATCCTGATGCGGCAATATGGCCTGCGCCTTCTGCCCCAGTCCGGAAAGCGAGACCGCCCCCTCGCCGCCCCCTGCCTCGAGGAAGTTCCGCTGGTAAATGCTGCGCATCGCCGTGTGAGCGTCATCATCTGTGACGATGTCGCCAAACCCCAACCGGCGCGCGAGGAAGAGGCCTAGCAATTGCTCGATGAAGCACGCCTCGGAAAGCGGCGCGTTTGTATCGACCCGAAACCAGGCGCCGTTGAAAAGCCGCGCATTGTAGGCGACCTGGGCTCGGGCGGCCTGCTCGGTCCAGCGCGACACCGTATCTATGTCACCCGCCTCCTCCGCCAACCGCGCCCCGGCCAGAAGCGCCGCGATCCACAACCCGCCGCAATAGCGCGACACCCCGCCAATCGGGATGTTGTCAAAAGTCTGGTCGGGCGTGCCGTCATTCTGAATAAGGCCACTGTCATCCAGCACGAATTGCTGCAAATGGCCGATCGCCGCCTTTACCGCCGGGTAGCGATCGCGGCGCCAGTCTGCCCCAATCGCCTGCCATTCGCGGTAGATGCACAGAGCCGGGTCGCAGTTGAGATCCTTCCACCTCGTCCCATCGCGGCAAGTGTAGGAATTCGCGGTGACGAACGGATCCTCTCCGGGACCGACCAGATCATGCGGACAGATATCCTGCGGATTGACCGCGAACAGCGTGCTGTCCCAGCGGTGACGCCGCAGCGCGGAGTCGGCGGCAAGCAGGTAATCGGAATGGTCGCGCGCGACACTGGCGGCGAGTTCGGGGAAGAAGCGCGCCACGCCTTCCGCCGCATAGATCCAGAGATCGAGCGTGTGGTAGAGCGCATAATCGTGGCATTCGATGATTCCGAACCGCGCCCGCCCTTCGGTCGCGTCGATCGCGGCCGTCAGCACGGTCAGGCCGTCTACGAGGAAATAGGCCTCGTCGATCGCCTGCCCGGCGCGGTGCAGCGCGTCGCCAAGCTCGGCGGCGATCCCGGTCACCAGGCCTCGATCTTATGTTCCCAGTCGGTGGCAGAGGCCAAAGCCCGCCGGGTCAGGGCTCCGGCGCTGCATCCGGCATGTCCATACTCTTCGGTATAGCCACGAAACCAGCGCCGGCCCTGTCCGAAACTGATCATCGGCAGATCCCAGACCAGCGCGCACAAGACCGCTCGTTCTTCTCCGCGCGCCAGCTTTGTCCGCGCCGCGACGGCGGCGGTCGGATGGCCGGGGCGGCGTCTCTCGAAAGCCGCTCTCGGCCAGCCAGCTTTCGCCCAGGTCGCGTGCTTCGCCGGTTTCGAGGAATGGGTGCCAGAAATCGGTACCATCGCCGGTGCCGTCGAAGGCCGCGGTCTGGCTGAGGTGTAGCCCCTGGCCCTCTGCCATGGCGATCGCCCATTGCCCGCCCCCCTCGGGCGGGACATCCGCGACGCGTCGGCGGTCGAGAATCACGCCTGTCTCGGTATTGCTCCGGAACGGACGGTTGAAACATCCCGAAGCCACCCGTGACGGGCGACCCTCGCCGGAATCGCCGAACCAGCCGTTCAGGTTAGCGAAATGGAAGGCAAGCGACGCTTCGGCAGGACGAGCGCCGCGATTGGTGAGCCGCCAGCGAAACAGCGCGACCGGCAGCCGGGAGGTCGCGATATCGCCGGCGAGGATCGGCGAATAGGACAGGCATTCGGCAGTCACTCCCGCCAGCGCCTCGTGCCGATGCCAGGCGAACGGAAAGAGGCCGTTCCAGTCGGGGGCGGTCTGTTCGAAGGTGAAACCGGGCAATTCGGCGGGGCGGGCCTAGGTTGCAGCGCCCGCGCAATAGGCGCCTTGCCTTCCGGGCAGACTCGCAAGACAAAGCCGTTGGCCGGCACTGCAAAGCTGCGCACGCCGCCGGCCTTGATCGTCCAGCGGCTGAATCGCCCGTCCGAAGAGCGCATGATTCCGCCGGTGCCGCTCGCGCCAAGCAGCACTCCGGTCGCCTGCAGCGGCGGGAATAGGCCGGCGATCTTGCCGTGCGATACCGGCAGTTCATGCCCCGCTGGGCGACCGCGGGCGCAGGCGGGAACTGAAAAAGGATTATTTCTCATCGCGCCCGGCTCCGATCAGCTTGGCCCTATGCCTGCTTCGACTTCATAGCGTGACCGCCGCACCGGTTCTGGCAGATTCCTGCGCCGCCAGCCCCATGCGCACGGCGTCAAAGCCATCGCGGATCGTGACTTCGACCGGCCGGTCGCTACGCACACTCTCAAGAAAATACTTGTGCTGGTAAAAAGTTGCGCCGTTGTGATCCCCGGCTTCGAGCAGCGCCGGGTCCACGGGGATTTCAAGCTCTACCGGTCCTTTCGGCAGACGCGGGCTGACGACCACCTTGGGCACCGGAGGCTCGCCGAGATGATCGGGCCAGAACCGGCCCGGCCCGGGCACGAAGGCCTCGATCTTGCCGGTTGGCCCGACTGCAGAGACCTCTTCCTGATAGCGCGACCCTTCGGCGAACATGCAGAGTTCCAGCATCGCTCGTGCGCCGTTGGCGAAATCGACGATCACATAGGCATTGTCCCAGATATCCGGGGTTTCGCCGGAATAGCTTTCATCCAGATGGTTCACCGCCTGGCCGCCCGATGCCATGATCCGGACTGGCTCGGAGCCGACGGCGAGCCGCATCAGATCGAAGAAATGACAGCATTTCTCGACCAGCGTGCCGCCGGTATTGCGCGTGAACCGGTTCCAGTCGCCGACTTTCGACAGGAAGGGAAACCGGTGCTCGCGGATGGTGAGCATCCTTATCCCGCCCGTCGCTGTTTGCGCCTCCTTCAGGAACTTGGCGATCGGCGGCATGTAGCGATATTCCATCGCGACCCAGATGATCGACGGATAATCTGCGATCAGCTTTTCGACCCGCGCAACCTCGCCGCGATCGGTGAAGAGCGGTTTTTCCACCAGGAGCGGCAGCGGGCGGGTTGCGAGGATTTCCTCGATTTGGCCGAGATGCAGGAAGTTGGGCGAGGCGATCAGAAGCGCATCGAGCGCCTCGATGGCCAGCAGATCGGCAAGACTGTCGGCAAAAGCCGCCTCTGGCACCGGCGACCGGGCGATGGCCTGCATGCCCAGGTCGGGTTCGTATATGGCGGCGACGGATGCGGCCTCTTGCAGGGCGATGTTGCGGATATGTTCCTGCCCCATCATGCCGCAGCCGATCATGCCGTAACGCACAGGTTTGATCATCCGAAGTCCTATCTGATACGCGCCACATAGCGCGATACGCTAGGATCGAACCAGGTACGGGAGAATTCGGCAACGCCACCATCCTGCGCCCAACTGAACCGCTCGACAAAACCGCAAGGGGTGCCGGGGCGCAACTGAAACTCGGAAGGCGACCAATCGGGGGTTGCAGACACGCCGACTCTGTCTTCGGCGCTGACGATCCAGAGGCCGAGTCGTTTCTTGTAGTAGAGGTAGAGCGAGTCCGACAGGTCCGCTTCGCTGATCCGCGCGGCCCAATGGCCATCAAGCCAGATTTCCTCCAGCGCGACGGGCTGGTCATTCAGATAGCGCAGCCTTCGGATGCGGTGGGCCGTTTCGGTCTGGCCGAATGCGGGCAGGTTCACGGATTTCGGCATTGTCGTGACGTTCAGAACGTTTGCCGTCGGCAATCCCGCCCCGTCCAGTAGTTCGATCCGAAAGAAAGCATAGACGCCTTCGGCCCGCCCCTCGGAACGAACGTAATTCCCGGATCCCTGCCGTCGCTCGAGCAGACCCCTGCGCTGCAGCTCGGCCAGCGCCTTGCGCAGCGTGCCGACCGAAACATTCATCTCTTTCGCCATTTCACGCTCAGGCGGAAGCCGGTCGCCGGGAAGCATGTGTCCGGCACTGATGTCGCGGATCAGCATCTCGCTGATCTGTATGTAAGCAGGTAAGGAGCCGGGTCGTTTCATTCCTGGTTCAGTTCCGGATTCAACAAATTGCTTCACTATTGATCTACATCAATGCGAATGATACGCAAGTCCCGTCAACAGCCGTCGGAGAGAATCGATGACGATCGTGCCGGTAACGTCTGCGGACCTCGATGCCGCCGAAATCTCTTGGTTTTCAGCGATTTGCTCCGATGACTACGAATTTCTTGGCGTCCCCGAAGGTCGTATGCGGTCCAGTTGGGACCATTGTTCGACAATTGTCAAAACCGCCGAGTCGCATGGGTTCCGCAATATCTTGTGCCCGTCCTCCTATCAGGTCGGACAGGACACGCTGAGTTTCGTCGCCGGATGCGCCCAGATCACCGACCGGATCAACTTTCTGGCTGCAATCCGCTGCGGCGAGATGCAGCCGATCATGCTTGCGCGGACGATCGCTACCCTCGACCACATGCTGCAGGGCCGGCTGACGGTAAACATCATCTCATCCGACTTTCCGGGGCAAAAGGAAGACAGCGCCTTTCGCTACCAGCGCAGCCGCGAAGTGGTCGAGATCCTTAAACAGGCCTGGACGCGGGATGAGATAAATCACGACGGCGAGGTCTACCGGTTCAAGGGGGTCAGCACCGACCCCGCCAAGCCCTATCAGACCGGCGGACCGCTGCTCTATTTCGGCGGCTATTCCCCGGACGCGCTGGAGCTTTGCGGCCAGCATTGTGACGTCTACCTGATGTGGCCAGAGACCAAGGACATGCTAGCTGACCGAATGCGCGGGGTGAATGAACGTGCCGCCGCCCATGGCCGGACGCTCGATTATGGCCTGCGCGTGCACATGATCGTGCGAGATACCGAGGCCGAGGCCAAGGAATATGCCGAACATCTGGTCTCGAAGCTCGACGACGAATATGGCCGAGTGATCCGCGACCGGGCGCATGACAGCATTTCGCTCGGGGTCAGCCATCAGGCGCGGGCCCGCGAACTGGCCGACCAGTTCGGCTATGTCGAGCCGCATCTCTGGACCGGCATTGGCCGTGCGCGCTCGGGCTGCGGTGCAGCGCTCGTGGGCTCGACGGATCAGGTGATGAGCGAGATCGAGGAGTACCGGAAGATGGGGATCCGGGCTTTTATATTCTCCGGCTATCCGCATCTGGATGAATGCGACAGTTTCGGGACCAAGGTTCTGCCGAACCTCAAGACCTGTTCGTTGCCGCACGAGTATGGCCGGATCCCGGCGCAGCTGCCTGCCACGCCGCTTGGGTCAGGGGAGCGTCGCTGATGGAACGCATAAACCTGCAGGCGGGCTTGGAACTGTCTCGCATCGTATACGGTATGTGGCGTGTGGGCGACGACAGCGATACCTCGCCCCCCCATGTTCAGGCCAAGATCGAGGCCTGTCTTGCGCAGGGCATCACAACGATCGACCAGGCTGACATCTATGGCGGCTATTCGGCCGAAGCGATTCTGGGCGCCGCCTTGAAATCGGGGCGGGACCTGCGCGACAAGATCGAGATCGTCACGAAATGCGATATTGTGGCCCCGGCCGGCCGTTATTCGGGCCGGCGGGTCAAATATTACGACACCAGCCGCGCGCATATTCTGGCGTCGGTCGAGCATTCCCTGCGCGATCTTCAGACCGACCGCATCGACCTTCTCTTGATCCATCGGCCCGATCCGATGATGGATCACGTAGAGACCGGTGCCGCGCTGGACGAAGTCGTGGCCAGCGGCAAGGTTCGTGCCGTAGGCGTATCGAACTTCCGCTTGCATGACTGGACATTGCTGCAAGCGGCGATGAAGACGACCCTCGCGACCAACCAGATCGAAGTCAGTGTGCTGAACTATGCCCCCTTCACCAACGGCGATATTGCCTTCCTCCAGGAACGCGGTGTATCGCCGATGGCGTGGTCGCCGCTTGGTGGCGGCGCGCTCTTCGAGGCGAAAAACGGATCCCTGCACGCGCTACTGAAGTCGCTTGGCGAGAAACAGGGCGTCGACGTGGCGGCGGTCGCCGTCGCCTGGCTGTTGGCGCATCCTTCGCGCATGCTGCCGGTGCTCGGCACCAACAATCTGGCGCGGATCGAAAGAATCGGCGATGCTGCCCGTGTGAACATGGATCGGCAGACCTGGTTTGAGATTTACACTGCTGCCCTCGGGCAAGAGGTGCCGTGATGGGGCACCCGCCCGAACTGCCTGCCATGCGCCATTTCGAACCTGGACCAGAATCCGGCAAGAAATTTCGCGATGCGCTGTCGCGGTTCGGGACCGGCGTGACGATCGTGACCACGAACACCGAGGACGGCCCGATCGGCATTACCGCCAACAGCTTTTCCTCGGTTTCGCTCGAGCCGCCGCTGGTCCTGTGGTCGGCGTCGCTGAAATCCCGACGCTTCCCCTATTTCAGCAAGGCGCAGGCCATCGCGATTCACGTTCTGGCCGAGGGTCAGGACAAGCTCTGCTGGGAATTCTCGAAGACAAACGATGCCTTCCATCACGCCGACTGGATGATGAGCGAGGACGGCATCCCTTTGATCAAGGGCTGCCTCGCGCGGTTCGAATGCCACAAATATGCGCAATATGACGGTGGCGATCATGCCATCATCGTGTCGCGCGTGATGAATATCTCTTTCCGCGAGGGCGATCCGCTGCTGTTCTTCGGCGGGCTGACCGGAGGGTTTTCGCAAACCGCCTAGGGTGTTTGCGATATCGGCCGGCCAAACCTGGCCGGACAAATGGGAGAACGCGCGATGGCGCCACTGCTGGGGGTCTTGAAACCGCTCCAGTTCGTCAATGACCACGTGCTGCGCGTTGGACGCGCAATCGCGGTCGTGGCAATCGGGCTGATGGTCGTCGTCATCTTGATCCAGGTGATTTTCCGCTACGTCTTGAACAACGCCCTGCCCTGGCCCGACGAAGCGGCCCGCTTCCTGATGCTTTGGATGACCGGCCTGATCGCGGCCTCGGCCTACCGGCGTGGCGGTTTCGTCGCGATCGACATGCTGGAAATGGCGCTGCCCCGCAAGGTCGGCGCAGTTCTTTCGCTGGTGCTGCTGGTGATGTCGCTGATCGTGCTCATCGTTGGTGTGCGGCTTGGCTGGAACCATGTCAATTCCGGCTGGCTCTTTACCTCTTCGTCGCTGAGGCTGCCCCTCTGGCTCATTGGTCTTGCAAGCGTCAAGATCAAGCTGGCCTACATGTACATGTCGCTCTTCGTGGGCCTCATTCTCTTGACGATGGTCAATATCGAACTGATCCTTCGATCACTGATCACGCTCGGCGGCCGCGGCGACGATCTGGACCCGCTGGCTGAACTTGACATTCCGGGAGCCGAATGATGCTGGTCTGGTTCCTGCCCCTCTTTCTCGTCTTCCTGATGATCGGTCTGCCGGTCTTTTTCGGGCTGCTCTTCGCGCCCGGCCTGCTGCTTTGGTTGAACGGTCAAGAGCGTGACATGGCGCTGCTTTATCGCAATGTTTACAATGGTATGGACAGCTTTCCCCTGATGGCGATCCCGTTCTTCATGCTCGCCGGAGAGCTGATGAACCGGGGCGGCATCACGATGCGCCTGGTCGAGTTCAGCCAGGCGATGATGGGCCATTTCCGGGGCGGACTGGCGCATGTCAACGTGCTCTCGTCGATGCTGTTCGCGGGTCTCTCCGGCTCGGCCGTGGCGGACACGTCGGCGCTTGGCTCTATGCTGATCCCTGCGATGGAAAAGCAGGGCTATACCCGTCGTTTCTCGGCGGCCATTACCGCGGCCAGTTCTGTGATCGGACCGATCATCCCGCCATCGGGGATCATGATCATCTACGCCTATGTCATGGGCGAAAGCGTGGCCGCACTGTTTCTTGCCGGGATCGTGCCGGGGATCATGGTCGGCGTCGGGCTGATGGTGATGGTCAAGATCTTGGCCGACAAATACGACTTCCCCGTCGCCACCCGAAAGTACACCTGGCCCGAACGCGGCCAGGCCAGCCTCAAGGCCTTCTTTCCGCTGATGACGCCGGTCATCATCCTGGGCGGGATACTCGGTGGTATATTCACCCCGACCGAGGCCGCCGCTGTGGCGGCCGCCTATGCCATCGTTGTCGGCATGTTCATTCTGGGGAGCCTGCGTCTCAGCGATCTGCCCGATGTCTTGAGCCGGGCCGCGATGACTTCCGCCGTCGTCCTGCTGCTGGTCGGCGCGGCGATGGCCTTCAAGACAGTCGTCAGCCTCAGCCATGCGCCCGAGGCGCTGGCCGCCTTCATCCTGTCGCTCAGCGAGAATCCCCTGATCCTGCTCTTCCTGATCAACCTGCTGCTCTTCATCGTTGGGATGTTCCTCGATGCCGGCCCCGCGATCATCATTCTTGGCCCGATCCTGGGCCCGATCTTCACTAGTCTTGGCGTCGATCCAGTGCATTTCGCGATCATCATGAGCGTGAACCTGACTGTCGGCCTTGCAACACCTCCAATGGGCCTCGTGCTCTTCGTGGCCTCATCAGTATCCGGCGAGAAGGTCGAAGCGATCTCGCGCGCCATCCTGCCATTCCTCGCCGTCGAGGTGATCGTGATCTTCCTGATCACCTACATACCGGCGATCTCCATGACGATTCCCCGCCTGACGGGCTTCGTGAATTGACCAGAAACGTAAAAACCAACCGGGAGGTATCAATGTTCAAGAAAACCGTGAAGTCGCTGATGATGGCAACGATGCTGGCAGGCTTCACCCTGCCCGCGGCGGCGCAGGAGATCACGATCCGTGCCACTGCCAATTCGAACGAGAATGACGAGGATTATGACGGCCTCATCGTCTTCAAGGACTATGTCGAGAAGGCCTCGAACGGGGCGATCGCGGTTGAGCTGTTCATCGGCACGCAGCTTTGCGCCAACGGTACCGAGTGCCTGCAGGGAATCGCCGATGGCTCGATTGACGTCTTCGTCACGACTTCGGGCGGTGCGGCGGGGATCTTCCCCTATGTGCAGGTCTTCGATCTGCCCTATGTCATGCGCGATGACCGTGTGGCAGAGGCGGTGCTGACGGCCGGCGATTTCACCCGCAAGCTGCGCGACCTTGCACTGACGGATTCGGGCGGCGCGATCCGGATCATGACGATCGGCAATACCGGCGGCTGGCGCAACTTCGCCAACACGCAAAGAAGGGTCGTCGCGCCCGGCGATCTGGCGGGACTGAAGATCCGGACCGTTGTCGCCGACCTGCCGCAGGAGCTGGTCAAGACGCTTGGCGCCTCGCCCACCCCGATCCCGTGGCCCGAACTGTTCACTTCGCTGCAAACCGGTGTGGTCGAAGGCTCGAAGAACGGCATCACAGACATCATGGGCATGAAGTTCCCCGAGGCCGGGCTGCAGTATCTGACGCTGGACGGCCATGCCTACATGGCTGCGATCTGGGTGATGAACAACGACAAGTTCCTGTCGATGCCAGAGGAGATGCGCCGCGTCGTCGCCAACGGCTTCAAGGAGTTGCAGCAGGCAACCTTCGCCTCGCCCAAGCGCAAGTCGATCCAGGCCTACCAGGACTTCGTGGCCGGGGGCGGCGATCTTTACGTGCCTTCGCCCGAGGACAAGGCAGCCTTCGCCGAGGCGGTGCAGCCAGTCTATGAATGGTTCGACGCCAATGTCGCCCATGGTGGAGACGTGCTGGCCGCCCTGCGGGACGCCGTCGCCAAGGCCGAGGCCGATATCGACGCCGATCTGGCCGCCGATATCCAGTGACCCAATTCGGGGCGCGGCTCGACGCTTCGCCCCGAACTCTAACGGAACGGATAGAGCCAGACCTTGTAATCGTCGACCAGATCATGCGCCGCTTCGATCTCTTTCTGGGTCATCTTCTTGACCACCTCTTCCTGGGAGATCGCCGCATCCGGGTCGCCACCGATGGCGGACAGGACGTACCACATGTAAGCCCGCACGAGGTCAGGCGCCGGCATGCCGCGGCCAACCTCGTAATACCAGCCAACACCGGATTGCGCGCCGGGATGACCCTTCATCGCCGAGCGCAGGTACCATTCGAAAGCGCGGCGGTCGTCACGCTCGACACCCAGACCCATCGCATACATCACGCCGATCAGTTCCTCGGCATCGGCATTGCCGGAACGCGCGGCAGGCGCCAGCATTTCGCGGGCTTTTGCAAACTCCCCAGCCTCCATCAGATCACGCGCCTCTTCGATATCGGCAAGCGCGGGCGAGGTCAGAAGGCAAAGGGCAAGGGCAAGGCGGCGCATCTCGTGCTCCTGTGTCTTGTCGGGTTAGCGTCAGTGGCGAAGGCCGAGATGCCTGCACCGATCACGCCCGTGGACTTTCTCGCATTCGACCCGGAAAAGGCAAGGATCGGGCAGCTTCTCTTTTACGACAAGATCCTGTCGGGCAACCGCAACATTTCCTGCGGCACCTGCCATCACCATGATCTTGCCAGCGCTGACGGCCTGTCGCTGGGGATCGGCGAGGGTGGCGCGGGCATCGGGCCGCAGCGGACCCCCGGACAGGGAGCCAACCGGATCCGCAAGCGCATTCCCCGCAACTCGCCGGCCCTCTGGAACCTCGGACATCGCGATGTCCGGATCTTGTTCCATGACGGGCGGCTAGAGGTTTCGGACATCTATGGAAACGGCTTCAACTCGCCGGCCGAGGAGTGGCTGCCGCAGGGGCTGGATACGATCCTTTCAGCGCAGGCGCTCTTTCCGCTCGTCGCCCAGTTCGAGATGGCCGGGAACCCGCGCGAGAATGAGGTGGCCGGTGCGGTGCATGACCGGATCGACGCCGCTTGGCCGATCCTTGCGGCGCGGGTTCGTTCGATCCCCGTATATGCCGAGATGTTCGCGTCGGCCTTCGAGACAGTCGAAACGCCAGGCGACATCGGCATCGTCGAGATCGGCAATGCAATCGGCGCCTTCGTCGGCAGTGAGTGGCAAAGCTTCGACAGTCCCTATGATCTCTGGCGGACGGGGGCTGATGCGCTCCCCGAAGATGCCCGGCGCGGGGCCGACCTGTTCTTCGGGCGCGCCGGTTGCGCCGGTTGCCATTCAGGCCCGCTTTTCAGCGATCAGGATTTTCACGCGCTCGCCCTGCCCGCTTTCGGGCCCGGCCGCACCCGTTCCTTCGACCCGATGCCGCGAGATACCGGCCGAATGGGCAAGTCCGACCGGCTAGAGGACGCTTACCGGTTCCGTACGCCGATGCTGCGCAATGTGGCCCTGACCGCTCCCTACGGCCATAACGGCGCTTTTTCAGACCTTGCCGCGATCATCCGGCATCATGTCAGCCCGGCGGAGAGCCTTGCGATCTGGACACCTGACATGGTGGTCCTGCCCGACATATCCTGGCTGAATGCGGCGGATTTCATCATCCAGCGCGACCGTTTCGAGGCCGCTCGGCAGGCTGCCGTCAAACCAGTGCCGCAGCCTGCCCTGTCAGAGGATGAGATCGCGGATCTGGTGGCGTTCATGAAGAGCCTAAACGGTGGCGAAAGCCGGCATGGTCGGCTGGGCCGGCCAATGGAAGTTCCAAGTGGCCTGCCGGTGGACTGAATGCGGTCGTAAGAGCGTCAGGACGCGTGGACCTGCACCTTCTCGCCGATCTCGTTCAGGATAGCGCGCAGCGTGTCGAAATCCTCATGCCGGACCCGCATCCAGGCATTGGCCATGTAGCCCGCCTCGACACCCTGCGTCGGGGTGCCGGGCGATGGGAAATGCTGACCGACGACGAGATCCCGGTACTTGCCGAAAATCTCATCGGTGCCCTCGTAGCCCACGATCTGCCCGTCCCGGTTTGGCCGCAGCGCGATGATACCGCAGGCATAGCGGCGCGACGGAATGGCGTCGGTTCTGTGGTGACAGACGGCCAGCGCCCATTCACGATAGAGGTCGAACTCGTTGCCCGCGCAATAACTGTCCCACTGGCCAACGCCGGGCGGACGGCATCCGATCTCTGAAAACTTGAGCCCCTTCGGGCCGAAAAACCACTCCATATGGGTGGCGGCGGTGCCGATCCCGAGCGCCGAAATCACCCGTTTTCCCATCTCGCGCACTTCGCCGTAACCCGGCGCATCCATGCGGTTGGTCGAGATGATCTGCGGCGAGATCCAGCGCGTGCGCATGGCGTCGAGAACGTTGGGGTAGTAGTGGCTTATGAATTCGTGGGCGACCTGACCCTCGATGGTGAGCGTGTCGTAAAAGCCCTCGTGGCCCTCGATGAACTCCTCGATCGCCGCGGGCGCGCCGTCGGCGACGCCGCAGGCCTTGGCCGCGTTGACCAGTTCGGCGTCATTCCCGGCACGATAAGTGCCGGCGGCGCCCGCGGCATCGCGGGGCTTAAGGATCACCGGGTAGCCGACCGCCTTGGCGAATTCCCGCGCCTCGGCAAGGCTTGAAACGCCACCCGAAGCCGCGGTCGGAACCCCGGCCTTGCGCAGCACTTCCTTCATCGCCACCTTGTCGCGGCAGAGATAGCCGGTGCGCGACGAAATGCCGGGGATGCCGGTGCGTTCCCGGACATGCGCGGCCGCCATCGTGTGGGCCTCGACCGTCGATTCCAACCTGTCGATCCAGACGTTATTCTGGGCCTGGCGAACGGCCCATTCCAGCGCCCCTTCATCGGTGACCGACTTGATCTGCTGATAACCTTTCAGCCAACCTTTGACCTCATCATCCAGCCAGTCATAGGGCCGCTCGCCGACGCCGTAAACATTCGCGCCGATCGAGGCAAGCGCCCGCACGAAATGCCTCTGGTTGTTCGGAAAAGCCGGTTCGATGAAGATTATATGCACGGGTCGCCTCCGTCAGGGCACGAGTTCGTCGAGGTACTTCGGCAGCATCGCGCGCCAGGTCGTCCAGTCGTGATCATATTCGGGACCCCAGGAATCGACGCGGTTGGGTATGCCCTTGCCTCCCAAGACGCCCGCCATGCGCCAGGCTTCGTCGATGTTCTCCCATTTCCCCTGCCCGCTGGGCAGCAGGATGAAGCGCTGCCGCAACTGGTCCAGAACCGGGCTGTCGCCGAGGCCCGGAAGAAACGAGAGCGGTGCCGAAAAGTAATAGTCCTGCGTGCCCTGGAAGCCCATCAGACGTTCAAGGTCGTAACTGCCGCTCATGCCGATGGCGCCCTTGAAGAGCCAGGGATAGCGGCAGGCGACGGCGACCGCGTTGAAAGCGCCGATAGAGGCGCCGGCGGCCAGCACTTCGGCCCGACTGTCCGCGCAATCGGCGCGAATTGCGGGCACGGCCTCATGCGCGACATAGTCGTGGAAGCGGTTGAGCAGCCAGCAGCGATATTCCACCGTGCCTGCCTTGTCGGCCAGCGCCTTGCCCGCTAGGCTGTCACAGGCATAGACCTTGATCCGTCCGGCATCGATCAAGGGCTGAATGGCCGCGATCAAGTGCATTCGTTCCGCTTCTTCAGCATCGCCGCCAGCGGTCGGGAAAAGCAGCACCGGCTGCCCCCAGTGACCCCAGCGAACGAAGGATATTTCTTGCTTGAGCCGGTCCGAATACCACCTAGAAACCGTCTTTGTCACCCTGCTGGCCCTCCTGCTCGCGCCAAAGCTGGATCCGGTTCCAAAAGAGTTCGGTGAACTCGTCGATCTCATGCGCCGGAAACAACGAGCTGACCTTCTGGTGAATGGCGTCACGCATCACCGGAGAGCCAAAGAAGTCATAGGCCAGCTCATCCAGATGCCCCAGTTCCTTCCGGCAGAATTTGCGGAACTTCTCGGTCTCGAACCGCTTGTGCGCGATCTTGGCATATTCGCTCAGCTTTTCGCGCGGCGAGATGTCCTTGTCGGCAATCCTGTAGAAGGGTGCCCAGTCCATGTTCTTGCGCATCGGGCGGTCGGTGGCAGCACAGAAGATCGACCATCTCAGGTTGGCCTTGATCAGCCAAGGGAAATGGTAGTGCAACGACGTCACTTGGCTGTCGGGGCAGGCATTGGCAAAATCAATCGGATGCCAGATGCCATCGCGGCGCAGAGATTCGCAGGAATTGAAGTCCCAGCCGAAGAACGAATTGATTGTCATCGTCATGTCTTCCAGCACCGACTGATCCTTGGCCGGAAGGAAGTCGATCTCCATCCGGTAGCGGTCATGCAGCGGTGCGCCGGGATCGTAATTGACCTTGCGCATTTGCGGCCCTAGCCCGACGCAACGCACGAACCAGTCATGCGGCAACACGGCCGCCTGCAGGTTCATCACTTCGGTGCCGCTGGCATCGTAGGCCTTGTGAAGGTCCTGGACATTGTTGATCTTGGTGACCCCCTTCCAGCCGCCCCCGTGATAGGGCTTCATGAAGAACGGATAACCGATCTTGTCGCCGATCTCGTCGAGCGAGAACATCCGGGCATATTTCTTCAGCGTCGCTTCAAGATCGTCCGACGGATCATAGGCCTTGGGCGGCAGCATCCAGGTTTCGGGCACCGGCAGGCCAAGCCGCGTCATCGCAGCGTAGCTAGTATGCTTCTCGTTCGACTGAAGTGACCAGGGATTGTTGTAGACATAGAGATCGTTGATCAGGATCGCCTTCTTGATCCACTCCCGGCTGGTCGAATACCAATGTGTCAACCGGTCGATCACGACGTCGTATCTTACGGGCTGGTGCAGGCTGTAGGGTTCGATGGTCACCCGGTCGCACTGAAACTTGTGCGTCTTTCCGCCCAGCTTCATGCCATCGAGCTTCAGCCCTTCGAACAGGCTTTCATAACAGATCGGCCAGCAGATATCCGCGCCCAAAGATAATCCGATATTCACGGTCCTGTCGGCCATGCCAGTCCTCCCCTTCGCGGCGCCGCCTTGATGGCGCGTCCGTCGCTTTCAGGCACGGTCCGGATGCAGAACCCACATCAATCCATCCCGCAACTGGTCGCGCCAATTGTGCCAGTGATGTCCGTCCCATGCACTTTGAAACAAAACACTTACGCCCCGGTCTTGCAAGAAGCTTGCAAGTGCACGGTTTTCGTCGGCCAGCCCCTCCAGCTCGCCGGTGGAAACGAAGGCACGAGTGTTCTGCAGCCGCGGCGCCCGCTGGACAGCACGCACGAGGCGCGCGACACGGTGAAAGGCGGGATGTGCGCGTTGGTGCAGCTTGGATCGATTGAGGATGAAGGATCCCGACTTCAGAACCAGCCCGCCGAAAACGCCGGGATAGCGGAATGCGGTCGACAGCGAGGCGACAGCGCCGAGGCTGGCCCCGAGAAGCACGCGGTCCTGCGGGCGGTCAGAGATCGAATAGATGGCTGAGACAGCCGGAAGCAGTTCCTTGACAAGGTAGCGAGCATGGCGCCTGCCCTTGGGATACTCGCCCAGCCTGTCGCGAGTCTGAACCAGCGCCACCACTGATGCCGGAATATCGCCCGCCGCGATCAGGTTGTCGAGCGACACCGACAGGTCGGCATAGGTCATGAAATCCGTGCCGTCATGGATCACGATCAACGGAAATGCCTTGTCGGTTCCATAGTCAGCCGGCAGGTAGACTTTCTCGGACCGGGTTTCGCCAAAGGACTTGCTGACGATGTCGATCGGCGTGATCGAGCCTTTCGGGGCGCCACGGTCCTGGCTCCAGTCGGGCCGCTCGTAGCCCCAGGTCCGGCAGACCGAATTCTCGCCGAACGGGTCGCCCGCTCGCGCCGGGTTCAGCGGGTCGAGAACCCATTCATCATGATCCGCGCGCCGGATATTCAGCTTGTACTCGAAGCGCCCTCTATCCTCGACCGGGATCCGCAGGAGCCAGAGTGACGTATCGGGCACCTTCCGGAATGGCCGCCGGTCGACCCCGGCATGGATCCAGCGCAGCAGTTCCACGTGCTGCGCGCCGCCATGCCAGACGAAGGTGGCTGCACCCGGTTCGATCAGCGGAAGATCGTGATCGGCCAGAAACCGGGCTATTGCGTCCCCGGACGGCACGCCGGAGCCCAGCAACTGCCGCAATGCGGGATGCTGCGTCTCGGCACCGTCGACCGGCGCGCCGGTTTCGGTCGATCGCGGCGTTTGCATATTCACTGTGTCATTCACTACTTGCACCCCGGGGCTTTGCCGCCCGGGCCGTTTCTGCCCTGCGAAGTGCTACAGCTAGGGTCGGGGATTGGCAATTACAACGCCAGCGCAAGTTACCCGGTTTTGTCGGGTCCCTTCGGAACGGAGGACTGCTCGACCAGCCAGTCGACAACCGCGATCTGTGCGGTGTGATCGTTGGCACCGGATTTCAGCGCCCGATTGTAGACGCGGAGCTGATGGTCGGCGCTGGACCCGCGCCGCGCGATGACACTGGCATTCTCGACCTCGGCAACGCAATCGAGCTTTTCGGCAAAGGGTCGCAGCAATTCGACCAACTCATCGGTCAGCTCTGCGAAGGGGACGACCACGCCCTTGCCGAAATCGCCCATCTCCGCCTCGACGCCGTAGCGTTGCGCCCGCCACTTGTTCTCGGCCAGCAGGATGCGGCGGTAATGGCGCCGGCGTTCGTTGTTGTGGCGAAGATGGCACAGATAGGCCAGAATCGACTGGTAGAGCGCCGCGATCGTCAGCCCGTCCTCTGCCCAGGTGCAAATATCACAGACGCGGATTTCCAGCGTCGGATGCTTGCCGCTTGGCCGGATGTCCCACCAGATCTTTGACGGATCGCTCACCATGCCGGTGGCGGCAAGATCGTCCAGCATGTCGGTCCAGTCGTTCCAATTGTCGAACACCTCCGGGAAGCCCGACCGCGGCAGGTCGCCGATGATGATCGGGCGAAACGATTTCAGCCCGGTATCGGTGCCCTCCCAGAACGGCGACGAGCCACTGAGCGCCAGAAGGTGCGGCATGAAATAACTGACCTGACTCATCAGGTCGACGCGCAGGTTCTTGTCCTTGATGCCGGCATGCACATGCATGCCACAGATCGCCATGCGGCGCGCAAGCGTCCTGTGTTCTGCGCCCAGGATGCGGTAGCGCTCCATGTCGACCGGCTCCTGTTCGCTCCAATGGGCCCAAGGATGGGTAGAGGAGGCGATCATCCGCATACCGTGCCTCTTTGCGGTTGCCGCGACGCCCTCGCGCAGTTCCAGCAGTTCGGCCCGCGCTTCCGAGATGTTGGCACAGACACTGGTCCCGATCTCGACCTGGCTTTGCAGAAACTCGTGCATCACGCGCGGTCCGAGCGCCGCCTTGCATTCTTCCATGAACCCCGCCGGCGGTCGCGCTGCCAGCGCCCGGGTCTCTGCATCGACCAGCAGATATTCTTCCTCGATCCCGATTGAGAGTGTCTCGTCCAGTGCGCTCATGCGGCCCTCCAGCCATTCGCCTCGACCAAGTCGGCCGCAGCCCCCTGCCGCCAATCGCTCAATTCGCAGCCCTATCCATCTCGCCAGAATGATCTGCGATTGCAGGCCGATGCAAGGAAAACCGCCAGTTGCCGCAGTTCAGCCCGTCAAGTACGCTGGGCGGCGGCCGCACGCATTGCCCTATTTGCCCGTCGCGGACTCGGCCAGGCGGCTGGACAGAAGATCACCGCTCTGGCTCACGATCGGATAGGCTATCATCGTGAAGGCGGTGTTGATCTGCTTCAGCGAGCGTAGCGTTTCCTGGTGGATGTTGCTGGTCGACAGGCTGTCATCAATATTGTTGCGAAGACGTTCGATATGCTTGATCTGCAGCGCGGATTCGATCTCACGCACCTGTTCCTTCTCCTCGACCAATTGCCGTGCCGCGTCCGGATCACCAGTCAGAAACACGTTCAGCGCAAGCTGGGAATTGGCCAGAACCCGGTCGTGAAAATCGCAGATCTCGCCCCAGCCTTCCTCCGAGAAGCGCAGCTTTTCGGTATGCAACTTGCGTGACAGACCGACGAGGTTTCTGGCGATCAAATCGCCTGCTGCTTCGAGATTGGCCGAGATGTTTGCCAGATCGGTGCAGCCCTGCAGATCCTCCTCGCTGATCTGTCCGCCCTGCAACTTTGCAAGATAGAGCTTGGTCCGGAAATGCGCGCTGTCGACCCTGCCCTCGCATTTCGCAACATGTCCGGCCGTCGCCTCGTCCCATGCCGAGAAGAGTCGGATCACGCTGGTCAGCATGGCCTCTACATTCTCGCCGATATGCAGGATCTCCCGGGTCGCGCAGGCCAGTGCTTGGTCGGGCTTGGTCAACAGCGCCTCGTCGAGCGCGCTGAGACGTTCGAATTCCGGCGGCGGAGCTTTCGGGGTCGGGATCATCCGTTCCGCAAGCGCAAGCACGGGCCGCGCGAAAAGCTGTCCCGACAGTGCGATGAAGACATTGAAGGCGATATGCATGTTAACCGCCTGCTGTCCCGCGGACGGGCCAAGCCAGGTCAGATCCGGCTGCGCAATGTTGACCAGTGTCAGCACCATCGCCGCGCCACCGCCGCGCAGCATGGCGTTGGCCAGAATGACCTGCCGCGCCTGCTGGGGCGAAGCCAGCGTCAGCATGAAGCCGATCATAGCGCCGCCGAGATTTGCACCGAGAACCAGCGCGATGGCCGCGCTGCCGGAGAGGGCACCGTGGCTTGCCAGAGTGACGACCAGCAATACCGCCGCGACGCTGGAATGCGCGGCCCAGGCAAAGATACCGCCAATGAGGAAGGCGGTCACCGGATCTGTTTCGAGATAATCAAGAATGGCGGTCAGCCCGGCCACTTCCTGCAGCGGCTCGGTTGTCGTCCGTATCATTCCAAGCGCGACGAAGATCAGTGCCAACCCGACCAGGATCCGGCCGATCTGCCGGGTATTCTTCTGCTTGCCCCTGAGAAACAGCGCAACGCCAAGGATCAGAAGGGCCGGGATCAGCCATGTCGGCGACAGCAGAAGCAGCTTGGCGACCAGCGCCGATCCGACATCCGCGCCAAGCAACACCGAGAGTCCGACGACGCTGGTAAGCGTGCCTGCCGACACGAAACCCGCTGTCAGGATCGCAACTGCCGTCGAGCTTTGCATCAACACCGAGGCCACGATGCCGCTGCCGATCGAGATGAACTTGCTGCCGGAGCTTCGGCGCAGCCAGCGGCGCATTTCGACGGAATAGCCGCGCTCGACACCTGTACGCACCAGCCGCACCGACCAGAGCAGAAGGGCCACCGCACCCGCAAGGTTGAACACGAATAGCAGCAAGTTCAGTCGCCTTTCACTGCAGCACCAATGCGCCTTGGTTCGGTTCCGGCCCGAAGGGACGAACCCTCGCCCCGGCACAGTCTCATGATCGGCACATTAAAGGGCATATTACAACTTGTGGAAAGTACGTCGTTTTCTTGAACAGACTGCGCTTGCGCAGCGGCAAGCCGACGCCGTTGCGCAGAGATCGAAGAACCTTTAGGCGTCACAAGGCATCCCCGGCCCGAACTGCGAAAGGTCCCTTCCCCATGCGCACACTGATCTTCGACCTTGACGGCACGCTGATCGACAGCGCCCCCGATCTCCATCTTGCTGCGAACGAACTGATGGCCGCAATCGGCCAGCCTTCGTTTGGCCTGGACGAAATCAAGTCCTTCATCGGCAATGGCCTGCCGGTGCTCGTCGAGCGCGTGATGGCGGCGCGGGCGTTGCCACCCGAACAGCATCCGGACCTCTTCGCACGGTTCCTCGGGCTTTATTCCGCCGAGCCTGTGCGCCTGACCCGACCCTATCCTCATGTGGCGACAGTGCTGACGGGACTGAAGGAGGCAGGCTGTCGCCTGGGCATCTGCACCAACAAGCCGGAAGCGGCGACGCGGCAGATCCTCGCATTGCTGCACCTGTCTCGATACTTTGATGCGGTTCTGGGCGGCGACAGCCTTGCCGTGCGCAAGCCCGACCCGAAACCGCTGCTGCATACGATAGAGCAACTGAACGCGACCGAGTGTATCTATGTCGGGGACAGCGAAATCGACGCCGAGACAGCCGAACGCGCCGGCGTTCCATTCCTTCTCTTCACAGAGGGCTACAGGAAGTCCGCGGTTCAGGACATCCCCCACCAAGCCGCTTTCGACGACTTCAAAAGCCTGCCGGGCCTGATCTGAGCCTTCAGGCCTTTCGGTGCGAACCTCAAATGATCGCACCGCGCACCTTGGCAGACACCCATTCGCTGATGACAACCGCGACCAGGATGACGATCAAGATCAAGGAGACTTGCGGCCAGGCCAACGTGTTCAGGGAGGCCGACAATTGCAGGCCGATCCCGCCGGCCCCAACCAGCCCGAGTACCGTGGATTCGCGAATGTTGATGTCCCACCGGAACACCGAAATACCGGCGAATGCGGGCATCACCTGCGGCACGATGCCGTAAGCCATCACCTGCCAGCGGCTGGCGCCGGTGGCGCTGATCGCCTCGACCTGGGTGTGGTCGATCTCTTCGATCGCCTCGTAAAGCAGCTTGGCGCAGAAACCGATCGACCGGATCGCGATGGCGATAACACCGGCAAAGACCCCCGGTCCGATGATCGCAATCAGCAGTAGCGCCCAGATCAGCGAATTGATCGAGCGTGTCGCAACGATGATCAGCAGCGCCACGGGACGCAGGAAGAGGCGCGAGGGCGTCGTGTTGCGCGCGGCCAGAAAGGCCACCGGCACGGCCATGAAGAGCGCCATGATCGTCCCGAGCGTGGCGATGTTGATAGTGTCCCAGATCGGCCACCAGAGCTTCTCCATGTAAGACCAGCGCGGCGGTGTCGCGCGTGACAGGATGTCTTCTGCGATGCGGGGCGCGTCCCAGACGAAGAACCATGTTGTGGCCTCGGAGATACGGTTCCAGCACCAGACGAAAGCGGCAACACCAATGAGCCAGCCGAACCAGCCCAGCATCGACGGGCCCGTCTCGCGCCGTTTCCAGCCGTTACGGCCATCGGATAGCGTTGTTACCGGCATTACTGGACCCTCGCGCGGATGATGCCAGAGAGATATTCCAGCGCCATGACCGTGCCGATGATCAACACGAGGATGGCGGCGGCGGTATCAAACTCGTAGCGGTCGAAAGCGGTGTTGAGCGTCGCCCCGATGCCACCTGCACCAACTAGGCCCAGAATGGCGCTTTCTCGGAAGTTAATGTCGAGGCGATACATCGACAGGCCGATCAGCCGCGGCATCACTTGCGGCTGAACACCGAAATTGATCCATTGCAGCCAGCGCGACCCTGTTGCGCGGATCGCCTCGGCTTGGCTCTTGTCCATTGACTCGATGTCTTCAGCCAGAAGCTTCGAAAGAAAACCGATCGTCGCGAACGAGAGCGTCAGAAACCCGGCCAACGGGCCGAAACCGAAGATCGCGACAAGCAGGATCGCGACGATGATTTCCTGCAGCGCCCGACTTAGCGCAACGATGCCACGGCAGATCAGGTAGACCGGCAGAGGCGCAATGTTCCGCGCAGCACCCAGACCAATGGGGATCGAGATCGCGATTCCCACTACGGTCGAGGCCACCGTCATGATGATGCTTTCCAGCATCCCGTCCCAGATGTCGCCCCATCTGGAGATGAAATCAGGTCGAGCGAAGGATGCAATGAAGGCAGCCCCCCGGTCGAGCCCCTCATAGACCCGCGACCAGTTCACCTCGATCGAGGAGATCGCCGCCACGAGGTAGATCAGGCTGCCGATCGTCAGAGCCCAACGCAACCACGCGCGCTGGATCAGCGGCGGTTTTCGCCACGGTGTTCCGAGATGGGCATCCAGCGTGCTCACGCCGGCACCTCTTCCGTCTCGGCCTCGTCCTCGTCGATCTTCTTGATCGTGGCCTGCCAATCCTCTTCGCCATAGATCGTGGTCAGCACTTCCGGCGTCAGCGCATCCGGCGGGCCGTCGAACTCGACCGCGCCGAAACGCAGACCGATTACGCGTTGCACGAACATTTGTGCCAGCGCCACGTCGTGGATGTTGATGATCGCGGCAAGACCGCGCTCTGCGCAGAGTTCGCAGATCAGTCGCATGATCTGGCGGCTGGTCTTGGGGTCGAGCGAGGCCGTCGGTTCATCGACGAGCAGCAACGCGGGGTTCTGGATCAGGGCGCGGCAGATGCCGACCCGCTGGCGCTGGCCACCGGAAAGCTCGTCGGCGCGCTTGTCGGCCATTTCCAGCAGCCCGACCCGGTCGAGTAGCCGATAGGCCTCATCCACATCTGATTGCGGAAATCTGCGGCTGAAGCTGCGCCAGAAGCCGACATAGCCGAGCCGTCCGGACAGGACGTTTTCCATCACGGTAAGCCGTTCAACTAGGGCATATTCCTGAAAGATCATCCCCATCCGGCGGCGTTCGCGTCGCAGCGCGCCAGAGCCGAGATGGGTTAGTTCAGTCTCGCCCAGCCAGACCTTGCCGCTGGTCGGTTCCACCAGACGGTTGATGCAACGGATCAGGGTCGACTTGCCGGCGCCCGACGGCCCGATAAGCGCCAGAACCTGTCCTTTGGGAATCTCCAGGTCGACGGCCTTCAGCGCCATGTCGCCGGTTCGATACGTCTTGGTCAGCTTTTCAAGCCGCAGCATGTCCCGCCTCCCGTTTCTTCTTGTTGAAGGGCGGCGCATATCGGATGCGCCGCCCCCGATTTCCGGATCATTCGCAGGCGTAGGACACGCCGTTCGCCGCATCGATTTTGCGGATGACTTCCCAGAACTCCTTGTAGTTCATCGGCAGGAATTGACCTTCACCCGACTTCTCGAATTCTGCCAGTAGCGCAGTACCCTCCCACTCAAAATTGAAGAACGCCTTCTGGATCTTTTCCTGCAGTTCCGGCGTCAGGTTGTGAGCCACACCATATCCGGTGGTTGGAAAGGTTTGCGATGTGTAGAGAGTCACGATCTGATCACGGGCCACAACGTCCCGCTCGAACATTCGGTTCATTACCGAATTGGCGATGGCGGCAGCTGGATAGTCCTTGTTGGCGACGCCCAGGACGGAATTGTCATGCTTTCCCGAAAAGACCGGTTCGAAATCCGTTTCAGGAACCATTCCGTAATCGGCCTTCAGGATTGCGGAAGGCGCCTTGAAACCGGAATTCGAAGTTTCCGAGGTGAAAGCCATCTGCTTTCCCTTGATGTCCTCGACCTTTTCGATGCCGGATCCTGGATAGGTGATGATCTCCATCTCATAGCCAAAGCTGCCGTCAAGGGCGGACATGATGGTAAACGGCCGAAACCCGGCGCAATTTACTGCAAGCGGGTTCGACCCGGTATTGAATCCCGAAATATGCAACCGGCCCGAACGCATCGCCTCGATCTGTGCGGCATTGTTCTGAACCGAGAAGTATTCAACTTTCTTGCCGGTCTCCGCCTCGAGATGGGTCAGGAATTCGGCCCATACGGGCTTGAACACTGCCGGGTCTTCAACCGGCGTAAAGGCGAAGATCAGAGTATCGGGATCGACCAGCATAGCGGGGTCGGTCGGGATATCGGCGATCATGTCGCCGTCGACGTCGCAGTAGCGCTCGTCGAGATCGCCGCGCGGACAGTCCTGCGCGCTGGCAATGCCGGCTGCGCCAAAGATTGCCGCTGCGGCGACCGCCGCCTTGAATAGTATGTTCATTTTTGTCCTCCCGGAATTGCAGTTTATCAACGGTATCCACTTTGCGTGTGCAGGCAAGATATTTCTG
>JBFKFZ010000039.1:0-29414 GCA_041633555.1 Paracoccaceae bacterium | reverse complement strand
TTTCGGGCCCCTCGACTCGATTGACTACATGCTGCTTGCGGCGGTCAGCGGACCCGTATTGACCCGGGTATCGTAGCTGTCGAGCGCAGCACCAATCGAGCCTGCGCCAACGAAGATGTCGGCCACGCCCTTCATGAAGGTCTGTGCGTTGCCGCCAAACCACTTCGCGCTAAGCTGCTCTTCGACCGAGGGAAACACGAACGTCGCAAGGGTTGATGCGGCCGTCTCTTCGTCCATACCGGCGTCATTTGCGATTACAGGCAGCATCTCGGCCGCTTTGTCACCGCCTTCTTTCCACATGGCGTTGGCATCGGCGGTAACCTTGAGGAACTTCGCCAGCAACTCGCTCTCTTCGGCAACGAAGTTGGCCGGAGCAGAAGTCACATCAAAGACCAGGATACCCAGCTCCTCCTTCTCTGCACCGGTCAGAAGGATATTCCCATGTTCGAGCATCCGGACCAGAGCGCCGCCCCAGCCGCAAGCCATGTCGACATTGCTTTGCGACAGTGCTGCAGCACCTTCCGCCGGTGCCATGTCGACGATCTCCATTGTGGAAATGTCGACGCCGAAATGGTTCATCTGGCTCAGGAAACCGTAATGTGCTGCCGTTCCAAGCGGCACGGCAACCTTCTTGCCGGCCAGTTCGCCGGCGCTGTCCTTGTCGATCTCATGATTGGCATGTACGACGCAGTTGTCGGTCTCGGAATAGCTGACCGCGACATCAACCGCGACGATGTCCTGCCCTGCTGAGGTTGCGACCACGAAGGGCGGCACGCCCTGGCTGACCGAGATCTGCACGTCGCCACTGGCCATCGCCGCGGACATCGCGGTACCGGTGTCGAAGCTGACCCAGTTGACCTTGACGCCCATTGCCTCGTCATACGTGCCGTTCACCTTGGCATACTGAAACGGCATCGGCCATTCGAGGAAATAGGCTACCGTGATCTCTTCCAGATGGCCGCCGGCATTGGCCTGAACGGTGCCCAGTGCCAGCACACCGGCTACGGCACCCATCAGTTTGGTCTTGAGTCTCATTCTGTTCTCCCATGTTGTTCGCATCTTGGTCGCCCGGTTGACCCGGGCCTGCCTTTTTTCTCATTATGATCCGCATCGGACCTTGCGCATAGGATTGTTTTTCCCATGCCCGGATGTGCGAAAGCATAGGGGGCGCGGGTCGCGCCTGACAACGGGCCTGTCCGTCTGGACCTATAGCATGGACGATACTGGCCCTATCGGCGCCTCGCAGACTCGGTCAGATTTGACAACTGAATATCGCTTCGGACTTCTGGCGCCATTTTGCGCCGCTCTGGGGCCCCGATTGAAAGGACACGGCATAGTGAACCGCACCATCCAGGCCAATGACCTCACCGAGGTGATCGAAGCCGATCGCGCGCACATCTGGCACCACCTGATGCAGCACAAGCCGCTTGAAACCAGCGATCCGAGAGTGATGGTCGAAGGCAAGGGCATGAGGGTATGGGATGCGACGGGCAAGGAACACCTGGACGCCGTGTCAGGCGCCGTCTGGACCGTAAATGTCGGTTACGGCCGCGAATCGATCGCCAATGCGGTGCGCGACCAGCTGATCAAGATGAACTATTTCGCGCAATCGGCGGGCTCGATCCCGGGCTCCAACTTCGCAAAAAAGCTGATCGAGAAGATGCCCGGCCTCAGCCGCGTCTATTATGCCAACTCCGGCTCGGAAGCGAATGAGAAAGTTTTCAAGATGGTCCGCCAGATCGGCCACCGCCACCACGGCGGCAAGAAGACCAAGGTCCTCTACCGCGAGCGCGACTATCACGGCACCACCATCACCTGCCTGTCCGCCGGTGGACAGCAGGAGCGCAATGCGCTCTACGGTCCCTTCACACCGGGCTTCATCGAGGTGCCGCATTGCCTCGAATACCGCAAGCAATGGGATGTCGAGAATTACGGCAAGCGAGCTGCGGATGCGATCGAAGAGGTGATCCTGCGCGAAGGCCCGGACGAGATCGGCCTCCTCTGCCTCGAGCCTGTGACGGCTGGCGGCGGCGTCATCACGCCGCCCGAAGGCTACTGGGACCAGGTCCAGGAGATCTGCAGGAAATACAGCATCATGCTGCATATCGACGAAGTCGTTTGCGGCGTCGGACGCACCGGCACATGGTTCGGCTATCAGAATTACGGGGTGCAGCCCGACTTCGTGACCATGGCCAAGGGCGTCGCCTCGGGCTATGCTGCGATTTCCTGCATGGTCACCACCGATGCCGTATTCGAGCAGTTCAAGGACGCGCCCGAGGATAAGCTGTCCTATTTCCGCGACATCTCGACCTTCGGCGGTTGCACCGCTGGTCCGGCAGCCGCGCTGGAGAACATGCGTATCATCGAGGATGAGGACCTGCTGACCAACACGCTGAACATGGGTGACCGGATGGTGAAGAACCTCCATGCACTGATGGACAAGCACCGGGCCATCGGCGACGTGCGCGGCAAGGGCCTCTTCTGCGGCGCCGAGCTTGTCGCCGATCGCGCAAGCAAGGAACCCGCGCAGGAGAAAATGGTCCAGGCGGTCGTGGCCGATTGCATGGCGCAGGGCGTGATCATCGGCATGACCAACCGGTCGGTGCCGGGCTTCAACAACACGCTCTGTTTCTCGCCCGCCCTGATCGCAAAGCCCGATGATATCGACCAGATCACCGACGCCGTCGACAAGGCCCTGACCCGGGTGTTCAGCTAGTAGGGCAGCGATGCGCTGACAGTCGTGAGGACATGGTTTGCTCCACGGGTCAGGCCTGCGGCTTGTATCCCCTAAGTGCGAAGTAATGCGGGTGACCAATGAAGACGCCCTGTCAGAAGAACCGACAGGGCGTCCTTACTTGTGACGTTTATCACTCGTCGCGGCTATCGGCGTCCGCGCCTGAACCGCAGAGGCAGACTGTCCCGATTCCGGTTAACAAATCCCTAAATGATACCTCCAGAAGCAATTTCACCGAACGCGAAATCCAAGCCGCGCCGGAACGGGGCGGCGAGACAAAGGACGTGACGCCGCACGCGTCTCCGGTTAGCAATAGGTCCAGATTCCGATCCGCTTAAGGCCAGTCCATGAGAATCGCCGAGGCCAATTTCATCCTCGACCCCGCTTTCGACGGAACCCTGCAGCAGCAGATCCAACGTATGGTGAGCGAAGGCATCCTTTCGGGTCGTTTCCGCCCTGGCCAACGACTGCCCTCTAGCCGCGGGCTGGCCCGGCATCTCGGGGTCAGCCGCATCACCGTGACTCTGGCCTATACCGAACTGCTCTCGGGCGACTACCTGACGGCGCGCGGGCGCTCGGGCTACTATGTCTCCGACACCGCGCCCCGCCCCTCCGAGTTCAATGTCAAGCGGAGCCAGAGCGCCGATACGGTCGACTGGGCCCGCGCTATCGGTCAACGGTTTTCCGGGACACCTTCGATCACCAAGCCGCCCGACTGGCGGCGCTACCAGTACCCGTTCATCTACGGCCAGGCCGACGCCACGCTCTTCGATCACCACAATTGGCGACAATGCGCGCTGCAAGCGCTGGGACAGCGGGATTTCGAGGCGCTCACGACGGACTATTTCGAGCGCGACGACCCCAAGCTCATCGAGTTCATCGCCCGCCACATCCTGCCCCGCCGCGGCATTGATGCCCGGCCCGAAGAAGTCCTGCTGACCCTCGGCGCGCAGAATGCTCTGTGGCTGTCGGCGCAGGTCCTGCTGACCCAGCGCCGCACCGCGGCGATGGAGAATCCCTGTTATCCCGGCCTGCGGGACATCCTGTCCCAGACCCGGTGCAACCTGATCTCGGTCAATGTCGACGATGACGGCCTGCCGACCGAGGCGCTGCCAGCCGGGCTCGACGTCGTCTTCACCACGCCCAGCCACCATTGCCCGACCAACGCGACCATGCCCGTGGACCGCCGCCGGCAATTGCTGGAACTGGCCAATAGAAACGATTTCCTTCTCGTCGAGGACGATTACGAATTCGAAATGTCGTTTCTCTCGCCCCCCTCTCCGGCGCTGAAGTCGCTCGACCGGGACGGCCGGGTGATCTATATTGGTTCGTTCTCGAAATCGCTGTTTCCGGGTCTGCGGCTTGGCTATGTCGTCGGCTCGGAACCCTTCATCCGCGAGGCGCGCGCCCTCCGCGCCACGGTGTTGCGCCATCCGCCCGGCCATATCCAGCGCACCGCCGCCTATTTCCTGTCTCTCGGACACTACGACGCGCAGATCAACAGGATCGGACAGGCCTACAAGACCCGCCGTGCGGTCATGGATCAGGCGATCCGGGATCACGGGCTGACGGTAGCAGGCCGCGACAGTTTCGGCGGCTCCAGCTTCTGGATGCGTGCGCCCGCGACAGTCGACACTTCGCTTCTGGCCGAGAGGTTGCGCGACAAGGGCGTGCTGATCGAGCCGGGCCGCATTTTCTTCGACCAGCGCGACGGTCCGACGAACTACTACCGGCTGGCCTATTCCTCGATCCCGGCCGCAAAGATCCCCGCCGGGATTGCGCTGATCGCCAGTGCGCTGGAATTATCTGGACCTACCTAGACCACCGATCTGGCCCTAACTCCTCCCCGCCCCGAAGGCGTAACTTGGCGCAAACGCCAAAGCGACGGCGCGTCAAGTCCTAGGGGAAACGCAATGAAAATGACCACCGAAGAAGCCTTCGTCAAGACCCTGCAGATGCACGGGATCGAGCATGCTTTCGGCATCATCGGTTCCGCGATGATGCCGATTTCGGACCTGTTCACGCATGCCGGAATCACCTTCTGGGACTGCGCGCATGAAGGCTCGGGCGGGATGATGGCCGATGGTTTTACGCGCGCGACCGGCAAAATGTCGATGATGATCGCGCAGAACGGCCCCGGCATCACCAACTTCGTCACCGCCGTTAAGACCGCCTACTGGAACCATACACCGCTTTTGCTCGTGACACCGCAGGCCGCCAACAAGACCATCGGTCAGGGCGGCTTTCAGGAGATGGAGCAGATGCACATCTTCACCGATTGCGTCGCCTATCAGGAAGAGGTCCGTGATCCCGCCCGCATCGCCGAGGTGTTGAACCGGGTAATCATGAATGCCCATCGCGCCTCGGCCCCGGCGCAGATCAACGTTCCGCGCGATTACTGGACGCAAGTCATCGACATCGCTATGCCGGCCGTGGTCGAGTTCGAACGTCCCGCCGGCGGAAGCCAAGCCATTGCCGAGGCGGCCCGATTGCTGTCTTCCGCCAGTTTTCCGGTGATCCTGAATGGCGCTGGCGTCGTACTTGCAGGCGCGATCCCGGCCTCGGCGAAGCTCGCCGAGCGGCTCGATGCGCCCGTCTGCTGCGGCTACCAGCACAATGACGCCTTCCCCGGATCGCACCCGCTTTTCGCCGGACCGCTGGGCTATAACGGCTCGAAAGCCGGGATGGAGCTGATCGCCCAGGCCGATGTCGTGCTCTGCCTCGGGACCAGGCTCAACCCGTTCTCGACCCTGCCGGGATACGGCATCGATTACTGGCCGAAGGACGCCAAGATCATCCAGGTGGATATCAATCCCGACCGGATCGGCCTGACCAAGAAGGTCAGTGTCGGTATTGTCGGGGATGCGAATGCCGTGGCGACTGCCATCCTCGACAAGCTTTCGGACGATGCCGGCGACAGCGACCGCAAGGCGCGCAAGGACAAGATCGCGCAGACCAAGTCGGCCTGGGCGCAGCAGCTTTCCTCGATGGATCACGAGGATGATGATCCGGGCACCACCTGGAACGAGCGCGCCCGCAAGGACAAGCCGGACTGGATGAGCCCGCGTATGGCCTGGCGCGCGATTCAGGCGGCCTTGCCGAAAGAGGCCATCATCTCCAGCGACATCGGCAACAACTGCGCCATCGGCAACGCCTATCCCTCTTTCGAAAGCCCACGCAAATATCTCGCCCCCGGCCTCTTCGGCCCCTGCGGTTACGGCCTGCCCGCGGTGATCGGGGCCAAGATCGGCTGCCCGGACACGCCGGTCGTCGGCTTTTCCGGCGACGGGGCCTTTGGCATCGCCGTTACTGAACTGACCGCCATCGGCCGCAAGGAATGGCCCGCGATCACGCAAGTGGTGTTCCGCAACTACCAGTGGGGCGCGGAAAAGCGCAACTCGACGCTCTGGTTCGACGACAATTTCGTCGGCACCGAACTGGATGAAGATGTCAGCTATGCGGGCATCGCTCGGGCCTGCGGGCTGGAAGGCGTTGTCGCCCGCACCATGGACGAACTGACCACGGCGCTTCGTAAGGCCATCGACGACCAGATGAAGCATGGCAAGACCACGCTGATCGAGGCGATGATCAACCAGGAGCTCGGCGAACCCTTCCGCCGCGACGCGATGAAGAAACCCGTCGCCGTCGCGGGCATCGATAGGGCCGACATGCGTCCGCAGAAAGGCGCGTGATGAATGGAGCTGCCGTTCAGCCTCGGGGCCGGAATGGCTGCGGCCATGGCGGTGGCGCTGTTCGCCGCCGCCTTCGTGCGCGGCTATTCTGGCTTCGGCTTTTCGGCGATCTTCATCGCCTTCGCGGCGCTCCTGACGAACCCGGTGCCCTACATCCCGGTGGTATTCATGTGTGAGATCGCGATGACCGCCTTTCAGGCCAGTGGGATCTGGCCGAGCATCGACTGGCGGAGAGCACTGACACTTCTGGCCGGGGCCGCCATCGCGACGGTCCCGGCAATCTACGTGATGGCGAACCTCTCGGAGCAAACCGCACGGCTGACGATCTCGACACTGATCCTCGGGCTCAGCCTGCTGCTGCTCTCCGGCTGGCAACTGAAGCGCACCATAGGCACGCACGGCCATGTCGGCGTCGGGGTCTTCTCGGGCATGGTCAACAGTGCCGGTGTCGGCGGCTTGCCGATCGCGGCCTTCATGGCCGCCCAGCCGATCCCGGCCGCCACATTCCGCGCAACTTTGATCATCTATCTGACCGGCCTCGACCTGATGGCGATGCCGGTCGTCTGGGCCAACGGCCTGCTGACCAGCGACACAATCCTTGCCGCCGCCCTCGCCTTCCCGATTCTCGGTCTTGGCGTCTGGTTCGGCGGTCGCAGGTTCCTTTCCGCCTCGCCACAGCAATTCCGCCGGGTCGCGGTGGCATTGCTGCTGGCCTTGTCGTTGATCGGCATTGCCCGCGCGGTGATGGCATGAGCGGGACCAGCGCCATCCTTGTCCTTAATGCAGGCTCCTCCTCGATCAAGTTTGCGGTCTTCGACGCTGATCTCGAACAAAAACTCGTGGGCAGCGCGACCGAAATCGGCGGCACCTCGCGGCTGGAGATCGACGGCCAGGGCGAGCCGGCAACCCTGCCCGACCACAAGGCGGCGTTGGCCGCGATTCTTGCCGCACTGAAGGCGCGCGGCATCACGACCGAAACCCTCGCCGCGGCGGCGCACCGCGTCGTGCATGGCGGCCACAACCTGACAAAACCGGTCCGCATCACGCCGGATGTCATCAAGGAGATTGGCATCTGTTCGCCGCTCGCGCCGCTGCACAATCCGCATAATTTGGCGGCAATCGAGGCTTTGGCTGCCATCGCCCCGGAACTGGCGCAGTTCGCGAGCTTCGACACCTCGTTCCACTCGACCAACCCCAAGGTCGCGACCCGCTATGCGATCCCGAAAACGATGGAGACCCGCGGTATCCGCCGCTACGGATTTCACGGCATTTCCTACGCCAGTCTGGTCGAACATCTGCCCAAGGTTTCGGGCGCGAAACTACCCTCGCGGCTGCTGGCCTTTCACCTTGGCAACGGCGCCAGTCTCTGCGCGATCAAGAACGGTGAAAGCATTGCGACCACGATGGGCTACTCGCCCCTCGACGGGCTCACAATGGGTACCCGCTCTGGCGGCATCGACGCCAACGCCGTCCTGCGGCTGGTCGAGGATAACGGACTAGACCGGACCAAGGCTATCCTGAACACCGAAAGCGGGCTTCTGGGCCTCTCTGGCGGCACCAGCGACATGCGCAAGCTGATGCTCGATCATACCGCCGACAGCGACTTTGCCGTCGAGCATTTCTGCTACTGGACCCTTCGCCATGCCGGCGGTCTGATCGCGGCGATGGAGGGGCTTGACGCCATCGCATTTACCGGCGGCATCGGCGAAAACGCCCTTGGCGTTCGGGCGCGCATCCTGCGCGGCCTCGGCTGGCTTGGCGTCGTGATGGACCCCGATGCCAACCACCGGGGGGCGGCGCGGCTGCATGCCGATACGTCGAAAGTAACGATCTGGGTCGTGCCGGCACAGGAAGAACGCATGATCGCCGCCGACGCGATACACCAGATGAAGGCAGCGTCTTGACCTACCCCATCGCCAGAGTGACCGCCGTCGCGGCCACGATGTCCTCGACCGTCGCGCCCCGGCTGAGATCGCAGACCGGACCGCGGAAGCCCTGCAGGAAGGGCCCAACGGCCTGCGCGCCCGCCAGTTCCTGCACCAGCTTGTACGCGATGTTCCCGGCATCGAGGGATGGGAAGACCAGCACGTTTGCAGTGCCACCCGCGCCGCTTTTCTTCAACGCGATGGCTGGGTTGAGTGCCGCATCCGCCTGTACCGGCCCGGGAAAACCGGTTGCCTCGGCTGCCGCCCGCACCAGATCGACCGCCGGCCCGGTCCCGGATGTTCCCGTCGAGAAGGACAGCAGCGCCACATCGGCCCGGCCGAGAAGCAGGGCCGCCGAGCGTGCAGAGGCGCGCGCTATGTCGGCCAGCCCTTTGGCATCCGGAGCGACGTTCAGAGCGCAGTCGGCAAAGATCAGTTCGCGCCCGTCCGGGAACAGCATCAGGAAGAACGAGGATGGCAAAGCCACGCCATCGGCCAGTCCGATGCCGATCGAGGCCGCCTCGATCACCCGCCGCGTCGGCGTCGCGACACCCGCCACCATCGCATCGGCCATTCCCGCCGTGACCATCGCTGCCGCCCGGTACATCGGCTTTTCCAGCATCCGCCGCGCCAGTGCCTCCTTGACCGGCCGAACAGACATGAGGGCCGCGAGCAATGCCTCCGAGGTCTCCGCCAACGGCACGATTTCTGCCAAGCCCTCGGCCGACAGCCGCCCTGCCGTTGCCACGATCCGCGGGTCCTCCTCTGGCAGAACCACCCTGCCCCTGCGCTCCCGCGCCCGCTCAAATACCGCTTCCAGTACCGCCATCCGGCCCTCCCTCGCCCCGCGCGACCAGACCGCAAGGGCAAGTCCCCCGTCAAGCCCGATCCTGCCCTCCGATGGATTTGTCCCGTGGCGCAGGGAGGTGCACCGCCCCAAATCCCAACTCCTTGTGAAAGCCATTTCCTATGACTGACCCCATCAAGATCAATCGCGGCCTGAAGGGTGTTTATTTCGAGCGGTCCGCCGTGTCCCGCATCGACGGCGCCGCTGGCGAGCTGTCCTATCGCGGCTATTCCATCCATGACCTTGCACAGCATGCGACCTTTGAAGAGGTCGCCTATCTGCTGCTGCATGGCGAGTTACCGACCGCATCTGAACTTCACGCTTTCGCCGCCGCACTGAAGGCCGCCCGGTTCCTGCCGCCCGAAATCCAGACCATCATCGAGGCCACGAAATCCGGCCATCCGATGGATGTACTCAGAACCTGCGTCTCGGCCCTTGCCGCCCTCGAACCGGCCAGCCAGCAGACCGGTGAAGAGGCGTTCCTTGCCAACGGCATTCGGCTGACCAGCCAAATCCCGATGATCGTCGCCGCCCATCACGCAATCCGGCAGGGCAAGTCCCCCACCGCGCCCGATCCGGCGCTTTCCCATGCCGCCAACTGGCTCTGGATGCTGAAGGGCAAACGGCCTTCCGCAGAGGCTGCCGAACTTGCCGATAAGGATTTCATCCTGCATGCCGAACATGGCTCCAACGCCTCGAGCTTTGCCGCCCGCGTAACGGTCGGAACCGAGGCGAACCTGCACGGTGCAATTGTCACCGCCCTCTCCACGCTCGCAGGTCCCGCCCACGGCGGTGCGGCAGAGGACGTGATGAAAATGGTCCACGAGATCGGCAAGCCGGAAAATGCCGCCGCCTACATAAAACAGAAACGCGCCAACCGTGAGCCCGTCACCGGTTTCGGTCACCGCGTCTACCGTGCCGAAGACCCGCGCGCCCGGCACATGCGCGCCGGTGTCGAAGCCCTATCGCGCGAAATGGGCCAGCCGGAATGGTACGAGATCCTGCAGGCCGTCACCGAGGCGATGAAGCCCTATGCGCGCCACGGGCTCAACGTGAATGTCGATTTCTATTCCGGCGTTATCTACCAGTTGCACGGCATTCCGATGGACCTCTACGTGCCGATATTCGCCATCGGCCGTACCCCCGGCTGGGTCATCCAGTGCATCGAGCAGCAGCGCCAGAACATCCTGATCCGCCCGCTCACAGAATATAACGGTGCCGCCCTGCGCGCCTATCGTCCGATCGACGACCGCTGATGCCGCTTTCCGTCGAACGTATCCTTGCGGCCGGTCTGCGCCCTACCAGATGCCTAAAGCCGGCAGACTGGCCGAATGACGCTGCCAAGCGAGGTCGGTTTGCGAATTATCCCGTTTCACACTGCTTCGCCCCGTTCTAGAAAGATCCGCATGACGCAGCCACAGATCAACCTCTCGCCGCCCGTCTCGGACGAGATACGCAAGACGACCTGTTACATGTGCGCCTGCCGCTGCGGCATCAACGTGCACCTGAAAGATGGCCGCGTCAGCTATATTGAGGGCAACCGCGATCACCCTGTGAACAAGGGCGTGCTCTGCGCCAAGGGTTCGGCCGGCATCATGCAGCACAATGCCCCCTCGCGGCTTCGCGCCCCCTTGAAGCGCACCGGCCCGCGCGGTTCGGGCGAGTTCAAGGAGATTTCCTGGGACGAGGCGCTTAACCTCGCCACGGACTGGCTGAAGCCGATCCGAGACACCGCACCCGAAAAGCTCGCCTTCTTCACCGGCCGCGACCAAAGCCAGAGCTTCACCTCGTGGTGGGCGCAGGCTTTCGGCACCCCGAACTATGCCGCGCATGGCGGCTTCTGCTCGGTCAACATGGCAGCGGCGGGCATCTACACGATGGGCGGCGCCTTCTGGGAATTCGGCCAGCCCGACTGGGAGCGCACCAAGCTCTTCATGATCTTCGGCGTTGCCGAGGACCACGATTCGAACCCGATCAAGATCGGCATCGGCAAGCTGAAGAAACGCGGCGCGAAGGTGATCGGCATCAACCCGATCCGCTCGGGCTACAATGCCGTTGCCGATGACTGGATCGGCATCACGCCGGGGACCGACGGGCTCTTCATCCTTTCGCTCATTCATGAATTGCTGCGCGCCGGCAAGATCGACCTCGACTACCTTGCCCGTTTCACCAACGCGCCCGTGCTGATCGATTGCGACCCGAAATCGCCCCGCCACGGCCTTCTGCTTAGAGATGAAGACGGCAGCGACCTCGTGATCGACAAATCGACCGGCAAGACCGCCCCGTTCGACCAGAACGGCGTTCAACCTGACCTTGGCGGCCATTTCCGGCAGCGCGGCATCACCCATGTCACGGTGTTCCAGCGTATGGCCGAGAGGTATCTGTCGCCGCATTACGCCCCCGAAACCGTTGCAGAGCGCACCGGCATCCCCGCCGAGAAAATCCGCCGCATAGCCGCTGAACTCGCCGATGTCGCCTTCAACCAAGCCATTGAACTCGATCACGAATGGACCGATTTCCGCGGCGAGACCCACAAGACGATGCTGGGCCGCCCGGTCTCGTTCCACGCGATGCGCGGCATCTCGGCCCACTCCAACGGCTTCCAGACGGCCCGCGCGCTGCATATGCTGCAGATCATCTTGGGCGCGGTCGAAACCCCCGGCGGCTTCCGCTTCAAGCCGCCCTACCCCAAACCTGCCACCGCGCACCCGAAACCGCATTCAAGGGTCACACCCGGCAAGCCGCTCGATGGCCCGCATCTGGGGTTCGTCCATGGGCCCGAGGATCTCTGCCTCACCGAAGACGGCAAGCCCGCCCGCATCGACAAGGCCTTCACCTGGGAAAACCCGATGTCGGCGCATGGGCTGATGCATATGGTGATCTCGAACGCCCATGCCGGCGATCCCTACCGGATCGACACGCTCTTCATGTACATGGCGAACATGTCGTGGAACTCGTCGATGAACACGCGCGGCGTCATCGACATGCTGACCGACAAGGAGGAGAACGGCGAATACAGGATCCCCCGGATCATCTATTCCGATGCCTATTCCTCGGAAATGGTCGCCTATGCCGACCTCATTCTGCCCGATACGACCTATCTCGAACGCCACGACTGCATTTCGCTTCTCGACCGCCCGATCTGCGAAGCCGAGGCTGCCGCCGACGCGATCCGCTGGCCGGTTGTCGAACCCGACCGTGACGTGCGCGGCTTCCAGTCGGTGCTGTGCGATCTAGGCCACCGGCTGAACCTGCCGGGCTTCGTCGCCGAGGACGGCAGTGCGAAGTTCAAGGACTATGCCGATTACATCGTCAACCACCAGCGACGACCCGGGGTCGGCCCGCTGATGGGCTGGCGGGGCAGCGGCGGCACCTCCATGGGGCGGGGCGAGGTCAATCCCGGCCAACTCGACCGCTATGTCGAGAATGGTGGTTTTGCGATCGCCCATATCCCCGAAGCCGCGCAGTTCATGAAACCCTGGAACAACGCCTACCAGGACTGGGCGGTGGCGACCGGCCTTTACGACAAACCGCAACCCTTCCTGTTCCAGCTCTATGTCGAACCGCTGCGACGGTTTCAGCTTGCCGCAGAAGGCCACGGCCACCGGCAGCCGCCCGATCACCTGCGCGAACGCATCAAGGCCACGCTCGATCCGCTGCCGATCTGGTATCCGCCCTTCGAAGACGGCCATGTCGATCCGGTTGAATATCCCGTCCATGCCCTCACCCAGCGCCCGATGGCCATGTATCACTCCTGGGGCAGCCAGAATGCCTGGCTACGGCAGATCCACGGCGCGAACCCGCTCTATGTCCCGACGGACATCTGGACCTCGAAAGGCTTCTCGGAAGGCGACTGGGCGCGCGTCAGCTCGGCCCACGGCGAGATCACTGTGCCGGCCGTCCATATGGCCGCGCTGAACCCTTCGACGGTCTGGACCTGGAACGCCATCGGCAAGCGCAAGGGCGCCTGGGCGCTCGATGATCATGCCCCGGAGGCGACCCGCGGCTTCCTGCTCAATCACCTGATTCACGAGCTTCTGCCGCCCAAGGGTGATGGCCTCAGATGGGCCAATTCCGATCCGATCACCGGTCAGGCCGCCTGGTTCGACCTTCGCGTGAAGATCGAGAAAGTCCCCGCACCCGCCCAGTCGCATCCCGTCCTGCCGCCAATCAAATCCCCCGTCGGCAAGGGCGTTGCACGGGTCATGCCGAAAGCCGAACGTTGACCGAAAGCCAATGATCGCAATTGCAGAATTGCATGAACTATCCGCTGCACGCCACTGTTACTACATGAAAGATTTCTCCCTGTGACCCAACTGCCGACCCATACCGACAAGAAGCTCGGCCTCGTCATCGATCTCGATATCTGCGTTGGCTGTCACGCCTGCGTCGTGGCCTGCAAGGGTTGGAACGATCAGGGCTACGGCGCGCCGCTGTCCGATCAGGACCCCTATGGCGGCGACCCTTCCGGTACATTCCTGAACCGCGTGCACAGCTTTGAAATTACGCCGGAAAATGGCCCTGCCCAGGTCGTCCACTTCCCGAAATCCTGCCTGCATTGCGAAGATGCGCCCTGCGTAACCGTTTGCCCGACCGGCGCCAGCTACAAGCGGACTGACGATGGAATCGTGCTGGTCAACGAAGATGCCTGCATCGGGTGCGGCCTGTGCGCCTGGGCTTGTCCCTACGGCGCGAGGGAAATGGACCAGGCCGCTGGTATCATGAAGAAATGTACGCTCTGCGTGGATCGCATCTACAACGAGAATCTGCCCGAGATCGATCGGGAACCGGCCTGTGTGCGCACCTGCCCGACCGGCGCCCGCGCCTTCGGAGACCTTGCCGATCCTGACAGCGCGGTCAGCCGATCCGTCGCCGAACGTGGCGGGTTCGACCTGATGCCGGAACTCGGCACGAAGCCCGTGAATCAATATTTACCGCCACATCCTAAAGACTTGGACGGCGACGTTGATGTCCTTGCGCCGCTCCTTGATATCCAGCCAGAGGCGAAGGGCATCCTCGGTTGGCTCGACAAGCTGCTGGGGAAGCTCTGATGCATCCGGCTCCGTCTGTCATCATCTTCACTGTCCTGTCGGGCATCGGCTTTGGCCTTATGACCTTCCTTGGGCTCGGCGCCATCGCGCCGACCGGATGGGGCGCATTCGGCTATTTCTTCCTTGCCTATGCGCTGGCCGTCGGTGGCCTGCTGGCGTCGGCCCTGCATCTGGGCAACCCGAAGAATGCGCTCTTGGCCTTCAGCCAGTGGCAGACAAGCTGGTTGTCACGCGAGGCCTGGCTATCGGTTCTCGCCCTGATAGTGATGGGGCTCTTTGCGCTCGGGGCTGTCTTTTTCGGTGCCCATGTGCGGTTTTTAGGCTGGATCGGCGCGGCCCTTTCGATTGCCACGGTTCTGGCCACGTCGATGATCTACACCCAGCTCAAGACCGTGCCCCGCTGGAACCAATGGACTACGCCTCTGCTTTTCCTCGCCTTCTCGCTCTCAGGCGGCGCAATGCTGGCGGGTCTGCCACGGCTTGCGGCACTGCTGTTGCTGGCGACCGGCGGTTTGCTGGTGCTGCACTGGCGGCAGGGCGACACCCGGTTCGGGGCGAGCGGCAGCACGATGGAATCGGCGACTGGGCTGGGCCGCATCGGCAAGGTGAGGTTGCTGGAACCACCCCACACGGGAAAGAATTATCTCTTGAAGGAAATGGTTTACGTGGTCGGGCGCAAGCATGCGCTGCGCCTGAGATGGATCGCCCTGGTCCTTGCAGCGATGCTTCCGGCGCTCAATCTGTTGCTGTTTCCGGCAGGCCTTGGGGCACTTGTCGTCGCGGTATTGGCCCACCTGACCGGCGCATTCGCTGCCCGCTGGCTGTTCTTCGCGGAGGCCGAACATGTCGTCGGGCTATATTACGGAAAACGCTAGGGATCTCGGGACCGGCCTGATCCGGACAGGTGATCCTGTCGGGCCGGGCCAGTCAGTTTCTGCCGCACATCCGGGGCCACCTCGTTTTCGTCATAGACCCCCAAGAGGATGCCGACCCGATCGGCCCCGCCGCGCCGCGCGATCATCTCGGCGTCGGTGACTGTGGTTCTCTGCGACATCCTGCGTCCCCACTCAGCCAGCCGGTCGTAAAGCCTCGCGATGATATCCGCATGATCGGCGCTCGCGCCCAGATCGAAGAACTCCTCAGGATCGTTCTGCAGATCGAACAACATCGGTCGAAATCCGCCCTCGGCATGAATCATCTTCCAGCGTTTGTCCGCCACCATGAAAAGCCGGGCATCGCGGGGTGAGACCCCGATTTCCGCCGCCATTTCAGTTGCCGAATAATCATATTCGCTGAACGCCGCGTCGCGCCAACCCTCGCGGCTCTCGCCCCGCAGAATCGGCAGAAGCGATCGCCCTTCCAGGATGTGACCCGGCACCTTCTGGCCAGAAAAATCGACGAATGTCGGAGCAAGATCGATGGCTTCAACCAGTTCGTCGCAAACCGATCCGCGCTTGGCGTCGGCCTCTGGAGACGGGTCGCGGATGATCAGCGGCACCTTGGCCGAGACGTCGTGAAACAGGTCCTTCTCTCCCAGCCAGTGATCGCCGAGATAGTCGCCATGGTCCGAGGTCAGAACGATCAGCGTGTCGTCGATCCGTCCAGAACGCCGCATGTAATCCAGCAGCCGTCCCAGTTCATCATCGCATTGCCGGATCAGGCCCATATAGGCCGGGATCACCGTCTCGCGCACCTCGTCTCGGGAAAAGGCGCGACCGTACGGATTGGCCATGAACGCCGCATAGATCGGGTGGGCATCCAATTGCTCGGACGGATGCCGCAGCACCTTCTGGATATCGGCCTTGCCGTACATGTCGTGGTAGGGCGCGGGCACGATGTATGGCCAGTGCGGCTTTATGTAGGAAAGATGGGCCAGCCACGGGGCCGCCCCGGCCTCTCGACCCTCAAGGAACTCGATCATCCGGTCGGTGAGCCACGGTGTCTCGGAATCCTCGTTGCGGATGTTTGCGGGCCGCACCGAATGTTTCAGAAACCAGCCCGAGGCGATGCTGCCCGTCTCGTCGACGCTGGCATTGGCATAGTCCTGCCAAGGATTGCTGCCGTCATAGCCCTGCGCCCCCAGATAGGCATTGTAGGGAGAGCGCCGCCGGTCATAGTACCCATCCGGCCCCTCTGCCCAAAGCCCGTCATCGCGGACATGGATATCGAACCCGCATTCCGAGACACGGGCCCCGATCACGCCGTCCCGCGCGATCCCCAGCCGCTCGAGACCGGCGGCGTCCGCCTTCATGTGGGTCTTGCCGACCAGCCAGCACTCCATGCCACCGGCGCGCAGGTGATCGCCTAGCGTCAGCTCTCCGACCTTCAGCGGCACGTTGTTCCAGGCGGCACCGTGGCTTTGCACATAGCGCCCAGTATAGGTGCTCATCCGCGAGGCGCCGCAGATCGGCGATTGCACGTAGCAGCGCGGGAATCGAACGCCTTCGGCGGCCAGCCAGTCCATGTTCGGGGTCGCAAGATGCGGGTGGCCGGCGCAGCCGAGATAGTCGAAGCGCAGCTGGTCATACATGATGAAGAGGATGTTCCTGACGCCGCGTTTCATTCTCTCATCTCGCCGATTGACCGGCCCGCGTAATCGGGCCGCGGGGCATGATCGCAGATACCCGCTTCGCCGCAACCCTGCGGCCCTGCCTCTCCGCCTATTGCCGCCTTGCGACCACGCCGCCTTATCATTTCCCGTTTGGCAGTTTCAAATTCGTGCTTATTTGGCTATGGCATGCTGCAACCGGGTTTCGGACTTGCCGACTCCGCCGGCCGACAGAAAGAGCTTCAAGACTGCCGAATGGCCAAAACAGACAACAGCAATGCGCCCGCAAGCGAGTCCAGTTGGGTCTCTAACGCCACGCGATTGGTGCGGGAAGCACTGCCATCGCGTTGGAAACTCTACGTACTTTCGCTGATTTGCATGGTCAGTGTCGCGGTTTTCACGGGGCTGCTGGCTTGGTCCACCAAACTGATCGTCAACGATGTCTTCGCCGACGGCGCGGCGGACAAGGCCTATGGGGTGGCACTGCTCGTCGTCGGGGTTTCGATCGGCAAGGGCGTCGCGGGCTATGCCAATAGCGTTGTCGCATTGATCTTCAGCCGATCGATCACGGCAGAATACATGCGCAGGGTCTTCTCGAAATACATGGGCAACGAGGTCCCTTTCTTTGCCGGCCGGCATGCCGCTCAGCACATGGCCAAGGTCATGTTGTTTGGCCGCGCGGCGGGTTCGGTGGTCACCGATATCACCAACCGCATTCTGACCGACAGCCTGACGCTGATCGCGCTGGTTGCGGTCATGATCATTCAGGACCCATTCATGTCGCTCTTCAGCGCGGTCTTGTTTCCATTGGTGCTGTTGCTTGTCAATTATCTCACCCGCCGCGTCCGCGCGGCTGCCTCGGCCGAGGCCGAGATGGAGGGCGGGTTGCACAGCGTCGGGACAGAAGCCATCGAAGGCATCAAGACCGTCAAATCCTATGGACTCGAAGATAAATCGGTCACAAAATTCGCCGAAGCCTTGCAGATGCTGGAAAACCGTCTGCTTCAGATTGCACGAACATCTTCGCTGACCGCCCCCTTGATGGAGATCATCGGCGGCTTCACCATCGGCCTCTTCGTGATCTATGCCAGTTGGCAGACACTGGAACATGGCCGGTCACCCGGCGAGTTCACGGCCTTCATCACCGCCTTTCTGCTGGCCTATCAGCCCGGAGAGAGGATTTCGAAAAGCATCGTCAGCATGCAGCGGCAGCTTTATCACATCGAGAATATGTACCAGATCCTCGATGCCCCCGAACCGTCCCACGAGGGTGAACTGGAGGTGTTGACCGGCGCGACCTCGGATCTCGAATTCAGCGACGTGTCCTTCAAGTACAAGATGGCTTCTCCGGTTCTTAAACAAATCAGTTTCCGGTCGAAACCCGGTGAACGTATTGCCATCGTCGGCCCCTCGGGCGCGGGCAAGACCACGTTGATCGACCTGGTGCAGGGCTTCTATCCGCCGTCCGAAGGCACGATCCTGATCGGCGGCAAGAATGTCGCTTCGATCGCCAAGGACCAGCTGCGCGCGAATATCGCGCTGATCTCTCAGGACGTATTCCTGTTCAACGGGTCGATCCGGGAGAACATAGCCGACGGCAATCCGAACGCCACGCCCGAACAGGTGGAAGCCGCGGCCGAGCGGGCCGCCGTCACCGGATTCGCCGCGTCGATGGATCAAGGGCTGGACAGTTCCGTCGGACCGAACGGCGCCGCCCTGTCGGGCGGCCAGAAGCAGCGCGTCGGGATCGCGCGGGCGCTGGTCAAGGATGCGCTGATCTACATCTACGACGAGGCCACCAGCGCGCTCGACGGTGACAATGAGCGGATGATCATGGGTTCGGCCATCGACTATGCCAAGGACAGTACGGTTCTTTTCGTCACCCATCGCCCCTCGACACTGCAATGGGTCGACCGAGTGCTCTATCTCACTGATGGCGAGCTTGTCGCCTTTGACACCCATGAAAACCTGGTCGAGACGAACGAGGCCTACCGGTCATTATTCAACATGCAATCTGTCGAAGACCTCGAACGGCTGGCAGAACAGGAAGCCACTGGTTCCTAGCCCGGCTCACTCGTTGGTGTCGGGATAGGCGCCGACCACCTGCTGATCAAAGTCGATGATCGCGCCGGTCATCACACCGGATGCGGGGCCCAGCAAATAGCTTGCCAGCCCCGCGACATGGCTGGGCTTGACCAGCATGCCGAACGGCATCCGCGCCTCGGCCCGCTTCAGCCAGTCGTCGCCGGCGCCATGCCATTTGCGCTGGGTCGCATCCTCGCCCGGCGTGTCCATCCAGCCGACATTGATGCCGTTCACGCGGATACGGTGCTCTGCCAGCGTATGGGCCGAGTTCTTGGTGATGTTCAGCAGCGCCGCCTTCGAGGCCGCGTAAGGCGCAAGGAAGGGCAGCCCGCAATGCACGACGACCGAGAGGATATTGACGACCGAGGCCGGATAGCCGCCCTCGACCGCCAGTTGCGCAACCCGCTGCAAGGCAAAGAACGCGCCCTTGGCATTCACGTCCACGATTGCGTCCCACATTTCGGGGGTGGTATCGAGGATCGAACCGCGGTCGGTATTCGCAGCGCCGTTAACGAAGGCGTCAATCCGGCCCATCGTCTGATGCGCTTCGTTCACCATCGCACGAACCGCCACGACGTCGCCCATCTCGACGGCGATGAACCGCGCCTGAACCCCGTCCCACGACAGTTGCGCCGCCACTTGCGCGCCCTTTGTCACGTCACGGCTAGCCAGTACCAACTGGCGGCATCCGTCCCGGATCAGCTGTTCGGCGATCGCAAGGCCAAGGCCCTGGCTGCCACCCGTCACAAGGGCGCAGGACTCGCGGTGGATATCGGTCATGGAACAGCCTCCCAATACAGTTCGCGATACGTTGACGATGCACCCTGAATCCCTTAACCGCAAACCTGATCAATGTCGGGACCCATTGCCAAGAGTGCTTGCGCCTTTGCTGTCTGTCCACGATAATGGCCAACCACCGCGGATAAGGACAACCTTCGCACTCAGAGGTTGTCCCCAACCGGAAAATGGGGTCGGCAACGTTGAGCGACGCAACGGCGAATTACAGAAACCTGATCGCATGTCCGAAATGCGACACGCTGCACCATGCGATTTCGCCCGACAATGATCACCGGGCGCTCTGCACGCGCTGCGGCGCAATTCTCTATGCGCCGAAAGAGGGCTCGTTCCTGACGGTGTTCGCCTATGCGCTGACGGTGCTGGTGCTGATCATCGCGGCGACCTGGTTTCCTTTCATCTCGATCAGCAAGGCCGGCCTGCACAATACTACGTCGGTCTTTGACGTCGCCCTGTCTTTCAGCAGCACTTCGATGATGCCGCTGACGCTGGCCGTTGCGGCGATGATCATCCTGATACCGGCGCTGCGGGTCCTGTTGATCATCTATACGCTCGGACCACTGATCATGGATCGCAAGCCCCTGCCCCATGCCGCGCTGGCTTTTCGCTTTTCCGAACAGATGCGGCCTTGGGCGATGGCAGAGATTTTCGTGCTGGGGGTTGCAGTGGCTCTGGTCAAGATTGCCGATCTGGCCAATGTCAATCCGGGCCCAGCCTTCTGGATGTTCGTTGCCCTTGCATTGATCGCGACGCTGCAGGACCGCACCGCCTGCAGCCTGACAATCTGGAAGGCGCTTGAGCCGAAATGAATGCGACCGCCAAGACCGAAGGCATGATCTCATGCACCACCTGCGCGCGGGTCTGGCCCGTTGACCACGCCCATTGCGAGCGGTGCGGCAGCACGCTGGTGGACCGCGACCAGCGCGGGCTGCAACAGGTCTGGGCCTGGTGGATGGCCGGCCTGATCTGCTACATCCCGGCCAATACCTACCCGATGCTGCGCACCAAGACACTGTTCATCGAAGAGGAAAGCACGATCATCGGCGGCGCGGCGGAACTGGCCGCGCACGGTGCCCTGGGGATCGCCGCGATCATCGTGATCGCCAGCGTCCTCATCCCGGTCGGCAAGTTTCTTGCCATCGCCTATCTCGCGCTGAACCTGCGCGACCGCAAACGACTTTCTCAGCACCGCCGGCACCAGCTCTACGAGGTTGTCGAGTTCATCGGAAGATGGTCCATGGTCGACGTGTATGTCGTTGCAATTCTCTCTTCTCTCATCCAGTTGCAAGACGTGGCCAGCATCAATCCCGGCCCCGCGGCGCTGACCTTCGCCTTGTCGGTCATCTTCACAATGCTTGCGGCGCAAAGTTTCGATTCCCGGCTGATCTGGGACACAGAGGACAAGACGTGAGCATACCTGACCCCAAGATCGTCGGCCCCCAGGACAAGGGCCGTTTCACCTATTCGCTGATCTGGCTGGTGCCGATCGCGGCGCTGGTCATATCGCTGGGCATCGTCTGGAAGACCTATACCGACCGCGGCCCGCTGATCGAGATCTCCTTTCAGGAAGCCACCGGGATCCGCGCCGATGAAACCGAACTGCGCTACCGCGACGTCACGATCGGACTGGTCGAGGAACTGGAATTCTCCGAAGGACTGGCAACCGTCATCGCCCATGTCCGGGTCGAGAAATCGGTGGCGCCATTCATCGACAGCGGAAGCAATTTCTGGCTGGTGCGGCCCGAAGTGACGACTCGCGGGGTGAGCGGGCTTGATACGGTCCTGTCGGGCGTGTTCATCGAAGGCACATGGGATTCCGAGATCGGCGAGCCGTCCGAACATTTCACCGCATTGCCGCGGCCGCCCTTGGCGCGCGCCGGCGAACTCGGATTGCAGTTCACGCTCTATTCCACGGACGGCGAGGGCATGGCCGAGAACACGCCGATTCTCTTTCGCGGCATCGAAGTCGGCCGGATCGGCAACCTACGCCTTTCCGGCGACGGCAGGTCCATTCTTGCCGACGCCTTCGTTCCGTTTCCAAATGACCGGCTGATCAATTCCTCGACCAAGTTCTGGGACACGTCCGGTTTCGACCTCAGCTTCGGTCCTTCGGGCGCCGAACTGAACGTGTCCAGCATCGCCTCGCTTGTCGCGGGCGGGATCAGCTTTGACACGATCGTTTCGGGTGGCCGGAAGGTCGGCAGCAGCGCCGCCTTCCAGCTTTACGCCGATGAAAGCGAAGCGCGCGGTAGCGTCTTTGCCGGGCCGTCCCGCCAGGGCCAACAGCTTTCGATCATCTTCGAGGGCGATGTCAGCGGTCTAGCAGTCGGCGCGATCGTAGAGTTGCGCGGCGTCGCAGTTGGCGAGGTCACCGCCCTGACCGGCATCGTCGACGAGCAGCGCTATGGCGATCAGCGCGTCCGGCTTCTGACGACCGTTACCGTCAACCCGACCCGGCTGGGGATCGGCGGCGGCGAGGATGTGCTCGATTTCCTCGAGGAACGGGTGACCACAGGCCTGCGCGCCCAGCTGACCAATGCCAGCCTGCTGACCGGCGGTCTCAAGGTCGTGCTTGTCGAGGCCCCCGATGCGGCCCCGGCCGAGCTGCGGCGCAACGCCGATCCCTTCCCGCTACTGCCCAGCATTCCTGCAGACATCGCGGACGTCTCGGCCACCGCAGAGGGCGTCTTCGAGCGGATCAACAAGCTGCCTATCGAGGATGTGCTGAATTCCACCATCTCGATGATGGACAGCGCCACCCGCCTATTGAATTCCGATGGCGTCAAGGAAGTGCCGGACGAGGCGCTGGCCCTGATCGGCGACGCCCGCAAGTTCGTGGGTTCGGACGGCATCCAGCGCCTGCCTGCGCAGTTTTCCGACACCATCGCCAACCTCAATACCGCAATCAGCGATCTCCGCGGCATTGTCGTGGCCGTGGCCGAGCAGAATGTGATCGAAACGCTGAGCAGCTCGGTCACTGCGGTTCAACAGGCCGCGGAAGATGCCAGCGTCGCCGTGGCCGGCCTGCCGGAACTGGTGCAATCGGCGAACGTGTTTGTGCAGAAGACCGCCGACCTGCCGCTGAACGAACTGACCCAGGACGCGAATGCGCTGCTGAAGTCGCTGGAAAGCCTTACCAACCAGGACTCGACCCGCGCGATCCCGGAAAACCTGAACGCGGCGCTCAGCCAGCTCAGCGACACGCTGGCGCAGCTGCGCGATGGGGGGCTGATTGAGAATGCCAACAGCACGCTCGATGCCACCAGCCGCGCGGCCGACAGCGTCGCCGAGGCATCCGACCGCCTGCCCGACGTCGTGGCCCGGATCGAACGGCTGCTGGTTCAGGCAGAAGGCACGCTGGCCGGTCTTGACCGCAATGCGCCGCTGACGACCGAGGCGCGGGCGACCCTGCGCGAGGTCAGAAGTGCGGCCAGTGCCGTCAGTTCGCTGGCCCGGGCGATCGAGCGGCGACCCAATTCCCTGTTGATCGGACGATAACATGATGAAGCCTGCACTTACCGTCACCCTCGTCGCCCTGCTCGCCGGTTGCGGCGCCGATCCGTCCCGGATCACGCTGCCGCCCGCGGAGGCGACGCAGTCCGTCCGTATCAATGTCCGCTCGGTCGAGATCACACAGGTTTCGCTACCGCTCTATGCCGAATCGGAAGAGATCGCCATCGAGACGGAAAGCGGCGCGCTGCAAACCGATGAAAGCCTGCTTTGGGCGGACGACCCCAATCGTGCCGTGACGCAAGCGCTGGTCAGCAACCTGACCAAGCTCACCACCGCAGCGATTGCCGCCGAGCCCTGGCCCTTCGACGAGTTCCCCGATGCGCGCTTGGTCGTGCGATTCGAACGGTTCCTGGCGAAGGCAAACGGGCAATTCGAGATCTCGGGCCAGTACTACGTCGCCCGCGTGAACAGCGACATCCGGGAAACGGCCAGAAGCTTCGAACTGTCGGCCCCTTACACTCTGGGCAACGCGGTGTCGATTTCCGCCGCGCAGGCGACTGTCCTGAAGGAACTGGCAACGCTCGTCGCTTCTTCCTCGCTCTGAAACGAAAAGGCCGGGTGCGGTCCTCTGCACCCGGCCTTCCCGTTCGGCTCGACTGTCCCGATCAGGCGACCAGCGCCGTTTCCAGCATGTCGAGACCCTCTTCCAGATGCTTGTCCTCGATGGTCAGCGGTGCCAGCAGCCGGATCGTGTTGCCGTAATAGCCGCAGGACAAAAGGATCAGTCCGGCCTCGAGCGCTTTCGAGGTGACATGCTTGATCGCATCGGCGTCGGGCTCATGCGTGCCGCGTTCCTTGACGAGTTCGAATGCCACCATCGCGCCTAGCCCGCGCACATCACCTATGGGCCGCAAGATATTGGATTGCTTGAACTTGTTCAAGCGGTCGACCATGATCTTGCCGATCCGGTTCGAGCGTTCGCAAAGCTTCTCTTCCTCGATGATTTCGAGAACCGCAAGCGCCGCCGCCACCGAAACCGGGTTGCCGCCATAGGTGCCGCCAAGCCCGCCGGGCTCTGCCGCATCCATGATCTCGGCCTTGCCGATCACACCAGAGATCGGGAACCCGCCGCCAAGCGCCTTTGCAATGGGAATGAGGTCGGGCTCTATGTCGTAGTGCTCGATCGCAAAGACCTTGCCGGTCCGGGCGAAACCAGTCTGCACCTCGTCGGCCACCAGACAGATACCATGCTCGTCGCAGATCTCGCGCAGACGCTTCATAAAGGGTTTCGGGGTCTGATAGAACCCACCCTCGCCCTGCACCGGCTCGATCACGATCGCGGCGACATCCGACGGACCGATATCGGCCTTGAAAACATGATAGAGCGCCTTCAGCGCATCTTCCTCCGACACTCCGTGATGCGGGATCGGGAACGGAACGTGGAACACGCCGATCGCCGGGGGCGTGCCCTTGGTACGGTAGGGTACTGCCTTGCCGGTCATCGCCATGGTCAACTGGGTGCGGCCGTGGAAAGCGCCGGTGAAGGTGATAACCCCCTGCCGCCCGGTATGGGCACGGGCGATTTTCACTGCGTTTTCCGTGGCTTCCGCGCCTGTCGTGAAAAAGATCGACTTGGCGTTCCTGATCGGCGCCAAGGCGTTCAGGCGCTCGGCCAATTCGACATAATTCTCATAGCCCGTCACCTGGAACGCGACATGGGCGAACTTCTCGCATTGTTTTGCGACCGCCTCCATCACCTTGGGATGCCGGTGGCCGGTATTGGTCACCGCGATGCCCGAGCCGAAGTCAAGATAGCGGTTGCCCTCTATGTCCCAGAGCTGGCCATTCTCGGCCTTGTCCAGAAAGACGGGGGCGGCAGTTGCGACGCCACGCGGGACAGCTTTTTGCCGACGCGCAAGGATGGATGAGTTCGATGTCATGATTATTCCTCAGCAGGGAATCGCCTGCGATTGACGATTTCGGCTATCCGTTCAGGGCCGACATGGCGGTTGAACGATTAATATGACGATACTATTGTTTAAAATTCTTAGCAATCGCCAGATCGTGTTAGCGTCGTCCCGATAGCAAGGGAACGATCGCTTCACAACGGGTGATATGGTCTTCGGGAACGGGACGAGACGGCATGGACTTCGATATAGGATCGCGATTGAAGGCAGTGCGCAACGAGAAGCGCCTGTCACAGAGGGAACTGGCACGGCGGTCCGGAGTGACGAACGGGTTGATCTCCCAGATCGAGCAGAATCACTCAAGCCCTTCTGTCGCCTCGCTGAAACGCATCCTTGACGCGATCCCGATGACCTTGTCGGAATTCTTCGATCAGGCCCAGGCCGGGGACAGGAAGATCTTCTATTGCGCACACGAACTGCGCGAGATCAATCCCGAGCGGGTCAATCCCGGCATGGCTAATGCCCTCGCCGCCGTATCGCTGAAGCAGGTCGGGGCGGCGGCAGGGCATAGCCTGCAGATGCTGCACGAACGGTATTCACCCGGCGCCGATACCGGGAAAGAGCTTTATACCCACGAGGCTGAAGAGGCCGGCATAATTGTCTCTGGCGCGATCGAACTGACGGTCGGAAACGAAACCCGCACGCTCGGTCCCGGTGACGCCTATATCTTCGACAGCACGATCCCGCACCGCTTCCGCAATCGCGGCGCGGTCGAATGCGTCATAATCAGCGCCTGCACACCGCCCTCGTTCTGATCACCGTCTAAGGTTGCAATCTTGCGCCGCTTTTGCGGGATTTCAGTCAAACCATCTCAACCCCCGGCAATGTCCGATAGTCCTTTCATGGGTCCCTGGATCGGGTGATGGGCAAGGATGTACCGGTTCGAGAAATGGCTGCACGACGTTGCTGGCAGGCTGCGGGCTACGAACGCGATCCCGTCGGCCGGCCATTCTCGCTCTATTGCCTGGAAGAAGAATCTCGACTTGCTGATGTCGGCCTTTGACGAGGGCGAAAGAGCGCAGCTGCATTTCTGGGAAATGGAGCGTACCGATATCCCGTATCTCGCCTATTTCCAAAGGGATCCGGGAGTTCTTGAGGCCGCTGTTCGAAAGATTGTAGCTGCCAATGGACAGGTGATCATCAGGGACAAGAACAAGTGCCGGCTCGGGCGGCTCACGCGATCCTCGATCAAGATGCGGTCGCTTACCCGGCTGCTCGAAAGGGCTAGTACAATCGAGGTCGGTTTTCGCTATGTGAACCGGGGCCTCCGAATCGAGTTCGATCAACTCACGGCGATTAGTGTCCGGATCTGGCGCCAGGCAAGGACAAACCCATCGGCCTTCGAGACCCAGGGGCAAACCAGTCTTCAGAACAAGGTCGATTTCAGTCGGGTCGGGATCTCCGAAATAGAGATCGCGGGCAGGAAATTCCCGGTCATCGACGACATCAAGTGCCTGCATCTTGCCCAAAAAGTCCATTTCGACCCTGAATTCGACATCGTCTTCACTTGGGTTGATGGCAGCGATCCTGACTGGCAGTCGCGAAAAGAGGCAGCGCTGAACAACACCAAGGTCGTCTCGAATCCGGCAGCAACCAGCCGGGCGCGCTTTGCCTCGCATGACGAATTGCGCTTCGCATTGCGTTCGATCTGCAAGTTCATGGACAACTATCACCGGATCTACATCGTGACCGACCGTCAGCGTCCGTCCTGGCTTGTCGAGAATGATCGGCTGAGAATTGTCGATCACTCCGAGATTTTCCCGGACAAGTCCTGTCTTCCTGTGTTCAATTCACATGCGATCAAGGCCTGCCTGCATCGCATCAAAGGGCTGAAGGATCAGTACCTATATTTCAATGACGATGTGATCCTTGGAAAATCCACCGATCTCGAGACGTTCTTTCCAAGGCGCGGCCACATCAGTTACTTCCCTTCCAGCCGAACGTTTGTCCCGTTCGGCAACATTGATGAAGGGGTGGAACCCGTTGATTTGGCAGCGATGAATGCGCGCGACCTGTTGCGAACTGATGGCTTTGTTCCAAGCCAGAAGATGTGGCACGTACCTCTTGCGGTCTTTCGGCCGGAAGCCGAGAAGCTCGAGGCGAGATTTCAAGAGGTTTATGATCAGACCCGCCGCCACACGTTTCGCGACCCAAGCGATGTTGCGGCGAGCTGAAGTCTCTTCATCTATCACATGATGGGCGCGGGACGTGCGGCACAAGGGGTAATCGGGTACAACGTTGTAAATCTGTTGCAGATCAAGACGACCCGGCAGCTCAGCAACGCAATACGTCACAAGGAATCTAAGCGACCGAATGTGATCTGTCTGAATGACGCCCAGGACGTCAGCGAATCCCGTGAAGAGATTTATCGGTTGATGGACGAGAACATGCGACTGCTATTCCCCGAACCATGCAAGTTCGAGACGACCGAGTGAAGTCCGCGATCCGGCAGGCAATTGATTAAGGATCACGGCGCTGGTCTCTACCCATGGCTTCGCTCCTCTCGACGCGCGCAGCAAATCAGCGATCAAGTTCAGCGCTGCGGCAATCAAAGATGCATCACTCACTTCACGAGTTCGGCTTCCGCAGTTGGGTTCAGCGCAAGGCGGATATCTTCGGGCAGGTGCTCACCAAATTTTCGTTCCATCATTTGGCGTATCGCGCGCAGCGCCTCGTCGCTGCATTCGTCGAGGCTTTGAATGCAGCCATAAGGGCTGGCCCCCTCGCGGATATTATCGAAGGCCGGGTCGGAGAGCGAGCTTCTGCTCGGTTAGACATCGGCCACTGCAACCTCGGGTTCGACGGTTGCAGCATGGCGCGTGAGTTCGAGGTGATTGGCCAAAGATACCGGCAGATACTGCTCGACACTGCGGAAACGATAGCTGACCTGCCGTTCGAGCACCTCCGGATGGGCGTCGTAGTATGCCTTGAGCACAGACCTCCTAGTACTACAGTTGCGTTTCCTGTGAATTTTTGATTCAACCGTCGCAGGATTGGGAGGGTTGGGTCATGTCGGTTTCAGCTTGGGCGGGCGGTGTTTCTGATTGGCGGCAAGCGCTTGGAGGCTTGAAGCAATTCATCGGCCCGGCCTTCAAGCGGTCCGAGCAGCGGGCAACGGCCGGGGCGTTCATTGATGGCCTCTTGTCCGGCGCAGAGCGTAAGACGGGCTGGATGCTGGCCGAAGAGGCCGGTTTTACAGGGCCTTACCGGATCCAGTCCCTGCTGGGGCGATCGCGTTGGTCGGCGGATGCGCTGTGCGAGCGGGTCCGGCATCATGCGCTGGAGGCGTTGGCCGACTGCGATGGCGTTCTGATTATCGACGAGACCGGCTTCCTGAAGAAAGGCTCCCATTCGGTTGGTGTCGCGCGGCAATATTCCGGCACGGCGGGGCGGATCGAGAACTGCCAGATCGGGGTCTTTGCCGCCTATGCCAGCCGTTGGGGCCAGGCGCTGATCGACCGGCGGCTTTACCTGCCAAAATCCTGGGCCGGCGATCCGGAGCGCCGCGCCAGCGCGCAGGTGCCTGAAGAGGTGGCCTTTGCCACCAAGCCTGCGGTGGCCTGCGAGATGATCGCGCGCCTGCTGGACGAAGGCACGCCTTGCGCCTTCGTGCTTGCCGACGCGGTCTACGGCTCCGACCACAGCTTCCGGCGCATGCTCGAGAATCGCGATCAGAGCTACGTGCTGGCGGTACGCTCAAATCATACGCTGCGGTTTCTGGAAGACTGGTCGCTGGTGCAGACCGACCCGCGGACAATGATCGCCGACCTGCCTGCCGAGGCCTGGACGCCGCTCAGCGCCGGCGAAGGCGCGAAGGGGGCACGGCTGTACCACTGGGCCCGGGTTCCGCTCAAGTATCAGGCAGGACAGGAATTTTCCCGCTGGCTGCTGGCGCGGCGAAGCCTGCGCGATCCCGCGGCCATCGCCTATTATTTCGCCTACGCGCCCTCGGACACCACGCTGGACAATCTCGCTGCGGCCGCCGGGTTGCGCTGGGTCATCGAGGAATGTTTCCTGCGCGCCAAGGACGACCTGGGCCTCGACCACTGCGAGGCGCGGTCCTGGCACGGCTGGCATCGGCACATCAGCCTGGTGATGGCCGCCGCCGCGTTTCTCGCCCGGATCGGCGCCGACCAGCGCCGCGCGGCCTATGGGAAACAGAACGAAACGAGTCCGGATCGGCCGACTGTGTGCTCGCGCGCCTCAGGCACAGCCTGACGACGTCAGAAATCCGGCGCCTTTGTGCGCGACTGCTGCTTCGCCCGCCACTTTCCGCCAATTTCATCTGGGATTGGTCGCGTTGGCGAAGGCGGCACC
>JBFKFZ010000038.1:0-29447 GCA_041633555.1 Paracoccaceae bacterium | reverse complement strand
CCACATATCCACCCCCTAAGACGCCCACCCGGCATCATCAACGGCGTATCCGCTTTCGATCTGATCGCCGCAAGAATACCGGCATATTACTGTAAACGTTGGTATTCTGCAGCAACTTGCCCAACGTGTAAAGCCCGACCTGGGAAGTTATGGGGGATGCGCAAGAGGCCGCCAATGGCTTGTCGGCTTGACTTCCGTCGCGGGGCAATGTGTATCGGCGCGACATCTACGACAATACGCCAAGGGGCCGCCATGCACGCCTATCGCAGCCAGACCTGCGCCGAGTTGAACAGATCACATGTCGGCCAGTCGGTCCGCCTTTCGGGCTGGGTGCACCGGATCCGCGATCACGGTGGCATCCTGTTCGTCGATCTGCGAGACCATTATGGCATTACCCAGGTGCTCTGCGATCCCGACAGCGCGGCTTTTTCTGAAGTTGAGAAGGTGCGAGCGGAATGGTGCATCCGTATCGACGGAGAGGTCAAGGCACGCGACCCGGAACTGATTAACCCGAAACTGCCCACGGGCGAAATCGAGGTGTTCATACGCGAGATCGAAGTGCTTGGTGCGGCGGACGAACTGCCGCTGCTGGTCTTTGGTGATCAGGAATACCCAGAGGAAACCCGGCTACGCTACCGCTTTCTGGACCTGCGACGGGAGGTGCTGCAGCGCAACATGATCCTGCGCTCCGACGTCGTGGCCTCGATGCGGAAACTCATGTGGGATCAGGGGTTCAAGGAGTTCCAGACGCCCATCATCACCGCCTCAAGCCCCGAAGGCGCGCGCGATTTCCTTGTGCCGAGCCGGTTGCATCCGGGGAAGTTCTACGCCCTCCCGCAGGCGCCGCAGCAGTTCAAGCAGCTGATCATGGTCTCGGGCTTTGACAAGTATTTTCAGATCGCGCCCTGCTTTCGCGACGAGGATCCGCGGGCTGACCGCAGCCCGACCGATTTCTATCAGCTCGATATGGAGATGTCCTTTGTCACGCAGGACGACGTTTTCGAGACGATCCAGCCGGTGATCGAGGCGGTCTTCGAGGAATTCGGCAACGGCCGAAAGGTCGACAAGCACTGGCCGCAGATCTCGTACAAGGACGCTGCCTTGTGGTACGGGACCGACAAACCGGATCTGCGCAACCCCATCAAGATGCAGGTCGTATCAGAGCATTTTGAAGGGTCCGGGTTTGCGATCTTCGCGAAGTTGCTGGAGCAAGAGGGAACCGAGATACGCGCGATCCCAGCCAAACGCGGCGGGTCACGCAAGTTCTGTGACCGCATGAACGCCTTTGCGCAGAAAGAGGGCCTGCCGGGGATGGGCTACATTTTCTGGCGGAAAGGCGACGACGGCACCGAGGCCGCAGGGCCGCTTGCCAAGAATATCGGGCCTGAGCGGACCGAGGCCATCCGGCTGCAGCTGGGTCTCGGTGTCGGCGATGCGGCCTTCTTTCTCGGTGGCAAACCAGCGAGCTTCGAGGCCGTCGCGGGACGGGCGCGCACCGTCATCGGTGAAGAGCTTGGGCTGACAGAGAAGGATCGCTTTGCCTTTGCGTGGATTGTCGATTTCCCGATGTACGAGAAGGACGATGAAGCCCGGATCGATTTCAGCCATAACCCGTTCTCGATGCCGCAAGGCGGGATCGATGCGCTGAACGGCGATCCGCTTAACGTGCTTGGCTATCAGTATGATCTTGCCTGCAACGGTTACGAACTGGTCTCGGGTGCGATCCGAAACCACAAGCCCGAGATCATGTTCAAGGCGTTTGAGCTTGCCGGATACAGCGAGGAAGACGTTCGCAGCCGATTTGGCGGGATGGTGAACGCGTTCAGATATGGCGCGCCGCCGCATGGCGGCTGTGCCGCCGGTATCGACCGGATCGTGATGCTGCTGGCGGACGAGGCGAACATCCGGGAAGTCATCATGTTCCCGATGAACCAGCGCGCCGAGGATCTGATGATGGCCGCGCCGTCCGAGCCGACAAACGAACAGCTGCGCGAATTGCGGCTGCGGGTGATCCCGGAGGAATGACCTGAAACCGGAAGCGGGGCACGTTCGCGAACGTGCCCCGCTTGTTTTGTGGTCGACTGCGGTGTGTTAGTCGGCCGTCAACAGCGGCGGCTTCTTCTTCGATTCGATCCGCCGGTTCTGCGGCTCCTCGATGCGCAGATCGAGCGCGCCGTTCTTCATCCCGACCTTGACAACACCACCCTTGGCCAGCTTCCCGAACAGCAATTCTTCGGCAAGCGGCTTCTTGATGTGCTCCTGGATAACGCGGGCAAGTGGGCGGGCGCCCATCTTGTCGTCGTAACCCTTGTCGGCGAGCCATTCGGCGGCCGGCTTGGTCAGTTCGATATGGACGTTGCGGTCCATCAGCTGTGCCTCGAGCTGCAGCACGAATTTCTCGACGACCTGCAAGATGATCTCTTTCGGCAGTGGAGCAAAGCTGATCACCGCATCCAGACGATTGCGGAATTCCGGCGTGAACGTACGTTCGATCGCGGCTGTATCCTCACCCTCGCGCCGATCGCGGCCGAATCCGATGGCCGCCTTGGCCTGCTCTGCGGCTCCGGCATTCGAAGTCATGATCAGGATGACGTTTCGGAAATCCACCTGCCGGCCGTTATGATCGGTCAGCTTGCCGTGATCCATGATCTGCAACAGGATATTGTAGACATCCGGATGCGCCTTTTCGATCTCGTCGAGCAAGAGTACGCAATGCGGATGCTGGTCGACGCCGTCGGTCAGCATGCCCCCCTGATCAAATCCGACATAGCCCGGAGGTGCCCCGATCAGGCGGCTGACCGCGTGCTTTTCCATGTATTCCGACATGTCGAATCGCAAGAGTTCGACGCCCAGTGTATCGGCTAGTTGCTTGGCGACCTCGGTCTTGCCGACGCCGGTCGGACCCGCAAAGAGGTAGTTGCCGATCGGCTTTTCCGGCTCCCGCAGTCCAGCACGGGCAAGCTTGATCGCGGAGGAAAGCGCTTCGATGGCAGAATCCTGACCGAAGACAACGCGTTTCAGCGAACGTTCGAGATCCTTCAGAACCTCGGCATCGTCTTTCGATACATTCTTCGGCGGGATGCGTGCGATCTTCGCGACGACCGCTTCGATCTCTTTCGTGCCGATGGTCTTGCGACGCTTTGACTCGGCGACCAGATGCTGTGCCGCGCCAGCCTCGTCGATCACGTCGATGGCCTTGTCGGGCAGTTTGCGGTCGTGGATGTAGCGCGCCGAAAGCTCGACCGCCGACTTGATCGCATCGATCGTGTAGCGCACGTCATGATGCTGTTCGAAATAGGGCTTGATACCCTTGAGGATCTTGACCGCATCATCAACCGACGGCTCGTTCACGTCGATCTTCTGGAAACGGCGTGACAGCGCCCGGTCCTTCTCGAAATGCTGGCGATATTCCTTGTAGGTGGTCGATCCCATGCAGCGTAACTTGCCGCCCTGCAGGGCCGGTTTCAGCAGGTTTGAGGCATCCATGGCGCCGCCAGAGGTCGCGCCGGCGCCGATCACGGTGTGAATCTCGTCGATGAAGAGCACGGCGTCCGGGTGATCTTCCAGTTCGGAGACCACCGCCTTCAGCCGTTCCTCGAAGTCGCCGCGATAGCGGGTGCCGGCCAGCAATGCCCCCATGTCGAGCGAGAAGATCGTCGCCTTCGACAGTACTTCGGGTGTTTCACCACTTACAATCTTGCGGGCGAGTCCTTCGGCGATGGCCGTCTTTCCGACGCCGGGGTCACCGACCAGCAGAGGGTTGTTCTTGCGGCGGCGGCACAGAACCTGAATACAGCGTTCAACCTCATGCGCACGACCAATCAGCGGATCGACATCACCACTTCGTGCTTTGGCATTCAGATCGACACAGTATTTGGAAAGGGCGGATTCCTTTTTTTCGCTGCTCTCCTCGCTGCTGACTTCGGCTTCCATCTCTTCCGAGCCGGTGATCGGGCGGCTCTCGCCAAAGGACGGATCCTTGGCCACGCCATGCGCGATGTAGTTGACCGCGTCGTACCGGGTCATGTCCTGTTCTTGCAGGAAGTATGCGGCATTCGATTCACGTTCGGCGAAAATTGCGACCAGCACATTGGCCCCGGTTACTTCGGTCCGACCCGAGGACTGCACATGGATCGCAGCGCGTTGGATGACGCGTTGGAAGGCGGCTGTCGGCACGGCTTCGGATCCTTCGATGTCGGTGACGAGCGTCGACAAATCGTCGTCAATGAATTCCGTCAGCGTCTTTCGCAGATCATCGAGATCGACCGAGCAGGCCTGCATCACGCGGGCCGCATCGGGTTCTTCGATCAGGGCCAGAAGCAGGTGTTCCAAGGTCGCGAGTTCATGCCGCCGTGCATTTGCCAAGGCCAGAGCGGAATGAATCGCTTGTTCCAGAGTGTTCGAAAATGACGGCACGACATTGTGCTCCTTGATCTGGGTCGGGAGAGGGCCGAGTGCCCCGAACCAACCGTGGCCTCATATCCTTAAAGTTCGGTGTTATTCCCCGAGCTTCAAGCATTTTCTCTAATATTTCGTCCACATTTCCAGTTTGAGAGGAATTGTGATCGAAAATAAGGCCGCAATTTGGTCCTTTTCGTGCAAAGGTTTAGAATGCGTCCTTCTGGCGACGGATCGCGCCGAAGACCTCGGCGTCTGTCGCGTCCTTCATGCCCATTGCTGCCTTCATTCCGGGCAGATGCGCGCGAAGAAACGGGTTGGTCGCGAGCTCTTCGGCAAGCGTGGATGGAACGGTCGGGCGGCCCGCTGCACGGGCGGTTTCGATATCGCCGATCCGCGAGATAAGATCGGAATTGTCGCTTTCAATGGTGACAGCGAACTTGCCGTTGGCGACGGTGTATTCGTGACCAGAGCAAACAAGAGTTTCTGGGGGCAGGGCAGCCAGCCTGGAGAGGCTCGACCACATCTGTTCAGCGGTTCCTTCAAAAAGGCGTCCGCATCCCAGCGCCATCAGGCTGTCTGCTGTAAACACCGTATTGGCAGAGGGAACGTGATAGGCCACGTGACCAACGGTGTGGCCGGAGACGTCGATGACATGCACGTCCGCGCCCGCAAAGCGATAGGTTTCGCCGTCCTTGACGGCATGGTTGAGCGGCGGAAGGCGGTGCGCGTCGGCTTCGGCGCCGATCACCTTGGCGCCGGTCGCCTCTTTCAGCTCCGGGACACCATCGACGTGGTCCCAGTGATGATGGGTGATCCAGATCTCGCTCAACTGCCAGCCTCTGTCCGACAGGGCGGCCAGGATCGGGCCGGCTTCGGGCACGTCAATGGCCGCCGTTTCCCCGGTATCAGTGGAATGAAGCAGGAATGCGTAATTGTCTTTCAGGCAAGGGATGGTGACGATTTCAAGAGGCATGGCAATCCGGCGCTTGTTCGCTATTCTCTCGCAGAATTGCCGAAACGGGACGAAGCTTCAATGCATCTTGACGTGGTCGATCTGCGCAATTTCTATTATCGCACCGGCCTCGGCCGTGCGGCGCAGCGCGCCATTCGGGATCAGGTGGTCGAATTCTGGCCCGAAGCGAAAGGCCAGACGGTGGCTGGGTATGGCTTTGCGGTACCGTTGCTGCGTCCGTATCTGCGGGATGCAAGGCGGGTGATCGGGCTGATGCCGGGGCCGCAGGGCGTGATGCCCTGGCCCGCCGGGCAGCCCAATGTCAGCGTGCTTTGCGAGGAAGCGGCATGGCCACTGGAAACCGGCCATGTCGACAAGCTGGTCCTGATGCATGGGCTGGAATCCAGCGACAATCCTGCGACACTGCTCGAGGAATGCTGGCGTGTTCTTGGGCCGGGTGGCAGAATGCTGATCATCGTGCCGAACAGGGCGGGACTCTGGTCGCGAAGCGACGTTACACCCTTCGGGTTTGGCCGCCCCTACAGCCGGAGCCAACTAGAGACCCAGCTCAAGCGCCATGCATTCCTGCCCGAGCGTCACCTGGCCGCGCTGTTCCAACCCCCATCGACCAGGCGGTTCTGGATCAAGACTGGCGCCTTCTGGGAACGGACTGGGCGAAAGATCTCTCCTTATTTTGCAGGCGGTGTATTGATGGTCGAAGCCAGCAAGCGTGTCCATGCCCCGACCAGGCCAGGATTACCCGAGGCCGTACGTAAGCCGCTGCGAGTTCTCGACGGTATCGGCCAACCCGAGGCAAAACCGGTCTGATTGAAAGCCAGAATCGTCGATTTCTGGGCAGTCGCAAGGGCCTGTCGAACGGCAATTGATTGCATTCGGCCGCGCTCCTGGGATAACCTCGTTTCTGTTGGGTGTCGGGCAGTTTGAATTTCAAGTCAAAGCGGTTGCGAGGTGGAAGAGCGTCTGCTACACCCACCCCGATTTTGACGCCCAGCTTCGGCTGCGGCCCAGCTGCCTTGATCCGCCATCCGGTGGTCCGATTCAGGGCTTAAGACATCGGAAGGGTGGACGTGTCCGAACCAGCTTCGATCTCAACTGGCATCGCCGCGCGATATGCCACGGCCATTTTTGAACTGGCCAAAGATAGCAAGAGCATAGCGAAAATCGAAACCGACCTTGATTCGCTGGAAGGCGCTATCGCCGACAGCGCCGATTTCGACTCCCTGATATTTTCGCCCATCTACACTCGCGACCAGCAGGGCGCCGCGATATCTGCGCTGGCCAAGGCGATGAAACTGACGCCGACGATGGCCAATTGCCTGCAGCTCATGGCCAGCAAGCGGAGGCTGTTCGTGCTGCCGCAACTGGTCAAGGCGCTGCGTAGTCTGATCGCCGCAGAAAAGGGCGAAGTGACTGCCACGGTTGTGGCGGCGAAGTCGCTGACCAAGGCGCAGCAGGACAATCTGTCCAAGTCGCTCAAGGCGTCGGTCGGCAAGGATATAAAGATCAAACTGTCCGTCGATGAAAACCTCATCGGTGGTCTCGTCGTACAGGTGGGCTCGAAGATGATCGACACCTCGATCCGCTCGAAGCTCAATAACCTCCAGAATGCAATGAAAGAGGTCGGATAATGGGAATCCAGGCAGCCGAAATTTCTGCGATCCTTAAGGAGCAGATCAAGAACTTTGGGAAGGAAGCTGAAGTCGCCGAAGTTGGCCGCGTTCTGTCGGTTGGCGACGGTATCGCCCGGGTCTATGGCCTGGACAGCGTTCAGGCCGGCGAGATGGTCGAATTTCCGGGCGGCATCATGGGCATGGCCCTGAACCTTGAAAGCGACAACGTGGGTGTCGTGATCTTCGGCTCCGACCGCGACATCAAGGAAGGGGACACCGTCAAGCGGACAAACTCGATTGTGTCGGTTCCGACCGGTGACGCGCTTCTCGGCCGTGTTGTGGACGGCCTTGGCAATCCGATCGACGGCAAGGGCCCGATCAAGACCGAAACCACTTCCGTCGCCGACGTGAAGGCACCGGGGATCATCCCGCGCAAGTCGGTTCACGAGCCGATGGCGACCGGCTTGAAATCGGTTGACGCGATGATCCCGATCGGCCGAGGTCAGCGGGAACTGATCATTGGCGACCGTCAGACCGGCAAGACCGCCGTGGCGCTCGACACGATGCTGAACCAGAAGTCCTACAACGATGCAGCGGGCAAGGACGAGTCCAAGAAGCTCTACTGCGTCTACGTTGCGGTTGGACAGAAGCGTTCTACCGTGGCGCAGTTGGTCAAGAAGCTGGAAGAGAACGGCGCGATGGATTACTCGATCATCGTCGCGGCAACGGCCTCCGACCCGGCGCCGATGCAGTTTCTTGCCCCGTATGCAGCCACCGCGATGGCAGAATTCTTCCGCGACAACGGCCGCCACGCACTGATCATCTATGATGACCTTTCGAAACAGGCCGTGTCCTATCGTCAGATGTCGCTGCTGCTGCGCCGTCCGCCGGGACGTGAAGCCTATCCGGGTGACGTGTTCTACCTGCACTCGCGCCTTCTGGAGCGGTCGGCGAAGCTGAACGAGGACAACGGAGCCGGTTCGCTGACCGCGCTGCCGATCATCGAGACCCAGGGCGGTGACGTGTCGGCCTTTATTCCGACCAACGTGATCTCGATCACCGATGGCCAGATCTTCCTGGAAACGGAACTGTTCTACCAGGGCATTCGCCCAGCTGTTAACACCGGCCTCTCGGTATCGCGAGTCGGATCCTCGGCTCAAACCAATGCGATGAAGTCCGTTGCCGGTCCGGTTAAGCTAGAACTCGCGCAGTACCGCGAAATGGCGGCCTTCGCGCAGTTCGGCTCGGATCTCGACGCCTCGACCCAGCGCTTGCTGAACCGTGGTGCCCGGCTGACAGAACTGATGAAACAGTCGCAGTATTCGCCTCTGACCAACGCAGAGATTGTCTGCGTGATCTATGCCGGTACGCATGGCTATCTCGACAAGATCGCCGTCAATCAGGTTGGGCGCTTCGAAACCGGTCTGCTGAACCATTTGCGCAGCAAGCATAAGGATGTTCTGGACTACATCACCAAGGAAGATCCCAAGATCAAAGGTGAAGCCGAGAACAAGATCAAAGCTGCGATCGACGAATTCGCAGCAGACTTCGCCTGATAGGGCCGAAAGGACAGGGACATGCCTAGCCTAAAGGACCTGAAAAACCGGATCGAGAGCGTCAAGTCGACGCGAAAGATCACGAAGGCCATGCAGATGGTCGCCGCAGCGAAGCTTCGCCGGGCACAAGAGGCCGCCGAGGCCTCGCGGCCCTTTACGCAGCGCTTCAATGCGGTGATGGCAGGGCTCTCAGCCGCGGCGGCAGGATCCGAAAGCGCCCCTAAACTGCTGATCGGATCCGGCGAGGATCAGGTGCATCTGCTGGTCGTCATGACCGCAGAACGCGGCCTGTGCGGTGGCTTCAACTCCTCGATTGTCAAGTTGGCAAAGGCCAAGGTGCTGGACCTTCAGCGCAAGGGAAAGACGGTCAAGATCCTGACCGTCGGCAAGAAGGGACGGGATCAACTGCGACGTGATTTCGGGGAACTGATGGTCAAGCATGTTGACCTCTCCGGCGTCAGGAGGCTGGGATACAGCGACGCTCAAGAAATCGCCAAGGACATCATCGCGCGATTCGATGCGCGGGAATTTGATGTCGCAACGATCTTCTACAGCCGTTTTGAGTCCGTGATCAGCCAGGTGCCGACCGAACAGCAGATCATCCCTGCGAAGTTCGAGGAACAGGGTGAAGGCGACGCGACTACGGTCTACGAGTACGAACCCGGCGAGGAAGAGATCCTTGCCGACCTGCTGCCGCGCGGCGTTGCAACGCAAATATTCTCGGCCCTGCTGGAGAATGGAGCGTCCGAGCAGGGTGCCCGGATGGCCGCGATGGACAACGCGACGCGCAATGCAGGCGAAATGATCGAGAAGCTGACGATTCAGTACAACCGCTCGCGCCAGGCCGCCATCACCAACGAGCTCATCGAAATTATCTCGGGCGCCGAGGCGCTCTAAAGAAACCGGAGAAACGACATGGCAAAAACCAAGGCAGTCGGCAAAATCACTCAGGTGATCGGCGCCGTTGTGGACGTTCAGTTCGAAGATCACCTTCCCGAAATTCTGAACGCTCTGGAAACCGATAACAATGGCCGCCGGCTGGTTCTGGAAGTGGCACAGCATCTGGGCGAGAACACGGTTCGCACCGTTGCGATGGACGCGACTGAGGGCCTCGTGCGCGGCACCAGCGTAACCGACTTGGGCGAGCCGATTTCGATGCCGGTTGGCAGCGAAACGCTAGGCCGTATCCTGAATGTCATTGGCGAGCCTGTGGACGAGAAAGGTCCGGTGAACAGCAAGCAGAAGCGGGCGATCCACCAGCCAGCGCCGGCCTTTGCCGACCAGTCGACCGAGTCCGAGATTCTGGTGACCGGCATCAAGGTTATCGACCTTCTGGCGCCCTACACCAAGGGCGGCAAGATCGGCCTTTTCGGCGGTGCCGGCGTGGGCAAGACCGTTCTGATCATGGAACTGATCAACAACATCGCGAAGGTACATTCGGGGGTGTCGGTTTTTGCGGGCGTTGGAGAGCGGACGCGTGAGGGCAACGACTTATACCACGAAATGATCGAATCCGGCGTTATTGTCCCCGACAACCTGTCGGAGTCGAAAATCGCCCTGGTTTACGGGCAGATGAACGAGCCTCCCGGAGCGCGAATGCGCGTCGCCCTGTCCGGCCTGACGCTGGCCGAGCAGTTCCGCGACGAAACCGGTGCCGACGTGCTGTTCTTCGTCGACAACATTTTCCGCTTCACCCAAGCTGGATCGGAAGTGTCCGCACTTCTGGGCCGTATCCCCTCTGCAGTGGGCTATCAGCCGACGCTGGCGACCGACATGGGCGCGATGCAGGAGCGCATTACCTCGACGCGGTCCGGTTCGATCACCTCTGTGCAGGCCGTCTACGTTCCTGCGGACGACCTTACCGACCCCGCACCCGCAACGTCGTTCGCCCACCTCGATGCGACGACGGTTCTGGACCGTGCGATCTCTGAGAAGGGCATCTATCCTGCCGTAGATCCGCTGGGTTCCACGTCACGCCTGCTCGACCCGCTGATCATCGGCGAAGAGCACTACAAGGTGGCAACCGACGTTCAGCAGGTCCTGCAGCGCTACAAGTCCCTGCAGGATATCATCGCGATTCTCGGCATGGACGAACTCAGCGAAGACGACAAGCTCGCCGTGGCCCGGGCCCGCAAGATCGAGCGTTTCCTCAGCCAGCCGTTCGACGTGGCCAAGGTCTTCACCGGCTCTGATGGTGTGCAGGTTCCGCTGGAAAAAACCATTGCCTCATTCAAGGCAGTTGTGGCTGGCGAATATGACCACCTGCCCGAAGCCGCCTTCTACATGGTTGGCGACATCGACGAAGTGATTGCCAAGGCAGAGCGTCTGGCAGCAGCCGCCTAAGGAGCCGACATGGCCGATATGATGCAATTCGACCTGGTCTCGCCGGAGCGGAGCCTGTCTTCGCTTCAGGCGACCGAGGTGAAGATACCGGGTTCGGAAGGCGACATGACCGCGATGCCGCTGCACGAGCCTACGATCACCACGCTTCGACCGGGCTTCCTGCGGGTTGTCAGCGAAGGCAACACGGACGAGTATCTGGTGGTCGGCGGCTTTGCCGAAATTACCGCCACCAGCGTCTCGGTGCTTGCCGAGAAGGCCTTCAAGCGCAATGGCGCGACCAAGGAAGACCTTCAGGCGATTCTGGCCGAGGCCGAAGCGCACCGCGAGAAGCAGACCGGGCAGGAACGGGACCTGGCCGATCGGTTTGTAGCCGATCTGGTTCACATGCTGGATCTCATGGCCTAGAGCGCGAAGCATAGAGGATATGAAAAGGCCCTGCATGGCATTGCTGGGCCTTTGTCATTTGTAGCGGGACGGATCGTCCAACCGTATGTACAGCTGGCTGCGAGCAAGGATATGCACCGAATAGAAAGCCATCTTGTCGGGATCGATCGGGGATCGGTCATACTGTTCTCGGATTTCGAGGATGGCGGCGAGATGTGGACTGGGAATGGCCCCCGGGTGACGCGCAAAGCGATCGCGTATTCGAAGCCCTACATGGCAGCACCGATCGTGCATGTGTCCTTGTCGATGTGGGACATGAGCCAGAAAACCAACTCTCGAGCCGACATATCCGCCGAAGAGATATCAGCGACAGGGTTCTTCATCGTGTTCCGCACCTGGGGCGACACGCAAGTGGCTCGTGTGCGTGCCGACTGGCTGTCGATCGGGGAGGTGCGCCATGGGGACGATTGGGACGTTGTCTGAGGGCGACCAAACTTGCCTCGGGTCAGAATGTCTTGAATATGGCTGGTTCAGCCGGAATACATGCCTTCATAGATCGGCCCCAGCGTCTCGTGGTCAAAGAGCGACGAAACCGAGGTTCCGTTCCAGATGTTCATGATGGCCTGAGCAAACATAGGAGCGGTCGGAACGATCCGGATGTTCTTGGCGCCAACGACTTCAGGCGTCGCTTCGATCGAGTCCGTAATCACCAGGTTCTTCATGACCGAATTGGTGATACGCTCGACCGCCGGACCCGAGAGGACGCCGTGGGTAATATAGGAATGCACTTCCTTGGCACCGTTCTCCATAAGCACTTCGGCTGCCTTGCAGAGGGTCCCCGCAGTGTCGCAGATGTCATCGACGATGATGCAGCACTTGTCCTTCACGTCGCCGATCACGGTCATCTCCGCGATCTCGCCGGGTTTCTCACGCCGCTTGTCGACAATGGCAAGGGGGCTGCCGATCCGTTGCGCCAATTCGCGCGCCCGCGCGACGCCGCCGACATCAGGTGACACGACCATAAGCTCACCCTTCTGAGCTTTCAGATTATGTTCGATATCCAGCGCGAAAACCGGTGAGGCATAGAGGTTGTCCACCGGAATATCGAAGAACCCCTGGATCTGCGCGGCGTGAAGATCCATCGTCAGCACCCGTTCGATCCCCGCCTCGGCGATCAAGTTTGCGACCAGCTTGGCGGAGATCGGCGTGCGCGCCTTGGTCCTGCGATCCTGACGCGCATAGCCAAAATAGGGGATCACGGCGGTGATGCGGGCGGCCGAGGAGCGACGAAGCGCGTCGGATATGATCAACAGTTCCATCAGGTTGTCGTTCGCGGGGTTCGACGTCGGCTGGATGATGAACATGTCTTCGCCGCGGACGTTCTCGTAAACCTCTACAAAGATCTCCTGATCGTTGAACCGTTCAACCCGCGCATCCACCAATCCGATCTTGCCACCGCGATGCATGGACATTCGCCGGGCGACGGCCTTGGCCAGAGCGCGGTTGGCATTGCCCGAAATGAGTTTCGGTTCTTCGATCGAGGGCATGGCAGCTATTTCCCTTGGCGCGTGAGGTAGCGGAATCGCGAAGTTGACACCGCTTACCACCCCGCTACGGTCTTGCAAACAACGCGCGTGGGAGGCGCGGCAAATGGCCCATATCGATTACTTTTTTGCGACAGTCTCGCCCTTTACTTACCTTGCCGGGACACGGTTGGAGGATATCGCCGCAAGACATGGCTGTTCGATCACCTACAAGCCGCTGGATGTCATTGCGCTCTTTGGCCGAACCGGTGGTATTCCTCCAAAGGACCGCCACCCGTCGCGGCAGGAATACCGGCTGCAGGACCTGCGCCGCCAGTCTGCCAAGACTGGCCTGCCGATCAACTTGAAGCCGGCGCACTGGCCAACCAATCCGGCACCATCTTCCTATGCCGTAATTGCCGCGCAATCTGCCGGAGGCGGCGACCTGGGCGCGCTTGTTCATGGCCTGACCCGCGCTTGCTGGGCCGAGGACCGCAATATCGCCGAAGATGATGTCATCCGGGAATGTCTCTCGGCCTCGGGCTTCGACCCCTCTCTCGCCGACAAGGGGCTTCTGGCGGGTGCTGAGACCTACGCCGCCAATCTCGAGGAGGCGGTCAATCGGGGTGCCTTTGGCGCGCCGTTCTACATTACCGATACTGACGAGCGTTTTTGGGGTCAGGATCGGCTTGATGATCTGGATCTGCATCTCTCCGGCAAGATCTGATGCCGACGACCGAGCGGGGCGGTTTTCCGACCCACTGGACGGTGCGCGGTGAGGGTGATCGGGACGCTGTACTGATCCATTGCTCGCTGGCGCATCAGGGCGCCTGGAAGTCCGTCGTAGAAAGACTGAATCCTTGGCTCCGGATGGCCGCCTTCGACATGCCAGGGCATGGACGCAGCGGCGACTGGGATGATCGGGGAGATTATCAGGCCGTCACAGTGGGCATGGCGGCTGATCTGATCGACAGTTCCGCCGACCTGATCGGTCATTCCTTTGGCGCCACGGTGGCGCTGCGGCTCGCAATAGAGCGGCCTGAGAAAGTGCGCAGCCTGACGATGATCGAGCCGGTCTTCTTCGCGATTGCCCGCGATCTGGACGCTCCAGCTATTGCCGAGCATCATGAGAGATATGGCAAGGTTATTGCCGCTTTGGATCGGGGCGATCCGGCAACGGCGGCCCGGCTATTCAGGGGCAACTGGGGCGCAGGGACTTCATGGGAAGATTTGCCTGCATCCCAGCGTCTGTACGCCACGGCCAGAATTGAGCAGATCCGAAATATCGAGGCGCAGATCTACCACGACAAGGCCCGACTTTCGGAGCGACTTGGCACGCTAGATCTACCGGTGCTGATCCTCGACGGAACCAGTTCACCCGCGATCATGTCGGCCGTCTGCAGAGAGCTTGAGAGCCGCATTCAGGGCGCGGTGCGATACAGCATAGAGGGGGCAGGTCACATGCTGCCAATCACCCATCCCGGGTCGGTGGCGCAGCGGATTGCCGAGTTCCTCCGGCTCGGGCCTATCCGCCGATAACCTCGATAAACCGGTCCACATCCGCTTCGGTCGTTGACCAACTGCACATCAGACGCGCTGGCAAAGCCTCATCGTCGGGGCCCTCGAGCGACTGGTGCGATGGCCAGAAATAGTACTCCGCACCAGCTTCATGCGCTCGGCGGTGGCCACTGCGTGGCCAGCTTGCAAAGACCCCGTTTGCATCAGTGGGATGGAGCAAGCTGGCGCCCTCGATGTCCAGTATCCCATCCGACAGCCGTTTTGCTGCGGCATTGGCCACGGTCGCCATCTCGCGCCACAACTCATCCTCAAGATACGTTGCCATCTGTGCCGAGAGATAGCGTTGCTTCGAAACAAGATGCCCGCCCCGCTTGCGGCGCAACTCGAACTCCCACGCCTTCTCGGGGTTGAAGAACACGACACTTTCGACCCCCATCAGGCCGTTCTTCGTACCCCCGAATGAAAGCGCGTCGATCCCGGATTTCCAGGTCATCTCAGCCGGGCTGCAATCGGCTGCAACAATGGCGTTGGCAAAGCGGGCGCCGTCCATATGGACCGGCAGGCCATCCGCCTTGGCAATGGCTGCAAGTGCAGCGACTTCGTCGGGGGTATAGACCGTGCCGTTTTCGGTCGCATTGGTCAGCGACAGCATGCCTCTCTGGACCCCGTGAACCCCGACACGGCCCGTCGTGGAAAAGGCTTGCCGCAGAGCTGTCTCCGTCACCTTGGCATGGTCGCCATCGACCAGAACGAGCTTCGCGCCACCGGTAAAGAACTCTGGCGAGCCACACTCATCGGTTTCGATATGCGCTTCGCGGTGGCAGAATACCGCGTCCCAGGGATCGAGCATCGTGGCGAGGATCAGCGCGTTTGCCGCCGTTCCGGTTGCGACCAGGTATACGGCGGCCTCCGGGGCTTCGAAGAACTCCCGGATCTGGGCGCGCACCTGGTCCATCAATGCGTCCGCACCATAGGAGCTGGCATAGCCTTCATTTGCCCTCACCACCGCCTCGATCACCTTTGGGTGGGCAGGAGAAGTGTTGTCGGATGCGAATTTCATCAAACGGGCTCCTCTATGATGTGGTCTTCCCATTCGTCTTCATCGATCTCGAATTCGGGGACTGTCAGCCCCTGGACCGAGATCCCGGCCTCGTGAACCGTCGCAGGGTCGCCCGAGATGAGCGGATGCCAGTCCTGCAGCGGCTTGCCTTCCCAAAGCAGCCGGTAAGCGCAGGTTCGCGGCATCCAATAGGCGTTCTTCTCGATGTTCCCGGGGGTCAAGACGATACATTCCGGCACGATCTCCCTGCGGATGTCATATTGCCCGCAACGGCAACTGGCATCATCGAGCAGCCGGCAGGCGACGCGAGTCAGGAAGACCTCTCCGGTGTCATCATCTTCGATCTTGTTCAGGCAGCACTTGCCGCAGCCGTCGCACAGCGCCTCCCATTCGGCACCATTCATTTTCTGAAGGGGCACTCTTTCCCAAAACTTCGGGTGCAGGCCGTCACGTTTGATCGGATCACTCATGGGGCAGCCTAACTCGGGATGGCGGAAAAGGAAGGGTCAGACCCTGGCCAGAATATCACGTGCGCGTGCACAATCGGCATCCATCTGGGCGACAAGGGCGTCGAGGCTCTCGAACCTGGCTTCGGGTCTAAGATACTCGACGAAAGCCACGGAAAGGTGCTCGCCATACAGGTCGCCGTGAAGGTCGAAGATGAATGTTTCGAGGTTGGGCTTGTTGTCCCCGAACATCGGGCGCACACCGACAGAGGCTGCGCCGTCATAACTGCCCCGATGCGGGCCGGTCAGAACATCGACCTTGACGGCATAGATTCCGAACTTTGGCGGATGCAGCCGATTGATCGACATGTTTGCCGTCGGATAGCCCAGATCCCGCCCGCGTTGATCGCCGCCGAAGACTTCGCCATCAATCCGATGCCAATGGCCGAGCATCCTTGCAGCATCGGCGGGACGGCCCGCGGTAAGGGCATTGCGGATATTGGTACTGGAAACCTCCCCGTTTGAAACCGCGACAAGATTTGACACCGTGACACCGAATCCAAGGGAATTCCCGAAACGTCTCAGGTCTTCGGCTGATCCGGCGCGACTTTTGCCAAAGTGGAAGTCGCGGCCAACGACGACATGATTCAGGCCCAGGCCGTCAACGATGACTTCCCTGACGAAGCGCTCCGGGGTCAGGCCGGCCAATACGGCATTGAAAGGCAGTTCATAAAGACGCTCGATACCGAGTTTCTCCAGCCGGTTGGCGCGGGTCTCCGCATTCATAAGCCGAAATGGCGGCGCGTCGGGGGCAAAGAACTCTCGGGGATGCGGCTCGAAAGTCAGGATACCAAGTGGGACGTCAAGACGGCGGGCCTCGGTCGCCGCCATGTCGATAACCGCACGGTGACCTAGATGCACGCCGTCAAAATTTCCGATTGCAGCACTGGCGCCGCGATCTTCTTTCTTCAGTCCGTCCCAGAAGGTCAGTTTGCGCATGGAGCCCCTTGCGGGCCCGGTCCCGCCTCAGTCGAACTTACGGCTGGGCGCCAGTACCATCGCCTCGCCCTTGAGCACGACCGTATCGCCGACCGCGCAGTGACAATCAAGGGTCACGCGACGCCGGGAATGGTCTATGGCGATCACCTGTACCTCGGCAAAGACCACATCGCCGGGTCGGACGGGGGCCATAAACTTCAGTGTTTGTCCAAGATAGACGGTACCGTGGCCAGGAAGCTGTTCGCCAATCACTGCCGATATCAGTCCCGCGGTAAGCATCCCGTGCGCGATCCGGCCTTCGAATATGGTGTCCCGGGCGTAATCGTCATCGAGGTGGACGGGGTTGCGGTCGGTGCTGATCTCGGAAAAGAGTACTATGTCCCGGTCGGTCACCTGCTTGCGGAGATTGCGGCGCATGCCGATTTCGAGGTCTTCAATACAGATGGTTCCGCGGGGCATGTTGTCCAGCATCGCTCCGATTCCTTCGCGCCTTGTTGCAGCGCAGCATAGCGGCGGCGGACACAGATATCAACCACGGCGTAATAAATTGTCGTTTGGATGCGAAAAAAAGTAATTTTGTTGCTAGATGTTGTTCAGCGCAAGTTGGGGATCGCAGCAGTAGCCGTGATCTGATGCGCCTTGAACCAGTCGCGGACCATGAAGGGATCGGGGTTCTTCGGGTCGGGTCCGAACTCAGTCGCAGCGAGACCGCCGGTAATGAAGAGCGTGTCGAAACCCTCGGCCAGTCCGCCCTGAACATCGGTGTGAATACCATCGCCGATCGCGAGAATCCGGTCATCCGGGACCCGCTTGAAGGCAGCCAGCCGTCGCCGGGCCAAGTCATAAATCGGCGGATGCGGCTTGCCAAAATACAAGGATTTGCCTCCCATCCTGCCATAGAGCGCGGCAATGGCCCCAGCGCAATAGATCCGGTTTTCTCCCATATCTACAACGATATCGGGGTTGGTGCAGAGCAGCGTCATCCCCTTCTGCTTGGCGTAAAGCAGCGTCGCGCGATAGTCTTCCGGCGTTTCGGTCCGGTCGTCGAAAAGCCCGGTGCAGATGATCCCTTCCGCTTCTTCAAGCGGTACGCGGGTGATCTGCTTGCCTTCGACATCGTCCGGCAGATCGGTAAAGAAACTCTCGTCCTTTTTCGGTCCGAGATGGTAGACCTTCGTGCCCGCAAGACCCGAAAGCATGCCATATTGCGAAGCATCGCCCGAAGAGATGACTTCGTCATAGGCATCATGCGGAACGCCGATCTTGTCGAGTTGGCGGATGACCGAGGCTTTTGGGCGAGGGGCATTTGTCAGCAGTACCACAAAGCCGCCATTCGCACGAAATCGCTGCAATGCAGCGACAGCATCCGGGAAGGGTCTGACGCCATTGTGCAGGCACCCCCAAAGGTCACAGAAGACCGCATCGTAGATGTCCGAGATGTCGGAGAGACGATCGATCAGGTCGGTCATTCGGCAATTCTTCCTGTCTGCAATCCGTCTACAATAGGTAGGGCGGGGGCGGGCGCAGTGCCAGCCCGGTGTCAACAGCTGATGCGGACAGAGTCAGACCTTGAGATTCGGGATGATCTGCTTCTTCCGGCTCATGATCCCGGGCAGCACGATGGTATCTCCGGAACAGACGGTTGCGAAGCTCTTCTCGGCGACGGATTTGACCAGGTCGTTGGGAACCAGCAACGTGGCCTCTTCGTTCAGGATGTCGACGATAAACAAGAGAACCTGATCGGCGCCATCCTCGGCAGCTACCGGTCCCATCGCCTTCATCAGGGCGTCCTTGCGCGAAAGGATCTGCTCGGGAGATGTGGTTTCGAGGACCGAGACCCGGAAATTCTTGCCGCCGATTTCGTATTCCTTGGAATCCATGCGCAACAACTCGGCATCGGTGAAGGCCGACACATCCGACTTTGCGGCAAAGAGCTCCGACGCGTAGTCGGGGATCGAGATCTCGAGCTGTGCGGCGAGAGTCTCGGCCACAGCGCGATCGTGGCCGGTGGTCGTGGGCGACCGGAATTCCAGTGTGTCCGACAGGATGCAGGAGAGCATTGCAGCCTTGATATCGTCCGGCATCCTCGAGGCATCGTCGCCCATCAGGTCGTGCATGATGGTGGCGGTGCAGGCGAGGGGGCGGATCGTGATGTCGATCGGCGCCTTGGTCTTCAGGCCCCCTTGAAGCATGTGATGGTCGATGATTTGGACCACATTGGCATCGTTGATCGAAGCGGGCAATTCGGCAATGTTGTTGGTGTCGACCACGACGACTTCATCGCCTTCGGCGACGTCTTCGATGATCTCTGGCTTGGCGAGATTCCAGCGCTTCAAGACGAAGGCGGCCTCGGTATTGGGCTCGCCCAAAAGCTTGGCCTCGGCCAGTTGACCTTTCACCTCGGTCAGATACCAGGCCCAGATAATGGGAGATCCGGTGGAGTCAGTGTCAGGGGCCTTGTGGCCGAGTACCTTGATCGTCATCGAAGCATCCGTTCTGTTTCAATTTCGACCGCCTTATAGGCGGCTGCCGGTAGCTTGTCACCCATAGTTGACCGAGTTAGCCTGCCCCGGATTGTCCGATCTGGAAGCCCTTGATGACCGCCACGCCAAAGCCGAAGGAATCCGACCTCTACCCGGCGGTAAAGGCGCTTCTGCAAGAGCAAGGCTACGAGGTCAAGGCAGAGGTCGGCGCGGTCGACGTGATGGGGCTGCGGGATAACGACGATCCCGTCATCATCGAGTTAAAGACCGGATTCGCGCTTTCGCTCTTTCATCAGGCAGTCGCGCGCCAGGCGGTAACCGACACGGTCTATGTCTGTGTTCCGCGCCGGTCCGGTCGGCGGTTCGCCAAGGTATTGAAGGACAATCTGGGGCTCTGCCGCCGGCTTGGACTAGGGCTGATGACGGTGAGGTTGTGGGACGGGTTTATCGAAGTGCATTGCGATCCCGGCCCATTCCGCCCGGTTAAGTCGAAACCGCGCAAGGGGCGCTTGTTGCGAGAGTTCCAGCGCCGCGAGGGCGACCCCAATCTGGGCGGCCAGACACGGGTCGGGCTGGTCACGGCCTATCGTCAGGACGCGCTTTTGTGTCTGGCGCATCTGGAGCGAGAGGGGGCGACAAAAGGTGCCTTGGTCGCGAAGGCAACTGGTGTTGACCGGGCGACTCGGATCATGGCTGACGATCACTATGGCTGGTTCGAACGGATCACGACGGGCATTTATGATCTGAGTCCCAAGGGGCGGGCGGCAATGGCCGAACAGCCTGTGCAGAAACAGATTACGGGCTGAATTCCTGCCAAACTAGCCCTTGGTCATCATGGCCGCGGGAAGACGACAGCATCATAGTTGAACCCGGCCAGCCGAAATGCGAGGCAATCCCTGAATTCCGGAAAATTCGGCCCTGCTCATCGGCGTCAGCCGATTGAGGAATTTTTTCATCGAAAGGCCTGTTGACAGGCGAAGGTCCCATCTCTATCTCCGCCTGGTTAGCACTCACCACCGATGAGTGCTAATGCCTCGACAGAGGTCCGGGGCAACGAAAGAAACGCAAACCAAGGAGCGTTCAGAAATGGCATTCAAACCATTGCATGACCGGGTAGTGGTCAAACGCGTCGAAAGCGACGAGAAGACCAAGGGCGGCCTGATCATTCCCGACAGCGCCAAAGAAAAGCCGGCCGAGGGCGAGATCATCGCCGTGGGCGAAGGCGCACGCAAGGATTCCGGCGAGCTGATCGCGCCCAGCGTCAAGAAGGGCGACAAGATCCTGTTCGGAAAGTGGTCCGGCACCGAAATCACCCTCGACGGTGAAGAGCTGCTGATCATGAAAGAAAGCGACATCCTGGGCATCATCGCCTGAGGTCGCAATTAACCCCCAATTCAGACAACCAGGAGCAATCAAATGGCTGCTAAGGACGTCAAGTTCGAAACCGATGCCCGCAATCGCATGTTGCGCGGCGTCAACGTACTGGCCGATGCCGTCAAGGTGACGCTGGGCCCGAAAGGCCGCAATGTCGTGCTGGACAAGTCGTTCGGCGCACCGCGGATCACCAAGGACGGTGTGACGGTCGCAAAAGAGATCGAACTCGAGGACAAGTTCGAGAACATGGGCGCGCAGATGGTGAAAGAAGTCGCCAGCCGCACCAATGACGAGGCCGGCGACGGCACGACCACTGCCACGGTGCTGGCCCAGGCCATCATCAAGGAAGGCATGAAATCGGTCGCAGCGGGCATGAATCCTATGGACCTGAAGCGCGGGATCGACCTTGCAACCGCCAAAGTCGTGGTAGCGATCAGGGCAGCAGCCCGGCCGGTCAATGACTCGGCTGAAGTCGCACAGGTTGGCACCATCTCTGCAAACGGCGAAGCCGAAATCGGCCGTCAGATCGCAGATGCGATGCAGAAGGTTGGCAACGAGGGTGTCATCACCGTCGAAGAGAACAAGGGTCTGGAAACCGAGACCGAAGTCGTCGAAGGCATGCAGTTCGATCGCGGCTACCTGTCGCCCTACTTCGTGACCAACGCAGACAAGATGATTGCAGATCTTGAAGACTGCATGATCCTGCTGCACGAGAAGAAGCTCTCGTCGTTGCAGCCGATGGTTCCGCTGCTCGAATCTGTCATCCAGTCGCAAAAGCCGCTTTTGATCATTGCCGAGGATGTTGAGGGCGAAGCCCTTGCCACGCTCGTCGTGAACAAGCTGCGCGGTGGCCTAAAGATCGCTGCCGTCAAGGCTCCGGGCTTCGGCGACCGCCGCAAGGCGATGCTGCAGGACATCGCCATCCTGACCGGTGGTCAGGTGATTTCCGAAGATCTGGGCATGAAGCTGGAAAACGTCACCATCGACATGCTGGGTTCGGCCAAGAAGATCACCATCTCCAAGGACGAAACCACGATCGTTGACGGTCATGGCGAAAAGGCCGAGATCGAAGCTCGCGTTGGCCAGATCCGTCAGCAGATTGAGGAAACCACCAGCGACTACGACAAGGAAAAGCTGCAGGAACGCGTGGCCAAGCTGGCCGGCGGTGTTGCCGTTATCCGCGTTGGCGGCATGACCGAGATCGAAGTGAAAGAGCGCAAGGACCGTGTTGACGATGCGCTGAACGCAACCCGCGCTGCTGTGCAGGAAGGTGTTGTCGTCGGCGGCGGTGTTGCCCTGATACAGTGTGCCAAGGTGCTGGAAGGCCTGAAAGGCGAGAACCCCGATCAAGATGCCGGCGTCAAGATCGTCCGCAAGGCGCTGGAAGCTCCGCTGCGCCAGATCGCGCAGAACGCAGGTGTCGACGGTTCGGTCGTGGCTGGCAAGGTGCGCGAGTCCAAGGACAAGAACTTTGGCTTCAACGCTCAGACCGAAGAATACGGCGACATGTTCAAGTTCGGAGTGATCGACCCGGCCAAGGTCGTCCGGACCGCTCTGGAAGATGCAGCCTCGGTTGCCGGTCTTCTGGTCACCACCGAAGCCATGGTTGCCGATAAGCCCGCCAAGGAAGGCGCAGGCGCTGGCGGCGGCATGCCCGACATGGGCGGCATGGGCGGCATGGGCGGCATGATGTAAGTCTGCCGATCCGAAAAGAACGCGGAAAGGGGCCCGGTCGGGCCCCTTTTTGTTGCCGGTCCGCCGATGGATAGAGTTTCGTGCGCGACGTCACGGGGCATAGAGTGGGACATGCGTCCGATCGTTCTCACATAGCTCGTGACGATGGCCTTCGGGGCCAATTCGGTGCTCAACCGACCAGCAATTGCAGGTGGGGCCGAAACGGGACCAGCCGCCTTTGCGCCGGTTCGGGTCGCGTCAGGTGCGGTCGTGCTTCTGGCCCTTCCTCCTGCAAGACACCCTCCGAGCGACCGGCACAGCCCGGTCAGGCCGTGGGGCGCGCAGGCCTTGACCATTACATGCTGGGTTTCTCTTTAGCCTATGTGACGCTGCAAGTCGGTGTAGGGGCATTGATCCTGTTCGGCGGCGTGCAGATTACGAAGTTTCCCGGTGCTGTCCTGCTCGGCGAGAGAGTTGCCAAACGCCGCTGGCTGAGGGCGGGCATAGCATTTGCCGGTTTGGTCGTGCTGCTCTGGCCTGACGGAGCGACAGCACCGGACCCGATTGGAGCTGCGCTGATGGCGGCAGCCGCCCCGGGGCTGGGGGCGTCTATTCCCTGCTCGGACGCAACGCCCGAGATCCGTTGGGCGCGATGGCAATGAATTTCCTGATGGTGCTGCCCCTGGCGCTCGGCTGTTCCCTGCTTCTTCCGGACGGGCTCGACGCGCGCGGGGCGATACTGGCAGTGATCAGCGTCGCCGCTACATCGGGCGCCGGATATGCGCTCTGGCATGCGGTCTTGCCGCAGCTCTCAGCCTCGGTGGCTGCGGTAGCGCAATTGTCGGTACCACTGGTCGCCAGAACAGGAGGGCTTATCCTGCTTGCCGAGGTTTCCGGACTGCGTTTCTGGCTCGTGGCGATGCTGATCCCAGGTGACCTCGCGCTGTCTTTGCTGCGGCGAACCGGCGCGACTCTCCCGCCTGCGGGAACCCGGAGCGGGTGAGGCGCCGGGTTCGGTTGGATTCACGTTGCGTTTGGCAGCGGGGGCAAGCTTCGAAGGTAAAGGATGACCGCCGCCAAATCCTCGTCGGTCATCTTGCCAAGGAACGAATAGGGCATCGGCGGCAGCATTTGCGACCCGTCGGGGCGGATACCCTTGGTGATCATCGCGCCAATCTCTTCATCGCTGTAGCTGGCGAGCCCATCCTCGTGCGAAGTCAGGTTTGCCGCTATCGAAACACCCCATGGCCCATGGAACTCGAAACCACCTTGGCCGAGCGCGGTGTCGAGCATCGGCCCCTCAGGCCCCATCGGAGTGTGGCACTCCATGCAATGCGCGACGGGCCCGGCAACGTACTCGCCATATTCTACAGTCAAACCCGCCGGAATGCTCGCGACGCTCTCGACCGGCGGGCCATAGGCCGGGGGCAGGGGGATGTTGAAGACGCTCTCTGGCACCTCATTCTCGACGGCAGGTACCGTCCGCAGATAGACCACCATCGACATCACATCATCGTCCGAAAGTCCGCGATACATCGCGAACGGCATCGGTGGTCCGATCAGGCTGCCATCCGGGCGCAGACCCTCGCGGATCGCCCGCGCGAGTTCTTCGTCGGACCATTCCGCCACCCGACCGGCAGGCGTGATATTTGCCGAGTAAGCGGTGAATTCCGCGATGTCCACGACAAGCCGGCCCGCGAGGTCCATCCCCGCGACAAAGCCGTCCGGTCCAATCGGCGTGTGGCAATTGCCGCAGCCGGCCGGGCCGTTCACCAGGTAATCTCCCCGTTCGATTGATGGTTCCGCAAATGTCGCACTGGCTGCGCAGGCCATCGAAATCATGATGACTGATCTCATTTCCCTTATCCCTCGTTCTAAATTGGGAGGCCCCGCAGTAAAAAAAGGGGGGCCCTGCGACAACTTAGCACAGGATTCAGGGTTCGCGTAAGCGAGAATATACTGGTGCGAACCGGCGCGAGATCGGAGCTATTCGCCGTAGGGCACCCAGATGGTTTTTGTCTCAACCGCGTGGTTCAGGAACTCCCGGCCCTCGCCAGCCGGGCCGGTCCAGTCGCGGGCGCGGCCGTTGTTCACCCAGCTTCGTTTCAGGTTGCGCGCGGATTCCTTCTCGATGACCGCCGAAAGATCCGAGGAGGAGAAGCTCCAGACCGCTTCGACGTCCATATGCCCAGCGAGTTGCGGAGCGAGTTCCGCGTGGCTGCCGGTCAGGATATTCACAACTCCGCCGGGCAGGTCCGAAGTCTCCAGCACCTGGTAGAAGTCTGTTGCTGCAAGCGGATAGGGTTCCGAGGCGACCGCGATTACCCGGTTGCCCATCGCGATGGCTGGTGCGATGCACGAGACCAGGCCCAGCAGCGGCGCTTCATCGGGGCAGAACTGCCCAATCACGCCAACGGGCTCGTTCATCGCCAGTGCGATGCCCCGGATCGGCACGCCCTTGGCGGCACCGTCGAGCTTGTCAGCCCAGGCGGCGTAACTGAAAAGCCGGCTGATCGCGATCTCTACCTCGGCAGTGGCGTTCTTGCCTTGCACGCCAGTCAGGTCATGCAGGCGGTCAGCGAACTCGCTGACACGAGAGCTGAGGTTCTCGGCGATATAGTAGAGAATCTGCGCGCGAAGATGACCGGTACTCTTCGACCAGCCCTTGGCGGCCTGTGCCGCCTCGACGGCGTTGCGGATATCCTTGCGATTGGCCAGCGAGGCATGGCCCAGGAGTTTGCCGCGCGGCGACCAGACGGCACGCGAATAGCCGCCATCAGGGCGCACCTGCTTTCCGCCGATATAGAGCTTCGCAGTACGGTCGAGGCCGGTAACCTCGCCGCCATCGGGGGGTTCGGCGGGCGCGATCGGCCTTTGCGGTTTGGTGGCGACGCGCGGCTTGGTGTAAGCCCGCAGGCCTTCCCAGCCGCCCTCGCGGCCAAAGCCGCTTTCGCGCACACCGCCAAAGCCCGCGGCGGCGTCGAAAAGGTTGGTCGCATTGACCCAGACGACACCGGCGACCAGCTTGGGGGCGACGTCGAGCGCGAGGTTTACGTTCTCGGTCCAGAGCGTCGCGGCCAGCCCGTAGCGGGTATTGTTGGCCAGTTCCACCGCCTCGGCAGGCGTACGGAAGGTGGAACCGACAAGGACCGGTCCGAAGATCTCTTCCTGCATCAGCATCGCAGCGGGCTGCAGCCCGGTGATCAGGGTCGGCGGATAGAAGCAGCCGGTTTCTGGCAGCGGGATCGAAGCGTGATAGACCGTGCCCTCATGCCGGCCCGCATCGACCAGATCGCGAACGGTCGTGAGCTGCACCGGGTCGACCAGCGCCCCCACGTCGATGCATTTGTCCAGCGGATCGCCGAGGCGCAGCTTATCCATTCGCGCGCGAAGACGGGAATAGAAACTATCCGCGATTCCCTCCTGCACCAGCAGGCGAGACCCGGCGCAGCAGACCTGTCCCTGATTGAACCAGATCGCGTCGACAAGGCCCTCGATCGCGCTGTCGATATCGGCGTCGTCAAAGACGATGTAAGGCGACTTGCCGCCCAGTTCCAGCGTCAGGCTCTTGCCCGACCCGGCCGTAGCCTCGCGGATGCGCCGCCCCACGCTGGTCGAGCCGGTAAACGCGATCTTGTCGATATCCCCATGTCCCACGATCATTTCGCCGACGGCCCCATCGCCGGTGACGATATTCACGACACCCTTCGGCAATCCCGCCTCCTGGCAGATCTGTGCGAAGAGAAGTGCCGTCAGCGAGGTATATTCGGCGGGCTTCAGCACCACCGTATTGCCCATCGCTATGGCGGGCGCGATCTTCCAGGCGAGCATCAGCAGCGGGAAGTTCCACGGGATGATCTGGCCACAGACACCGAGGGGTTCGGCATCCGGCATTTCGGCATCCATAAGCTGCGCCATACCGGCGTGATAATAGAAATGCCGCGCGACCAGTGGGATGTCGATGTCGCGGCTTTCGCGGATCGGCTTGCCGTTGTCGAGCGTCTCCAACACCGCAAAAAGGCGGGAGTGCTTTTGGATGAGCCGGGCCAGGGCGTAGAGGAACGTTGCCCGCTCATGCCCGGAACGCTTTGCCCACTTGCGCTGCGCCTTGCGGGCCGCCGCGACCGCCGCATCCACGTCTTTTTTGGTCGCCTGCGTCACGCTGGCCAGCAATTCGCCGTTGGCGGGGTTGCGGCTGTCGAATCCCTTGCCAGGCTTGGTGAAGGCACCGTCGATAAAAAAGCCCATCTTGCGCGAGCGTGCATTGAGCCAGGCCATCACCTCGGCGGAGCTTTCGGGGGCCGGCCCATAGTCCATCGTTTCAAAGATTTCCGAGACGTTCATGACTAGATCTTCCCAAAGAGTACCGGATCCGGTTCCATGCTTATCAGGCCAGCGGATGTCGGTAGGACGCCGAGTATCGCCCGGTCACATAGTGTTCGAGTTGCCGCTCGATATCGCCCAGAAGCGAGGAGGCGCCGAAGCGGAAGAGATCGGGCTGCAGCCAGCGATCGCCGAGTTCGTCCTTGATCAGCGCCAGATAGACCAAAGCGTCCTTGGCTTTCGAGATGCCGCCAGCGGGCTTGTAGCCGACCCGGTATCCCGTGCGCTGATGATAGTCGCGGATCGCGCGGATCATGGTCAAAGAGACCGGCAATGTGGCGTTGACACTTTCCTTGCCGGTCGAAGTCTTTATGAAATCGGCACCCGCCATCATGCAGACATAGCTTGCGCGGGCGACATTGCGCAGCGTCTGCAACTCTCCTGTGGCAAGGATCGCCTTGACATGGGCCTCGCCGCAGGCGGCGCGGAATTCGCGCATCTCGTCGTATAGCGCCAGCCAGTTGCCCGTCAGAACGTGGCGGCGGGAGATGACGATATCGATCTCCACGGCTCCGGACTTGACGCTTTCTCCGATCTCGGCGATGCGCAGGTGAAATGGCGACAATCCGGCCGGAAAGCCGGTTGAAACGGCTGCGACCGGAATGCCGGTGCCGCGCAGCGCTTCGACAGCAGTGCCGATCATGTCGTGATAGACACAGACAGCGCCCGTATGAATCGGGCCCATCCCGAGCGCATCCAGAATCGGGCGCCTTACCGGGTTTGTAGCCTTGGCGCAGAGCCTCTGCACTCGACCCGGCGTATCGTCCCCTGCCAATGTGGTCAGATCGATCAATGTGATCGCCTTGATCAGCCACGCGGCCTGGAATTCCTTCTTCACCGAGCGCCGCCCCGGCAGCGTCGCGGCCCGGCGCTCGATCGCCGAGGTGTTGGCCTGCACCGATGCGACCCAGTCCATGTCCAGATCCATGCCCGGATTTCGAACCTCGTGGATCTGCGGAAGCTGGGCCGCGGCAGTCTTGATCTGGGTGGTTGTCCCGGTCACTCTTACCTCCGTGAGGCGAAGCCCTATCGTTGCACGGGTCGGGGCGATTGGCAAGAATTTACCAAATGGTCAAATTGCTTCGTTTTGGGTTTCGAGCGATGTCGTTACAGCTGTCACAAGACCAGAATGGGACGATCGCTTGGTGGGGATATGCAGCCCGGCGCGTTCCTTTGCGGCCATCGGGCCGTGACGGTGGCGGCGATCCACGCTAGAGACGGTCGAGCAGCAGGAGAATCGCCTATGACATTCGATCGTTCCATCAAGATCGCACCGTCGATCCTGTCCGCGGATTTCGCCAATTTCGGTCAAGAGATCCAGGCTGTCGAGGCAGAGGGCGCTGACTGGATCCATGTAGACGCGATGGACGGACATTTCGTGCCGAACATCACATTCGGCCCGGCGATGTGCAAGGCGATCCGGCCACATATCAAGACGGTAATGGACGTACATCTGATGATTGCCCCGGTCGATCCCTATATCGAGGCTTTTGCAGAGGCTGGCGCGGATATTTTGACCGCGCATGTAGAGGCCGGTCCGCATATCCATCGAACCCTGCAAGAGATCCGCGGGGCCGGGGTGAAGGCTGGCCTCGCGCTTAATCCCGGGACCTCGACGGAGGCGCTGAAACCGCTCCTGGACATGGTGGATCTGATTTGCGTAATGACGGTCAATCCCGGATTCGGCGGCCAGAAATTCATTCACTCCTGTGTAGAGAAAGTCCGGACCATTCGCGCGATGATCGGTGATCGGCCGGTACATGTCGAGATCGATGGCGGTGTCGATCCGACAACCGCACCGCTGCTCGCTGCGGCCGGTGCAGATGTGCTGGTCGCCGGTTCGGCTGTGTTCAAGGGCGGCTCGGTCAGCGATCCGGCGCCTTATCGTTCGAATATCAACGCGATTCGGGCGGCGGCCAGCTAAACTGCCTGGTCCGCTGCGGCGTTTCGGTCGGTGTGCCGCAAACCGCAAGCGGCAACAGGTACAGCAGCACCGTCATCAACTGATCGACCAGGCTGGTTTGTAGGAATGCCGTTACTCGCGGAACATTTTCAGTAAGCTCGCAGGTTTCGAGCGAAGGAGATGTTCATGACCAAGGATCAACGCGAAATTCAGCGCAAATTGCGAATACTTCGATCTGCCGAATAGGTCGGCCACGTTGCCAGGACGTGCCGCCATTTCGGGATCGGTCGAACGAGCTTTTGCCGTTGGCGTCACGCCTATGCTGAGCGCGGTGAGGCAGGGCTTGTAGACGCACCGCCCATCCCCAAACGTCATGCCAACAGGACACCTTCCCCGCTTGGGGAGAACGAGCTTCGTCTTCGCCGCAAATACCACCTCGGGCCGATGCGGATTGTTTGGTATCTGGAGCGCTACCACGACATTCGGATGTCGGACGCAACGGTATCGCGCATCCTGCGCCGCAACGGGATGAACCGGCTTTCGCGTGGGACGCGCATGCGTAAAGTTCACACAAAACGCTATCAAAGCAGGTGCCTGGACATCCCATTCAGATGGACGTTAAGTTTCGGACATTTAATGAAAAAAGGGCGAGAAGGTGCGGCGCTCCCAGTATACTGCCATTGACGGTGCTACGCGCGTTCAAGCCTTGAAGGTTCATGAGAAACATAGTCAGGCAAATGCGATCAACTTCGTTGACCACGTCATCGAAAAATTTCCCTTCCGCCCAAAGGAAATCAGAGCTGTTAACGTCCCATGT
>JBFKFZ010000037.1:0-29844 GCA_041633555.1 Paracoccaceae bacterium | reverse complement strand
GCCATTGACGGTGCTACGCGCGTTCAAGCCTTGAAGGTTCATGAGAAACATAGTCAGGCAAATGCGATCAACTTCGTTGACCACGTCATCGAAAAATTTCCCTTCCGCCCAAAGGAAATCAGAGCTGTTAACGTCCCATGTCGGGAAGATCTGGCTGCTTAGCCATGAAGGCGATGTCGATCTCGCGGCCAAGCTGAACGAATGGGAGCGCTTCTACAACTTCCACAGACCTCATGGTGGAGATAACGGCAAAACGCCTTACGAAGCGCTCGGAGAAAAGCTGCAGTGACAGCCCCGATGTTCCGCGAGCAGCCGCACCTTACAACCGACGAATTGCCGCAGCTCTGGAACGTGCTGATCGGCGAAACGAGCCTGATCGGTCCGCGTCCTTTCACCCCGGCCCTGAAACCGCTCTATGACCGGATGGCGGCAGCGCCAGAATATTACGGTCTTCGCCCCTGGATCACCGGACTCTGGCAGGTCGCTCGCCGCAATGCGGGCTCGTTCGATGAGGGGGCCAGACATGACAGGATCTCTGCCGATAGGCTTTCGTTCGGACGCGATCTGAATATTCCTTTGCAGACGGTTCGCGTCGTGAAGAGCGGAACAGGCAAATGGCCCCCCTTCAGTCGAAGGCGGCAAAGCTGTCCGCACGTGCCCGCTTCCACCGGTCAAGATAACCGAACTCGTCCCGCTTCTCGTCGATCAGGAATCGCATCGGGAGATAGGGATAGATCTCGTCGCCGCTCGTCATCTCACCACCAGTATCGCGCATCAGGAAATGCCGGGGCAGGAAGTTGCTGGGATCGCGCAATCCGGCGGCCCCGGTCATCTCGGCCAGTGCCTTCATTGTATTGGCATGAAAGCGCGCCACGCGATTAGCCTTGTTCGGCACGACGAGCGCGCGTTGCCTAGTCTTGTCCTGAGTTGCAACGCCAACGGGGCAGTGGTTGGTGTGGCAGGCCTGGGCCTGAATGCAGCCGATCGCGAACATGAAGCCGCGCGCCGAGTTGGCCCAGTCCGCCCCGAGCGCCAGCGCCCGGGCGATGTCGAAGGCGGTGACAAGCTTGCCCGCCGCCCCGATCTTGATCTGATCGCGCAGCCCGGCACCTCGCAACGTGTTGTGAACAAAGGTCAGCCCCTCGACCAGCGGCATGCCAACATGGTTCGCAAATTCCAGCGGCGCAGCGCCGGTGCCGCCTTCCTTGCCGTCAACAACGATGAAGTCCGGCACAATGCCGGTTTCCAGCATCGCCTTCACCATGCACATGAATTCTCGCCGGTGCCCGATGCAAAGCTTGAAGCCTATCGGCTTTCCGCCCGACAGTTCTCTCAGCTTTCCCAGGAATTGCATCATTTCCAAAGGCGTGGAAAAGGCGCCGTGCCGTGCGGGCGAAATGCAGTCCTGGCCCATCGGCACCCCGCGCGCCTCTGCAATCTCCTCGGAAATCTTCGAGGCAGGAAGCATGCCGCCATGTCCCGGCTTTGCACCCTGGCTGAGTTTCACCTCGATCAGCTTGATCTGCGGATCGGCAGCGATTTCCGTGAACTTCTCTTCGCTGAACGTGCCGTCATCGTTACGACAACCGAAATAGCCTGACCCGACTTCATAGATCAGATCGCCGCCGCCTGCCCGGTGATAGCGGCTGATCCCGCCTTCTCCGGTGTCGTGGGCGAAACCGCCCATCCGGGCGCCTGTGTTGAGCGCCTCGATCGCGTTGGCCGACAGCGCACCGAAACTCATCGCCGAGATGTTGTAGATCGAGGCGGAGTAGGGCTGCTTGCAGTCCGGGCCGCCAATCGGAATGCGGAAGTCGAAATCGGCGATGTGGATCGGCTGCATCGAATGGGTCAGCCAGGCATAACCTGAATCGTAGACCCGCTGCCGAGTTCCGAAGGGTCGCTTGTCTTCCACACCCTTGGCGCGCTGGTAAACGATCGAGCGGTCGTCGCGGCTGAAGGGTTCCTCATCCTGATCGCTTTCAATCAGATATTGCCGGATCTCAGGGCGAATGCCTTCAAATAGAAAGCGCATGTGGCCCAATACCGGGTAGTTTCTCAGGATTGAATGGCGCTTTTGCGTGACATCGTAGGTACCGAGGATCGTCAACCAGGCAAAGAGTATCAGTGGCAATACGGCCCATCCGGACACCGCCAGCATTAAGGCCGAAACCAATGCCAGCACGGCCGAAAGGCCGAAAACAAAGAACCGCATCATCCATTTCCCCCTGGGCTAGAGACCTCATCTAACCAGCCGGGGTGCTGAAATTGCAAACACTTTGTCCCTGATGGGTCAGAACCACTGCCCCGGTTCCATCAGCCCGAGATCCAGCAACTGCTGCGATTGCCAGGAGAATTCAACCGAATTGTGCCACTTGAACGTGGCAATATCAAATGTCGATCCAGCGTTCGATTTCAGCGCCTTGGCCGTCCGAAATGAGGCGATGGCGAGCGTGATGTTGTGGTGCCAGGGGCAGGCATAGGTGTTGTATTCTTCGTCACTGAAGAGATGCCCCGGCAGAAGTTTGAGCCCCGGCTTGGCGCGAAAAAGGGATATCCGGTCGATCCGCCGGCGCGGCTCCGGGATATGCTCCTCGTACCGCCAACGCAGCCCCCCGAAGAAGTTCAGTTGCCTGTCCAGCGGCCGGTCATCTGCGTCATTACGGGCCAACGCATAATAGCCGGATTTGTCGAGCCAGGCATCTTCGATTGATACTGCGCTTGGCCACTCGCTCAGATCGCCGGCATAGAGATCGACGACGTAGCTCAGAATCGCGTCGCGGCGTTCCTCGGTATGGAAGGCGAGCAACTCCCCGATGGTTCGGTGCTCGCAAAACGGATGGAAAAGATACTCGGCATTGTAGCAATAATAGAACCAGCGCCCGGGCGCAGCCTCGATGAGGGCGTTTACTGCTGTTTCGACCGCGCCAAGCCGAGTCACGTCATGCGTCACACGGTGGATCGCGGCTGCAAGTGCATCCGGCAGTTCCACTTCGGGCGGCGCAAAGACAACGACCGATGAAAACCCTGCATTCTGGTGGTGCCGGATCGTGCTTTCGACCTCGACGAGATCCTCGACCATGATCAGCGCCACCGGCCCCTTGGACAGGGCGGCCCTGCCAGATCGCAGGAAGTCGGTCAGGGAGTCATACTGCATTGCCCGTCCTTGTGCCCCAATTCAATGAAAATCACATGAAACGCCGAAATTGCAAGCGTTGCAGGGCGCGGCAGTTCGCGGTAGGAGGCGGGCCAGCGAAAGGATCAGGGCGATGGCCGAGAAGAAGCTGTTCATCAAGACCTATGGCTGCCAGATGAACGTCTATGACAGCGAACGCATGGCCGAGGCCATGGGCGGGCAGGGCTATGTCACCACGAACAAGGCCGCCGAGGCCGACCTGATACTACTCAACACCTGCCATATCCGCGAGAAGGCCGCCGAGAAGGTCTATTCCGAGCTGGGGCGGCTGAAGAAGTTGAAGCTTGCCAATCCGGATCTGAAGATCGGGGTCGCGGGCTGCGTTGCACAGGCCGAGGGCGCCGAGATCATGCGCCGCCAGCCCGCCGTCGATCTGGTTGTCGGCCCGCAAAGCTACCACCGGTTGCCCGAGATGGAGGTGAAGGCGCGTGCGGGCGTCAAGCCGCTGGAAACCGAGTTTCCCGAAGAGGACAAGTTCGACCACCTCGCCGCCCGGCCCAAGGCTGGACGCGGACCGACAGCCTTTCTGACGGTGCAGGAGGGCTGCGACAAGTTCTGTGCCTTCTGCGTGGTGCCCTATACCCGCGGCGTCGAGGTCAGCCGCCCTGCCGAACGCATTCTGTCCGAGGCCCGCGATCTGGTGGAACGCGGCGTCCGCGAGATCACGCTGCTTGGTCAGAACGTCAATGCCTATCACGGCCACGCGGGTGGTCTGGCCGGGTTGATTGGTGAGCTTGGCCGCATCGATGGCCTCGCCCGCATTCGTTACACGACGAGCCACCCGAACGATATGGACGACGCGCTAATCGCGGCGCATGGGGAATGCGACAAACTGATGCCTTATCTGCATCTGCCGGTGCAGTCGGGATCTGACCGAATCCTGAAGGCGATGAACCGCAAGCACACGGCCGAGGCATATCTGAGGCTGATCGAACGGATCCGCGCTGCGCGGCCCGATATCCTTCTGTCCGGCGATTTCATCGCCGGCTTCCCCGGAGAAACCGAAGCAGATTTCGAGGATACAATGGAACTCATCCGCGCCGTGAATTACGGGCAGGCATATTCGTTCAAGTATTCCTCTCGCCCCGGCACCCCAGCGGCGGAGCGAGAGCAAGTGCCGGAGGATGCCAAATCAGACCGGCTCGCGCGTTTGCAGGGTTTGCTGAGCGATCAGCAGCACGCAGCCCAAGACGCGATGGTCGGGCGCGAGGTCGACGTTCTCTTCGAGAAAGCCGGCCGATTGAATGACCAGATGGTCGGGAAATCCGGCTATCTTCATGCCGTCCATGTCACCGGCTCGGGGACGGCCCCGGGCGACATTGCCCGGATCAAGATCGTACGAAGTGAGCCCAATTCTCTTGCTGGCGAGGCCCTGCCCCTTTCTGTCTGACAGGCCGTTTTGCTTCTGAATCAGCCCAGATATTGTACCAAACGATCAGGGAATGACCGTCCATGGTATGTCGGCATCCCTTTTTTGTGTCATTTCTGTAATCAACACACCATGGAACTTGCGTCGAGCCACCGGAGTTGGCACGATGATTGCATTGGCACTCTGCTACGGAGACATTATTGGGATTTAGCGCACTGACCCCGCCGCCATCGCCAGACGACGTTCACGAAACGCTGCTGGAATTTCCTGACAATCGCCTGCTGATCGATCTCTGTGGAGAGTTCGATCGCAACCTCGCCCAGATCGAGCAGAAACTCGGAGTGCAGATCCTGCGCCGCGGCAACCAGTTGGCGGTTGTCGGCGAGCCCGAGGCCCGCGACAAAGCCGCCGATGTACTGCAATCACTCTACATTAAGCTCGAATCCGGCCGAGCCGTCGATCCCGGCGAGATCGACGGTGAGATCCGGATGGGACATTCGCAGGACGATACTGGCAGCCGCGACGGCGACCAGATCGAGATGTTCGGCGAGGGTCGAATCGAGGTCAAGACCCGCAAGAAGACCGTCGAACCACGCACCCAGGCGCAGAAAGCTTATGTCCAGTCGCTCTACCAGAACGAACTGGCTTTCGGTATTGGCCCTGCGGGCACCGGCAAGACCTATCTGGCAGTCGCCGTGGGCGTGAACATGTTCATCGGTGGCCATGTCGACAAGATCATCTTGAGTCGCCCGGCCGTTGAAGCGGGTGAGCGGCTGGGCTTCTTGCCCGGCGACATGAAGGACAAGGTCGATCCTTACATGCAGCCGCTATATGATGCGCTGAACGATTTCCTCCCGGGCAAGCAGGTCGCGAAACTGATCGAAGAGAAAAAGATCGAAATCGCGCCGCTGGCCTTCATGCGTGGGCGCACACTGTCGAATGCGTTTGTGGTGCTCGACGAGGCTCAGAACGCCACCACCATGCAGATGAAGATGTTCCTGACCAGACTCGGTGAAGGCAGCCGCATGGTCATCACAGGCGACCGCACCCAAGTGGATCTGCCACGCGGTGTCACTTCTGGCCTTTCGGATGCCGAACGGCTCCTGAAGGGGATTGAAAAGATCGGCTTCAACTATTTCACCGCCAAGGATGTCGTCCGGCATCCGCTGGTCGCGAGAATCATCGAAGCGTACGATTCCGACGACATTGGCTGACCTGGTCGACACGCTGGCCGAGGATCACCGCTGGAACGAGATCGGTCTGGAAGAATTGGCTGAGACGGCCTGCCGCACGACGCTTACGCATCTCGGCCTATCCGCCGACCGCTTCGAGATCAGCCTGCTTGGCTGCAACGACACCCGTATCGCCTCTCTGAATGCCGACTTCCGCGGCAAGCCACAGCCGACAAACGTGCTGTCCTGGCCGGCCGAGGATCGCACTTCCGACTGCCCGGGAGGCCAGCCTCTATTGCCGTCGTCCTGCAATTCGGGTCCGCCTGAAGAGCTCGGCGACATCGCCATCGCCTACGAAACCTGCCGACGGGAGGCGGAAGAGAGTGGAAAACCGCTCAAGGATCATGTGTCGCATCTGCTGGTTCATGGAACATTGCATTTATTAGGGTATGATCATATTCGCGACGAAGATGCCGCGGTTATGGAACGAATCGAGGTCGGGACACTTGCCCTGATGGGATTACCCGACCCATATTAGAAGGACGGGGTCACCGGCGGCCCCGATATTGGAAGGATCTATGGGCGACGCAGAAGGCGGGTCTAAGGCAGCGCAAGGCGCGCAGGACCCCGAAAGTAATTGGCAGCGCGGCTTTCTTGGCCGGATCATCGGTGCCCTCACGCCCTCGGAAAGTGACGAGGACCAAGTCAATGGAAAGCCTGCCGCGGGTCAGCGCCCGGTGCCGGGTTTGTCTGCTCTTGGCATGGCGAACCTGCGGCGGATGCGCCTTGACGATGTGGCAATCCCGAAGGCGGATATTATTGCCGTTCCGGCCGACATCACGAAAGACGATCTGGTCGAGGTGTTCCGCAAGAGCGGAATGACCCGGCTGCCGGTTTACAAAGGCACGCTCGACACGCCGATCGGCCTTGTCCACCTGAAGGATTTCGCATTGAGGCATGGCTTCAACGGCAAGGGGTCAAAGTTCTCGCTGAAGGGCATGGTGCGTCCGTTGCTCTTCGCGCCCCCTTCGATGCCCATCGGGATATTGCTGCAGAAGATGCAGACCGAACGGATGCATATGGCGCTGGTGATCGACGAATATGGTGGTGTTGACGGTCTGGTCACTATCGAGGACCTGATTGAGCAGGTCGTCGGCGAAATCGAGGACGAGCACGACACCAACGACGACAAGTACTGGGTTCAAGAGAAGCCGGGCGTCTTTCTTGTGCAGTCAAAGGCTCCGCTGGCCGAGTTCGAGTCCGAGATTGGTGTGAAGCTGACCGACGGCGGGGAGGATGAGGAATTCGACACGCTCGGCGGTCTGGTCTTTGTCCTGATGGGCCGCGTGCCGGCGCGCGGCGAAGTGGTTCAGCACCCCTCCGGCATAGAGATCGAGGTTGTCGAGGCCGATCCGCGCCGGATCAAGCGCCTTCGTGTCCGGCTGCCGGGTACCGCCAAGAAATGATCATCACTGAACGCGCCGACCGCCCAGTTCTGACGGGCTGGACCGGCGTTGGCCTGTGCCTGTTGACCGGCATGGCCGTCGGCCTTGGTCAGGTCCCCTTCGCACTGCTGTGGCTTGCTCTGCCGGCCCTTGCCATTGCGATCCACCTGTTCCTCGCATGCGCGTCCCCCAGCGCCGCCTTCCGGCGCGGCTGGATATTGGGCGCGGGCTATGCCCTGGTCGTTCTCTTCTGGATTGTCGAACCGTTCCTCGTCGACGTCGCGCGCCATGGTTGGATGGCGCCGTTTGCCCTGTTGCTCATGGCGGCCGGGTTCGGCCTGTTCTGGGGCGCGGCATTCTCGACCGCGCGCTGGCTCGTGCCGGAACCGGGGCAGGGCGCACTGGTTCTGGCCGTGACATGGACCGCCTCAGAGATGCTAAGAAGCTATGCCTTTACCGGTTTTCCATGGGCGCTTGTCAGTTACATCTGGACCGAAACGCCGCTCTTGCAGTTTTCGGCCTACGCGGGTCCGCATGGCTTGACATTGCTGACGCTCATCGCTGCTGCCGGGCTGGTACAAGGCTGGCGCTCCAACCACAGGGTTCCAGCGCTGGCGGCGTGGGTCGCTGGCGGAGCGGTGCTTTTCGCCGCCGGCCTTTGGCAACAATCGAGTCCGGTGCCCGGCAGTGACGGAACCGGGCCGGTTGTGCGCCTGATCCAGCCGAATGCAGACCAGCGCCAGAAATGGGATCCGGCGATGGCACCGGTTTTTTATCAGCGACAGCTGGCATTGACGAGCGAGGCCGCCGCGCCGCCGCCCGAACTGGTCGTTTGGCCAGAAGTGGCCGTGCCGTTCGTGATCAATGATCCGGACGCCCCCTTGTGGGAAATCGCCGGGGCCGGCAATGGCGCGCGCGTGATCCTGGGTGCGTTCCGACAGGACGACCGGGGGATTTACAACAGCCTCGTAGTGCTCGGAAAAAGCGGCAATATCGACGCAACTTATGACAAGGTGCATCTGGTGCCTTTCGGGGAATATTTGCCCTTCGAGGATCTTTGGCACCGGTTCGGCCTGTCGGCCCTGGCAATTCAGTTACCGGGCAGCTTCACCGCCGGGGACGGGGTGCAACTGCTGGATTTGGGCCCGCTCGGTCTGGCGTTACCGTTGATCTGTTACGAGGGCATCTTTCCGCACGAGGTTCGTCGGTCGCCCCGTCCCGACTGGCTGCTGATGGTTACGAACGACGGGTGGTTCGGTACGTTATCGGGCCCGTATCAGCATCTCGCCCAGGCCCGCGCCCGCAGCGTCGAGCTCGGCCTGCCGATGGTCCGCGTTGCCAATACCGGGATCTCGGCAATGATCGACGCGCGCGGGCGCGTATCCGACAGCGTGCCGCTCGGGGTTGCGGGCAGCCTCGACGCCGTACTTCCAACGGCCCTTCCGCCGACGATTTATGCCCGCGCCGGCGATCTGCCGGTTCTTCTACTATTGGCATTGTTCCTTGCCATTGTTTCCTTTCGCAGAATCCGATTGACCCGGTCCTGACCCGCCGTTAACGCTGTCCCGATCTCCTGTCACAACGGCTTCCTGGCGTGGCAGGCAAACCTCCAATGGAGCACTTTTCATGGCCCGACAGAATTATATCTTTACCTCGGAATCCGTTTCCGAAGGCCACCCGGATAAGGTCTGCGACCGGATCTCGGACGCCATCCTCGATGCATTCCTGACAGAGGATCCCGAAGCGCGGGTGGCCTGCGAGACATTTGCCACGACCGACCGCGTCATTGTCGGCGGTGAAGTGCGCGGCCCGGCCAGGGTCATTCAACGGGTCGGGGACATCGCTCGCGATTGTGTGCGCGATATCGGGTATGAGCAGGAGGGTTTCCACTGGGCCAATCTGAAGGTCGACAGCTACCTTCATGCGCAATCGGCCGATATTGCGCAGGGCGTCGACGCCGCCGGCAACAAGGATGAAGGCGCCGGCGATCAGGGCATCATGTTCGGCTATGCCTGCAACGAGACGCCGGAACTGATGCCGGCACCGATTCTCTATGCCCACGCGATCCTGCGGCGGCTGGCGAAGGTCCGCAAGGACGGCAGCGAACCGGCTTTGGGACCGGATGCGAAATCGCAGCTGACGGTGCGCTATGAGAACGGCCGGCCGGTCGGGATAAGCTCGATCGTCCTTTCGACGCAGCATACGGATCCCGCGCTCACCTCCGACGATGTGCGCGCCATTGTCGATCCGTATATCCGAGATGAATTGCCCGACGGCTGGCTGATGGACGATACCGAATGGTGGGTGAACCCGACCGGCAAGTTCGTGATCGGCGGGCCAGACGGGGATGCCGGCCTGACCGGCCGCAAGATCATCGTCGACACTTATGGCGGGGCGGCCCCGCACGGTGGCGGAGCGTTTTCCGGCAAGGACCCGACCAAGGTCGACCGCTCGGCCGCCTATGCCGCGCGCTATCTGGCCAAGAATGTCGTGGCGGCCGGCCTGGCGGAACGCTGTCTGATCCAGCTTTCCTATGCCATCGGCGTGGCCAAGCCTCTGTCGATCTATGCCGATACCTACGGCACCGGGGATGTGGAAGCGGCTAAGATCGAGCGCGCTGTCGCCAAGGTCATGGATCTGACGCCGCGGGGCATCCGGCAACATCTGAAGATGAACAAGCCGATCTACCAGCGCACTGCGGCCTATGGTCATTTCGGTCGGGCACCGGACGAAGATGGCGGGTTCAGCTGGGAGCGGACTGACCTGATCGATGCGCTTCAGGCGGCAGTCTGAAGGCCGTCGAACCGAAACCCTGCCAAGCAAAAGGCCCCGTCCGACGGGGCCTTTCATGTTTCGTGGGCGGTTCGATTACTTGGCAGCGATGGCCGCGGATCGCTTGCGCTCGACTGAGACCGTCCCGGCACCGAAGGCAACCACCATCAACATGCCGCCGGCGATACTGGTATTCTTCAGGAAGCTGATCATCTGTGCCTGAGCTTCCATGCCCTCCAGTCCCAGCGACGGAATGAAATGAAACAGCAGCCCGGAGAGCAGGCTGAAGCCAGCCAAGAGGAATGCAACCAGCCGGGTCTGCCAGCCCAGGACCAGCGCGATACCGCCGCCGAGCTCTACCAGGATGACCAGCGGAAGCAGCATGCCGGGGACCCCCATCATCTCCATGTAGGCCTGGGTGCCGGAATAACCGGTGATCTTCTGAGCCCCGGCAAGGATGAAGATGAAGGCAAGAAGCAGCCGGCCAACGGGCGCGGCATAGGATTGCAGTTGTGTCGTCATAGCGGTTGTCCTTTGCGAAATCACATCGCCCTGTCGCGGGCTCCGGCAATGGATGTGCCGCATTTGCCTGACTCGTTCTATTCCGGAAAAGCGGACAGGATATGTGTGCCTCTGCACAGAGCGGGAGATCCGGCTGTGCATTGCAAGCTTCATGTTGATCGCGCCGTCGTGCGGCGCTAGGCAGTCGCGCATGAGCAAGGACAGCCATCCTTCCGGTGCCCCGTGGCGCAACTTCTATGGCCGCCGCAAGGGCAAGACCATGCGCGAAAGCCAGAAGAGCTATCTCGACGAGGATCTGACTGCGCTGTCGCCCGGTAACGTGGATTGGGACGTGAATCCCGATCGCGAGCCGCTGGATATGGCCGGGCGGTTCGGTGGCAGGCCGGTCTGGCTGGAGATCGGGTTTGGCGGCGGCGAGCATCTGGTGCATCAGGCCGCGCTGCATCCGGAAATCGAGATCATAGGCTGCGAGCCCTTCATCAATGTCGTGGCGATGCTCTTGGGCAAGATCCGCGATGCGCGTGTGCAGAACGTCTCTGTGCATCCGGATGATGTTCGTGATCTCTTCGACGTTCTGCCGGATGGCAGCATCGAGAGGGCGTTTCTGCTCTATCCAGATCCCTGGCCGAAAAGACGCCATCACCGCCGGCGCTTCGTGACGCCGGAGCACCTTCAACCGCTGGCCCGCGTAATGACGCCTGGCGCAATCTTTCGCGTGGCGACAGATATCCCGGATTACGTACGGCAGACCTTGGAGGAAGTGCCGAAGGCGGGCTTTGAGTGGCTGGCCGAGGGAGCCGCCGATTGGCGTATGCCGTGGGATGACTGGATCCGGACCCGCTATGAGGCGAAAGCGGTTCGCGAAGGCCGCGTTCCGTATTATCTCACGTTCCGAAGATCCTGACGTGGGTTGCCTCGCCCCGAATAGGTCCTGACAGCTAAACCTTTGGGCGCGCTTTCCGGCATGGACCGTCGTGGAGGGCTGCGCTATCACCGCGCGAGAAAACGCGAAGGACCCCCTCATGTCGAGCCACGGCACACCGATACCGATGACTTCCCGAAAGGCCGTGCCGCTCAAAGGTGTTGCCGAAGTGCCAGGCGATAAGTCGATTTCGCACCGGGCGCTGATCCTCGGCGCTCTTTCGGTCGGTGAAACGAGGGTGACGGGTCTGCTGGAAGGCCAGGACGTGCTGGACACGGCGGCAGCGATGCGGGCCTTCGGCGCGGAGGTAGAGCATCTGGGTCCCGGCGAATGGTCGGTTCACGGTGTCGGTGTCGGAGGGTTTGCAGAGCCTGAGAACGTCATCGATTGCGGCAATTCCGGCACCTCGGTGCGGCTGATCATGGGGGCGATGGCGACATCCCCGATTGCGGCAACCTTTACCGGTGATGCCAGCCTGCGCTCGCGTCCGATGGCGCGGATCACTGATCCGATAGCCTTGTTCGGGGCGCAGTCCTTTGGGCGTTCCGGCGGGCGATTGCCAATGACGATCCTCGGTGCGGCCGATCCGGTTCCGGTGCGCTACGCCGTGCCGATGTCCTCAGCACAGGTGAAATCGGCGGTGCTGCTGGCCGGGCTGAATGCGCCGGGCGAAACCGTCGTGGCAGAAAAAGAAGCAACTCGGGATCATACCGAGCGGATGCTGAAAGGCTTCGGCGCTGACGTATCCGTCGAGAAGACCGACGAGGGCCTTATCATAGCGCTCAAAGGCCAACCCGAACTCAGACCGCAAACGGTCGCGGTGCCGCGTGATCCGTCCTCTGCCGCCTTTCCTGTCTGCGCCGCGCTGATCGTTGAAGGCTCCGAGATCACGGTACCGGGCGTCAGCCAAAATCCGACGCGAAACGGGCTTTACACGACGCTTGTGGAGATGGGTGCCGATATCGCCTTTGAAAATCCGCGCGAGGAAGGCGGCGAACCGGTAGCCGATCTGCGGGTAGGGTTTTCTGCGCTCAAGGGTGTCGAGGTACCCCCCGAACGTGCCGCCAGCATGATCGACGAATATCCGGTTCTGTCGGTGGTCGCTGCTTTTGCCGAGGGCAGAACTGTGATGAAGGGCGTCAAGGAGCTGCGGGTCAAGGAAAGCGACCGGATCGACGCGATGGCCCGCGGGCTTGAGGCCAATGGCGTGACGATTGAGGAAGACGAGGACACGCTGATCGTTCACGGACACGGGCCGGGTGGTGTTCCGGGCGGCGGAACCTGCCGGACCCATCTGGATCACCGGATCGCGATGAGCTTCCTGGTGCTCGGCATGGCGGCGAAAGAGCCGGTCAGCATCGACGATGCCGGGCCGGTGACGACGTCATTCCCGGTATTCGAGCCTTTGATGGCCCGGCTTGGCGCGCAGCTTGTCAGGGGCAACCGGTGATCCGGGGAAGCTGCCTATGCGGTCAGGTTCGCTACACCGTTTCAGGCCAGACCCGCCCAATCGTGGCCAGCCATTGCAGGCAATGCCGCAAGACAGGTGGCCAGCATGTCGCGGCCATATCAACACCCCGCGAGGCGATCGAGATTACCGGTGAAGTCAGCTGGTGTAAATCCTCTGACAGCGCCCGCCGAGGTTTTTGCAGCGCATGCGGTTCGAACCTGTTCTGGGACTGTTCGGGCAAGAACCTGTCGATCTTTGCAGGAACCCTCGGCGGACCGACAGGGTTGAGGTTCACGGGCCATATTTTCCGTGCCGACAAGGGTGACTATTACGAGATCACCGATGGTGAAGCGCAGGCACCGGGCCCGGACCCAATCCTGACCACGGCGGTCATATGAGGTTCACCGTCGCCATAGACGGCCCTGCTGCCGCCGGCAAGGGAACGATTTCCAAGGCCGTGGCTGCGCATTTCGGCTTTGCCCATCTAGATACAGGCCTGCTTTACCGCGCGACCGGGCGTCGGGTGCTGGCGGGCGAGGGGCCAGTTGAAGCCGCCCGAAACCTTCGGACAGAGGATCTGGACCGTGACGATCTGCGCAATGCCGATGTGGCGCAGGCTGCAAGCCGGGTCGCCGCGATCCCGGAAGTTCGGGCGGCGCTGGTGACATTCCAGCGGGAATTCGCCCGGCGCGAAGGTGGCACGGTTCTGGACGGCCGCGATATCGGCACGGTGATCTGCCCCGGCGCGGAGGTGAAGCTATATGTAACCGCTTCGGATCAGGTACGGGCGGAACGGCGCTACCTCGAACTGACGGGCAAGGGTGCCGACACCACTTTGGCGCAAGTTCTGGCCGATCTGCGCGCCCGCGACGCGCGCGATGCCGATCGCGATACGGCGCCCATGACGCCGGCGGATGATGCGCTCTTGCTAGACACGACGAACCTGTCTATAGAAGCCGCCGTTGAAGAGGCCGTCAGAGCCGTGAAACACAAACTTGAGCAGGGTCGGGGTTAATCACCGGCCCTCGTTGTTTTACGGACCCTGCGAGCAGCGAAACGAGCAACCTGAAAGACCTGCGGAGACAACCGCAAGGCCAGAATAGACGTTTGAAAAGGAACTGAACACGCATGTGCGCTAAAGCAACTATGGAAGAATTCGAAGCCCTGCTGCAGGAAAGCTTCGAGATCGACACGCCCGATGAAGGGTCCGTTGTCAAAGGCAAGGTCATCGCCATCGAGGCGGGACAAGCCATCATCGACGTCGGCTACAAGATGGAAGGCCGCGTCGATCTGAAAGAATTCGCAAATCCAGGGGAAGCCCCGGAAATCACCGTCGGTGATGAGGTCGAAGTGTTTCTTGACCGGGTCGAGAACGCCCGTGGCGAAGCTTCGATCAGCCGCGACAAGGCACGCCGCGAGGAAGCTTGGGATCGTCTCGAAAAAGCCTACGAGAAGGAAGACCGCGTCGAGGGCGCCATCTTCGGTCGCGTCAAGGGTGGTTTCACTGTCGATCTGGGCGGTGCCGTCGCCTTCCTGCCCGGCTCTCAGGTCGATGTGCGCCCGGTGCGCGATGCCGGCCCGTTGATGGGCATGAAGCAGCCCTTCCAGATCCTGAAAATGGACCGCCGCCGTGGCAACATCGTTGTCTCGCGTCGCGCAATCCTCGAAGAGAGCCGTGCTGAGCAGCGCGCCGAGGTTATCGGCAACCTGACCGAAGGCCAGGCCGTCGACGGTGTTGTCAAGAACATCACCGAATACGGTGCCTTCGTGGATCTGGGCGGTGTCGACGGGCTTCTGCACGTCACCGACATGGCATGGCGTCGGGTCAACCATCCGTCCGAGATCCTTTCGATCGGCGAGACCATTAAGGTTCAGGTCATCAAGATCAACAAGGAAACCCATCGTATCAGCCTTGGCATGAAGCAGCTGCAGGACGATCCATGGGACACCGTCGAGGCCAAGTTCCCACTGGCTTCGGTCCATACCGGCCGCGTCACGAACATCACCGACTACGGTGCGTTCGTGGAACTCGAAGCTGGCGTCGAAGGGCTTGTTCACGTCTCGGAGATGTCCTGGACCAAGAAGAACGTCCACCCGGGCAAGATCGTATCGACCTCTCAGGAAGTCGATGTGATGGTGCTGGAGATCGACACGGCCAAGCGCCGCGTCTCGCTGGGTCTGAAGCAGACCATGCGCAACCCGTGGGAGGTGTTCGCTGAAACCCACCCCGTCGGCACCGAGGTCGAGGGCGAGGTCAAGAACATCACCGAATTCGGTCTGTTCATCGGTCTTGACGGCGAGATAGACGGCATGGTTCACCTCTCGGACCTTTCGTGGGACGAGCGCGGCGAGGATGCGATCCAGAACTACCGCAAGGGCGATGTCGTCAAGGCTGCCGTTACCGAGGTGGATGTCGAGAAGGAGCGGATTTCGCTTTCGATCAAGGCGCTGGGCGATGACAGCTTCAGCGAGGCCGTCGACGGCGTGAAGCGCGGCTCGATCATCACCGTCACGGTGACCAAGATCGAGGATGGCGGCATCGAGGTGGAATATGAGGGCGCCAAGTCCTTCATTCGCCGCTCTGACCTGTCGCGTGACCGGGCCGAGCAGCGCCCCGAGCGCTTCGGCGTCGGCGACAAGGTTGATGTTCGTGTGACCAACGTCGACGCCAAGACACGTCGTCTTGGATTGTCGATCAAGGCTCGCGAAATCGCCGAGGAAAAGGAAGCGGTACAGCAGTATGGCTCGTCCGATTCCGGTGCTTCGCTGGGCGACATCTTGGGTGCAGCGCTGAAAGGCGACGACAAGTAAACCGGCCTTGCGGACCGGTATCGACGGCCCCGCAGGTGCGGGGCCGTTTTCGTTTCGGGCCGCGAATCAACACGAGCGCGACCGCCGAGAACACGCCTCAATGGCGGCGCTGTCGCGCACCGATCCCCGACCTGCCCGGCAATATCGCCAAGAATCAGCATATTAGCGCCGTTTTCCCGCGCCGAATGCCGCCTTCGTGTTTGTGTAAACCGCGATTCCGCCTATAGTCTCTGTCATGTCACAACATGGCGGATGAACGCTGGCATCGTGTCAAACGGGGGGATTGAACGGATGATCCGGTCGGAACTGATCCAGAAAATCGCAGACGAAAATCCTCACCTATACCAGCGCGATGTGGAACGTATCGTCAACACGATCTTCGAGGAGATCATCAAGGCCATGTCGCGCGGCGACCGGGTGGAACTTCGTGGCTTCGGCGCATTCTCGGTCAAGCAACGTGACGCCCGGACTGGCCGAAATCCGCGAACGGGCGACAGTGTGATGGTCGAAGAGAAGCATGTCCCTTTCTTCAAGACCGGCAAGCTGCTACGGGATCGTTTGAACGGGAAGTAGGACCCGGCCATGATGCGCTATCTTCGCTATGCCTTTCTGGCCGTTCTGGCCATCCTCTTGATCACGGTTGCCCTGGCCAACCGCGAACCTGTCACCTTGCGCCTGATGACCGACAGCCTTGCGAAAGCCCTCGGGATGACCGGGTCCGTGACGTTGCCACTCTTTCTGGTCGTTTTCGGAGGAATCATCGCCGGACTGCTGATCGGGTTCGTGTGGGAATGGTTCCGCGAACACAAGCACCGTGCCGCCGCGTCCCTGCACCGGCGCGAAAAGGACCGGCTCGAACGCGAGGTCAGCCGCCTGCGCCATTCCAGCGCCGAACCCGACGACGAGATTCTGGCCCTGCTTGAGAGCCCCGGCACAAAGCGCTAGATCAGCCGCATGGCACAGGACATTAAGGTCAAGATCTGCGGGCTCCGCGAGCCCGGGCATGTGCATGCTGCAGTTTCGTCGGGCGCGGCCTATGTCGGTTTTGTGTTCTTCAGCAAGTCGCCGCGCCATCTGACACTTGACGAGGCCTTCGAGCTTGCGGTGGACGTGCCGCCGGGGGTCGCTAAGGTGGCGCTGCTGGTCAATGCCACGGACGCGGTGATCGAGGAGATCGTAGAGACCGTACCGCTGGACATGCTGCAACTGCATGGCACGGAAACCGCAGAACGCGTGGCCGAGATTCGGGAGAACTACAAGCTGCCAGTGATGAAGGCCGTAGGGGTCGCTGACGAAGGCGACCTCGCCGCCCTGACCGAGCACGGCCGCGTTGCCGATCAGCTTCTCGTCGATGCAAAGGCGCCGAAAGGAGCATCCCTGCCCGGCGGCAATGGGCTGACATTCGACTGGCGGCTGATCGCGGACCGCCGCTGGCCGGTGCCGTGGATGCTGGCCGGCGGTCTGACGCCTGCAAACGTCGCCGAGGCGGTCCGGCTGACCGGTGCGCAACAGGTCGATGTTTCTTCGGGCGTGGAAATAGCACCAGGCGTCAAGGATTCGGGCCTGATCGGAGCATTCATCCGGGCAGCGCAGGCGTGATCCAGTTTCGCGAAGCAACAAGGGATGATGTTGCCGCGGTCGTGGCATTGTTGCGCGACGACGCGCTGGGGGCCGGTCGCGAAACGGCAGCGCAGGCGGACTACCTTGCCGCATTCGACCAAATGCGCGACGAGGGGGAAAACCACCTGATCGTCGGAGAGATCGATGATCGGGTTGTGGCGACCTACCAGATTACCTTCATCAGCGGCCTCAGCCTGCGCGCCGCACGCCGGGCCCAGATCGAAAGCGTCCGCGTCGCCTCGGACCTTCGCGGCCAGGAGCTCGGCGAGGCGCTCTTTGCCGATGCCGAAACCCGCGCCCGCGCCGCCGGATGCAGCCTGATGCAGCTGACAACCAATGCTACCCGCGACCGGGCGCAGACGTTTTACGACCGGCTCGGCTTTACCCCAAGCCACGTTGGCTATAAACGCGATCTGACCTGACAGGAGTGGCGACGATGCCTGACGATCTGATCAACAGCTTCATGAACGGCCCCGACGAAAACGGCCGGTTCGGCGATTTCGGCGGGCGGTTCGTCTCGGAAACCCTGATGCCGCTGATCCTGTCGCTGGAAGAGGAGTACGACAAGGCAAAGACCGATGACAGCTTCTGGGCCGAGATGGACGATCTCTGGAAACATTATGTCGGTCGTCCCAGCCCGCTCTACTACGCCGATCGGCTGACAAAACACTTTGGCGGTGCCAAGATCTACCTCAAGCGCGACGAGTTGAACCATACCGGCGCGCACAAGATCAACAATGTGCTGGGCCAGATCATCCTTGCCCGGCGGATGGGCAAGACCCGGATCATCGCCGAAACAGGCGCGGGGCAGCATGGCGTCGCCACCGCGACCGTCTGTGCCAAGTTCGGTTTGAAATGCGTCGTCTACATGGGCGCGCATGACGTGGAACGGCAGGCCCCCAACGTGTTCCGGATGCGGTTGCTGGGCGCAGAGGTGCATCCCGTCACCTCCGGCCGCGGCACTCTGAAGGATGCGATGAATGACGCGCTGCGTGACTGGGTCACCAATGTCCGCGACACGTTCTATTGTATCGGCACGGTTGCAGGCCCCCATCCCTACCCGGCGATGGTTCGCGATTTCCAGTCGATCATCGGCAAGGAGGTCCGCACCCAGTTGCCTGAACAGGAAGGCGAGGGCCGTCTGCCCGATACCGTGATCGCTGCAATCGGCGGCGGGTCGAACGCGATGGGCCTGTTCTTCCCGTTCCTCGACGACCCATCGGTCCGGATCATCGGGGTCGAGGCTGGCGGCAAGGGCGTCAATGACAAGTTCGAACATTGCGCGAGCCTCACGGGTGGTCGCCCCGGCGTGCTGCATGGCAACCGCACCTATCTGCTGCAGGATGCAGACGGACAGATCCTGGAAGGCTTCAGCATTTCAGCGGGTCTCGACTATCCCGGTATCGGGCCGGAACATTCATGGCTGCACGAGACGGGCCGCGCCGAATATGTCTCAATCACCGACGCTGAAGCGCTCGAGGCGTTCCAGCTCTGCTGCGCGCAGGAAGGGATCATTCCGGCGCTGGAACCCAGCCACGCGCTGGCACATGTCGTCAAGATCGCGCCCGATCTGCCCTCGGACCATATCATCGTGATGAACATGTGCGGGCGCGGCGACAAGGACATCTTCACGGTCGCCAAGCATCTGGGCGTCGAGATCAATACCGGCGGATAGTTTCGGGCCTCGGGATTCGGACAATTTCCAACGCTTGCGAAGGGTGGGGGCGGCTCTGCCGTGCCATAAACCAGAGTTTATATTAGCGGGTCACGGTTCGGAGCTTCGCCTCTAAACCCAGGATCAATGGACGCTCGACATTCGGACTGCAAGGCTTCGGTCATTCCGGTGCATCCTTGCGTCGGGAGGATCACAGGAGACCGACATGAAGACCAAGCTATTGATGAGCGCCGCTGCCGTTGCCCTCGCTACTTCCATGGCGATTGCACAATCTTCTACCGACACCCTGATCGCCCAGTTGCAGGATCAGGGTTTTACGCGGATCGAGATCAAACGCGGCCCAAGCCAACTCAAGGTCGAGGCCATTCGGGGCACGACCAAACGAGAACTGATCTACGATATCGCGTCCGGTGCGCTCTTGAAGGACGAGTTGGAACGCGTCCGTCCTGGAGAGGACACTGCCCCCGGCGTCGAATTCGACAGGAGGGATCGCGACTTCCTCGACGACGATGATCACGATGACGATGACGATGACGATGACGATGATCACGATGATCACGATGACGATGATCACGATGACGATGATCACGATGACGATGATCACGATGACGATGATGACGACGATGATGATGACGACGACGATGAGGACGACGATGATGATGACGACGACGATGAGGACGACGATGATCGCAGCGGCAGCAACAGCGGGCGTGGCTAGACTGGGACCAGGTCACTGGTGGCAATCGCGGCCAAGGTGATGCAATCTCGATGAGGCGCGGTGGTACTGGCATCACCGCGCTCGTTTCGTGATCGGGCTGTAATATGAAACGCAGAACAGCATTGTCCCTGATATCGGCCCTAATGCTGGCCCCTGGCATGCTTTTGGCCGGGCCGCTGGAGGACCAGATCGTCAGGCAGCTTCACGATCAGGGCTATCGTTCGATATCTGTTTCCAGAACTCTGCTGGGCAGGACTCGATTTGTCGCAACAAGCGACCGATACCGGCGAGAAATCATCCTGAACCCGCGTACCGGCGAAATTCTGCGCGACCTTTGGCTGCTGATCGGCGGCGACCGAGCTGAAGGTATAGAGATCATCAATCAGGGAGGCAGCGGGTCCGGCAATTCGGGAAAGGGCCATAGCTCCGACGATGATGACGACGACGATGATGACGACGACGACGATGACGATGACGATGATGACGACGATGACGACGATGACGACGATGACAACAGCGGACCGGGCGGCGGCGGCCACGACGATGACCGGAGTGGCAGCAATAGCGGGCGGCACTGAGTAGACGGGCACGGCCGATAGCAGGCCGGCCGAGATGGGTTCAGGACGGAGACAGGAAGGGCATTGAAAGACGGTACCGTCATCTTCGTGCTGCTGGTGGTGCAGGTTGCTTGCGCCATTTTTTTCGTTTCCGATATCCTTCTGGGCGTTATCGGTCTCAAGACCAGGCCGATCAGCTGGCATACACGCGAACTCATGGAAATCGGTGCGGCCCTCGGGCTGATCCTCGGCGCGGTTCTGGGTGCGATCGCTCTGCTCAGGTCGGTTCGGAAACGCCGGCAGGTTGAGAACCAGTTGCGGATCGCCTCGGGTGCTTTCATGGAACTGTTGGAAGAGAAGTTCGAGGAATGGGGGCTGACACCGTCTGAACGAGACGTGGCGCTGTTTGCAATCAAGGGTCTCTCGACTCAGGAAATAGCGGCGCTCCGCGCTACCAGCGACGGCACTGTGAAGGCGCAAACGAATGCAATCTATCGCAAGGCCGGCGTCAGCGGGCGGCCGCAGCTCTTGAGTCTCTTCATTGAGGATCTGATGGGCGAGGGCCTGCTGGCAGAGAGATCCTAGGCCTCTGCATTCTCTCGCAGGACTTCCAGAGAGACGATCTCCAGCGCCCTGCGATGCGTCGCGGCAAGCCGGACTTTCGGTGCGCAACCCTCATCATGGGCCTGCAGGAAACGCCCGGCGCACAGGCACCAGTTATCCCCCGACTTCAGCCCGGGAAAGCCGAATTCAGGCCGAGGCGTCGAGAGGTCATTGCCTACATATTTTGAGAAGGCGAGGAATTCATCGGTCATCACCGTGCAAACCGTATGGCTGCCCTGATCTTCGCGGCAAGTGTCGCAGGCGCCGTTGCGGAAAAAACCGGTCATCGGGTCGGTCGAGCAGGGCTGCAATTCGTCGCCCAGCACATTCAGGGAAGCGTCCATTCTTATCGCCATCGCATGTCTCGCTCAGCTCGCCTCCGGCGCCTGCCACTTCATCCAGCGCCGGTGAAGATCGAAGCGCCCGAAGTCAATTCTGACGTTTTTTGGCCGAAGTTGCAATGAAAGGGCGGCACCTGCACCGCTGCCGTTGGCCTCCATCCCGAACCGGGCCAGCGGTGCGTCAGACGTCGCTCGGCCGCCCGCTGATGCCAGCGCCGCTTCGCCCCGTATTTGCGCTTCTGCTGGAAGATACTGCCAGGCGACGGTGTGATAGATCAGATGCAACCGGCCGGGCATCGGGCGGGCCGGACGCCGTTCCAGCCATTCTATCGCGTCTCCCTTTTCGACCCTCGGTCGCAATCGGGCCGGCGAGCGCAGCGTTCGTCCAGGTCAACCGTTCGGCCTGATCCGGCCAGATATTGGACAGAAGTCGTCCCCGGTCCTTCGCGGCGTCAATCGGCCAGAGGTCGACGCCGGAGCGATCCGCGATTGTCGGTGGCGACGGGTCTGGACGTGGACTCTTCGAGTCGGGCCTTGGCGACAAGACCGCATCGGGCGGGCCGAGTGTCCGCCCCGAAAGCACCAGACGGAACCGGTCGAAGAGCAAGTTCGGACCTGCGCTCGCGCCAGTTCCGACAGGACAATTGGCAGATTGTATTGCGCTGTCGGCCAGCCTGCAGTGGCTGTCTGCGCGGTGGCGCGCCCGACTTCATTGGTCTGCGGGGCAGAATCGAGTCGGGCCAAAAGCCTGCCTTCGCGCTCATACAGGGCTCCGCTGACCGCTTGCCAGAGTGCCAAGTCGTCGGCGTCATGCGGCGGATAGTCCCGCCTCAGAGCCGGATCGCGACCGTCGATAACCGGTCCGTGCAGGGCCCCGGCAAGCCGCAGCGGGACCGACGCCCCACGAGAGAAAAGGTCGCCCGGCCACGCACAGATCCGGTCCGCGATCCGCCCCGGTGGCAGCCCACACTCGGCGATCATTCTCGGAACTCGTGCCGGGAAGGGTGAACCCAGCGCCTCCCAGGACACCGCCTGATCGGCGAAGACCGTCTGCCAGCTCACCGGAAGCGGTCGACCAGACGCTGCAACGGCGAGCGCTGATCCGGTTCGCTTTCCAACGGCTCTGATTTGGGTGCAGGTGTATCGTTCCGCTCAGCCGAGGCGCGCGGCGGGGCCACCTGCAATGCCACCTCATTCATGAACCCGGCCGTATCGCCAGCCGCAAGCTTTACTGCGCCCTTTGACAGGCCCCGGATCAGATCGTCCAGCCAGGCCTCATCGGCCTTGGCAAAGTCGTGCAGCACGTAGCCGGCGACCCGGTCCTTGTGGCCTGGATGGCCAATACCCAGCCGCACCCGGCTGTAGCCTTCGCCGATATGGCCGTGCAGCGACCGCAGCCCGTTATGCCCGGCATGCCCGCCGCCCGTCTTGACCCGGCATTTTCCGGGCGCGAGGTCGAGTTCATCGTGGAACACCGTCACATCTGCGGGGTCGAGCTTGTAGAACCGCATGGCTTCGCCCACCGACTGGCCCGACAGGTTCATGAAGGTCTCGGGCTTCAGCAGCACGACCTTCTCTTCACCCAGCCGCCCCTCTGCGACGATCCCACCGAACTTCGCTCGCCAAGGCGAAAAGCCGTGATCCGCGGCCAGCCGGTCGACGGCCATGTAGCCGATATTATGGCGGTGGTGCGCGTATTTGCCGCCGGGATTTCCGAGGCCGACAAAGAGTTTCATCCCGAGTTCCCCGACTGGACCGGACCAAGCCGACCTCTTAATCTGACATCTTCGGCAGGATAGGCCGGAGGAACCGGCGATGCAACGAAGGGCAGGGCGCATGCAGGACTTCACGCTCAAGGGCATCAGGCTGAGCATCCCCGACCGTTGCCTCTCTCCGACACTGATCGAGGCACTGCAATCGGGGCGCTACGAACATACCGAAGCCGCCGCACTGGAACGTCATCTGAAGCCCGAAGACTGTGTATTGGATCTTGGTGCAGGTGCGGGCTATCTTTCCTGCCTCGCCGCCCGCATCGTTGGCGCGGACCGTGTCACCGCGGTCGAGGCCAATCCCGACATGATCACCGCGATCCGAGCCAACCTCGATGCCAACGGCGCGGCCGGGGCGTACCTTGTCGAGGGGGCCATTGTGCCAGACGATTACCATGACGAAACGGTCCGGTTTCGCAGGAACGCCGCCTTCTGGGCGGCGGCATTGGCCGAGGAGGGCGCAAAGCCGGGCGGCCGTCTTTCCGAGGTTGCCGCGCTTCGCCTCACCCCGCTCCTCGCCGAGTTCCGCCCCAGCGTCGTGATGATGGATATCGAGGGTGCCGAGGCCAAACTCAGCAGCCAGAGATGGCCGGAGCATGTGCGCCTTCTGGTGATGGAAATCCATACCGGCCGCTATGGGGCCCGGGCGCTGCAGCGGATCTTCGACGGGCTGTCGGCGTCGGGATTGACCTATATGCCCTGGGGATCGCGCGGTGAAACGGTGGTCTTTCAGCGCGTCTGACAGGCTCTGGTGTCCGCATGCGGGCACGGACGGATATCACGCAAAAACAATGGGTTGACGATTTTCAATCGGACTTTCTTAACGATTGTCGTTTGGCGGGCGGTTGGGGGGGGGAGACACAAGCTCTGGGGAAATCGGGCCGGAGAGACGCGACGGGGACGCGAGCCGTTCTCCGGAACCCGCGATACTACCAGCGTTGCGGCCCCCTCCTGGCGGGATGCTCGCCATCGACGGGCAACCGCTTCTAGGTCCGCAGCGCGGACTTTGGACGAAGCCGCTTTCGCGGCAATAGCGCTTGTGGCTGAGGAATTGAATGATCCCGTGAGGGCACGCGTTTCGCGATCTCACTGACCTGTCTGACGATTGGGGCCTTCTCAATCTGATGACAGGAGGTTCCCATGACAGAGGAGAGAACGACCCCGCTGCGCGAGCGGATGATCGAAGACATGCGCATTCACGGGATGGGTGACAAAGCTCAGAAGGCACATATTCGAGCGGTAAAGGATTTTGCGCTTTTCCTGGGGCGATCACCGGACACCGCAACACCGGACGATCTTCGCGCCTACCAGCTGCACATGACCGACACAGGCGTGAGCCCGACAACGTACAATGCCCGGATCATGGCGCTGAGGTTCCTGTTCGGGAAGACCTGCGGGCGCGAAGAGATGAAGAAGTACATGCAGTTCCGTACCCAGCCTCGGAAGCTGCCGACCGTGCTGAGTATCGAAGACGTGTCGGAGATTCTCGCCGCGGCGCCCGGCCCGGGTTTGAAGTATCGGGCAGCCCTCAGTATTTCCTATGGCGCCGGTCTGCGAGCGTCGGAGGTTTGCAGCCTCAAGATCAGCGACATCGACAGTGACCGGATGCTGATCCATGTCGATGAGGGCAAGGGGCGGAAGGACCGCAAGGTCATGTTGTCGCCCGATCTGCTGGACTTGCTTCGGGATTATTGGTGCGAGGCACGGCCCGAGGGTTGGCTGTTTCCAGGCAAGCCCAAGATCAACCCGGTCTCCTCGCGGCAATTGAACCGGGCGTTCAACTCGGCCAAGCATCTGGTGGGGATAACCAAGCCCGCGACCCTGCATACCCTGCGGCACAGCTTTGCCACCCATCTTATGGAAGCTGGAACTGATGTCCGGGTGATCCAGGTCTTGCTCGGGCATGCCAAGCTGAGCACGACGGCGCGCTACACCCAGGTCGCCACCAAGACGATCCGGGACACGCCCAGCCCGTTTGAGGCCCTCAAACAGCTGAACCTGCGGACCCGCAAGCGCAGACGGGAATAATCGAGGCCGGGGTGCCCCCCTCTCATCGATTGCGTTGCAATCGACTGCCGGGCAGCGGGTCAAATCTGGAGATCGCAGATATCTTCCGTGAGCATGGTCCCGCGTGGCGCCGGGACCATGCCGGTCAGGTCAGTCTGGCCCAGCTCAAGGTCATGTCAGCGATCGAAGCCTGCCGAACGGATGCGCTCGGCGGGCATGTGGCGGCTTGCACCAAATGCGGCCACCAGCACGTCGCCTACAACAGTTGCAAGAACCGGCACTGTCCCAAGTGCCAGGGCCCTGCGGCGCGCGACTGGATGGCGGCGCGGGCGGAAGACTTGCTGCCGGTCGAGTATTTCCACGTGGTCTTCACCCTACCGGCGGAGATCGCGCGGATCGCGTATTGGAACAAGCGGGCGGTCTATGGTCTTCTGTTCAAAGCTTCTGCGGAAACGGTGATGACTATCGCCGCCGATCCCAAACGCCTCGGTGCCCGCGTCGGCATGACCAGCGTGTTGCATACCTGGGGTTCGGCACTGACTCACCATCCCCACATCCACATGATCGTGCCGGGTGGCGGGTTGTCACCGGACGGCACCAGATGGGTCGCCTGCAAGCCAGGGTTCTTCCTGCATGTGCGGGTGCTGTCGCGACTGTTTCGCCGTCTGTTTATGGAAGGGTTGATGGCACTGCACCGCACCGGGCAGGTTGCGTTCTTCGGCGACCTGAAGGGACTGGCGGATGCAGAGGCCTTTGCCAGGCACCTCGCACCGCTGCGCAAAACCGAATGGGTGGTGTATGCCAAACCACCCTTCGGCGGACCCGAGCAGGTGCTGGCCTATCTCAGCCGCTATACCCACCGTGTCGCCATCTCCAACAGCCGCCTTATCAGCGCGGATGCCCAAACGGTGGCCTTTCGCTGGAAAGACTACCGCGTCAAATCAGGCGACCGACAAAAGGTCATGCGCCTGAGAACAGACGAGTTCATACGCCGCTTCCTGATCCACGTCCTGCCCGACGGTTTCCACCGCATCCGCCACTACGGCCTATTGGCCGGCGCGAACCGCAAGACCAATATCGAAAAGATCCGTGTAATGCTCGGGGCGGAACAAACCAAGCAGAAAGACCCGCCAATCGACGACATCATCCCGCTCACTCTGCGGGAGCCATGCCCAGACTGCGGCGGGCCGATGCGTATCATCGAGATCTTCCGGCGCGGTCAGAAACCGACGACCCGAGCACCGCCAAGGAGCCAAGCCGCATGATGGAATGCACGTCAAATCGCTCAGTAGCAGCCCGAGCCGGTGGTGCGGACTCGGACAACGCCGACCTGCGCCGGATCATGTCGCAGCTCAAACACGCTGCCACTCGCACCGGGGAAATGGCGATGCCTGAATGTCTCGAACCGCTGAACAAGGCTCTTGGCTCAAACGAAAGACCAACTCCAACCGGTCAACGCTTCACGGAAAACAGCACCGGCGAAACGCTTTCCCCATAGACACCGCCCAGCCTCCGCGGCTTCCTCCTAGTCAGGGTTTTCCAACGCGGGCCACAGTCAGTACACATTGAAATCTCGCGCTCTGGCCCGCATCGAAAAACCTTAAACAAAGTGTGCTTTCACTGCCCTCGCTCCAACGGCAGTTAACGGCGCATTGGATAAGCGGCCCAAGCCGGAGCGAATCGCAACTCATGATCGCATTGAGAGCTTGGATATCCGAGGTTGCACCGCTGGCGAGAGCGCGTCGCCCCCGCCAACGGTTCAGTCCCTTATCTCAATGGACGCAGCTTCGGCCAGCGCAGGGTGTAGGTCACGCCGCCGACGACCTTGCCCTTGATCCGCTGGGCAAAGTGGATCGCGCGGGTGGGCTGCAGCTTGATCTTGACCTCGAGCTTTCGGACATGCGGCCGGCGGCGGCGGTGTTGTACCAAATGCCAGACGCCCGTGAGCGTGCCGTCACGCGTGTCGAGTTCGCCCTCCAAGCTCCCCAGCAGCTTGGTTTTGCGGCGGCGCAGATGCCCGGCGAGCAAGCCTTCGAGCTTGACCATGTGTCCGCGCGACTTGCCGACGGAGACGTCGCTCAGTTCCGCGTCGAACCACTGATTGCGCATCACGTCACCCACGATCTGGCCAATGACTGCACCGTCGAAGGGCGGGCGGAACCACTCGTCCTCGCCAAGCGGAGCCTCGAGCTTCCAATGCAGCGCGACCTCCTTGCCGGGCTCCAGCTGCCGGTCCTTGAGATCGCCTGGACCTTCGAAGTGCAGCCGGACGCCCTCGGGCATGGCGGTGTCGTCGATCTCCAAATCGAGGGGTACGGGCTCGTCTTCCCAGTTGGCGACGACGAAGTGGATACCCAGCCCTTGGGCCAGCGACAGCGGCGTGTAGCTGACATTGGACTGCACGCGGTAGGGGCAATCATTGTCGTGATTGGGGGCCCCGGCCACCTCGATCTCGGCGCGGACGCAGAAGTGATCGACCCCGGCCACCACTTCGGAGGCGGGCAGGAACCAGTCGACGCCCTGGCTCGCAGGCGGGCTGGCGGGATTGGCGAAGTTCATCGACCCAGCACCAAGCGTGGGAATGGTCAGCACGCAATCGGTGCCGCCGCTGTCCTGGCAGGGCTTCCACGACGTCGAGCTTGGCGGCAGCGCGGTGCCGTGGGCGCGGAAGTAGAAGCGCACCACCACATTCGTCAGCGTCGCGTCGCCGATATTGCGGACCCGCGCAAAAAGCTTGTTCGTGGCCCCCACATCGGCGTCGTAATCGGGGCCCGAGCCATTGTTGATAAAGAGATCGGGCGAGCGCCACCATTGCGCGGGAAAGCCCAGATAGGGGCGCGAATGCTTCCACGAGATGGTCCAGGGCAGCATGCAGGCTTCGCCGCCGTAGGCCTGTTTCTCGAAGGAGGCATTGTAGGGGAAGAGCCCCGTGGCGTAGAAGGCGCGGCGCAGCATCACATATTCGCAGCTGCGCTTGTTTCCGGCGGCATCCTCGGCGGCGTCGAGGATCTTGTTCGCCGCCTCGATCATCACGTGGCCGTCGGTGGAATTGGCCGGGATCGTGTCGAACCGGTCGGTCACCGCGTCGTGCATCAGCGCAAAGATATCGTCGTTGCCGGCCCCCGGCACCGGGATGAGCTCGGCCGCGCGGCTGGTGCGTTCGTGCACGCCGCCCTGGCCCGCCAGAAAGAGCGCGTGGGACAGGATGGTGGAGTTTCTGTACGGCTGGCTCGAAGACATTGCGTCGTCATAGTGATCGACATAGCCGCTGCCGTTCGATGTGGCAGTGCTGCGCGGGTATTCCATCCGCCGCCAAGGCAGGTTGTTGCGGCAGGCCCCGTTTGGCCACAGGCCCGGAGAGGTCCAGTGTCCGGTGCGCAGACCGGCGGCGGAATCAGACAGCCCTTCGTGCAGGGCACGGTGCCAGCCGGTGATCTCCAGATAGCCGGGATCGCCTGAACTGTCGACCGACCCGAAATAAGTCACCGCATGCTGGTATTCATGGGCGAAGACCCCCGGATCGCCGGCCATGAAATCGTTGATCAGCGTGCCGCTGCTGCATTCGCCGTCCAGGAACCACAAGTAGCCAAAATGCCGCCCCGCCCCGTCGATCCAGCGCCAGAAGGCGGCGTTGGTCCCCATCCCCGCATGGGCCGAGATGCGCACGTCGCAAGCCGCAGTACCCCATTCTCCATTGTCGAACCCTTCCCAACCAAGCGCGTCGTAATATTGATACGTTTCATGCGCGAAGAAATGTGCGTCGGTTTCCGGCTGCTGTGCGTCGCGGCGATCGCTGGCCGTGCAGCTAGTCGTCGTGTCGTTCCAATGACCGTCGGCATCCTCCGAGATGTCCGTGCCGTTTTGCAGCATCGTCACGAATGTCGGATGGGTGGTTCCGCCGACGTTATGCGTGATGATATCGGTGGTGTTAGTGCGGTTGACGAGCAGACGTTCGGCCACGTCCTCGCGCACGGCGCGCAAGGGGCGGGTAATGTAGCTGCCGCTTTCCTGAAGGGTGGAGAGGCCGTCGGCCATCACGTCCGACCAGACGCCGATTGGCCCGCCCTGATAGATCGTACGCCCGCTCAGCAGATCGACGTAGATCTCCGCCATCTCGATGGTCTTATAGGTCTTTTCGTCGTAGCCCAGCCAGTCGACGGGCTGATAGGCGTAAAGGCGGAAGATGTGGCGAAAGCGCTCCTTCTCGGGCAGGAGCCAGTGCTTGGGCGGGGCGTTGAGCGGGAAGTTCTCGCGCGCGATGTCGTCGTCGCCGAAGCCCTGTTCCATCTTGCGGGCGATGAATTTCTTTCCCTCGTCATCGGCGCGCAGGTCGCGCATCAGCCGGCGGCGCAGGGTCCGCTCGCGCTGGTCGATGTCGACGGGGCGGCCGCGATATTCCAGCGGCGGCACCTCGACGTCGCGGAAGCCGCCCGATTGCGCGCGGAAGACGCCGCGTTCGTCATCGGCGTGCAGAACGAGGCTCGCGCCGTGGATCGGGATGCCCTCGGCCACCTGCATGGCGCGGATGCGGATTTCGTCGCCCTTGGGCGCCGATGTCTTGACGAAGCGCATCGCTTCGCGGCTGTCCTCGGGGCCGATCAACGGGCCCAGCTCTTCGAGGAAGGCCACGAGCACGGCCTCGGGATTTTCACGCAGGTCGCTAGCGACGCGATCGGCGGGCAGAAGCGCGCCGCGCAAGACGCTGGCGACCCCTCGGTCGTCGCTCCAACGGACCGAGGCCGCCTTGTCGCGTTCGGTCAGACGGTCGAGGATGTCGCGTTGAAGTTGGGTGACGTTTTCCATCATCTACTCCCTGAAATGCAATAACGACGCCGAGGGCCGGCTCCTTATGGGGCCGGTTTCTTGGGCGACAGAACAAAGGCCCCGTGATCCTG
>JBFKFZ010000036.1:0-32070 GCA_041633555.1 Paracoccaceae bacterium | reverse complement strand
TCGCGGATGCGTCGGATGTGGCTGGTCAATCTGTCCTCCTGTTCTGGTGCTGACGCATCTTAGCAAGCGGCTTGCGGGAAAGCGTCCCGAATCTGGCGCACCGCTCCTCTGCCATGATAATTGAGCCGATAAATCTCAGAGATAGCTTAACGCCTGATGCGCCTAACCACATGAAACTCGTCAGATTGCCGCGCAGACACGATCCCCGCACCAGAGAGTTAGTTGCTCAAGACAGTCTGGCTCTCCTGATCCGTGCGTCTTCGAAGTCGCGGGCCGCGATGCGTGTCAGCGGTTGATAACGCAGGACGCGCTGGCGGCTCTGAATCCCAGTATTGCCGTGGAGGATAGGTCGACTACCGCCGATCCTCGGCCTTCGGAGGGAAGATCGCAGTCGATGCCCTTGCGCCAAATCGTCGCGTGCTATTTGTTGCCCGCTGTGCGATGCTGCATCGCGGCAACAGGTTCAGACGGAGTTCGCCATGACCGGCATTACAATCACCGCAGCCCAGCAGAAGGGCGGCAGCGGCAAGACCACCGTGGTCGCCAACCTGGCCGTCAGTCTTGCCGCGATGGGGCACAAGGTTGCGATCATCGACACCGATCCGCAAGGCAGCCTCGGCCGATGGTTCATGGCTCGCCGCGAACTAATGTCCGATCCGGGGATGGAGTTCTCTACTTCTTCGGCCTGGGGCGTCGAATACGAGGCTGGAAAACTGGCCGACAGCAACGACTTCGTGCTCGTGGACACGCCGCCGAAGGCCGACAGCGACCTGCGGCCGGCCCTGCGAAAGGCGGCGCTGGCGCTGGTTCCGGTTGCGACCAGCCATGTCGACCTCTGGGCGACGGAAAGCGTTCTGGATCTCGCGCGCCGGGCGAACACCCCGGCCATGCTGGTTCTGAACCGCACCCGCGCTGGCACCAGGCTGGGCGCGGAGATTGCCGAGAAGGCCGCCGAAGTCGAGGCTGGGCTGGCGAAAGCGACGCTGGCGAACAGAATCGCCTTTGCCGAAACACTGGGCCGCGGTCAGGGTGTACAGGATGCAGCACCGAAGGGGCCGGCGGCGACCGAAGTCGCGGCGCTCACGCAAGAGATACTGGCCACCTTGGGTCGGTAGTCAGCGCTAACCGGAAGATGACTGGACTCTAGTCGGGCGTCCTCAGGCGCGGCAAGTCAGGCTCGGCGACTTGCGAGATCCCGACAGTTCCACAGGCGAAAATGATTCGCGACGACGGGCTGCCGGTCACTCCGCCGCTTCAGGTCTGTCGGGCTGTTCGGGCGCCGCGGCCTTGGGTTTGCGGCTGCGCGGTGCGCGCTTCTTGGGCTGCGATTCCTCTGGCGTTTCCACGAGCCCGCTGTCTTCTTCGCTTCGACCGCTATCCAATACGTCCGGCTGGTCCTGCTGGCTCGGGTCGTGATCGGCACGGCGTTCGCGTCGCTGCCGGCTCTGCGGCTGGTCATCGCGGCCCTGAGGCTGCTGCTGCTCGTCGCGTTGTTGCTGGCGCTGCTGGTGCTCGCGTTCCTGCTGCTCGCGTTTGGCTTCCATCTCTCGCTGCGCTTCTGCCAGCATCCGCGTGTAATGCTCGGCGTGCTGCTGAAAATTCTCGGCTGCGACACGATCGTTCGACAGTTGCGCATCGCGGGCCAGCTGGTTGAACTTCTCGATGATCTGCTGCGGCGTGCCCCGCACTTTGCCTTCCGGACCGGAACTGTCGAAGACCCGGTTGATGATATTTCCGACGGATCGGTTGCGATTGCTGTTGTTCTTCGACCGAGAACGGGACTTGGAAGATCTCATGGTGTTTTGCTACCAGCCTTGCTTTTGGGCTTTTACCTGAACCTGTGCCTCAATCGGCTTGGCTGCCTTACCTCTGGTTCCTGCGGATTTTAGGCATAACCGGCGTGGCGGACTTACCTGTCCCGCCAACCGCGTGGAATCGAATAAGCATGGGATAGCCCGGAAAACAAGCCAAAATCGCGCGAGCTGTGGTATTTCGGTCCGGAATTGCCGCCGAAATCCTACAATCCCCCCGATTCCAGGCCAATTTGCACGGCTTTGACCACCCGGTCACGCCCATCAAGGTCGCGATGCACGCTGATACCCATCAGGCCTGCCGCAGCCAGCATTTGGCAAACAGCACCGGCCTGGCTCGGCCCGATCTCCAGAAGCACCCGGCCGCCCGGCTCCAGATGAGCCCCAAGCCCGGCCGTGATGGCGCGGTAGGCGTCCAGCCCGTCGCCCCCCGGCGTCAGCGCGATGCGCGGTTCATGGTCCCGAACCTCCGGTTCCAGCGCAATCATTTCTTCGTCGGAGATATAGGGCGGGTTCGAGACGATCAGGTCGAACCGGCCCTCCACCTTTTCAAACCAGTCAGAGAGGATCAGCCGCCGCCGCACCGACAGATCGGCACCCAACGGGTTGTCGGCCGCCACGTCCAGCGCGTCCTGAGAAATGTCTGTCCCGACACCCGTCGCATCGGGACGTTCGGCCAGCAGCGTCAGCAGGATCGCGCCCGACCCGGTTCCAAGATCAAGGATACGCGAGAACGGTCGGGCCAGCGCAACTTCGACCAAGCATTCTGTTTCAGGGCGAGGATCGAGCACTTCACCATTCACGATGAACCGGCGACCATGGAATTCGCGGTAGCCCAGAATATGCGACACGGGCACACGCGCCTCGCGTTCGGCCAGCATGCTCTCGAACCGTTGCGCGACGCCCGGCGGGATCGGATCATCGGGGCCCGGCGCGATGCTCTCGATGGCTTCCGACATCAGCCTGCGGGCGTCACGGGCAGGCGATGGCACACCGGCGGCCTTTAGCCGCGCGGTCGCCGACGCCAGAACCTGGCGAACAAGATACCCGCTCATTCCATCTCGGCCAGCATCCGCGCCTGATCGTCGGCGACGAGCGCGTCGATGACTTCGCCCAGATCGCCCTGCATCACCTGGTCAAGCTTGTAGAGCGTCAGGTTGATCCGGTGATCGGTCATCCTGCCTTGCGGGAAATTGTAGGTCCGTATCCGCTCCGACCGGTCGCCGGACCCGACCTGGCTTTTCCGCGCCGCCGAACGCTCGCTGTCGACCCGCTGCCGCTCTGCATCATAAAGCCGCGAGCGAAGAACCTGCATGGCGATCTCGCGGTTGCGATGCTGGGATTTCTCGGAACTCGTCACGACGATGCCCGAGGGGATATGGGTGATCCGCACCGCCGAATCCGTGGTGTTCACATGCTGCCCGCCGGCCCCGCTCGCCCGCATCGTGTCGATGCGGATGTCGCTGGTCGGAATGTCGATATCGACCTCCTGCGCCTCGGGCAGCACCGCGACCGTTGCCGCCGAGGTATGGATCCGTCCGCCGCTTTCGGTTTCGGGCACGCGCTGCACCCGGTGCACGCCGCTTTCATATTTGAGCCGCGCAAACACGCCCTCGCCGCGAACGTTGGCGACCACTTCCTTTATCCCGCCAAGCTCAGTTTCCTGCATCTCAACGATATCGAAATTCCAGCCCATCGCCTCGGCATGGCGCTGATACATCCGAAGCAAGTCGCCTGCAAACAGTGCCGCCTCTTCGCCGCCGGTTCCTGGCCGGATCTCGAGGATCGCGGGCCGTGCATCCGCGGCATCCTTGGGCAGCAGGGCAAGCCGCAGCGCCTGCTCGACTTCGGGCTGCCGGTCGCGCAGAACCGGCAGTTCCTCCTCTGCAAGCGCCTTCATCTCGGGATCCTTCAGCATCGCCTCGGTCTCGGCGATATCGCTCAGCAGCTGACGATAGGCCTCGATTTCGGCCACGACCGGGCGCAGCTCGGAATATTCGCGGCCCAAAGCAGCGATGTCGCCGCTGCCGGTCGACATCTTGGCCTCGAGATACTCGAAGCGCTCGGTGATCTGCTGCAATCTGTCAAATGGTACCATATCCGCCTGTTGCCCGTTGTCCCAGGTGCGGTCAAGGGCCTTGGGCCCGGCCACTGAGAGACCGCCTCGGCACGTCAGTTACTTGTTCTGACAGGTCGGCGCGGTGCCTCTTACCTCATACCAACCCGGCGCAGCTTTGTTGACCGGTCACGCCCGCTCTTTCAGAGTCCAGCAATAGAGCGTCATCAGCTCCACCGCGACATGCGCGCCGGCAATCGCCGTGGCACCGGTCGGATCGAAGGGCGGCGAGACCTCGACGACGTCGCCTCCCACCATGTTGATCCCCGCCAGATCGCGCAGGATGGTCGCCGCCTGCCAGCTGGCCAGCCCGCCCCAGACCGGCGTGCCGGTGCCCGGGGCAAAGGCCGGGTCGAGCGCGTCGATATCGAATGTGACGTAGGCGGGATTGTCGCCGACGATCTCCTTGGCGCGGGCTACGGCATTGGCCGCGCCCTGTTCGTGCACCGTCCGCGCATCTATGAACTCGACGCCAAGATAGTCGTCGCAGACCGTCCGGATGCCGATCTGGACCGAACGCGCAGGATCCACCAGCCCGGTCTTCACCGCCTTGTAGAAGAAGGTGCCGTGGTCGATCCTGTCCATGTCGTCATCCGCCCAGAGGTCAGAATGCGCATCGATGTGAATGACCGACATCGGCCCATATTTCTCCGCATAGGCGCGCAAGATCGGCAGCGTGATGAAATGATCGCCCCCGAGCGTCACCGTCCCCGGCCCCGCCGCCAGTATCCCCGCAATATGAGCCTGCAGTAGCCCCGGAAAACTCGGCGTATGGGCATAGTCGTAGGCCAGATCACCATAATCGACGATCGAGAAATCCGAAAGCGGATCGAACCCGTCCCAGCCAAAGGGCGGGTCATAGGGCTGAAGCGTGCTCGCCTCGCGGATCGCACGCGGACCGAAGCGCGTGCCGGTGCGGTGCGTGACCGCCTGGTCGAACGGCACTCCGGTGATCGCGAGGTCAACGCCCGTCAGATCCTTGCTGTACTCACGGCGCAGAAACGACGTCGCGCCGCCAAAGGCATTCTCGTAGGCCAGTCCCTTGCGGTCCTTGCGGGTAAAGGCGAGATCGCTCTGTTTCTTGGCGTCTTCCAGTGCCATTCCGGGTTCCTTTCCTTTGCGCATCTGGGGCAGCTTGGCCGGCGGACATTGGGGATGCTTCCTGACCCGGTGACGGATCAGAGCGGCTGCGCGTGTTCCACCAGCCGTGCGAAGAACGAGGCTCCTATCGGCGCGATGTCGTCGTTGAAGTCATAGGCGGGGTGATGAAGGCCCGCCGTTTCGCCTTGGCCGAGAAAGAGATAGGCGCCGGGGCGGGCCTCGAGCATGTAGGCAAAATCCTCGGCCCCCATCTCGCGGCCGGAATTGTCGTTGACTGCCGCCTCGCCCGATACGTCCCGGGCAACGCTTGCGGCGAAATCGGTCTTCTCGGCATGGTTTACCGTCGCCGGATAGCCGACCGCGTAATCCAGCTCTGCCTCGACGCCGTAGCTGGCCGCCTGCCCGTCTACAATCTCTTGCAAACGCCGGATCACCATCGCCTGCACCCCCTTATCGAAGGTCCGCACCGTGCCGCAGATATAAGCCTTGTCGGGGACGATGTTGTCGGCCGAGCCGGTATGGATCTGCGTCACCGAGATCACCAGATCCTCGGCTGCATAGTGGTTGCGGCTGACAATGGTCTGCACCGCCTGAACGATACCGACCGCGGCCACCACCGGATCACGGGTTTCATGTGGCATCGCGCCATGCCCGCCCTGGCCGGAAATGTGGATCTCGAACGTGTCGCAGGCCGCCATGATCGGTCCCGGTGCGGTCATGAAGTGACCCGCAGGCACGCCCGGCGCATTGTGCAGCGCATAGACCTGGGAGATACCGAACCGTTCCATCACGCCTTGGCGGACCATCACCTCGGCACCGGCGCCATGCTCTTCGGCGGGCTGGAAGATCAGCGCGACGCGGCCTCGGAACTTTCGGGTTTCGGCCAGGTATCGCGCAGCACCAAGCAACATCGCGGTATGGCCGTCATGGCCGCAGGCATGCATCAGGCCGGCCGTCTCGCTGGAATGGGCCAAGCCAGTCGTCTCGGCAATCGGCAGCGCGTCCATATCCGCGCGCAACCCGATCGTCGGCCCCTCGCCCTGCCCGTTGATGATCGCGACGATCCCGCTTTCGGCGATCCCCTCATGAATCTCGTCGACGCCGAAGTCCCGCAGATGCCCGGCAACGAAGCCGGCCGTCTCATGGCAATCGAATTCCAGCTCCGGGTGCCGGTGCATCCAGCGTCGCCACGCCTTCATATCGTCGGCGTAATCGGCGATGCGGTTGACAACGGGCATATGGACTCACCTTGGCAGTGTTGCAATAACCCGGCCAAAGAACCTGAAAGCGGACCGGCAAGCAATGACGAAATCCTCTCACGCCCTCGTGCTTGATCCCGAAGGCGGCCTGCCGCGCCTTCTGGAAATCATGCGTCGCCTGCGCGACCCCGAAACCGGATGCCCGTGGGATATCGAACAGGATTTCGCCTCGATCGCGCCCTACACGATCGAGGAGGCCTACGAGGTCGCTGACGCGATCGAACGGCAGGACTGGGCCGATCTGGAGGGCGAGCTTGGCGATCTGCTGCTGCAGACCGTTTACCATACACAGATGGGCGAAGAGGCCGGGCATTTCAGCTTTGACAGCGTCGCCAACGCGATCTCTGACAAGATGGTTGCCCGCCACCCGCATGTCTTCGGCGACGAAAGCCGCGACAAGTCGGCCCAGCAGCAGATTCTTGATTGGGAGAAGATCAAGGCCGCCGAACGCGCGGACCGTGCCGAGGCGGGCACGCTTGACGGGGTCGCGATCGGCGTGCCTGCCCTCATGCGCGCCGTGAAATTGCAGAAGCGCGCTGCCCGCGTCGGTTTCGACTGGCCCTCGACAGATGAGGTCATCGACAAGATAGCTGAGGAGGCACGCGAACTCGCCGAAGCGCGTGACACCCTGTCGCACGTGGAGATGACCGAGGAGTTCGGCGACATGCTCTTCGTGATTGCCAACCTCGCCCGGCATCTGAAGATCGACCCCGAAGAGGCGCTGCGCGCTGCCAATGCCAAGTTCACGAGGCGATTTCGTGGCGTCGAAGCCAAGCTGAAGGCAAATGGCAAGCGCCCCGACCAGTCCGACCTGGCCGAGATGGACGCGCTCTGGAACCGGGTCAAGGCCGAGGAGCGGCGTTTATCCGACTGAACTAATCAGGTATTGACCTGACAAAAAGACTCGGGCTTAAAGGCGCCAGCAAATAACCGGAGCTTTCCATGACTCTACGCGCGCTTTCCCTGACATCCGCCCTTCTCGCCTGTGCGACCCCAGTACTGGCGGAGGATGTCAACATCTACACTACCCGTCAGCCCGAACTCATTCAGCCAGTGATCGACGCCTTCACCGCCGAGACTGGCATCGCCGTCAATCTCGGTTTCGTCGAGGAAGGCATCGTCGAACGTCTCATCGCCGAAGGCAGCCGCTCACCCGCCGATCTGGTGATGACGGTCGACATCGCCAATCTCAAGCAGATCGTCGATGCCGACGTGATTCAACCAGTCGAAAGCGAGGTACTGGAAACGGCCGTGCCTGCCCCGCTCCGCGACGAAGACAACCTCTGGTTCGGCCTGACCACAAGGGCGCGGATCGTCTATGCCTCGAAAGATCGCGTCGCCGATGGCGAGGTGACGACCTACGAGGATCTCGCCTCGGACAAGTGGAAGGGCCGGATTTGCACGCGATCCGGCACCCACGATTACAACCTCGCGCTCACCTCGGCGATCATCGCCCATGACGGAGAGGACGCTGCCAAGGACTGGGCCGCCGGCGTAAAGGCCAACCTCGCCCGCAAGCCGCAGGGCAACGACCGCGCGCAGGTCAAGGCGATCTGGGCCGGGGAATGCGACATCTCGCTTGGCAACACCTACTATATGGGGCTGATGGTGGCGGATCCAGAGCAGCAGCCCTGGGCCGACAGTGTCCGGATCGTGTTTCCGACATTCGAGGATGGCGGGACCCATGTGAACGTCTCCGGCATCGCGCTGACCAAGGCCGCACCGAACAAGGAGAACGCGATCCGGCTGATGGAATTCCTGGTCTCAGCCGAAGCCCAGGCGATCTATGCCGAAGCCAACAACGAATATCCGGTGCTCGAAGGTGCGAGGACCTCCGAACTCGTGGCCAGTTGGGGCGCATTCACCGCCGACACGATCGACCTGTCGGACGTGGCCGCACATCGCCCGACAGCCCTGCGGATCATGGAAGAAGTTGACTTCGACAGCTGATCCGTCACGACGGAACCACAGCGACGCCGCCCCAACACCGGGCGGCGTTGTTGTTTCTGGCCGGCGCGACATTACTTATTGTAGCAAGCGACTTCGAAGAGGCAGAGCATGAACGCGGCCGACCACTGGGAGAATGTCTATGCCGCCCGCGCCGAAGATGCGCTGACCTGGTTCGAGGACAGCCCGGTTCGGTCCCTGGCGGCCCTGACCCCGGTCCTGTCCCCTGGCGATCCAGTGATCGACATCGGCGGCGGATCCTCGCGGCTCGCCGTCCATCTGCTTGCCCGGGGTCTCGGACCGGTAAGCGTGCTCGACATCTCCGACCGCGCACTTGATCTGGCCCGCGCGCGTCTGGGCAATCGCGCCTCCGAGGTCACCTGGATCGTCGCCGATATCACCAGATGGTCCCCCGATCGCAGCTATTCGGCTTGGCACGACCGCGCCGTCTTTCACTTCCTGACCGAGCCAGCCGGGCGCGCCGCCTATTTCGGGGCCCTGCTCAACGCAACTGTTTCCGGAGCGACGGTTGTCATCCACACTTTTGACGAGGATGGCCCCGAGACCTGCTCTGGCTTGCCGGTCCGGCGCTACAGCCCGCGCGAACTTGTCGCAGAGTTCGACAGACTGGCACCGGGCCAGTTCCGGACGGTCGACTCGCACCGGTTCAAGCATATGACGCCGAGGGGCAACATCCAGAAATTCCAGCAGAGCGTGTTTCGCCGCGTGGCAAGCTAGCGCCGTTTATCGTGGCGCGGCCTCGGCATTCGCGGCATTCCGCCCGCCCGCCGATACCGCTGGACAAGCGGCCCCCGACTTGCGACTGACGGGGCGCAAGGCTAGGAGTGCGCGATGCCCCGCAAGATCATCATCGATACCGATCCCGGTCAGGATGACGCCGTCGCGATCCTTTTGGCGCTGGCCAGTCCGGAAGATATCGAACTGCTCGGGATCGTCGCCGTCGCGGGCAATGTGCCTCTACATCACACTTCCAGAAACGCCCGTATTATCTGTGAAGTAGCTGGCAATGTTGATGTCCGGGTCTTTGCCGGATGCGATGCGCCGCTGCGACGCGAACTTGTCACCGCAGAGCATGTCCACGGCAAGACCGGGCTGGACGGGTTCGAGCTGCCGGATCCGGAAATGCCGCTGCAAGACCAACATGGCGTCGATTTCATCGTCGAGACCCTGCGCCGTGAACCCGCCGGTACCGTCACGCTCTGCGCGCTTGGTCCGCTGACGAATATCGCGACCGCATTTCAAAAGGCACCCGACATCGTTGCCCGCGTGCAGGAAATCGTGCTGATGGGCGGCGCTTATTTCGAGGTCGGGAACATCACCCCGACCGCCGAGTTCAACATCTATGTCGACCCGGAAGCTGCTGATATCGTGTTTAAATCCGACGTCCCCCTGACGGTCATGTCGCTTGATGTCACGCACAAGGCGCTGGTTACCCATCCGCGCGTCGCCGCCTTCGAGGCGCTCGGCACCCATGTCGGCAAGGTCGTCGCCAGCTGGACGCATTTCTTTGAGCGGTTCGACGTGGCAAAATATGGTTCGGAAGGGGCGCCATTGCATGACCCGACTGTCATCGCCTATTTGATCCGGCCGGAGCTTTTTACCCACAGAGTCATCAATGTAGAGATCGAAACTCAATCAGAGCTTACGCTCGGCATGACCGTTGCCGACTGGTGGGGCGTCTCGGGACGCAAGCCGAATGCGGCCTGGGCGGGCGACATCGCCGATGACGGGTTCTTTGACCTTCTGACGGAACGCTTGGCCCGGTTATGAGTGCCGCCCTGCATCTTGCCACGACCGATGATCTGGCTAAGCTCGAACCGATGGTCGCGGGCTTCCACGCGTTCGAGGGGATTGAGTCGACGGAGGAAGGACGCCGCGCCGCGCTGACACCGCTGCTGGAGGGCTCGCCGCATGGTGTCGTCTACCTGATCGGGATCCGCCGCGCGCCCGTTGGCTATATCGTGATCAGCTTCGGCTATTCCATCGAGCTTGGCGGCATAGACGGGTTCATCGACGAATTCTTCATCCGCAAAAGCGTAAGGGGCCGCGGAATGGGTTCCGAGGTGCTGTCCTCGCTCCTGCCCTCGCTCGGCGAGCACGGCGTCAAGGCATTGCATCTGGAGGTCGATCCGCAAAACGCGGCGGCCCAATCCGTCTACCGCCGCGCCGGGTTTCGCCTGCGTGACGGCTCTTGCCTGATGACCAGACGCCATTAAGTTCATGGTATGACCGTCCATATCCCGTTTGACAATTCCTATGCTCGACTGCCGGCTATGTTCTACTCGGCGCAGGCTCCCGCGCCGGTTGCCAAGCCAGGCTTGGTCGTCGTCAATGACGCTCTCGCCCGCGATCTCGACATCGATCCGGTCGAATTGCGCAGCGCCGAAGGGGTCGAGGTGCTGGCGGGCAACCGCATTCCTGCGGGCGCAGAGCCACTGGCGCAAGTCTATGCCGGGCACCAGTTCGCCGGCTGGGTGCCGCGCCTTGGCGATGGCCGCGCGGTTCTTCTTGGCGAAGTCATTGACAGGACAGGCGAACGCCGCGACATCCAGCTGAAGGGTGCGGGCCGCACCCCCTATTCGCGGGGCGGTGACGGGCGCGCCTGGCTTGGGCCGGTGCTGCGCGAATACATTGTCTCCGAGGCGATGCACGCGATGGGCATCCCGACCACCCGCGCGCTGGCCGCCGTGACGACCGGTCAAGAGGTTCTGCGCGAACGCGCCCTGCCCGGCGCCGTGCTGACCCGCGTCGCGGCCAGCCATATCCGTGTCGGGACGTTTCAGTATTTCGCCGCGCGGCAGGATGCCCAGGCCCTGCAGGCGTTGACCGACCACGTGATCGCCCGGCACTATCCCGAAGAGAAAACCCCACTCGACCTGTTTAACCGCGTCATGGAGCGCCAGGCGGCGCTGATCGCGAAATGGATGGGTGTCGGCTTCATTCACGGCGTGATGAATACCGACAACATGGCCGTGTCGGGCGAGACCATCGACTATGGCCCCTGCGCCTTCATGGACAGTTACCACCCCGAAACGGTCTATTCCTCGATCGACAGTTTCGGGCGCTATGCCTATTTCCGCCAGCCCGAGATCGCCGTCTGGAACCTCGCCCAGTTCGCCTCATGCCTGTTGCCGCTGATGGGCGAGAAGGACGCCGCCATCGCCGCCGCGACAGAGGCCGTGCATCGCTTCCCGGACCTCTATGCGCAGGAATACCTCACTGTCTTCCGCGCCAAGCTCGGCCTGACCACGGCCGAAGGCGGCGATGCAAAGCTGATCCAGGAACTGCTGGACTGGATGGCGGTGAATGGAGCGGACTTCACAAATACATTCAGGGCCCTGTCCCGTGACGAATTGCCAGAGGGACTGGCCGAATGGGGCCGGAAATGGCAGGACCGTCGGGCAAGCGATCCGAGCGATGCGGGTACGGTGATGGAGGCAGCGAACCCCGCCTACATCCCGCGCAACCACCGGATTGAGCAGGCAATTCAGGCGGCGGTCGGCGGCGATTTCAAGCCGTTTCACCGGATTAACGAGGTGCTCGCGCAGCCCTGCCTCGATCAGCCGGACGCCGAGGACCTTCAGCGCCCGCCAGAACCTCATGAGATCGTTCAGCGCACGTTCTGCGGCACCTGAAGGCCGCTGGCGTGCCACCAGACCGGTCAAGCGCGGTTGCACCTTCCGCCCGGCATGTTACGGATGCTGCAAAAAAGGTCAGGCACGATGACAGTCCTGCAGATATCTTCCTTGCTGATCGTTCTGGCCGGCGCATTTGGTGCGATCAACTACCTGTTTCTGCGCCTTCCTGCCGCCATCGGCATCCTGATCGTGGCGCTCGCCGCCTCGCTGGTCGTCGTCGGCATCGACCTGCTCCTGCCCTCGCTCGGCATCGTCGATCAGACCCGCCATCTGGTAAACGAGTTCGAGTTCTCGGACGCGCTTCTGGAGGGCATGCTGGGACTGCTGCTTTTTGCCGGGGCGCTGCATGTCAAGGTCGAGCATCTGAGAAAGCAGTGGATCGTCGTCTTCCTGATGGCAACGATCGGCGTCGGGCTGTCGACGCTGGTCGTCGGGATTGGCTTCAGCTGGCTCACGGGGATGCCGCTTCTGGTGGCGCTGGTGTTCGGGGCGCTGATCTCACCCACCGATCCGGTCGCTGTGCTGGGCGTGCTGCGCGACGCCGATCTGCCGAAATCGCTGGAGACCAAGATTGCGGGCGAATCGCTTTTCAACGATGGCGTCGGCTATGTCGTCTTTCTGGTGCTGGTCGGGCTGGCCTTTCCGCAGGGCGATGCCCATGCAAGCGGCTGGACCGATGCGCTGCGCCTATTCGTGCAAGAGGCGGTTGGCGGCGCGGCCTTGGGGCTTGCGCTCGGCTGGCTGGTGTTCCGCGTCATGCGCCGGATCGATGACTATGCGCTGGAAGTTCTGATCACGCTCGGTCTTGCTTTTGGTGGTTACGAGCTGGCCGTCGCGCTGCATGTCTCGGCGCCGATCATGGCGGTCTGTGCCGGGCTCTTGATCGGCGATGTCGGCACCAAGTACGGGATGAGCGACGAGACCCGCGGCCATGTCTCTGCCTTCTGGCACATGATCGACGAGATGCTGAACGCCGTCCTGTTCCTGATGATCGGGTTCGAGGTCTTCGCGGTGGCCTTCAGTATGGACAATTTCACTGCCGGCATCTTCGCCATCGCCCTTGCGCTGGCCGCCAGGTTAAGTGCGGTCGCAGTGCCGATCCTTCTTTTGCACCCGTTCCGAGAGTTCACGCGCGGGGTGATCCCGATCATGACCTGGGGCGGGCTGAAGGGCGGCATCTCGGTGGCTCTGGCGCTGTCGCTGCCAGACGGCGAATGGAAGCCCGTGATCCTTGCCGCGACGTATATCGTCGTGGTCTTCTCGATTATCGTTCAGGGCCTTACCGTGGCGCGCCTCTCCACCCGCCTTGGCCGAGCCCCGGAGTTGATGCGATGACCCGTTTCCTTGTCTATGACGTTTTCACGGACACGCCCTTTGGCGGCAATCCGCTGGCGGTGATCCCCGACGCGTCCGGTCTGACGGGCGCGATGATGCAGAAGATTGCACGCGAGTTCAATTTCTCCGAATCCGCCTTTCTGCTACCGCCCGAGGATGCCGCGCATACCGCGAAGGTGCGGATCTTCACGCCGACGATGGAGGTGCCCTTCGCCGGTCACCCGACCATCGGCACGGCGGTGGCGCTGGCAGACTTGGGCAAGGGACCTGACATGGTGCTTGAACTCGGCGTCGGGCCGATCCCCTGCCGCGCAGAAGCGGGGACCGCCAGGTTGGTCACGAAGCAACCTCTGCGCGTCCTGTCGCGCCCGGAGCCGGCGCTGGTGGCCGATTGCATTGGCCTTCAGGCAGAGTCGATCCGCACGGAACGGCACGCCCCGGTTCAGGCCACGGTCGGGCTGGAATTCGTCCTTGTCGAACTGACAGGCCTCGAGGCGCTGCAGGAAGCGACGCCGGTTGTCGACAACTTCCGTATCGGGGCCAAGCGGTACCCGGCGGGGCTTGATTTCGCGATCTTCTGTTATGTCCGCGACGGCCAGAAGGTGAATGCCCGGATGTTCGCGCCGCTCGACAACATGCCCGAGGATCCCGCCACCGGAAGTGCCGCCGCGGCGCTGACGGCGCTCCTGTCCGAACAAGACGGGCTCGGGCAGTCGTTCGAGATCCGTCAGGGCGTCGAGATGGGGCGGCCGTCGCTCATTCATACCCGTGCAGAACTTTCAAGCGGTCGGACCGCCAGTATAGAAGTCTCCGGCAAGGCGGTCAGGGTAATGCAGGGCGAGTTGGTGATCTGATGCCGAACAGTCCACCCCTTGCAAGGCCGATCGCGGCATTCGATGTCACACCCGATGGCCGTGCGACACCGCTTGAGGGCGAAGCGCCGGGACCTGAGCCGGCGAAGGGAGGCGCCTATCGGTGGCTGCATTTCGACGTTGCCGATCCCGGCCTTGCAGGCTGGGTGGCAGAGCATCTGCCGGCGGTCGCCGCCGCCGCGCTGCTACAGGCCGAGACCCGGCCCAGATGCGACCAGCACGAGGCCGGGCTGATCCTCAACCTGCGCGGCATCAACCTCAATACCGGGGCGGAGACTGACGACATGGTGTCGTTGCGGATGTGGGTCACTGAAAAACTGATCGTCAGCGCCCGGGTGCGCCGGGTCTTTGCCGCCGACGACCTGCGTCAGGCGATGGTCGCGGGCACCGGTCCGGCCAGCACCGCGGACTGGCTGGCGGCGCTCAGCAAATCGCTGACCGACCGAATCGAGGAGGCCTCGCTCGATCTCGACGACCATACGAGCGCGCTCGAGGACGAGCTGATGACCGGCGAGGCCGCCAATCCGGCCGCGCTGATGCCGCTGCGCCGTCAGGCCATCCGGTTGCGCCGTTATGTCGGTCCCCAGCGCGAGGCGCTGGATCGACTGGCCCAGACCGACGCCCCGCTGGTCAATGCCGCCGAACGCACCCGCCTGCGCGAGATCGCAAACCGCACGATGCGCAGCGTAGAGGAACTCGACGCCGTCACTCAGCGACTGCAGGCCCTTCAGGAACATGTCCATGCACAGCGTGCTGAAGCGATTACCCGCAACGGGTTCGTGCTTTCGATCGTGGCGGCGATCTTTTTGCCGCTGGGATTCCTCACCGGCCTTTTCGGCGTAAATGTCGCCGGGATGCCGGGCGCGACATGGTCCTGGGCCTTTGCAACGCTCAGCGCTGGAATGCTGTTGATCGGCATCGCGCTTTACATCCTGTTCCGGCACTTGCGATGGTTCTGACCGCGGGCAACGCGCGTCACGAATCCCGCGGCAATATGCGTTTAGCGGTGGAGCCGGTGCCTGAAACCTTTTAAACCGCAGAAGTGAGCATCAAGGACTTGGGATGACACCGACCATCATCGCCCAATGCGAGGCCAAAGGCCTGCGCCTGACCGAACAGCGCCGCGTGATTGCAGCGGTTCTTGAGGAATCCGACGATCACCCCGATGTCGAAGAGCTCTACAACCGCGCCTCGGCCCACGATCCGCATATTTCGTTGGCCACGGTCTATCGCACTGTCAAACTGTTCGAGGACTGGAATCTCCTGGAAAAGCACGAATTCGGCGATGGCCGGGCGCGTTACGAGACGACCGACCGCGAACATCACGACCACCTGATCGACATCAACAGCGGCGAAGTCATCGAATTCGTCGACGACGAAATCGAAGAGCTGCAAGAAAAGATTGCCCGCAAACTGGGTTATAAGCTGAAAGGGCACCGGCTAGAGCTTTTCGGCGTTCCATTGAAAAAGGATAAGACATGAGCACGATCATCGACATTATCGGCCGCGAAATTCTGGACAGCCGGGGCAACCCGACCGTTGAGGTTGATGTCATCCTAGAAGACGGCACGATGGGCCGCGCGGCGGTGCCGTCGGGGGCTTCGACCGGTGCGCATGAGGCCGTCGAAAAGCGGGACGGCGACAAGAACCGCTACAAGGGCAAGGGCGTGCTGGAGGCCGTGGCCGCGGTGAACGGCGAACTGGCCGAAGGGCTGGTCGGTTTCGATGCGACCGAGCAGGAAGCAATTGACGCCACGATGATCGAAATTGACGGCACACCAAATAAGGGTCGGCTGGGCGCCAATGCCATTCTGGGCGTGTCGCTGGCCGTCGCCAAGGCGGCCGCCGATTTCTCGGCGCTGCCGCTTTACCGCTATGTCGGCGGTTCCGCGGCGCGGATGCTGCCAGTGCCGATGATGAACATCATAAATGGCGGAGAACATGCTGATAATCCTATAGATATCCAGGAATTTATGATCATGCCGGTGGCCGCGAACGACATTCGGGGCGCGGTCCAGATGGGTTCGGAAGTATTCCACACGCTCAAGAAGGAGCTGTCGGATGCAAGCCACAATACCGGGATCGGCGATGAGGGCGGCTTTGCTCCCAACCTCTCCTCCACCCGTGAGGCGCTGGATTTCATCCTGCGCTCGATCGAGAAAGCCGGCTACAAGCCCGGTGAGGATATCTACCTGGCACTCGATTGCGCCGCGACAGAGTACTTCAAGAACGGCAAATATGTGCTTTCCGGAGAAGACAAGATCCTTGGTTCCGATGCGAACGCGGAATATCTTGCCGCCCTTGTTGATGACTACCCGATCATCTCGATCGAGGACGGCATGTCCGAGGATGACTGGGAAGGCTGGAAGGCTCTGACCGAGGCCCTGGGCGGCAAAGTACAGTTGGTGGGCGACGACCTCTTCGTGACCAACCCCGAACGGCTGGCCGACGGCATCAAGCGCGGCTGCGCCAACTCGATGCTGGTCAAGGTCAACCAGATCGGCACGCTGTCCGAGACCCTGAAGGCCGTCGATATGGCCCATCGCGCCGGCTACACCAACGTCATGAGCCACCGTTCGGGCGAGACCGAAGATGCCACGATCGCGGATCTCGCGGTGGCAACGAATTGCGGGCAGATCAAGACCGGCTCGCTGTCCCGCTCGGACCGGCTGGCGAAATACAACCAGCTGATCCGGATCGAGGAAATGCTCGGAGAAACCGCCGAATATGCCGGTCTGTCGATCCTGAAACGGGGCTGAGCCTGGCAGCACGGGCCCCGGCCGCTCTGCGGTCGGGGACCGTCCTTCTTTGACAAGGACAGTCAGTCGCGGGGAATGACCGCAGCAGAATCATCCCTCACTCGGACCTGACGCCGTATTCCGAAGGCGGTAGTTTCCCCAAGCCAGAAAGGCCGAGGGTCCGAGCCGGCGTCGGGCCGGCCTTCCATATCAATCATCTACCTCTGCCCGGCATGCTCGGACATGGCGCTGATCATCTCGGACCGCGGCCGGATCGCTCCGGTCTGAAGATATTCCATGGCCTTCGGCGCGGCTTCGTGTGCAGCGACGGAAGAGCCGCCGACGCAATCCTCGGCAACGCGGCAGAAGTAATCCGACTGGTGCCCGTCCACGAAGGTATAGTGAACACACACCTCCGTCAGGCCTCCGCACAGTATGAGCGTATCGACTCGCAAACCGCGAAGCAGGATCTCGAGATCCGTTCCGAACAAGGCGGAACACCGGCGTCTCGGCACGGCATAGTCACCTTCGCGAAAGCCCATTTTCTCCTTCGCAATATCAGTTCTCTGGTCGCCCTCAAGGCAATGGACATCTTCGTCGCCGTCTAGCTCGCGTCCGAAATCGATCATGTCCGGGCGGTGAACCTCCTGAATGAAGATCACCGGGATGTCGTTCTCATGGGCCGCGTCGACAAGGTCACGGGTCGCTATCATGCGCTCCTTGTAACCGGGCATGTTGTCGATCGACCGCACCTGGCTGTTGTCGATGAACGTGCTTTTCTGAATGTCGGTTACAATGAGAGCGGGCTTGCCTTCGATCAGGTTTCGAACGTGTTTCTTCGATCTTGTCATCCGGGCCTTCCCCCTTTTCCTAATGTGCATCCGCGCCCAGCAGAAACATTCCGACCACAAGTAGCACCACGCCAAGAGCACCCGATGCACTGAGGGCCTGATTGAAGGCCAGGACGCTCACCATGACGGACCCGATCGAGCCAATACCGGTCCAGAGAGGATAGGCAATGCCGAGCGGGAGCCTTGCCATCGCGGCATAGAGCGCGACAAGGCTCGCGATCATCGCGACCGCCGTCAGGATGAGAATTGCAGAAGAGAAGCTGCCGCCAAGTCGCTTCAGACCCGTGGCCCACACAATTTCCAGACCGCCTGCGATAAGAAGATAGATCCACGCCATTTCAACCTCATGAATTCCAGGTCGTCCTGGTGATACCCCTTCATGGCCGGGTCGTCCCGGCGGGCATTGTGAAATCAACGCTGATAGCCATGGTTTCTGGGCTGTCAACGCGCATCGCGGCCAACGCCGAGGTCAAGGCTGCATTCAGGTTCGGGATGGCAAAGGCACTCTGCCCCGCGTTACGGTCAGGGCGGGAATTCGGCCACTACCCCATCGCCCGCAGACGCTTGAACAGGCTCGACGTGTCCCAGCGGTTGCCGCCCAGCTTCTGCACGTCCTTGTAGAACTGGTCGACAAGTGCCGTGACCGGCAGGCTGGCGCCGTTTTCATTGGCGGCGTCAAGGCAAATGCCCAGGTCCTTTCGCATCCAGTCGACCGCGAAACCGTGGTCGAACTTGTCGTCCAGCATAGTCTCATAGCGGTTCGACATCTGCCAGGATCCGGCGGCACCCTGAGAGATGACCTCGACCACTGAGCGGCCGTCGAGGCCCGCCTTCTCGGCAAAATGCAGAGCCTCGGACAGCCCCTGTACGAGGCCCGCGATAGCTATCTGGTTGCACATCTTGGTCAGTTGCCCCGCGCCGCTGTCGCCAATGCGTCGGCAGATCCGGGCATAGGCGGCGATGATCGGTTCGGCGCGGTCATAGGCCGCCTGTTCGCCGCCGCACATGACCGAGAGCTTGCCATTCTCCGCCCCCGCTTGCCCGCCCGAGATCGGCGCGTCGACAAAGGCGATCCCGCTCTCAGCGGCAATCGCATGAAGCTCTCGAGTCACGGCGGCGGAGACGGTCGTATGGTCGACGAAGACGGAATCAGACTTCATCGTCTGGAACGCGCCCTCCTCTCCGGCGCAGATCGCGCGCAGATCGTGATCGTTGCCGACACAGGCCATCACGAAATCGGCTCCGTCGGCCGCCTTGGCCGGACTGGCCGCCGCAGCGCCGCCATGGTCGCCAGTCCACCTTTCGGCCTTTGCCGAAGTGCGATTGAAGACCGTCACATCATGGCCAGCCTTGGCCAGGTGCCCCGCCATCGGATAGCCCATCACCCCGAGCCCAAGAAACGCGACTTTTGCCATGACTTTTTCCCTTTGGTGGTTTGTCTTACACTCGCAACCTAGTTAAACGGTTCAAAACTCCGGTCAACCGCGGGCAGCTATGGCAAAGATCTTTCGCTGGCTTTTGCGGGGCTTCACGGGCCTCGTGGTTCTGCTGCTGCTGGCCGGGTTTCTGGTCTATTGGCTGGCCTCTCGCTCGCTGCCCGACTACGACACGACCCACCAGGTGGCGGGGATCAGCGCGCCGCTCGAGATCGTGCGCGACAATGGCAATGTGCCGCATGTTTTCGGTGCCCGCGATACGGATGTATTCTTCGGCCTCGGCTTTGCCCATGCGCAGGACCGCCTCTGGCAGATGATGATGATGCGCCGGACCGTTCAGGGCCGGCTGAGCGAGATGTTCGGCGAACGCACCCTTGGCACAGATGAACTTATGCGGCGGCTGGACCTCTACAACCTCGCCGTGAAGTCGGTCGAGGTTCAGGATGTCGAAACGCGGGCCGCGCTCGACGCCTATGCGGCTGGCGTGAATGCTTGGTTGGAGCAGGTCAACCAGGGCGCTCTGGGGCGTGGTGCGCCGGAATTCTTCTTGTTTTCGAAGCGTCTCGCGCCCTGGCAACCGGCGGATTCCATCGCCGTCGTCAAGCTGATGGCCCTGCGGCTGACGGATCATATCAGCAACGAGGTGCTTTATGCCCGCACCTCGCTGCTACTGCCCGAAGAACGGGTGCGCGACATCCTACCGGACGTGCCAGGTGACGGCATAGCCGCCCTGCCGCAATATGCAGCGCTGGTGCCTGGCGCGCCACGATTCGCTAGAGCGAACCAGCCGTCCGCCGATCCTCTTTCGCCGGTGGCAGACCGCGGGCTGGCCGGGGCCTCGAACGCCTGGGCCGCGGCGCCCTCGCGCTCTGCGGCCGGATCGACGCTACTGGCCAATGATCCGCATCTCGGCTTCTCAGCCCCCTCGATCTGGTATCTGGCACGACTCGAACTGTCCACCGGCGGAGTTATCGGCGCCACCATCCCCGGCGTGCCCGCGATCATGCTGGGCCGCAGCGAGGAGTTCGGCTGGGCGCTGACCTCCAGCTACATGGATGATGCCGATATCTTCATCGAGAAGCTCAACCCCGACAATCCAAATGAGGTCCTGACGTCGGACGGCTACAAGCCGATGATGACCCGGTCCTCGATCATCGAGGTGAAGGACGCACCATCACTAACTATCACCCTGCAATGGACCGAGAACGGACCGGTCCTGCCCGGACCGATCTTCGAGTTCCGCACGATTACGCCGCCGGGCAGTGTGGCAAGCCTCGGATGGACGGCCCTATCCGGGCGGGACACGACGCTTTCAGCGGGCATGGACCTGATGCGGTCGCAAACGGTCGCAGAGGGCATCGCGGCAGGCGAGGGTTTCATTGCGCCGACCCAGAACCTGACGATGGCCGACATGAAGTCCGTCGCCATGAAGACGATCGGCGCCATGCCCCGGCGGTCGGCCCGCCACCAGAGCCAGGGCCGGCTGCCGACGCTGGGCTGGCGGCCCGAAAATCGCTGGCAGGGTCGGATGAACTATCAGGCCAACCCGGAATTCGTGGACCCCGAAGGTGGCATTCTGGGCAACACCAACAACAAGATGATCGACCGAGCCTTCCCGTTCCATGTCTCGTATCACTGGGGCGACACCCAACGGATCCAGCGCTGGCGGCGGCTGATGCAGAACCGGGAGGTCCACACCCGGGAAAGCTTCATCGAGGCGCAGCTGGACACGGTTAGCTTCACCGCCCGGTCGCTTTTGCCCCTGATCGCCGCCGACCTGTGGTTCACCGGCGAGGCCGCAGCCGAAGGCACGCCAGAACGCCAGCGCGACCGGGCATTGGCGCTACTGGCTGACTGGAACGGCGAGATGAATGAGCATCTGCCCGAGCCGCTGATCTACTCGGCTTGGGTTCGGGCACTGCAGGACCGGCTTATCCGCGACGAGTTGGGGCCGCTGTCGCGCAACTTCCTCCATGTCGAACCGCTGTTCATCGAGCGCGTGTTCCGCGATGTCGACGGCGCTTCGGTCTGGTGCGACGTCCTGAAATCGGGGCCCGTCGAGACCTGCACCGACATCTCGCGGCAGGCGCTGGACGATGCCCTTCTGTGGATCGGCGAGCGCTTTGGCACCACGCTCGAATCGTTGCGCTGGGGCGACGCGCACGAGGCCACGCACGACCATCAGGTGCTTGGCACGATGCCGGTGCTGAAATGGTTCGTCAACATCCGCCAATCAACCTCCGGCGGCGACAACACGCTGCTTCGCGGCGCGACCTCGGGACGCGAGCCATTCCCGTTTCAGAACGTGCATGGCGCGGGTTATCGCGGGGTCTATGATTTCGCCGATCCCGACAGTTCAGTCTTCATCATCTCGACCGGACAATCCGGGCATTTCCTGTCGCGGCATTACGACGATCTGGGGGAGCTTTGGCGGCGCGGCGAATACATCCCGATGTCGCTTGATCCCGACCTTGCCCGCGCAGCTGCGGTCGGCATCACCCGGTTGGAGCCTCTGGAAGAGGGCTAAGGCCCACCGGCCGGCGGCCTCAGAACCGAAATGTCACGAGAATCAGCCGGCGCGAACTCTGGATTGCGGCAACGACATGCGCGTATCAGAATGTCATCACCTCCCTCTGACCATGCAGATATCGAGACCCACGAGTCTCCGTTCACCCTATCGTTTACCACATTCCCGTCCGCCCGTTCTCGCAACGGCTGGAGATCATGCTTGCCTTGAGTGACCAGTGCGCCGCCGTTGAGTTTCGCGTCGTCGATATCACGGCGCCAAGTGGTCGCGACTGCTGCGCAAGACCCGGGGCACGACCGCTTTGCCGGTGCTCGAGCCAGTGGATGGGCGGATCCTAAAGGAAAGCCTCGTTCTGCTGGCCTACCTTGATGAGACGATCCCGGGCAACCGTTTGTGGCGTGACGATCCGTTCGAACATGCACAGGAATCGATGCTGATCGCCAAAGAAGGCCCGTTCACCGCGGCGGGCTACGCTTTCGTAATGAACCAGGACGAAGCTGCCCGGGGCATCTAAGCCGACAAGCTCTTAGGCCTCTACCGCGACCTGAACGACTTCCTGGCATACCAAAGCCCGAGCGGCCCCGTTCTTTTCCGATCGCTTCGGACTTGCCGAGGCGGTGTTCACGCCGATCTTCAATCGGTTCTGGTTCCTCGAATACTATGAGTGATTCGACCTACCGGAGAGTGCGGATTTCGCACGCGTCCGGGCATGGAAAGAGGCCAGCCAGACCCATACCGCCTCCCAGCAGGTCTGCCGCGAGGAAATCGTCAAGCTCCATTACGATTGCGCCCTCGGGGTGGGCAACGGCGCCCTACCCGCCGAGCGAAGCGTCTCGAGCTTCACCCTCAACCCCGACTGGCGCACACGCCCTTTGCCGCCGCGCGACAAATATGGTTTTGCGGCAACGGATGCGAGCTTGGGATTGCTCTGACCAGACCCCGTGCGGCAGGGATCATCGCGCGAAAATGCTGCTCGCCTGTGCGTCCGGGCGTTCAGGATCGCCGAACGCTTTTTCCTGACGGGCAGTCCAGTGCAGGCGGAGTTCGTGGCCGTTCTGGGTATCGGTCTCGCTTTTGACGACACCGGCCTGAAAGAGCCAGGCGCGTTTGCGGCCTTCCAAGAAGGGCAGCGTCAGCGTCGTCAGATGGCGTTCTTCCGAGAGGCTTTTCAGATGCGGTTCCAGCCCCTCCCCGGTCAGCGCCGAGAGCGCAAAGAGCCGTCGTTGCGCTCGGCCTGAACCTGCAGGGCGGCGCGCTCTTCGGGCGGGTAATTGTCGATCTTGTTTCAGACTTCCAGAAGCGGCGCTTCCACGGCGACCCCCAGATCCTTCAGGATCGCCGCGACATTTCCGGCCTGTTCGGCGCTTTGGGGATGGCTGATGTCGCGGATATGCAGGATCAGGTCGGCGACCAGCACCTCTTCAAGGGTGGCACGGAAGGCGGGACGACGCTGCCTTTCGCCGCTGGTGCATGATCCCTGGCTGCGCCGACTTAACACCTTGTCGGGAGGTCGAAGACGAACCCTCGCTGCTCTTGAGTGATGCATAGTTGAATTGGTTTGTACCGGACAATTGAGGACCGACGCCGCAATTGGAGCATGCGGTGTGGTCGGCCCCACTTGAAGATGGGGTTTGAATTCGGGGCCTGCGGCGTAGCGCTCGGAAGGTCAAGGAAAGGTAACCCGGATACCATTGGCGGGCAGTTGGGTTTCGTCCGAGAAAACGTTCCTGCTGGTTGACCAATCGTTTCAGCACGATCAACCGGCTTTCGTCCCATCCAGACACCAACTGTTTGGATGGGACGTATTCGACATGCACATTTCGCAAAACACCTATGCAAGAATGGTGGTTGGAAGTTTGAGATGGCAGGCCTATCTGCTCCACATTGCAATCAATGGTTCTCAGGAGCAGTACAATGACAAATCTTGCAAAAGACGTTTTCGGAATCGCTTCGTTGGTCGCGGTGACCGCTCTGTTTATCGGTCTGCATTCCTGGATATTTGTCCAGTAATGCGGACCCATACCGTGCCAGGTCACTGAGGGCCCCGGTTTGAACGGCCCAAGCCCGATCAGCTATCGAAATGAGAAAGGGCGCCCAGCATGCAGGCGCCCTTTTTCGTTATGGTACCGTCAGCTTACCTGCCAAGCAGGAGGTCGGGCAGCCAGAGCGCCAGTTCCGGAACAAAGGTGGTCAGCATCAGCGTCGGCAGCCAGGCGAAGATGATGAACACCAGTGTCGGCCACAGCATCTTCGACACCGGGGTGTCACATACCTGTGCGCCCAGATAGAGAAGCGGCGCCGTCGGCGGCGTGATGTTGGCCATGCCGAGGTTCACCCCGATGACGGCTGCAAAATGAATCGGATCCATGCCGGTGCTTTGCGCGATGGGCAACAGGATCGGGGTCGCCAGAAGCAAGCCCGAAATATCGTCCATGAGCATCCCGATCAGGATCATCACCACGTTGATCATCAGAAGGATCACGATCGGATTCTCCGACACCGAATAGACCATGTCCTTGGCCAGCTGAGGTGCACCCTGGGCAATCAAGTTGTCGGAGACGATCAGGACCATGAAGATCATCACCATCACCACGCCGATCGTCACGCCGGACGTCTGGATGGTCTGTGCCAAGGATTTCCAGGTCAGCCCGCGGTAGAAATAGATCGCGACCGGGATCGCATAGACGACGGCAATACCCGCAGCCTCGGTTGGTGTCATGATGCCACCATAGATGCCGCCCAGAATGATGATCGGCATCATCAACGCCGGTCCTGCCAAACGACCCTGTCGACCCAAGGTGGGCATGAATGGCTTGGGGCGTTCTGACAGCTCGATATTGTTGTATTTACGCAGCATGAACTGGTTGGTGATGATCAGCAGGGTGATCAAGATGATCGCTGGAATGACCGTCGAGAGGAAGCACTTAAGAACGTGTTGTTGCGCGACCCAGCCATAGAGAATGTGCGACGAACTTGGCGGAATCAACAGCCCCAGCGGGCTTGCAGAGACGATCAATGCAGCCGATTGCCCGCCCGGGTAGTTCGCCTTTTTCAGATGCGGCATCATGATGCCGCCGATGCAGGTCAGTGTTGCATTTGCACTGCCGGAAATGGACCCGAAAACGCCACAGGCCAGAACCCCCGCAGCGCTCAGACCGCCCTTGATATGGCCAATGAACATCTCGGCCAGGGCCACGAGAGGTGCTGCGATCTTGCCCTTCTCCATGATGCCACCAGCGATCATGAAGAGCGGGATCGCCAGAAGGACCAGTGAACGGATCCCCGTTGACCCGGTCGGCAGATAGCCCGAGATGGACTGGTCCCCGACGAGTGCGATGAAGATCAAGACCGACCCGAAGGCCACATAGACGCTGACGCCCAGCAGCAGCATCGCACAGACGATGAAAAGACTTCCGGTGATGATCATTTGGAGGTCCCCTTATCGGTGTCGGATTTCAGGGGAAGGCCCAGCCCTTTGCGTATATGCACGTAAAGATACGCTGCCGTGAACATTGCCATGAAGCCGAAGGCCACCATGATCGCAATGCGCCAGGTTACAAACGGGATGCGCAACACCGGGGTTGAACGCAACCGTGGGAATGAGAAGTCATCAAGGATTGAGACATAGCAGGCATAAAAGAGAAACAGGATCACCACCAGTTCAATCAACAAGACAAGGAACCCGCGCCACCAGATCAAACGGGGATCGTGGATCACAATGCCAAGGATATCTGCGTTGATATGCAGATTGCGCGAGGAGGCCAGAACCGCACCGGCAAAAAAGCCGACGATGCTGATGGCCAGCAGCCATTCCTCGTAGGCAAAAAGGTCGCCCCCGAAACCGTATCTGATTACCACGACCGCCCCGAAGGTGAAGGCCATGATAAACCCGGATGCCGTCACAATCATCCTCATGACCATGGCCATGAGCTTCATGGGATAACCGATGATTGGCGGCAGTTCGTCCGTTATTTTCTTCTGGCCCTCAGTGACAGCGTAGCCGAAGAATGTCGGTTGATCGACTTTTGTTTTTGACATTTCACCCCCTGATTTTCCTGCTCACAATATGGAAAAAAGGGCCGACAATTCTGTCGGCCCCTCGGGTTGCTGGGCTGTCAGTTCTTGCCCGCCAGCATGCGGTCGACGATATCCTGGCCAACGCTCTCGGCCATCATTGGCCAGATTTCCTCGCGAATTTTCGTGGCCGTCGCAGCTTGTTCTTCCTCGCTGAGTTTCAGGATGGTGTAGCCCTTCTCGACCAATTTCGCTTCAAAGGCGGCATCGTTTTCACGGTTGTAGGCGAAGAAGTCATCCGACGCCTTGGTCATCGCCGCTTCGAGAACCGAGCGCTGTTCGTCGCTCAGTTTGTCGAGCGTCCGTTGCGATGCGTAGTAGGTGGTCAGTTCCGAGATCGCGTTGAGTTCGACAAAGTGCGTTCCGACATCCGACTGAGCAAAAATGGAATAGGTCGCCGTCTTGGTGCAGCAGATCGCACCGTCGACAATACCCGACTGGATCGCCGGGAAGATATCGCCCCAGGCCATCGTCGTGGCCTTGTAGCCGAGCGACTCGACCATGGATTTCACGATGGCCGAGGACCAGACGCGAATGTTCATGCCCTTGTCGTCATAGGTGTTCCAATTCGTCGGCTCCTTCGTGGCGACGATCCCGACAAAACCTTCGGGGTTCTGCGCGACCACGTGCACGCTGTATTCGTCGGTGATCTCCTGCAGAACCTTGTTGTACTCGGAATCCATGTTGCGCATGATGCTGTCCATCTCGTCCCAGCCGCTGACGAGGAACGGCATAGACAGGAATTCCAGGCGTGGGTCGGTATCGGCATAGATGAAGGCCGCTGCCAGGTCGATATTGCCGCGGGCAACGTCTTCGAACAGGGCTTCGCCGGACCCCAGCTGGTTTGCCGGGAACACGTCAATTTTCAGACCGACATTCGCAGCTGCGACATCAGCAGCCACCTGCTCCATCATCTTGGTGCCCTGGTGGTCAATAGGAAACACACCCGCAAAACGCAGGGTCATGTCTTGTGCAACCGCGGCTGTCGAGATCAGGGCGCTCAGCGCACCAACTGTCAGGACTTTGATGATCTTCGTGAAACTCATAGAGTCTTCTCCCTTTGGATCTTCTTATTCGGTTCAGATTCGCTTCTGAACGCATCGTCATTCATCGCGTTTGTTAAGCCTAGGCAAATAAGCCGCTGGCCGCAATTTGTTTCGCACGCTCCTCTTGTTTCGTAAGAATATTGCTCTGCGTAAGTGAGCGACTATCGGACCCGCTGCGCAGTACTGGCCTGAAGCTGAGTAGGGATAGTGTTTTGCCGCGCCAATACCTGACCCGCTCGCAGAGCGCAGTTGCAATCCGAATGAGATGGAACGAACATCGTGACGGTCTTTGAGGAGAGGGCATCAGTCGAATGACATCACAGGATACCCTGGCTCTTCTGGCCTGTCAGATTGAAATCCCGCCGACACCAAGCGCAGATGCCCGCGACAGGCATCTTGCAGATACGGCCGCAAAACTGCGCGCGCACCTGTCATCGCAGAAAACCGACCTGGTAGTCTTGCCGGAGCTTTCGAGCATCGATTATTCCCGCGCGGCCTTTGATCATCTTGACGCGATTTCCGAGCCTCTTGACGGGGCCTCGTTTCAGACGTGGTCGGCGCTGGCCATCGAATTTGGTGTTCATGTTTGCTACAGTTTTGCCCGGCGGGACGATGCAGGCACTTATATCTCGATCGCGGTGGTCACGCCGCAAGGCGCGCTGGCCGGGCATTATGACAAGTTGCACCTGTGCCAATACGGCGCGTCGATGGAGAAGGAGTACTTTTCCGCCGGTAGCAGCCTTTTGGTTTTCAAGATCAAGGGCTTCACCCTGTCACCGATCATCTGTTACGACATCCGCTTTCCGGAAATGGCGCGTATGCTCGTCTTGAAACACGGCGTCGATGTCATCTTGCATTGCGGAGCCTATTTCAGGGACCCGTCTTTTCCCACATGGCATGCATTCGCGACGACACGTGCCATCGAGAACCAAATATTCTTCCTGTCGCTGAACCGCGCCGGACAGGATTACGGAAGTTCGCTTTTCTGCTATCCATGGATGGACGAAACCCGCGGCCCTCAGCATTTCGCTGCGCATGATGAAGACTTCCGGCGTATCGAAATTGACCGCCAGCAATTGCGCGAAGCGCGAGCCAACTACACTTTTCTGCAGGACAGATGGGCCAGCTACGATCGGCCTTGTCTGATCCACCCGTGACCGCACAGAACATCAAACAAACTGGCACTTCCAGAACAAGAAAACTCAAGGTGGAGACAATGATATGACCAAGGCCGCGACCGCATCAATGGCTGACGCAAACCCCATTCGCGCGCAAGTTCGGAACAACTACTTCGCGGACGAGGCCGAATTGCTCAGGTCTCTGGCGGGCCGGATCAAGCTCTCGAAAGAGCAGCGCGAAATGGTGGCGGCCGCCGGCGCCCAGTATGTGACGCGAGTCCGCAACGAAACTTCCCCATCGATGATGGAGGCTTTCCTGGCCGAATACGGCCTGTCGACATCCGAAGGCGTCGGGCTGATGTGTCTTGCCGAAGCCTTGCTGCGTGTTCCGGATGCCGAGACGATCGACGACCTGATCGAGGACAAGGTCGCACCGTCGAACTGGGGCGCGCATCTCGGGCATTCGTCGTCGTCGCTGGTCAATGCATCGACCTGGGCGCTGATGCTGACAGGCAAGGTTCTGGATGACGAACCCAAAGGCCCGGCACGTGCCCTGCGCGGTCTGGTCAAGCGGCTGGGCGAACCGGTGGTGCGCACTGCCGTCGGCCAATCCATGAAGATCCTCGGGCGGCAGTTCGTTCTCGGCCAGACCATCGAAGAAGGTCTGAAGAACGCCCGCGATCTCGAGGAAGAGGGCTATACTTACTCCTATGACATGTTGGGCGAAGCAGCGCGCACCGACGAGGATGCGCAGCGCTATCACACGGCCTATGCCAAGGCGATCAGCGCCATTGCCAAGCAGGCCAAGGGCGACGTGCGCTCGAGCCCCGGAATATCGGTCAAGCTATCGGCACTGCATCCTCGCTATGAGTTCACCCACAAAGAGACGGTCATGGCAGAACTGCTGCCGCGCGCGCTTGAACTGGCAATACAGGCGGCGGCGGCGGGCATCGGCTTTAACATCGATGCCGAGGAACAGGACCGACTCGATCTTTCGCTCGATCTGATCGAGGCGATGCTGTCGGACCCGGCCCTGGCGGGTTGGGACGGTTTCGGTGTGGTGGTGCAGGCCTATGGCCGCCGAGCCGCGCCGGTAATCGAGACGCTTTACGACATGGCAGAGCGCTATGATCGCAAGATCATGGTACGGCTGGTCAAGGGCGCCTATTGGGACACAGAGATCAAGTTGGCACAGGAACTCGGTGTCGAGCGGTTCCCCGTCTACACCCGCAAGAACAACACCGATGTCAGCTACATGGCCTGCGCGCAAATGCTCCTGGACCGGCGCGACCGCATCTATCCGCAGTTCGCAACGCACAATGCCCATACCTGCGCCGCCGTGGTCGCCATGGCGGGCAATGACAAGGACAGTTTCGAGTTTCAGCGCCTGCACGGCATGGGAGAATCGCTGCATGAAATCGTCAAGAAATCCGAGGGCACGCATTGCCGTATCTATGCACCGGTTGGCGCGCATCAGGACTTGCTCGCCTATCTCGTCCGTCGCCTGCTGGAAAACGGTGCCAACTCTTCGTTTGTGAACCAGATCGTCGATCCCAGCATCCCCGCAGAGTCGATCTCCGCGGACCCGGTGGCAGCGATGGAAAAGCTGGGCGACCAGATCGCCAGCCCGTCGATCCGTCTGCCCGTGAACCTGTTTGCGCCCGACCGGGCCAATTCCAAGGGCTACCGTATCAACGAACCGGCCTCGATCCTGCCGCTTCTGGCAGCGCGCGAGGAATTTGCCGACACCACCTGGTCGGCGGCGCCAATGATTGCAGGGGGCCGCACGTCGTCAGGACCGGTGCGCGACCTGTTCTCACCCGCCGACAAAACGCGAAAGGTGGGCACCGTTCAGGAGGCCACCGCAGACGATGTCGCCGCAGCCATCGAGGCCGCCGAGGCCGGGTACAAGGACTGGTCTGCACGCCCCGTGGCCGAGCGCGCAGGCATTCTTCGCAAGCTGGCTGATATCTACGAGGACAACATTGCCGAGTTGACATCGATCACCACGCGCGAGGCGGGCAAGACCGTGCCCGACGGCATTGCCGAAGTGCGCGAAGCGGTCGACTTCCTGCGCTATTACGCCAACGAGGCCGAGCGGCTGGAAGAGGAGGAGCCCGGCGGCCCGCGCGGTGTCTTTGTCTGCATCAGCCCGTGGAACTTCCCTCTGGCGATTTTCACCGGCCAGATCGCGGCGGCCCTGGCCGTCGGCAATGCCGTGTTGGCGAAACCGGCCGAACAGACACCGATGATCGCGGCCCGCGCGGTGCAGATGATGCGCGACGCCGGTCTGCCCGAGGCCGCGCTGCAATTGCTGCCCGGCGACGGCCCGACCGTGGGCGGACCGCTGACCAGCGATCCGCGTATTGCCGGGGTCTGCTTTACCGGCTCGACCGAGGTGGCGCAGATCATTCACAAGGCGCTCGCCAGGAACGCCGGGCCGGATGCGGTGCTGATTGCCGAAACCGGCGGGCTGAACGCCATGATCGTGGATTCGACCGCGCTGCCGGAACAGGCCGTGCGCGACATCCTGATCTCGTCATTCCAGTCCGCCGGTCAGCGCTGTTCCGCGCTGCGGGTGCTCTATGTGCAGGAAGACGTGCATGACAAGCTGATGCAGATGCTGTCCGGCGCGCTCGACGCGCTGGTGATCGGCGATCCATGGCGAACCGACGTCGATGTGTCGCCGGTGATCGATGGCGACGCACAGGCCGACATCCTGGGCTATATCGCGGCGCATGAAAAGGCCGGCACCCTGATCAAGACCTTGCCCGCGCCGGGGGGCGGCACATATGTGACCCCGGCCATCGTCAAGGTTGGCGGGATTGCCGACATGGAGCGCGAGATCTTTGGCCCGGTGCTGCATGTGGCAACCTTCAAGGCCCGCGATATCGACAAGGTCATCGACGCGATCAACGACAGGCAATACGGCCTGACCTTCGGCCTGCACACGCGGATCGACGACCGGGTCGAGCAGATCATCGAGAGGATTCAGGTTGGCAATTGCTACGTGAATCGCAACCAGATCGGCGCCATTGTCGGCAGTCAGCCATTCGGCGGCGAAGGCCTGTCCGGGACCGGTCCCAAGGCGGGCGGGCCGCTCTACCTGACCCGATTCCGCAGGATCGGCAAGGTTGAGAGCCACGCTGCCCCCGAAGGCGACGCGCTGGACGCAGATGCCCTGCAAAAGGCGCTTGGCGCGATCGACGCCCGCAACTGGGCGGCCCGGACAGACCGCGTTCATGTGTTGCGCACGGGGTTCAGCGGAAAGCCGGGGCTAGTCCGCAAGGCCCTGACGGAAACCGCCGCGATGGACATGTCGCCGCAATCTCTGCCTGGGCCGACAGGGGAAAGCAATCGGCTTCGCACCTTTCCGAGGGGCAATGCTCTTTGCCTCGGACCAACCGTGGAGATCGCCCTGGCGCAAGCAGTTCAGGCCCTCGGCGCAGGCTGTGGCGCCGTCGTTGCAGTGCCCGGTGCGAGGGCCGCGACCAGGGAATTGATGGCCGCTGGCGCGCCAGTTGCCGCGCTGGATGGAACCGTCTCGCCGGACGTGCTGAAATCCGTCGACGGTTTTGCCGTGGTTGCCGCCTCCGGTCGATCCGACTGGACCCGCGACTTGCGAGTCGCTCTGTCGCAACGCGACGGTCCGATCGTCCCGCTCGTGACCGAGTCGGTGGCCCCGGAACGCTATGTGCTGGAACGCCACCTCTGCATCGACACGACGGCAGCGGGCGGTAACGCGAGCCTGCTGGCGTCATCTTCGTGAGGAGCCATCTGGTAGTGACCGAAATCTGATCAGACAAGCCAGGGTTTGACGCCGGTCTGCAGGTGTTTCATTTGCACATCACAGCCAGCGCCCGCCACGCGCAGTGGTTTGTGAGAGTGGCCAGGAAGACGTTGCTTGCGGCTGTTCTCGATGGGCATCGGGTATCTTTGCATGCCCGATTTCCAGATTAGTCACCTGCCAATTTACAGTCGCGGCAAACCCACGCTTTCGCCTTCGCTAGCAGAGGCCATCTGGCAAGAGTAGCGCGCCTCGTCCCGAACGGTGGAATGGCCCCCGACTCGCCGCCCGTATATCCTCGGAAATGCTGCGTCGGTGACGGATGTCCGCTCCGACGACACCGCGGCGCCGGGAGGCGAAACACACGGTAGAAGCGGTGCTTTCAAATTTGAC
>JBFKFZ010000035.1:0-34464 GCA_041633555.1 Paracoccaceae bacterium | reverse complement strand
TTCGAAGCTGATGGGGTCGCATTTGCGCTGGCGCGCTGTGCTTTCCTGGCCCTGATAGGCCATGATGAAACCGCGATCCTCGAAAAGCTCGACCCCGCCCGGCGGGATCGGGGTCGCGAGTTCCGCGGGCACCGGCCGTTCAAGCTGCAGCAGCCCGAGATCGCGCGGAATGCGGCGTTCGTGCGGCAGGCCGGCCAGCAGATAGACCGGATGGACGACGATACTGCGGCCGCGAAATCCCTCGGCGGGCCGGCCGAAGCGGGTTGTCGGGTGGAAGTGGAACTGGCTGGCGCGGAACACCTCATCGCTGTCCTTGCCCATGAGGCAATGTCCGGCGGTCAGAACGAGATCAGGTTCGATCAGCGTGCCGGTGCAGCCGCCCTCGCGGCCGAGTTCGATCAGCCCGATGCCCCTCAGATCAAGCGTCTCTTCCTGCGCCGTGACTGGGCAGACCAGTGCGACAAGGAACAGAATGGCGCCAAGGATCCTGCTTTGCATGACCCGATGATGCGCCTCAGGGCTTTACAAATCTAGCCCCGCCGATCGATCTTTCGCCGCCGACGGTCAACCGCCTGGCCGACGTAACCGTTGCGGGGTAGACGCCCTCACCGCTGCGCAAGGCGGCCATCGCCTCGGCAAGCGGGCGTTCGATGTCCATTGCGAAAGAAACCTCTCGGCCCTCGACACGTCCGATGGCCGAGACCACCGCGACGATTCGCGGCCGGCCATCCCGCATCGCGAAAACCGGCGCGCCGGACGAGCCCGGGACGGCATCGCAGGACATCGCCAGGACCCCACCACGGCTTTCGAGGATCTGGCATTCGCGCTGGCGCGACGGTGCGTCGTTGCGGCCCCTGCCATAAGAGACCACGCTGACGGCATGGCCCGCATCCGCGCCGCGATCGGCCCGGAACGGGTCGGCATGGGTCGACAGGATCGGGTCGGCAAGTTGCAGAAGCGCTATGTCGTGCCGGATCTGCTGCGCGGAGAGCTTGTCTCCCTCGCGGTTGCCGTAGCCGGGATGGATCACCGCGCGCGCGCCGAACCGGGACGCGATGCTCTTGCCGGAACGCCAGCCGGCCCGAAATTCGATCTTGCGGGGATTGATGCGCTCGCCGGTTCGCGAGTCGTAGAGACAATGGGCAGCGGTGAGAACCAGGTCGGGCCGGATCATCGTACCCGTGCAGCTGGCCTTGTTCTCGATATTCAGGAAACCGACACCTTCCCAGCCGCGATTGCGCCCCCATGTGTCGAGCTTTTCAAGTGCGGTGTCCTGCGCCTGAAGCGAAGGCGCCAGAAACAGCAAGGCTGCAATGCCAAATATCAACTGGTTAAGAAGGTTCATCCCATCATCCCTACGGTCTTAAGAACTTTGCGCCGGTCCGGTCCCGACCATGATCGCCTTTCATCACCCGCACCTTCGGCGGCTCGCCGGCCAACTGGGCCTCTTCGGCGGCCATCAGGGCGCGGAGATCGGTCAAGGGGCCTTCAAGGCTGGTACCAAGCGACACTTTTCGGCCATTCAGGTTGGCCTTGGCCGATATCAGGGAGACGATCCGCGCGACCCCGTCTTCGCCGATGGTGAAAATGGGTGCGCCGGAGGAACCGAAATCCGCCTCGCAGGACAGGATGAGCGTGCCCGAACGCCGCGCCAGAACATGGCAAAGCTCCTGCAGGGACGGGCTTTCCGCCCGGTCATGGGCATAGGAAATCACGCCGACCTCGGCGCCCTTGCGCGGGCGGCCATCGGTCGTGAGGGGCTGGATTCGAGCATTGCTGACCGGTCGATCCAGCTTCAGCAGGGCAAGGTCAAAGGCGATGCGGGTGTTGCGGTCGACCCCGGCATATTGATAGTCGGGATGCGGAATGGCGCGGCGAACACTTCTGTAGGCGCTGGCGCGTCCATTGCGCCAGTCGGCCCGGAACTCGATGTCGTTGGCCTCGTAGCGACGTCCGCTTTCGCCATCATACATGCAGTGCGCCGCGGTAAGAACCAGATCGGGCGCGATGAGCGACCCGGTACAAAAGGCACGACCCGCGATATCGAGGCGCCCGACAGCTTCCCAGCCGCGGCTTTGGTTGCCGGTAGTCAGGGTCTTCAGCGGCGAAGTTTCTTCGGCCGAGGCGGCGAAGGTCAACAGTAAAAGAAAAGCCAGAAATAGAAATACAATGCGCATCTGTCGTCCGTTTTGGTACGGAATCGATAGCGCGGCGGTTGGGCAAGAATAGGGCAAGACCGGGAAATCAGCTGTCCGGGAAGGTCAGGAATTCCTGTACCAGATTCGTCATCAGGTTGGGGTCTTCCAGAAAGGGCATATGCGCCATTCCGTTCAGGAGCCTGAATTCCGCATTCGGGCGGCGCGCGGCCAGATGCCTGCTCAATTCCACCATCCAGGGGAAGTCGAGATCGCCGCAGCAAAGCTGGGCAGGTGCGTCAATCGCGGCGAGCTTCCGCCATGCATCAGGCGGCTGCCGTTCGCGGGTCAGTTCCGGATGCCGAAGGGCAGTCATGTTCATTGTCGAGAAGAGCTCGCGCGCCGCACCGCCGACACGGCCCGGCGGTGCGCGTGGCCCGTCGAGCCAGGCCTTCAGCTCCAGCGCGTTGATCCGGTTGAGATCCTCGATCTCGTAGGCCTCGTCGATCTCTTCATCGAGGCTGCGCAGGTCTGGCGGCAGGTCGGGCGAAGGCATTCCGCTTACGACCGGCGCGACGAGAAAGAGCCCAGTGACGCGCTGCGGATGCTTCAAGGCGAAATCGAGCGCGATCCGACCGCCCTGCGAACAACCAACGAGGATTGCCCTTTCGACCCCGCGGGCATCCAGAATTGTCGTCAAGTCATCGACATGGGAAAACGGCTCATCCGGTGTCGTGGTTTCCCCGAACCCCCTGCGGTCGTAGGAAAGGATCCGGCACCGATCGGTCAGATCGAGGTGCAACCTTTCAAACATTCGCTGATCGGCGACGCCGGCATGAAGGCAGACCAGCACTTGCCCGCTGCCGCTTTCCTGCGCGGCCAGCCTGGCCCTGCCACTTTTGACGGAATGCCTGTCAGCCATGGCCAAGGTCTAGCACGGGCCGATGCTCCGCCAAATACATACTGAACCGGACATCACCCGAGGGCGCGCGGCTTTGGACCGCCGGTGGCCCAGTCAAGCAGCTCTACGGTATGGACAACGGGAATGCCTGTGCCCGACCCGATCTGCATCATGCAGCCGATATTGCCTGCGGCAATGATATCCGGGGACTTGGCCTCCAGCGTTCGGACCTTTCGGTCCTTCAACTGGGCCGAGATCTCTGGCTGCATCAGGTTGTATGTACCGGCGGAGCCGCAGCACAGATGGCTGTCGGCGGGCTCCACGACTTTGAATCCTGCACGCTTCAAGAGGTCTTTCGGATAGGTCTTGATCTTCTGGCCATGCTGCAGCGAACAGGCCGCATGATAGGCGACGCGCAGGTCCATGTCGCCGCCTGGCATGTCCAGTTTCATCAGAACTTCACTGACATCCATAGCCAATGCGGAGACCCGTTCCGCTTCCGCTGCCAGCGCATCATTCCGGAACATGTGGCCGTAATCCTTGACGGTCGTGCCGCAGCCGCTTGTGTTGATTACGATCGCGTCGAGGCCGTCACCGTCGATTTCGGCCATCCAGGCGCGGATGTTCTTCGCCGCGGCGGCGTGGCTTTCGTTTTCCTTGCCCATGTGATGCACGAGTGCGCCGCAGCACCCCATACCCCGGGCAATCACGACATCGCAACCGAGGCGGCGTAATAGCCTGATCGTGGCATCGTTGATGTCGGTGTTCAGCGCCTTCTGTGCACAGTCCGTCATAAGCGCCACGCGCATCCTGCGCGGACCCTTGGCAGCGAAGACCTGCGGGTCATCGTTTCGGCTGACCGGCGGGATGTGGCTTGGGGCCATATCGAGCATCGCCCGCAAGCGCGGGTCGGGCATCATTCCGCGAAACGGCCGGGCGAGCCTGGCGCCCAGAAGCGCCAACCGGAACCGCCCCGGATAGGGAAGAATGCGCGCCAGCGTCCAGCGCAGAAGCCGCTCTATCGCCGGACGCTTGTAGGTCTTCTCGATATGGGCCCGGGCATGATCCACAAGATGCATGTAATGCACGCCTGACGGGCAGGTCGTCATGCAGGCAAGACAGGACAGGCAGCGGTCAATATGCGTGACGGTCTTGGCGTCGGCGGGCCTGTCGTTCTCCAGCATATCCTTGATCAGGTAGATGCGGCCACGGGGGCTGTCGAGTTCATCCCCCAGGACCTGATAGGTCGGACAGGTCGCCGTGCAAAAGCCGCAATGAACGCAGGACCGCAGGATTTCGTTCGACCGCTGGATTGCCGGGTCCCGCAGCTGCTCTGCCGTGAATTCTGTCTTCATGCCATCAGGCCCGGATTGAGAATGCCACGCGGGTCGAACAACGCCCTGAGGCCGGCGCTGATTGCCGCCAGTGGCGCCGGTTCGGGCTGAAACACCGGCACGCTCTTGCGGGTCGCCTCTTCGGCGCGGATGAGGGTCGCGTGTCCTTGGAACGGCCCAATGGCTGCACGCAGATCGGTACCGGGGGCGACCGCCGCCCAGACAAGTCCACCCCCCCAATCGAGGATCGTCCGGCTTCCTTCGGGCAGGCGCGCGACGATGCCCGGGCTGTCCGAGGGCTTGACCGACAGCCGCCAAATATCCTCGCTGCCGCCGTGCAGGGCTTCGACATTCCGGATTGCGCGCCACTCCGTGGTGACCGATTCAGTATCGGATGTGTGTGTGATCACGCCGAAGCCTGAGAGAAGCCCGGTCAGCTGCGCCAGGCGATAGGCGACAGAGGCTTCGAACCCTTCGATCCGGATGAGCGTAACGACGGAGGCCGGATCCGCAGCTGAGACATGCGCCGCGCCGGAAACTTCGTAAGGCGAGCCCAGCGCCATCGACATCGCCTTCACCGCGTCGCCGTCGGACAGGCCATGAATCGACAAGCTGGCCGTAACATCGGTTCTCGGCAGCACTTTCAGCGACACTTCGGTCAACACGCCCAGGGTGCCGTAGGATCCTGCCATCAGCTTTACCAGATCATAGCCGGTGACGTTCTTCATCACGCGCCCGCCATTCTTGATGATCGTGCCGCTGCCATCGACGAAACGCAAGCCTAGCAGGTGATCGCGGCAGGCACCGACCTGTATTCGCCGCGGGCCGGAAACATTGGCCGCGACGACGCCACCGATGGTCGGCTCACCCGTTGTGCCCAGCAACCCGCGATGATCCATGGGCTCGAAGGCGAGGCGCTGGTTTTCTTCGACAAGGGCGGCGTCGATCTCGGCCACGGGGGTACCGGATTTCGCCACGATGGTCAGCGCGCCCGGCTCATAAAGCTCGATGCCTGCAAGCCCCGACATCGACAGGACATCGCCCGGCGCAGCGCGCCCGATGGGCCGGGTGCCGCCGCCCCGGACCGCCAGCGGTCCTGTCGCCCCGGCAATGCAATCGGACAGCTCTGCCTCATCAACCGGTGTCATCGCCGCACCAACCCATGTCTTGAACGTCCCGCGGGAAGGGTGAGGGGACAGATCGTCCCCGAAACGGTGAAAACACTCATGCGGCCCGCCGCGTTTGAGTAACCGAAAGCGGGAACACCTTGGCCGGGTTCAGCAGCCAGGCCGGATCGAACACGTCCTTCACCCGCAACTGCGCCTCCATGTCGTCGGCAGTGAACTGCGCGGTCATGAGGTCGCGCTTTTCGATGCCGACACCATGTTCGCCCGTCAGGCAGCCGCCGACCTCGACACAAAGCCGGAGGATATCGGCGCCCAGCGCCTCGCAAAGCTCCAGATCACCGGGTTTGTTGGCATCGAACAGGATCAGCGGATGCATGTTGCCGTCGCCGGCGTGAAAGACGTTGCCGACAACCAGCCCGTACTGCTTCGACAATTCACCGATCCGTCGGAGCACGCCGGGGAGCGCGGATACCGGGATCGTTCCGTCGAGACACATATAGTCGTTGATCCGCCCCACCGCACCGAAAGCCGATTTCCGACCCAGCCAGATCTTGGCGCTTTCCTCAGGCGACTTGCTTTCCCGCAGTTCGACGGGGTTGTGCTTGCGAGCGATCTGCAGGATCAGCCCGAGTTGCTCGTCGATCTCGGCATCGGACCCTTCGACCTCGACAATCAGCAGCGCCTCGCAGTCGGGATAGCCGGCCTTGGCGTAATCCTCGGAAATACGGATGATCGGGCGGTCCATGAACTCAATCGCCACCGGCAGAACGCCCGCCTTGATTATATCGGACACGCAGGCTCCGGCCACCTCGTTCGAGGCAAAGCCCATCAGCACCGGCCGAGCACCTTCGGGCTTGCGCAGAATGCGAAGCGTGGCCTCGGTGACGACCCCCAGTTGGCCCTCCGACCCGCAGACGACGCCCAACAGATCAAGCCCTCCGGCATCGAGATGCGCGCCGCCAAGCTCCACGACTGTGCCATCCATCATCACCATGGTGACGCCGAGAAGGTTGTTCGTCGTCACACCGTATTTCAGGCAATGCGCACCGCCGGAATTCATGCCGATATTTCCCGCGATGGCGCAGGCAAGCTGGCTGGACGGATCCGGGGCGTAGAAGAACCCCTCTTCCTCGACCGCACCGGTGACGGAGAGGTTGGTGCGCCCGGCCTGTACACGGATGAACCTGTTCTCGTAATCCGTCTCCAGGACCTGGTTCAGACGGGCAACGCCGAGAATCACGCAATCTGCCGTCGGAAGCGCGCCACCGGCCAGAGACGTTCCGGACCCACGCGGCACGACGGGCACACCTTCTTCATGACAGATACTCAGAACGGCAGCGACCTCTTCGGTCGATGCCGGCAGGACCGCGACGAGCGGCGGGCATTTATATGCCGTCAGCGCGTCGCACTCATAGGCCCGGGTCTCTGCCGGGTCATGGATCACGGCATCCTTGGGCAAGGCCTCCTGCAACCGTTCTACGATGCGCGCCTTCTTCGACAGGATCGCTTGATTTGGCTCCGGCATCTGCATTTGTCTCTGCCCTCCTGCGCTACGTGCAAACAGTCAATCCGGCTGTCCATTTCAGCAAACGCGACACTGACGTGGATGTGAACGGACAGCGGTGAGTTCGCCTGTCAGAATAAGCAGAAGGAGGCCCAATGAAACAGCTTTTTCTTGCCGCAGCCCTGCTGTCGCCGACACTCGCCCAAGCGGATCCCCCAACAGTCGAAGCAGTCAGCATTCAGTCGAATGGAGGAAGCCTGACATTCGCGGTAACGTTGCGGCACCCCGATACCGGCTGGGAGCATTATGCCGATGGCTGGGAAGTACTGACACAGGATGGAACGCGGATCGGCTTCCGCGAGTTGCTGCATCCGCATGAACATGAGCAGCCATTCACGCGCTCACTTTCCGGTGTCGCGGTGCCGGAAGGGGTCGGCGAGGTGATGATCCGCGCAAGGTGCAATGTCGATGGTTGGAATGCTGACAGCTTCACCGTCGGGTTGGACGGTCAGGGGTGAAGATCGGCGCCACTTGCCGCCGGATTTTCGAGGCCAATCGCTTATCCCGCTGCAAATCAGGACGTTATCGGCGGCCTTCGTAAAGCCAGGCGCCGATGCTCAAGGCCGAGGCGAGTAGCAGCAACAGCCAGGCTGGAAGGAACGGTCGGATCGAGACATCTGTCGTGAGGTAGGCGTTGCGCGGCGTCAGACCGAGCCAGCCCCGTCCGGCGGCAGGACGGCCCTCTCCGACCAGCCGGATATCTGGCAGGCCGTCCTCCAGCGCGAGGATGCCGCCGCGAGTTGCCTTGACCGGTTCGGCCAGCTTGTCGCCGGTGGCGATCGTTTCCTCGAATTCGCGGGGCGCCGACGGTCCAAGCGCGATCACCGCCTCCTCCTCGCCTTCACGCAAGCGATAAAGGCCGATCTGTGGCCCTTCGAACTCGGCAACGAACCTGCCGGGCGAGACTTCTTCCATCGGAACGACGGCAGCAGCTCCATCCGGTCCTGTAACCTCGACGTCGCGTGCACCCTCAGAGAGCGTGCGGCGGGTGATCACCATCGATCGGCCCTCTGCGGTGGCAATCAAGGTCTCTTCTTCAAGCTCGGGCTCTTTCATCATCCAGTGCGCTAGGCGGCGCAGCAATTCCAGCTGCGGTCCGCCGCCTTCATAGCCGCGATTCCAGAGCCAGGCCTGATCAGAAGCCAGAAGCGCGATTCGCCCCTCACCGACCCTGTCGAGAACCAGCAGGGGCGCTTCACCTTCGTCGGTCATCACGGTGACACCGCTTGTCGCGCTTGTTTCGATGAGGCGCAGCCAGCGGCCCCATTGCGGGCCATCCTCGCCTTCGGGAGCAAAAACCTCGAGCCCCTCGGTTACCGGATGCCGCTGGCCGATCTCAGATATTTGCGGGCGGAACCCCTTCTCGATCACGCGGCCGGTCGGTTCGGCGGGCACTGCCTGACCCAGCGGCGATCGGAAGAGGCTGTCAGCGGAAGCGAAATCCGGCCCGGCGGCAATCAGAACGGCACCGCCATCCTCGGCATATTGGCGCACGTTTTCCAGGTAGAGCGCGGGCAGGATACCGCGCAGCCGGTAACGATCGAAGATGATCAGATCGAATTCCTCGATCTTGTCCATGAAGAGCTCGCGCGTCGGAAAGGCGATCAGCGAAAGCTCGTTGACGGGTATGCCGTCCTGCTTCTCCGGCGGCCTCAGGATCGTGAAGTGCACGAGATCGACAGAACTGTCTGATTTCAGCAGGTTACGCCAAGTGCGTTCGCCCGGATGCGGCTCGCCCGAGACGAGCAGGACGCGCAGCCGGTCCCGAACGCCGTTGATCTGCACAACCGCAGCATTGTTGCGGTCGGTCAATTCGCCGTCTGCCACGGGAACGTTGAACTGGATCACGTTCATGCCGCCGTGGGGCAACGTTACCGGCAAGTCGAGCGGAACCCCCACGGGAACGGAGTATTGCTCTGGTTCGCCGCCATCGACGGCGATTTCAAGCGTCGCCTCGCGATCGAGTCCGGCCGGTACGAGGCCCTGATCCTCGATCTGCAGGGTCAGCAGAAGTTCTTCGCCGAGAATGGCAAAAGCCGGAGCGTTCTGCACGATCAGCCTGCGGTCCCAGTCAGTCTTGTGACCGGTCAGCAGCGCATGCAGCGGGGCAGGCAGGTCCGGGGCGCTCGTCAGGTCATGAACCTGTCCGTCCGTCAGCAGGATGACCCCGGCGAGACGGGCGCGGGGTTCCTCGGCCATCGCTTCGGCCAGACGGGTCATCAGCAGCGTTCCGCCATCGCCCTCGGCATCCTTCAGGGTCAGGATCTTGAGTTCGGTATTGGGCCGGGCATTGACGCGCGCGGTGACACCATCGATGGCTCTTGAAAGTTGTGCGGAGCGGTCGGCGATGCCGTTGCTGGCAGTCTCGTCGACGATCAGCAATACGATATCGCTAAGCGGCGTGCGATTCTCTTGCTGCAGTGACGGGTTTGCGAGGGCACCGAAGAGGACGGCCGCGGCCAGTCCGCGCAACCACCCTCCGCCAAGACCGCGCCAAAGAGCGTAGCCAAGAAGCACGGTCATGAAAGCCGCTGCCCCGGCCAGAACTGGAAGCGGCAAGAACGGATCGAAGATCACCGATCCCTGCATCTACTGTCCCAACCTGTCGAGAAGGGCGGGCACGTGGACCTGATCGGATTTGTAGTTGCCGGTCAGCACATGCATGATCAGGTTGACGCCGAAACGGAAGGCAATCTCTCTCTGCCGCTCGCCTGCGAAACCGCGCCCCACCGGAAACATCCAGTTGCCGGCCCTGTCGACGGCCCAGGCCGAGGCCCAGTCATTGCCGCCGATGACCACAGGCGTCACGTTGTCGTTGAGATTGCGGAACGGCATGCCCTCGACCAGTTCGGCATCCGGAGGAGCGGCCTCGACCCATACGTCACGGGACAGGTGGCGGCCGGGATAGTCCTGCAACAGGTAAAAGCTGCGGGTCAGAACATGGTCGCTCGGAATCGGTTCCAGTGGCGGGATATCCAGCGGGCGGGCAAGTTGCTGCAACTTGCGGCCGTTGGGCGAGGCTGTACCGAAGCTGCTTATGTCGGCGTCGCGAGTATCGAAGAGGATCATGCCGCCGGTTCTGAGATACCGGTTCAGTTTCGTATAGGCCTCGGCCGATGGCAGCGGCTGGTCCGGCGTGACCGGCCAGTAGAGGATCGGGAAGAACGACAACTCGTCGGTTTCGAGATTGACCGCGATTGGCATCGCCGGCTCAACCGAGGTTCGGGCAAAAAGGATATCGGACAGGCCGCGCAGCCCGGCCTCTGCGACCAGATCGACCTTAGCGTCGCCGGTGATGACATGGGCAAGCACGACCTCAGACGTGGCATTCAGGGCAAAGTCTTCGTCCTGCGCCCGGGCATCCTGCGGTACCATCAGAGCGAGTGCGATCAGGGCTGTGGCGACACCCGAGCGTGGTCCGGTCAGGCGGCCAGCGAGCCAGAGCGATACGACGATGTCGAGGGAAAGCAGCGCCAGCGCCAGGGACAGCAGCCAGCCCTTGAGCACGGTCTGCCGCACGACCGCAAGCCCCTCGACCGCGATCCGCCCGGGCCAGATAGCCGGTCCGATCGTGGTCTCGGGGCCAACGACGTTAAGCGCGATGCGCCGGTCCTCTCCGGCATAAAGGCCGGGCGGCAGGTCGGGTCCGGGTATCCCGCCGGCAAGTTCTTCGCCCGCAACGCCCGGCATGGTGCCTGCATCCCGCACCTGACCGAATGCGTCCAGAACCTCTGAAGGGGCCCAGATCGTGCCTTCAAGATCCTCGGCGGCGGGACGGGACGGCCGGGTCGAGACCGCTAGCCGTTCGAGCATCTGCACGAAAAGGCCCGAGAGCGGCAATGTCGACCATTCGGCATTTGCGGTGACGTGGAAAAGCACGACCTGCCCGTCGCCGACCCGTTTTCGGGTGACAAGAGGTGTGCCGTCGGCCAGTGCCCCGATCACGCGCTCTGCGAGCGAGGGGTCGGGCTGTGCCATGACCTGCGCCGAAACGGTCACGTCGGGCGGAATATCGAGGCCGAAGAACGGCGAGCCCTGCCCGAACGCCCGCAGCGCCTTCGGCTCGCCCCAGCTCATTGCGCCGCCGACGCTGCGGCCACCGACACGAAGGCGGACGGGCATCAGCGGGTCTTCCTCGGCGCGGCTGACCTCGCTGGCTGCAAGGCGTGGGCCTGCAAAGCGCAGCAGCAGGCCGCCCTGGTCTACCCAGTCGATTATCGCGTCCGACTCGGCTGGGGCGAGCGTCGCGACATCGGCAAGGACGATCACGTTGGGATTGGCCAACAGGATATCGGCGAGCGTTCCGTCGATCAGGTCGGCGGTCGGTTCGAGCGCCTGTTCTAGGTAGTGCGTCGGAGCCAGCAACTCCAGCCCCTCGCGATCATCGCGCCCGGCAATCAGCGCCACTTCGCGGCGCTTCAGCGCGTCGTCGGTCAGGCTGATGGCTCCGGCGGAACGCACGCCTTCGATCTGGAAGCGCGAGATGCGATTTCGAAGCTCGGGCGGCAAGGAAAGCGCCGTGGTCGCCAGCGGATCGGTTGGGCCGAAAGTCGCGCCCGCTCGCGCAAGTTCGCGTTCGATCCCCGCCGGATCAAGGCCATGGGCCGTCACGACCGCCTCGGACGGATCGCCCGTCCAGGCGCGCAGCGCCGTGATCTGGACCGCACCTTCCTCGAACGTGGCGGGGCGCAGCGCCATGATCGGACTGGGGCTTTCGAAGACCGTGACGGCGCCGCGGCTTTCAAGCGCCTCGAGCAGCGATGAACGACTGGCGCGGTCGAGCCCATCGGACATCCAGAATGTCTGGAAGCTTCCTTGCAGGCCCGAGGCCCATTTCATGACGGCGTCATCGTCGGGCTCCCACGGCTGCGGGATCAGGCTGGGCAGCCGCGTTGCCCAGGCCGTCGCCGATTGGAAGGGCAGTTCGCCGGGTGGCAGATCGGTAAGCGAGACGACGGCAACGGGCCGCGCGGTGCGCGCGGCCTCGTCTAGGGCTGCATCGATGCGTTCGGCCCGGCGCGGCCAATCGCGGGCATCGGCCCATGTGCCGTCGGTCAGGATCAGAAGCGGACCACTCACGGGCGCGTCGTCCTGCGGGTTCAGGACGGGACCGGCAAGTCCTATGATCATGGCGGCGATGGCGAGCGTTCGCAGCAGGAGCAGCCACCAAGGCGTCCTGTCGGTTTGGCTTTCGTCATCGGTCAGGCCCAGCAGCAACGCGACGCCCGGAAAGAGCCGCCGGATCGGCGCAGGCGGGACTGCGCGCAGCAATATCCATAGGATCGGCAAGGCGATCAGGCTGAGAAGCAGCCAGGGGGCGGTAAAGCCTATGCCGGCAATCGTAAACATTTAGCGCCGCCTCTCCAGCGCGGAATAACACCAGAGCAGCGCCGATTGCGCCGTATTGTTGGTATGGTGACAGTCATATTGCCAGCCAGTGCGGCGGGCGAGTGTCTGCAGCGCGTCCTTGCGTTCGGCCAGCCGATCCAGGTAACGCTCGCGCAGGTCCGAGGCTTTAAGTGTCTCGTGGCTGATGCTGCGCCCCATGCTTTCGAAGATCGTGCGGCCGTCGAAGGGAAACGCCTCTTCCTGCGGGTCGAGAACCTGCAACAAGACCCCCTTGACCCCACGATCCGCGGCCCTGGTCAGTTGCGCAGTAACGGGCTGGACATCGCCGAGAAAATCCGAAACGAAAAGCGCCCGCGAATGGGCCGGCATGTCGCGGAACTGGGGCGCGCCATAGTCAGGGCGGTCAGCAGCGCCCGCCAGCGCGTCGGCGATGCGGTGCACCTGCATCTCTCCCGACCGTGGCGGTGTGCCGAGCGCGGTAAGCGCAACCCGTTCACCGCCACGGATCAGCAGGATCGTGATGGCAAGCGACAGGAGCTTTGCGCGTTTTGATTTGGTCGGGAGGTTCTTGCTTGAGGCAAAATCCATGGACAGCGCATCATCGACCCAGAGCAGAACGCTTTGCGCCGCTTGCCATTCCTTTTCGCGAACGAAATGCGCATCCGAGCGGGCCGAACGGCGCCAGTCGATCGCGCGCGCCTCATCTCCGGGCATCGCGGGCCGGTACTGCCAGAACTCGTCACCCATGCCTGACCGTCGCCGTCCGTGCGCCCCCAACAGAACCGTCGCGGCCAGATGCTCTGCCTCGGCCATCAACGGCGGCAGAGCGGCGGCGAGGTCCTCGGCTTGGCTGCGAAGGGCGGCCGAGTTGGTCACGCCGCGGCCTCGATTCGGGTCACTTCTTCGGAGGTGCGGTCGATCAGCCCTGCCAGCGTTTCGCCGCGGGCGCGGGCAGCAAATGTCAGGGCCATGCGGTGTATCAGGACCGGACGCGCCATGGCGCTGACATCCTCGGCGCTCGGCACCAGCCGACCCTCGAGCAGAGCGCGGGCACGAACCGTCAGCATGAGCGCCTGCGCGGCACGCGGACCGGGGCCCCATCCGACGTTCTTACGGACGGCTTCGGGCGCTGTCGGGTCTTCGGGGCGAAATGCGCGGACAACATTGAGGATCTGTTCGACCACGGCATCTCCTACCGGCATCCGGCGCAGCAGCGCCTGCGCGGCGATCAGCTCGGCGGCGGTGAAGACTTGGTGCGACGCCTCCTCGGACTCGCCAGTTGTGGCGATCAGGATGTCACGCTCTGCATCGCGGTTGGGATAGTCGACATCGACCTGCACGAGGAACCGGTCCAGTTGCGCCTCCGGCAGCGGGTAGGTTCCTTCCTGTTCGATCGGGTTCTGGGTGGCGAGAACGTGAAACGGCGAGGGCAGCGCATGCGGCTGGCCCGCGATCGTCACCGATTTTTCCTGCATTGCCTGCAGAAGCGCCGATTGCGTACGCGGGCTGGCGCGGTTGATCTCATCCGCCATCAGAAGCTGGCAAAAGACAGGACCTTCGACGAATCGAAACGTGCGGCTGCCGTCAGCGGCGGTTTCCAGCACTTCAGAGCCAAGGATGTCGGCGGGCATCAGGTCCGGGGTGAACTGAACCCGCGCGCCATCGAGCCCCATAACCGTGGAGAGCGTATCGACCAGCCGCGTCTTGCCTAGACCCGGCAGACCGATCAACAGGCCATGGCCCCCGCAGAGTAGGGCGGAGAGCACGAGATCGACGACACGTTCCTGACCGATGAAGCGCTTGGTGATGCTGGCCTTGGCCTCTGCCAGTTTCCCTTCAAGGCTTTCGATCTCGGCGACCAGATCGCGGGCTTCAGCCATGACAAATCTCCTGTCTTGCATATATGGTCGCATTAAAAGGACTTATTGCGAGCCTTACAAATGGCAAAAGCGGTCAAAGGACAAATGATTGTGAAACCCGATGCGGAAAACCTTGCTGCGGCAGCAAAAGCCGCCGGAAAGCGCGGATTGCCGCCTGTGCATCTGTGGAATCCGGACTTCTGCGGCGACCTCGACATGCGGATCGCGCGCGACGGAACCTGGTTCTATCTCGGCACACCGATCGGGCGGAAAGAGCTGGTGCGGCTTTTTTCCACGATTCTGAGACGGGATGGCGACGATTATTTTCTGGTTACGCCGGTCGAGAAGGTCGGCATCACCGTGGAGGATGCGCCATTCGTCGCCGTGGATTTCGAGGTCTCGGGCAGTGGAACCGATCAGACGCTGACATTCGAGACCAATGTCGGGGACGTGGCGGCCGCGGGACCGAGAAACCCGATCAGAGTCGAACGGGATCCGGAAACCGGAGAACCCTCGCCCTACATCCTCGTGCGCCGCAATCTCGAAGCGCTCATCGACCGGAAGAGCTTTTACCGGCTGGTCGAGATCGGCAGCCACGAAGAACATGAAGGGGAGAGCTGGTTTGGCGTCAGGTCTTCCGGGCAGTTCTTTCCCATTATTCCGTCGGCCGATCTGCCCTGAATGCCCCGATTTGCAGCGAATCTGACCTTCCTTTTCAAGGAGGTCCCGTTTCTTGACCGTTTCGCGGCCGCGCGCGAGGCGGGCTTTGAAGCGGTCGAGATCCTCTTTCCCTACGACGTTCCGGTCAACGAGATTGCGTCGCGGCTGCGCGACAATGGCCTCGATCTGGCGCTGATCAATACTCCACCGCCCAACTGGACCGGAGGCGACAGGGGCATTGCCGCCGTTCCCGGATCGGAGGCGCGGTTCCGGAGCGATTTCCGGCGCTGTCTGCGCCATGCCGCGAAACTGAAACCGAACCACATCCATATCATGGCTGGAAAGGCGAGTGGTGCGGAGGCGCGGGAGACGTTCGTGCAGAACCTCAGCTGAGCCGCTGCGGAAGCGCCTGACCAGAGCCTCACGATCGAACCGATCAATCCAGTAGACATGCCCGGTTGTTTCCTGGGTGACTTCGATACGGCCGCGTCGATCCTCGGCGAGATCAATGCAAGGAACCTTGGCCTGCAGTTCGACGCCTATCACGCCCAGATCACCACCGGCGACGCGATGACGGCCTGGGACAGGCATGGGGCGCTCGCCCGACATGTGCAAGTGGCCGGCCTTCCCGGGCGTCACGAACCGACAGCTGGCGAGATCGACTATCCTGCGTTATTTGCCCGGCTCGATGCCGACGGCTATACAGGCTTTGTAAGCGGGGAATATTTTCCGAAGACGCGTATCGAAGGGGGTCTGGGCTGGACGGGCTTCGCCTGAGGCCAGCGGATTGATGGGCCCCAGCCGAAGGATCTTTCGGGCCGAAACACTCAGAACAGCAGGCTCTGGACCTCTTTCGACTGATCTTCGAGGCTGCGTCGCATCTTGGTGAACGCAGCGGCCTCGACCTGACGGATTCGCTCTTTGGACAGTCCCAGTTCGTTGCCGAGGCTTTCCAGCGTCCGAGGATCGTCCCGCAGCTTGCGCTCGGCGATAATGAAGCGCTCTCGGTCACTCAGGCCCGCCATCGCCTCGGCCAGCCAGGCCTGCAACGTGGCGTGGTCATGGCTTTCCTGAACGATCTCGGCCGCCTGCGCCGTTTCGTCTTCAAGCGCGTCGATCCATTCGCGGCCCTCATCCTCGACCGACTGGGTCGCGTTCAGCGAGAAATCGGATCCCGACAGCCGCCCCTCCATCATCTCCACATCGTGCAGCGGAACGCCGACTTCGGACGCGACCAGTTGTCGAAGCTGATGCTGGTCAAGCTGCTCGCCGCGCGTGCTCGCCTCGCGCTCCAGCTTGGCCTGAACCCGTTTGAGATTGAAGAACAAGGACTTCTGGCTGCTCGTCGATCCGGTGCGCACCATTGACCAGTTGCGCATGACATAGTCCTGGATCGAGGCCTTAATCCACCAGACGGCATAGGTCGAGAATCGCACCCCCCGGTCCGGGTCGAACTTGTCGGCGGCCTTCATCAGGCCGAGACTGGCTTCCTGGATAAGGTCGTTCATCGGCGCGCCGTAGCGCTTAAACTTCGAGGCCATCGATATCGCCAGCCGCATGTAGGCGGTGATCAGGCGGTGCAGCGCCTCTTCATCCTGATGGTCCCGCCACGCATAGGCGAGCTCGCGTTCGGTTGCTGCGTCCAGAAGCTCCGCCCGCATTGCGCGGCGGGTGTGACGCCGGTCTGCATATCCATCGAGTGCCATATCGGACCCCCACAGGTCTGGCCGACAACCACGTCAGCCTTTTCAATGTTCGGCTACTCCTGTTACGTAACGGTAGCACGTTTGGACCAACGGATATCTCACAATCATGTTCCCGAATTTGTCCCTTTTTTTTGGTGGCGCGAGTTCCGGCAAGTCTGCCTTGGCCGAACGGCTGGTGAAATCGCAACCCGGACCGCATGTCTATCTGGCCACCGCCCAGGCGCTCGACAATGAGATGCGGCTGAAGATCCTCAAGCATCGTACGGATCGCGGATCGGAGTGGAAAACCATCGAAGCGCCGCTGGATCTGGATGGCGCCTTGGCAAAGATCCCTTCCGGCGGCTGCGTCCTGGTGGATTGCGTGACATTCTGGCTAAGCAATCACCTGCTGGCGGAGAGCAGCATCAGAACCGAGACCGCCGCCTTGATCGCGGCGTTGAAGGGATGCAGGGCCCCGGTTGTGCTGGTATCGAATGAGGTCGGACAGGGCGTCGTTCCCGACAATGCGCTGGGGCGAAAGTTTCGCGATGCCCAGGGCGTGCTCAACCAGCAGTTGGCCGCGGAGGCTGAACTGGTCGTTCTGGCAACAGCAGGGCTACCATTGGTGCTCAAGGGGGTGATGCCGGGCACGGGCGCATGACGGCCTTCTGGTGGGTCCGGCACGGACCGACGCACGAAAGGGCCTTTGTCGGATGGCGGGATGTGCCTGCCGATCTGTCAGACCACGCGGCCATCGCCCGGCTGAATGCCCATCTGCCAAATGACGCCTTGCTGATCTCATCGGACCTGTCGCGGGCGGTTTTGACGGCAGACGCGCTGGCCTTGGGTCGCACACGTCTGCCGGACAGCCGCGCGTTGCGGGAGTTCGATTTTGGCCAATGGGACGGGATGAAGTTCGATGATGTCGCCGCCGAATATCCCGAGCTCAGCCGGACCTACTGGGAAGCACCGGGCGAAGTGGCGCCGCCCGGAGGGGAGAGTTGGCACGATGTCGCTGCAAGGGTGAACCGTGCGGTTTCCGAATTGCACGAGCTTCATTCCGGTCGGCACATTGTCGCCGTCGCCCATATCGGCGTGATTCTCACTCAACTGCAGGCCGCATCGGCATTGACCGCGAAGCAGGCGCTCGCGCACCGGATCGACAATCTTTCCGTGACGCGGCTCGACTTCGAGGCGGGGTCATGGACGGTTGGCTCCATAAATCACCAACCCTGATGGTGTTGGCCATGGAACGGAATTTCTCCTGATAGGTACAATGTCGTAGCCTGCGAGCATATCTCGGCGGGCAAGTGATGACTTATGAACTCTACATTGGCGACAGAGCATTTTCCAGCTGGTCGCTCCGGGGATGGCTGATGCTCCGCCAGTTCGGCCTTGCGCTCCAGAGCCAAATGGTCGGACTATATAGCGGGACACTGGCGGAGGATCTGGCACCACTCTACCCCGCCCGGTTTGTCCCGGTCATGCGGACACCCGATGGTATCGTCATCGGCGACACGCTTGCGATTGCCGAAACGCTTGTCGAACGTCACCCTGACGCGGGGTTCTGGCCGACGGACCCCAAGGCGCGGGCACTGGCGCGCTGGCTGACGGCAGAGATGCACTCTGGATTCAACGCGCTACGAAGCGATTGCCCGATGCAGCTTTTGCACAGCTATCGAGGCTTTCCCGTATCGGCTTCGGTGCAGGGCGATCTGGACCGGATCCAAACGCTCTGGGCGCTGGCACGCGACCGACATGGCACAGACAGTCCGTGGCTATTTGGCCGCTATTGCCTTGCGGACGTGTTCTTCGCGCCGGTTGCAGCCCGGATCGCAGGCTATGGACTGCCGGTCGGCAAGGAGGCTGCTACCTACGTCGCGGCGCATCTTGGGGACCCAGCATTCCAGGAATGGCGCGCCGAAGGGCTGAAGGTCAGCTACAACCCGCAGCCCTATGCGCTCGACTTGCCGACCGAGCCATGGCCTGCCTGACATTTACCACGCCTTAGCCACTTTTCCCGTAGCCGTTAACCATCGGTTTCGCTGGAGGTCTGGATGGTTGCGCGCGCATATACGGTTGCCTTCGAAGGTGTCGAGGCGCGCATGGTCGAGGTGGAATGCGCGGTCACGCCGGGGCTGGCTTTTTTCGCGGTTGTCGGGCTGCCCGACAAGGCCGTTTCGGAGGCACGGGAACGGGTTCGCTCGGCACTGTCGGCATTAACGATCGCTCTGCCGTCGAAGCGGATCACCATCAACCTGTCACCGGCGGATCTGCCGAAGGAAGGCTCTCACTTCGATCTGCCGATCGCCATGGCGCTGCTGGCCGCGCTCGAGATCGTTCCGCCGGAGGATGTCGAATGCACGCTCGCCCTGGGAGAGTTGTCGCTGGACGGGTCCATCATGCCGGTGATCGGCCCCCCCGGGCTCCGGCAAGTCGATGCTGGCCGCCCGCCTGCCCGGCATCCTGCCGCCCCTGACGGCGGTCGAGGCCCTGGAAACGTCGATGATCCATTCGCTGAGCGGGCTGCTGGATGAAGGCGGAACATCGAGGGCCCGACCGTTCCGGGAAGCGCATCACACGGCGTCGATGGCCGCCATCGTGGGGGGGTGGAAAGGGGGCGAAGCCGGGCGAGATCTCGCTCGCGCATAACGGCGTACGCTTCATGGACGAGTTCCCCGAATATCCCCGGGGCCTTGCTGGAAACCCTGCGCCAGCCGATCGAGACCGGTGACGTCGTGGTCGCGCGCGTCAATGCGCATATCCGTTATCCCTGCCGATTCATGCTGGTTGCCGCCGCCAATCCCTGCAAATGCGGGTACCTGACCGGTCCGGCCCGCGCCTGCGCGCGCATCCCGGCATGTGGCGAAGGCTATCCGGGCCGCATCTCGGGGCCATTGATGGACCGGTTCGACCTGAGGATCGACGTTCCGCACGTCGCCCATTCCGATCCGGACCTGCCGGAAAGCGGCGATAGTTCAGCGACGGCAGTCGTGCGAGTTGCCGCGGCACGGGAAATCCAGGCGGCAAGGTTCGCGCACCATCCGGGCGTTCGGGTCAACGCCGATGCCGAAGGATCGCTGCTTGGACAGGTCGCGACGCCGGAAGCCGCAGGAAAGGAACTCTTGTCCCGTGTCGCCGAAAGGTTCGGCCTGTCGGCACGGGGCTATCACCGGGTTCTGCGCGTGGCGCGGACGATTGCCGATCTGGCATCCTCGCAGAGTGTGCCGAGAAGCCACGTGGCAGAGGCCATCAGCTATCGGCTGGTCGAAGGACGGGAGCCGGTGCCGTCATGAACGGACCCGACTCACATCGCCGCGCGCTTCGCCTCGATCACTTCCCAGAGCTTCTCTGCCGTGTTCGTGCCGTCGAACCTCTCGAGTTCCTGGATACCGGTGGGCGACGTGACATTGATTTCGGTGAGGTAGTCCCCGATGACGTCGATCCCAACAAAGATCTGGCCTTTCTCGCGCAGGAGGGGACCGATCGCCGCGCAGATCTCTCGGTCCCTGTCCGAGAGAGCGATCTTCTCGGGGCGGCCACCGACATGCATGTTGGATCGGGTTTCCCCTTCCTGCGGCACCCGGTTGATCGCGCCGACTGGATCGCCGTTCACCAGAATGACCCGTTTGTCGCCCTTCGAGATGTCTGACAGGAATTTCTGGGCAATCAGCGGCTCGCGGTTGATGCCGATGAACAGCTCGTGCAGCGACGAAAAGTTGCGGTCGTTCGGGTCAAGCCGGAACACCCCCGCACCGCCATTGCCGTAGAGCGGCTTCAGGATGATATCGCCATGCGCATGCTTGAACTTCCGCAGCGTCGCGAGATCGCGGGCGATGGTCGTTGGCGGCGTTAGCTGAGGGAACTGAAGCACCAGCAGTTTCTCGGGGTAGTTGCGAACCCAGAAGGGGTCGTTGACCACCAATGTCCTCGGGTGGATCATCTGAAGGATATGCGTCGTCGTGATATAGCCCATGTCGAAAGGCGGATCCTGACGTAGCCAAACGACGTCCCACTCGGCCAGATCTTCCTCGGTCTCCGCGCCAAGCGTGAAATGGTTCCCCTTCTCGCGGCGCAGCTCCAGAGGCCAGCCCCGGGCGGTGACGCGACCGTTCTGAAAAGCAAGCTTGTCAGGTGTGTAGTAGAACAGCTTGTGCCCGCGCTCCTGCGCCTCGAGCGCGATGCGAAAGGTGCTGTCGGCGTCGATGTTGATCGGACCGATCGGGTCCATCTGGATTGCGACCTTGAGCGGCATTCTGTCCCTCCATGCGTGCCGCCTACATGGCGCAGGCCAGCGGCGGGTTCAATGGCGGAAGACTCGCGGTTGAGTGGCCGAATGCGTTTTCGATGATCCGGATCGCGCCCGCGCGGTGGTCAGCTGGCCCTTGGGCATCTGCTCCAGATATTCCGATGCCAAGACATAGATCCGCTGCCTCTGTGGTTGGCTGAGGCTTCCGGCGGCATGGTCGAAATCACGAGATTTCTTGACCTCGACAACTATCAGTCCGTTGCCATCTTCCACGATCAGGTCAGTCTCCCCAGCAGCGCCGCGCCAGCGATGATTTCGCCTGGGGTGGCCACGTCGCGCGCATTCGGCGGCAAGCTGATCTTCGGCAGACCGTCCCGCATGATAGGATACCGCTCCGCTCATCTCGCTTTCTCCAATTCAAGTGCCGCCTGATAGACCTTGCGTTTCGGCAATCCCAGCGCCTCGGATACGACCTCGGCCGCATCTTTCACCGACATGGTTGACAGCGCGTTGCGAAGGGCCTCCTCCAAACTTTCTTCGCCGAGTTCTTCGCGGTTCCGGTCGATGACGACGACGATCTCACCCTTGAGCGTGCGGTCGGCCAGTTGTTCCGCCAGATCGCCGAGCGGTGCGCGGATGACCTCTTCGAACTTCTTTGTCAGTTCCCTGCAGATTGCGGCCTGCCGCGCGGCCCCGAATTCCAGAACCATGTCCTTTAGGGACTTCTGGATCCGCTTCGGGCTTTCATAAATCACTAGGGTTGCGGGAATATTCGCCAGCTCGCGCAGGTATGTCCGCCGCGCCGCACCGCCATTTGGGGCGAACCCGGCAAAGAGAAAGCGGTCGGTCGGCAGGCCCGCGAGGGTCAAGGCCGTGATGACCGCAGATGGCCCGGGCGCGCTGGTCACGGTATGGCCCGCGGCGATTGCTTCGCGGGCAAGAACGTATCCGGGGTCGGCAACCATGGGTGTGCCCGCCTCCGAGACATATGCCACGGCCTTACCTTCGGCCAAAGCCTGCAATAGACGCGGCCGTACGGCCGCTCCGTTGTGATCATGGTAGGCCACGAGCGGGCGGTCGCGCAGGGCAATGCCGTGAATTTCCATCAGATGCCGGGCTGTGCGGGTATCCTCTGCCGCGATCAGATCTGCCGAGGCCAGGATATCAAGGGCCCTGAGCGTGATGTCGCGCGCCGTTCCAATCGGTGTGGCAACGATGTAAAGCCCCTGCGGCAATGGCCGGATTTCCGCGCTCACGCCGCATCCATTCGATTGTGACATTTACTAAGGGTATGGATTTGCATAGGCTTCGCCAGTCCGACTTGGTTTTTGCAGGGAGTGAGGAGCAAGCCATGATTTCCGTTTTAGGCGCCGTCCGCAAGGGTTGCGCGCGCATTGCGTTGTTTTCGATAGCCATCGCCCTGGCCGCCTGCGAGCCGGTGGCATTCAGTGGCGGACCAAGCATCAATGCGTCCAAACCGGTTCCGGTGGCGTTACTTCTGCCGCGCGGATCGGGCAATGGCGGCGATGCGGTTCTGGCGAGCAGCCTCGAGAATGCGGCCAGGCTGGCCGCCGCCGATCTGGACGGCGCGCAGATCGACCTTCGGGTCTATGATACCGCGGGCAATCCGGCACAGGCCGCCAATGTCGCCCGGCAAGCCGTCAATGACGGCGCGAAGATCATTCTGGGGCCTGTCTACGCCGAAGCCGCGAATGCCGCCGGTAATGCGGTCGCCGGCAGCGGCGTCAGCGTGCTTTCCTTCTCGAACAACACCGCTATCGCTGGCGGCAACGTGTTCGTCCTTGGAGCAACCTTTCAGAACACGGCCGACCGTCTGACGCGCTATTCAGCCCAGCAGGGGCGGCGAAACATCATGATCGTCCACGGTCAGGATGCAGCCGAGTCCCAGGGCCGGGATGCGATAAACCGGGCCGCGACGCGCGCGGGCGCGTCAATCGCGGGGACTGCTTCCTTTGAGCTTTCGCAACAGGGCGTGATCAACGCGGTGCCGACAATCGCCGGGCAGATCCGGTCGAGCGGCGCTGACGCTGTGTTCTTCACGTCCGGCACTGCGGGCGCGCTTCCGATCCTGACGCAGCTCCTCAGCGAAAACAGCGCCGGTTTCGGCAACGTGCAGTTCATCGGATTGCAGCGCTGGGATATTCCGGCCTCTGCCATGGCGCTGCCGGGGCTGCAGGGCGGTTGGTTCGCGATCCCCGATCCGGGGATCAACACGAGCTTTCAGAACCGCTATGCAGCGGCCTATGGTGCGGCGCCGCATCCGATTGCCGGGCTGGCCTATGACGGTGTCGCAGCCATCGGCGCGCTGGTCAGATTAAACAGCGGCGATGCACTGTCCCGCGCCTCGCTGACCCAGGGGTCCGGCTTTGTCGGTGTTAACGGAGTATTCCGCCTGCTGGCCGACGGAACCAACGAGCGCGGGCTTGCCGTGGCCCAGATCCAGAACAACCAGGTGACCGTGATTGACCCTGCCCCAAGAAGCTTTGGTGGCGCCGGTTTCTGACCGAGACGCCGCTGCCGTGGAATACGTGACGCCGGGCAACCTGATTTGTCCGGCGTCTGATATCTTTGACCCTGCAAGGATCAATGCGGAGTTGGCCGCAGCCATGCAGGACCTTTCGGACCACAAGGCCATTCGCGCCGCTGCGGTTGCGACACTCGGCCGGGCCCGCGACGAAGGCCGGGAACGCATCAAGGCCGCCTTCGGGGCCAAGCCTTTCGCCGCCCGACAGACTGTGGCCGCTTATGCGTGGTTGATGGACGGCATTGTCACGACTGTCCTCGATGTCGCGACACGCTACCTGCATCCCCTGCCCAGCCCGACAGCGAGTGAGCGTGTCGCGCTTCTGGCCGTCGGCGGCTACGGCCGGGCCGAGATGGCGCCGCATTCCGATGTCGATCTGCTCTTTCTCACTCCCTACAAGACGACCGCATGGGCAGAGAGCGTGATTGAAAGCATGCTCTATGTTTTCTGGGATCTGCATCTAAAGGTCGGCCATGCCACGCGCACCGCGAAGGACTGCATTCGGCTTGGCAAAGACGACTATTCGATTCGTACGTCGCTGCTCGAGAACCGGTTTCTTGCCGGATACAAGCCTCTTGCCGAAGAGCTTAACAAGAAGCTGCGCAAGAATCTCTTCCGCGGTACGAGTGCTGAATTCATCGAGGCGAAGCTGGCCGAACGGAATGAGCGCCACTCCAAGCAGGGCGGCCAGCGCTACGTTGTCGAGCCCAATGTGAAGGAAGGCAAGGGCGGCCTGCGGGACCTGCATGCGCTCTACTGGATCGACAAGTACCTGCACGGCGTTCGCTTCGCGTCAGAGCTTGTCCGGTTGAAGGTATTCACCCAGGACGAGTATGACGCCTTCAATGCCGCCGAGAATTTCCTCATGGCCGTCCGCTGTCATCTGCATCTGATCACGGACCGGCCCATGGACCAGTTGACGTTCGACATGCAGGTCGGGGTCGCCGAGCGGCTGGGCTATACCGACAAGGGCGGCCGCCGGGCGGTCGAGCATTTCATGCAGGACTATTTCCGCCATGCGACGCGGGTCGGCGAGTTGACGCGGATCTTCCTGACCGCGCTGGAGGCCAAGCACGTCAAGACCGAACCACGCCTTGTCGGCCTGCTGCGCCGCCGCAAGCGTGTCAAGCCGGAATACAAGGTCGCGGTGAACCGCCTCAACATCTCCAATCCCAAGGCGTTCCTGAAGGACAAACTTAACCTCTTGCACATCTTCGAGGAGGCGCTTCGAACCGGCTACCTCCTGCACCCCGACGCGATGCGGCTGATAGCCGCAAATCTCGATCTGATTGACGACGGCATGCGCCGTGACCCCGAGGCCGTCCGGATTTTTCTTGGGCTCATGCTGAAGCATGGCAATCCCGACCGCGCGCTGCGTCGTATGAACGAGCTGGGGATGCTGGCGGCATTCCTGCCGGAATTCGAACCGATCGTCGCGATGATGCAGTTCAACATGTACCACCATTACACTGTCGACGAGCATATCATCCAATGTATCGCGACATTGGCGCAGATCGAACGCGAGGAATTGAAGGAGTCGCTGCCGATCGCCAGTGGCATCCTGCAGGAGGGTGTGAACCGTCGGGTTCTCTATGTCGCATTGCTTCTGCACGATATCGGCAAGGGACGGCCAGAGGACCACTCGGTTCTTGGCGCTCGGATCGCGCGCAAGGTTTGTCCGCGCCTGGGTCTGAAGCCCGATGAATGCGACACGGTCGAATGGCTGGTGAGATATCACCTGCTGATGTCCGACATGGCGCAAAAACGCGATATCTCGGATCCCCGGACGGTTCGTGACTTCGCCAAGGCGGTCAAGACCAAGAAGCGTCTGGACCTGCTGACGGTTCTGACCGTCTGCGATATCCGCGCGGTCGGCCCCGGCACCTGGAACAACTGGAAGGCAGAGCTGTTGCGGGGGCTCTACCGCCAGACCGCCCAAGCGCTCGAGCATGGGCTGGAAGAGATCAATCGCGAGGGCCGCGAAGACGAGGCCAAGCGGGCACTGCGCGACGCCTTGCCAAGCTGGAGCAAGCAAGCCCTGCGCGCCGAGACGTCCCGGCATTACGGACCCTACTGGCAGGGCTTGCCAACGACAGCCCACGTGGTCTTTGCCAACCTGCTGAAGGGGATCGGTGATAACGAGATCCGCATCGACATGCTGCTGGACGAAGACCGCGACGCGACCCGCGTCTGTTTTGCACTGGCCGACCATCCGGGCATATTTTCCCGGCTTGCCGGCGCACTGGCGCTTGTCGGGGCCAACGTAGTCGATGCCCGGACCTACACATCGAAGGACGGCCATGCGACAGCGATCTTCTGGGTGCAGGATGCCGAGGGCAAGCCTTATGAGGCCGGTCGCCTTCCCAGGCTGCGCACGATCATCGACAAGACCCTCAAGGGAGAGGTCGTGGCAAGGGACGCGCTCAAGGACCGTGACAGGATCAAGAAACGCGAGCGCGCCTTCCGCGTGCCGACCTCGATCGCCTTCGACAACGAGGGATCAGAGATCTACACGATCATCGAGGTCGATACCCGTGACCGTCCGGGCCTGCTCTATGACCTAACCCGGACGCTTGCCAGCAATAATGTCTATATCGCCAGCGCCGTCATCGCCACGTTCGGGGCGCAGGTCGTTGACACATTCTACGTCAAGGACATGTTTGGCCTGAAGTTCCACTCTGAAAGCCGCCGCAAGGCCCTGGAGAAGAAGCTGCGCGAAGCGATCACCCGCGGCGCGGAAAGGGCAGCCGACTGATGGCACCGATCCGCCTGTTGCGCGGTTTCGTGACCGTCGGTGTCTGGACATTGGCCAGCCGTCTGCTGGGCTTCATCCGCGACATCATGATTGCAGCCTTTCTCGGGGCCGGCCCGGTCGCCGAGGCCTTCCTGATCGCGTTCGCGCTGCCCAACATGTTTCGCCGGTTCTTCGCCGAGGGTGCATTCAACATGGCGTTCATCCCGATGTTCGCCAAGCGGCTTGAATCGGGTGACGACCCGGAAGGCTTTGCGCGCGATGCCTATGCCGGGATGGTGCTGGTGCTGCTGATCGTCACGATTCTGGGCATTCTGGGCATGCCGCTGCTGGTTTACGCCATGGCAAGCGGCTTTTCCGGTGACGAACGTTTCGCGCTGACCGTCGAATATGGCCGGATCGCCTTTCCCTACATCTTCTTCATCTCCCTGGCCGCGCTGGTGTCGGGCGTCCTGAACGCCACGGGCCGCTTCATGGCCGCCGCAGCCGCCCCGGTTCTGCTGAACGTCGTGTTCATTGCCGGGATGGTGCTGACGGCCGCCCTGGGCCGCCCCGCCAGCGATATGCTCGGCGGCGGTATCGACCGGCTGCTGGGCCTTCGGTACGGCGACACGCTGGCCTATTCCGTTCCCTTCGGTGGTGCGGTTCAGCTGGCTCTGGTCTGGTGGGCCGCAAAGCGTGCCGGTTTTCACCTGCGCCTGCGCCGACCGCGGCTGACGCCGGATCTGAGGCGCCTTGTCGTGATCGCCGTGCCCGCCGCGATGGCGGGCGGGGTCGTGCAGATCAACTTGCTGGTCGGGCGGCAGGTCGCCAGCTTCTTTGACGGCGCGATTGCCTGGCTGAACTATGCGGATCGGCTGTATCAGCTGCCGCTTGGCGTTGTCGGAATTGCCATCGGTGTTGTTCTGCTTCCGGAACTGTCGCGACGTCTCAGCGCTGGGGACGAAGCCGCGGGCCGTCATTCGTTCAATCGGGCCACTGAGTTCGCATTGCTGCTGACCCTGCCAGCCGCCGTCGCGCTGGTGGTCATCGCAGAACCGCTGGTCTCGGTCCTCTTCGAGCGCGGTCGGTTCTCGGCCGAGGATACGCGGGCGACGGCATATGCCCTAGCCGTCTACGGCCTGGGGCTGCCTGCATTCGTGATGCAGAAGGTGTTGCAACCGCTCTATTTCGCGCGCGAAGACACCAGAACACCGTTCCGCTTTGCCATCTTTTCGATGTTCGTGAATGCTGGTCTGGCCGTGGGTCTTGCGCCCTTCATCGGCTATCTGGCCGCTGCCATCGGCACGAGTGCGGCAGGATGGGCCATGGTCTTCCTGCTTTACCGCGGCCGCGACGGCATGGGTCGCGCGGCGGAGTTCGATGCCGCCTTCGTGATCAAAGCGCAACGCATCCTTGTCGCCTCACTGGCAATGGGTGCCTGTCTGTTGGCGATGGCCTGGCTGCTGCAGGATGCGTTGGTGATGGCGAAATGGCGCTATGCCGCGCTTGCGGGGTTGGTGGCGAGCGGAGCGGTCAGCTATTTCGGCGTCGGCCAGTTGACCGGCGCCCTCAGCATGGCGGAGATCCGGACCTTGTTGCGCCGTTAACGCTGCCGCAGCTTATCCTTCAGCCGCCCCCAGGCCCCCGGTACCAAGGCAAAGGACACGAAAAACCCTGTCGCAAATCCGAAAATATCGGCCAGCCAATCCTTGTTGCCGCCGAAGAGCAGGCCAAACACCAGCTGAATGCCAAGCAGGAATCCGATCAGGGTGAATGCCCGATACTGGGTATTGCCGGTGCCCGTGAGGCTGATCCAGAGCATGAACGTATAAGACCCGATAAGCCCATAGACCGCCGGATAGCCGCCAAAGAGCGGCTGGGGGTCATCGAGCAGTAGGCCGTATGCGAGCGCACCGACGATGGCCGACAGGGAAAAGACCAACAGAAAGGCAAGCGTGCCAAAGACTTCCCCGACCATCTTGCCGAGCGCCAGCAGGAAAACGATCACCATCAGCACGTGGGTAAAGCTGGAATGCACGAACGGATAGGTGACGAACCGTTTGAGATGCTCCATCGGCCAGCGCCCGGTCTCGATCATCCAGTCCAGAACGGTCCCGGAAAAGGCATAGGCCTGCAGACCATCCAGCCGCCAGCCAACCGCCCCAGGTCCGCCGATGAAACCGCGGGCCCCGGCCTGAAAGATCAACTCGACCCCAAAGATGATCAGCGCCAGCGCCACCACGATCGGTGGCAGGGCGTTGAAAGGGGATTCCTCGTGGCTGTTCTTCATCTCAGGCGTCCTTTCCTTGACGACCGTTTTGCGCATGGGTAAGCGAGCGGAGCGCAGAAATCCAGACGGAGTAGATGCATGACCGAAGCCGCTTTCACACCGCGGGTCTTTTCGGGGATCAAGCCCTCGGGCGAGCTGACGCTTGGCAACTACCTGGGGGCCATCAAGCGCTGGGTCGGAATGCAGGGTCCGGACTTTGAGACGATCTACTGCGTCGTGGATCTGCACGCGATCACGGTCTGGCAGGATCCCGCGACGCTGGCCGATGCCACGCGAGAAGTCGCGGCCGGGATGCTGGCCGCGGGCATCGACCCCCGCACCTCGATCCTGTTCAACCAGAGCCAGGTCCCCGCCCATGCCGAACTGGCTTGGATCTTCAACTGCGTCGCGCGGGTCGGCTGGATGAACCGGATGACGCAGTTCAAGGACAAGGCCGGACAGAATGCCGAGAAAGTCTCGCTGGGTCTCTATGCCTACCCCGCCTTGATGGCCGCCGACATCCTTGCCTATCACGCCACACATGTTCCGGTCGGCGAAGACCAGAAGCAGCATGTCGAACTGACCCGTGATATCGCCGCCAAGTTCAACCATGACTTCAAGGTGGACTTCTTTCCACTGACGGTTCCGGTGATCGAAGGCCCCGCGACACGCGTCATGAACCTGCGCGACGGCACCAAGAAAATGTCTAAATCCGGTGAATCCGATATGGAACGGATCAACATGATGGACGACGCCGACACGATCTCGAAGAAACTCAGGAAAGCGCGGACCGATGCCGAACCGCTTCCTGATTGCCTGGAGGGCCTGAAAGATCGCCCGGAGGCGCGGAATCTGGTCGATATCTACGCCGGCCTTGCGGACATGACCTCCGAAGCCGTGATCTCGGAATATGCCGGTGCAGGCTGGGGCAAGTTCAAGCCTGCCCTTGCGGATCTGGCGGTTGCCAAGCTCGGGCCGATCTCGACCGAGATGACCCGACTGATGGCCGAACCGGGAGAAATCGACAGGGTACTGTCAGAGGGTGCAGAGCGCGCAGAGGCCATCGCCCGGCCGATCCTGCAAAAGACCTATGACATCGTGGGGCTGGTGCGATCACGCTGAGAACACTGTGCCCGGATTTACTTCGGGCACAGGATCGGAGCGGCACTGCCCGGACCTTCTCGCTCGCCACCCACGCACATGGCGTGTGCGCAAACGGCGGATTGCGGACGCCCGAAGTGCGGCTATCTTGCCGTGATCCATACTGGAAGGCACATCATGCGTTACACGACCCATTCCGAGACCCGCGTTGGTCATATTCATCTGAAGGTTTCCGACCTTGACCGGGCGATTGGCTTTTACACCGACGTGATGGGTTTTGATCTGAAATTGAGGTACGGCCCCGCCGCAGCCTTCCTTTCGGCGGGCGGCTACCATCACCATATCGGACTGAACACCTGGGAGAGCCTGGGGGGATCGCCTGCCCCCGACGGCCATACCGGGCTTTACCATGTCGCCTTCCTCTACCCGACCCGCAAGGCGCTGGCGCAGGCCCTACAGCAGGTCATCGCGACGGGGACAATGATTGATGGCGCTGCCGATCATGGTGTCAGCGAGGCAATCTATTTCCGCGACCCCGACGGCAACGGGATCGAGATCTATCGCGACCGCGGTCCCGAGGACTGGCCGAAAGACGAGGCGGGCAGCCTGAAGATGGTCAATGCACCCCTCGATATTCCGGGATTGCTCGCCGTTCTGGATCAATGAGCGATTTCCAGAAACGTCATGGAACTGAATCATGGCCGGATCAGTTGGGTCGCACAGGCGTCCAGTACGGCGTCCGGTCCGCGAGGTGAAATCAGCGTCCTGTCCCGTCGCTGATGCGCCAGTCCCCAAGGCGTCCGCCGCGAACCAACTGTCAGCGACGATAGTCCCCCGATTGTCGTTGCCCTGGGCCCCCGTTTCCCTGCCGGATCGGGGGCCTTTCCATTGCCGCGACCTCCCCCTAGTCTTCGCCCGCTATCGAAAGGACCAGAATGGCTATCGGTAAGAACATCCGCACCTACTTTGAAGGTACCTGGCATGAGGGTGACGTTCCGATCATGCGTGCCGCCGATCACGGCTCCTGGTTGGGGACCACGGTCTTCGACGGCGCCCGCGCAGTGAATGGGTTGACGCCGGATCTGCTGCCCCATTGCGCCCGGGTCAACCGGTCGGCAGAGGCCTTGATGCTGACCCCGACCGAAACTGCCGAAAGGATGGTCGAGATCGTCCAGGAGGGCCTGAAGGCCTATCCGAAAGATGCTGCAGTCTATATCCGGCCGATGTATTGGGGAATCGACGGCGACTCCACCGCGATCATACCGATGGCACAGGCAACCGGCTTTGCGATCTGCCTGGAGGAAATCCCCATGGCCCCGCCCGATGCGTCTGCGACACTGACCACGACGCGGTTCTGCCGGCCGGTTCTGGAAAGCAGCGTTGTGAATGCCAAGGCCGGCTGCCTATACCCGAACAATGCCCGAATGCTGGCTGAGGCACGCGCCAAGGGTTACACCAATGCGCTGGTGACTGATGCCCTCGGCAATGTCGCGGAAACTGCGACGGCGAATATCTTCGTGGTGCGTGACGGCGAAGTCTTCACACCGGTTCCGAATGGCACATTCCTTTCCGGCATCACCCGCGCGCGCCACATCAAGAACCTGGCCGCGGATGGCGTGCAGGTGCATGAATGTGTCCTGAGCTATGACGATTTCCGGCGGGCCGACGAAGTGTTCATGTCCGGCAACATGTCCAAAGTGACCCCGGTCAAGGAATTTGACGGCACCCACTACCAGATCGGCCCCGTCACGCGGCGCGTGCGCGAGATGTATTGGGACTGGGCCGCTTCGGCGGCGTAAAGCGACAGTTGCGCGCCTGACCTTGCTAAGCCATCATCGCGCGGAACCTCGGAGGATCCTGCAATGCGGAAGTTTCTTGTCGTTCTGGACGACAGCCGGGAATGCCTGAACGCGATGCGGTTCGCCGCGATGCGGGCATCCAACACTGGTGGCGGTGTTCAGATCCTCTCGATCATCCCCCCCGATGAGTTCCAGCACTGGATCGGCGTCGGAGAGATCATGCGCGAAGAGTCGCGAGAGCGCATCCATGCCCATTTCGAGGTTTTCGCGAAGTGGATGCGCGACAAGCAGGGGGTCGACCCCGAGCTTGTGATCCGCGAAGGAGAGGCGGTTCCAGAGATCCTTGCCCAGATCAAGGATGACCCGGAGATCGGCGTTCTGGTGCTGGGTGCAGGCAGCGACAACAAGGGGCCGGGGCCATTGGTGACGCAGCTCAGCCGATCGGCGGGCGATTTGCCGGTTCCGATTACCATCGTGCCGGGCGAACTGTCCAAGGAGCGGCTGGAGGCCGTGACTTAGTTTAGAACCGTTCTAAACCTTGACTTGACCCTGCCCCGGGCGCATATCGGAGGCAGAAGAAGGATATTTGTCATGTTTATCCAGACCGAATCTACGCCGAACCCCGCAACGCTGAAATTCCTGCCCGGTCAGGCCGTGCTGGAAACCGGAACCGCAGATTTTCCCAGCGCGGAAACGGCCGGGACGTCGCCGCTCGCGATGCGGGTCTTTGCGGTCGAAGGCGTGACCGGCGTGTTCTTTGGCAACGACTTCGTCACCGTGACAAAGGCCGGTTCCATCGAGTGGGATCACATCAAGCCCTCGATCCTTGGCGCGATCATGGAGCATTTCCAGTCCGGCGAGCCTGTCATCCAGGGCCAGAGCGCCGAAACCGGGCATGCCGATCATGACGGCCCGGACAGCGATATCGTCAATCAGATCAAGGAATTGCTTGATACGCGCGTGCGCCCGGCGGTGGCACAGGATGGCGGCGATATCACTTTTCACGGCTTCGACCGTGGTGTCGTCTACCTGCATATGCAGGGAGCCTGCGCCGGCTGCCCGTCGTCGACCCTGACGCTGAAGATGGGAATCGAGAACCTGCTGCGCCACTATATTCCGGAAGTGGTCGAGGTGCGTCCGGTTGCCGCCTGAACCGATCATTTTGTCATTCGACACGGCGGCCGCGCATTGCGCGGCCGCTTTGCTGAAAGGCGACAGGGTCCTGGTCGAGCGCACAGTGCAGATGACGAAGGGTCAGGCGGAACGACTGCTGCCGATGCTAGAAGACCTGCTTTCGGAACAACGGCTGACTTGGTCGGACCTCACTGCAATCGGCGTCGGAATCGGTCCGGGCAACTTCACCGGGATCCGTATTTCGGTCTCTGCCGCGCGCGGTTTAGCCTTGGCGCTCGGCATTCCGGCGATTGGTGTATCGGGCCTCGTAGCACAGGCTGAAGGCACTGATGACGCGGTGATTTCCCTGCTGGACGCGCGTCGAGAGCAGGTCTACTGGCAGACATTCAGCAGCGGCAAGGAGTGCGAGCCTGCGCTCGCTGATCTGGCGGACCTGCCGAGGATGCCTGACGTGGCAGCGCCGACTGTCATCGGCCACGGCGCCGAGGAGATTGCAAAGAAGGTCGGCGGACAGGCCAAACTGCCGGTTTATCCGATGGCCGTCGCGATAGCGCGAATTGCCAGCCGCAATCTGTCCACCACCGCCCCTCGCCCCGCTCCGCTCTATGTTCGAAGCGCAGACGCGGCACCTCCGCGTGATCCGGCACCTGTCATCTTGCCATGACGCCCGCCGAGCTTGCCGACCTTCATGCGCGGTGTTTTACGACGCCGCGACCCTGGCGCAGGGGTGAGTTCCAAGACATGCTGAACGATCCCCGGAATATTCTCGTGACCGCCGATAGTGGTTTCGCCCTTGGTCGCGTGATCGTCGATCAGGCGGAATTGTTGACCATCGCGGTTGAACTCTCTGAGCGCCGCAAGGGTCTGGCGCGCCGCCTTTTGGCCGATCTGGAACGCGTTGCAATCACCCGCGGGGCGACGAGATGTTTCCTTGAGGTCGCGGCTGACAATCAGGCGGCTACTGCCCTCTACCGTTCTGCCGGCTATCGTGAGGTTGGCCGTCGTTCAGGTTATTACCGAACGGCTGGTAATGGCGCGATTGACGCGATGGTACTGGCGCGCGACCTGCTGTGACCTCGCGTCAATCAGCTTATCCACAGGCAAACCCGTGGCCGTCACGTCATTGAAAGCAAAAAGCTATTGACCAGATTGGGCCGCTGCGGCCTTAATCGGCGATGATCAGACAAGATCTGCTCGCTTTGGGGAGGTGCGCAGCAACCGCAGCACTTCTCATTTCATCAACTGGGAGAACCAAATGACCCTGATGCAGAAACTTCTCGGCGCGGCCGCGACGATGGCCATTGGCGCCTCCGCCGCTTTCGCCGAACCTGCAATCATCTTCGACCTTGGCGGCAAGTTCGACAAATCCTTCAACGAAGCAGCCCATTCCGGTGCCCAGCGATGGGCCGACGAAACTGGTGGCAGCTACAAGGAGATCGAGCTGAGTTCCGAGGCGCAGCGCGAACAGGCCCTGCGTCGTTTCGCGGAAGCCGGCAACAACCCGATCGTCATGACCGGTTTTGCCTTCGCCTCGGCTCTGGAAACCGTTGCGCCGGACTTCCCGGACACGAAGTTCGCTGTCATCGACGTCAACTGGCTGGACCAGCCGAACATCCGTGGCGTCGGGTTTGCGGAACATGAAGGATCCTATCTCGTCGGCATCGCGGCTGCGATGGCATCGAAATCCGGCACCGTCAGCTTTGTCGGCGGCATGGACATCCCGCTCATCCGCGCGTTCGCCTGCGGTTACGTGCAAGGGGTCAAGGCCACCAACCCGGATGCGACGATCATCCAGAACATGACCGGCACCACGCCCGCGGCCTGGAATGACCCGGTCAAGGGCGCCGAACTGACCAAGGCGCAGATCGCCCAGGGCGCAGACGTCGTATATGCCGCAGCTGGCGGTACCGGTGTTGGCGTGCTTCAGACTGCGGCCGATGAAGACATCCTGTCGATCGGCGTGGACAGCAACCAGAACCACCTGCATCCGGGATCGGTCCTAACCTCGATGCTCAAGCG
>JBFKFZ010000034.1:0-34894 GCA_041633555.1 Paracoccaceae bacterium | reverse complement strand
GGATACCGGAAAGACGCTGGAACTGGTGCGCAAGCTCTATCCCATGGCGCATTTCGCCACGGTCTATGCCAAGCCGTCCGGCCGGCCGATGGTCGATACCTTCATCACCGAGGTCAGCCAGGACACCTGGATCTTCTTTCCTTGGGACATGGCACTTCAATATGTCGAGCCCTATCGCGGCAAGGACTGAACCATGGCGCAAGCCCCCTCGACGATCTTGCGCCCCGCTGGTTTTCTTCACAGATCCTACGAAATCAGCCTGCTGCTGAAGGGGCTGCTGGGACTGACGCAAATGGCCTCGGCGCTAATTCTGTATCTGGCACCGGCAGGCGGCATAACCGGTTTCGTGACATGGCTGACCAGCCAGGAACTTTCCGAAGACCCCGGTGATTTGGTTGTGCTCTGGCTGTTGCAGGCGGCGCAGGGATTGTCGATCAGCACGGTCAATTTCTATGTGCTCTATCTGCTGGCACATGGGGCATTGAATCTCGGGGTGGTGCTGTTGCTCTGGGCGCGCCTGATCTGGGCCTACCCCCTTTCGATCTTTGTTCTGCTGGTATTCGTTGCCTATCAGTTCTACGAATACAGCGTGACCGGATCTCCGACTATGATCGTGCTCTCGCTTTTCGACCTCTTGATCGCTCTTCTTGTCTGGCGAGAGTATCGCGCTGTCCTGCGCGCACGGGCGCATTAGATGTCCACGCCGCTGAACCCGCACGTTCGAGATACGTTCGTGCCGCCGGTGATGCAGGCCTACCGCTGGCTGGATGGTGTCAGCTTCCCGCCCGACCGGCCGCTTCTGAATGTCAGCCAGGCCGCCCCGGCGCTGCCGCCGCCGGAAGACATGCGTAGGGCGATCGCTGACATCGTGCTGAACGACGCCTCGGCACATCTTTACGGGGCCGATCTGGGGCTGGCCGAACTGCGGGCCGAAGTGGCGGCGAAATCCTCGGCTCTCTATGGCGGAAAGATCGTGCCCGGTCAGGTGGCCATTACGTCCGGTTGCAACCATGCGTTCACGTCGGTGATGACGACGCTCGCCGGACAAGGCGATGAAGTTATCCTTCCAACCCCTTGGTATTTCAACCACAAAATGCATCTGACTATGCAGGGCGTCAAGACCGTTCCACTGCCGACCGGCGAGGATCTTCTGCCCGACCCCGTGGTTGCCGAAGCGCTGATTACGCCGCGCACCCGCGCCATCGTGCTGGTCACGCCGAACAATCCCGGAGGGCTTGAATATCCCGGCGAACTTATCCGCGCCTTCTACGACCTCGCGCGGCGCGAGAAGATCGCCCTCGTTCTTGACGAGACCTACCGCGATTTCGACAGCCGCACCGGCAGGCCGCATGAACTGTTCACCGATCCCGACTGGGCCGAGGCGCTGATCCAGCTTTATTCCTTCTCGAAGGCCTACAGGTTGACCGGCCACCGCGTCGGCACGCTGACCGCCAGTACGAACCGACTGGCCGAGGTCGAGAAATACATCGACACCGTCACCATCTGCCCGAACCAGATCGGCCAGCGCGCCGCGCTTTGGGGGATACGCAACATGGCAGAGTGGCTGGCCGGCGAGCGCGCCGAGATCCTCGACCGTCGCGCCGCGATGCGTGACGGGTTCCACCGCCTGAAAGGTTGGAAGCTGCGCGGGATCGGCGGCTTTTTCGCCTATGTTGAGCATCCGTTCGAACTTGGTTCGGACGACCTTGCGCGACGTCTCGTGGCCGAGAGCGGGATCCTGCTTCTGCCCGCGACGTTCTTCACCACGCCCGAGGATCCGCGCGGCCATCGCGAGCTGCGGATCGCCTATGCCAATATCGACCGCGCGGGGATCGGAACGCTGTTCGACCGGCTCGAAAACCTCTCGCTCTGACCTTGCGCCCGTGACCCATCGCGCCTAGACATCGCGAGGCAGTAAAACCACGGGGTTTCGGGTATGGCGGCAAGCGCAAAGAAGAAGGCGTCGAACATCGTTGTCTGGATCATTCTGGTCCTCTTGATCATCGGTCTTGCCGGCTTCGGTGCCACCAATTTCGGCGGCAATGTCCGCTCGGTCGGCGCGGTCGGCGACACCGAGATCACGGTCGACCGCTATGCCCGCGAGCTGGAGCAGGAACTGCGCAGTCTGCAGGCCCAGACCGGGCAGAGTTTCACCCTGTCGCAGGCCCAGACATTCGGCGTCGACCGCGCGGTGCTGCAGCGGCTGGTCGGTGCCGCGGCGCTGGAGAACGAGACCATGCGGCTTGGGATTTCCGTCGGCGATGCCGAGGTGCAGCGGCAGGTTCTGGCAACGCCAGCCTTTCAGGGGATCGACGGCAAGTTTGATCGCGAGGCCTATGAATTCACGCTCGACCGGTCCGGCCTGACCCCGGCCCGGTTCGAAGAGAACGTCCGGATGGATGTCGCCCGCAACATCCTGCAGGCTGCAATATCCGGCGGGATTGCGACGCCCGAACCATTCGCCGATACGCTGGTCGGCTATGTCGGCGAGCGGCGCAGTTTCTCTTGGGCTAAGCTCGACCGGTCCGAGTTGACGACCGCCCTGCCCGAGCCGACCGCCGAGGACCTGCAGGCCCATTACGCCGCCAATATCGACAGGTTCGCCCTGCCCGAGACGCGGGAGATCACCTATGTCTGGCTTTCGCCCGAGCGGCTGGTGGATCAGGTCGAGGTCGAAGATGCGGCGCTTCGCGGCCTCTATGACGAGCGCTCCGAGGAATACAACCAGCCCGAGCGCCGCCTCGTGGAGCGACTGGTCTTTGGCAACGAGGACGAAGCCAACGCGGCGATGGCGGCGATCGAAGATGGCTCGAAGAGCTTCGAGGAGCTGGTCAACGAACGCGGCCTGACCCTGCCCGATGTCGATCTTGGCGACGTCTCCCGCGAAGTGCTGGGCGCCGCCGCCGAGGCGGTCTTCGCGCTTGACGGCCCCGGTATCGCCGGACCAGTGACAACCGACCTCGGACCGGCGCTGATCCGCGTCAACGCGATCCTAGCCGCACAGGTCACGCCGTTCGAGGAGGCCCGCGACGATCTGAAGAGCGAGTTCACCATGGACCGGGCGCGCCGGATGATCGGCGAAAGGATCGACCAGATCGACGATCTTCTGGCGGGCGGTGCGACGCTCGAGGAGATTGCCACCGAGACCGACATGGATCTGGGACAGGTCAGCTGGACCGCCGGTATGTCGAACGGGTTGACGGCCTATGAGGAATTCACCACCGCCGCCGAGGCCGCCACGACCGAGGATTTCCCGGAGATCGTGCAGCTGGATGACGGCGGCATCTTCGCCCTGCGTCTGAACGAGGTCGTCCCCTCGCGCCCTGAACCCTTTGAGACCGCCGAAGAACGCGTGCGCGAGGACTGGCTGAACGCTCAGGTTCTGGCGGCGCTGCAGGATCAGGCGGCAGAAATAAAGGCGCAGCTCGATAATGGCGCACCGATCAGCAGCCTTGGCCTGCCGGTGACCGTGGAGACCCGGATTACCCGCGATGCCTTCATCGAGGGCGCAACGCCGGACTTTGTGACCGGGATGTTCGCGCTTGAAAGGGATGGTTCCGTGGTCGTTGAAGCGCCCGACGGGGTGCTGATCGGTCAGTTGGCCGAGATCCTTACAGCGGATATGGAAGATCCCGACGCGCTGGCCCTGCAGCAGGCGCTGAACGACGGTGCCCGTCAGGGCATCGCCAACGATCTGCTCGACGGGTTCACCCGGGCAATCGAGACGCAGGCCGGAATCTCGCTGAACCAGACCGCGATCAACGCCGTCCACGCCCAGTTCCCGTAGCGCCAGATGGCCGTGCTACCCTCCTATGACGCCTTCGAGGCTAGCTATGACCGGGGCGAGAACCAGGTCGTCTATTCAAGGCTGGCGGCCGATCTCGACACGCCGGTCTCGCTGATGCTGAAGCTGACCGAGGCGCGGACCGACAGTTTCATGCTGGAATCGGTGACCGGCGGCGAGGTGCGTGGGCGCTACTCGATCATCGGGATGAAGCCCGACCTGATCTGGCGCTGCCGCGGCAGGTCGTCAGAGATCAACCGCGAGGCGCGGTTTGACCCGGAGGCCTTCACCGACCTGCCCGGCGGTCCGCTGGAAACACTGAGAGCGCTGATCGCGGAAAGCCACATCGACCTGCCAGCCGACCTGCCAGCCGCCGCGGCGGGTCTTTTTGGCTATCTCGGTTATGACATGATCCGGCTGGTCGAGCATCTGCCAGACGTCAACCCCGACCCTCTCGGCTTACCCGACGCGGTCATGCTGCGCCCCTCGGTTGTGGCTGTTCTGGATGGCGTGAAGGGTGAGGTGATTGTCGTCTCGCCCGCATGGACCGCCTCTGGCCTGTCCGCCCACGCCGCCTATGCACAGGCGGCCGAGCGCGTGATGGACGCAGTCCACGATCTCGAACGACAGCCGAAGGATACCAGCCACGACCTGGGCGAAGCGCTTCCCGATGCCGAGCCGGTCAGCAATTTTAGCCATCAGGGCTATCTCGAGGCGGTCGAGAAGGCCAAAGACTATATTCGCGCCGGAGACATCTTTCAGGTCGTCCCCTCGCAGCGCTGGTCGCTCGACTTCGCGCTGCCGCCCTTCGCGCTCTACCGTTCGTTGCGCCGCACCAACCCGTCGCCCTTCATGTTCTACTTCAATTTCGGCGGCTACCAGGTGATCGGCGCCAGCCCCGAGATCCTCGTGCGGGTCTTCGGCTCGGAAGTCACGATCCGCCCGATCGCTGGAACAAGGCCGCGGGGCGCGACGCCAGAGGAAGACAATGCTAACGAGGCCAGCCTTCTGGCTGACCAGAAGGAACTTGCCGAACATCTGATGCTGCTCGATCTCGGCCGCAATGACACTGGAAAGGTTTCAAAGATCGGCACCGTCCGCCCGACCGAGCAGTTCATCATCGAACGCTACAGCCACGTCATGCATATCGTCTCGAACGTCGTTGGCGAACTGGCCGAGGATCAGGATGCGCTGTCAGCACTACTTGCTGGACTGCCCGCGGGAACCGTATCCGGGGCGCCGAAAGTCCGCGCGATGGAGATCATCGACGAGTTGGAACCGCAGAAGCGTGGCGTCTATGGCGGCGGTGTCGGCTATTTTGCCTCGAACGGCGACATGGACATGTGCATCGCGCTGCGCACCGCGGTGCTGAAGGACGAAAAGCTCTATATCCAAGCCGGTGGCGGTGTCGTCTATGACAGCGACGCCGAGGCCGAGTACCAAGAGACGGTGCACAAGTCAAACGCCATCCGCCGCGCCGCCGCGGATGCCGGGATGTTCACCCGCAGCGGCAACAGCTAGAGCCGTTCCGAAGTTTGCCTGATGTGCCCAGATGCGGGAGGGGAGTCACCCGGGCGAAAGCCCGCGCAGTCGTTCCGACCGGCGGCGCAGCAGTTCCACGGTTGTCAGCAGGAGGATCGAAACGATCACCAGGATCGTCGCCACGGACAGGATCGCGGGGCTGATCTGTTCACGGATACCGTTCCACATCTGCCGCGGGATCGTCTGCTGATCGGGGGCGGCGACGAAAAGCACCACCACGACCTCGTCGAATGACGTGACGAAGGCGAACAATCCGCCCGAGATCACGCCCGGCAGGATGAGCGGCATGGTGATCCGCCGGAATGTAGTCGTCGCGTTCGCCCCCATCGAGGCCGCCGCCCGGGTCAGCGAATGGTCAAACCCGACGAGCGTCGCGGTGACGGTGATGATCACGAAGGGAATGCCCAGCGTGGCATGGGCCAGGATGATGCCAAAATAGGAGCCTGCCAGACCGACCTTCGAGTAGAAGAAGAACAAACCGGTTGCCGTGATTATGATCGGTACGATCATCGGCGAGATAAGGATCGCCATGATCGCCCGGCGATAGGGCATTTCGGGCCGCGACAGGCCCAGCGCGGCAAGCGTGCCCAGCGCCGCGGCGAGGATGGTCGAGAAGAACCCGATCACCACCGAGTTCTTCGCCGCCCGTACCCAAGCGGCATTGTTCCAGACATCCGACCACCAGGAACTGTCGCGCGCCGCATCAGGTGCCGTCATACCGAAGGTCAGCAGGATATCGTACCAGCGCATCGAATAGCCGGTCGGATCGAAGCTCAGCATCTTCTGGGTGAATGTGAAATAGGGCGCGGCGTTGAACGACAAAGGGATGATGATCAGGATCGGCGCGATCAGGAACAGGAAGATCAGCGCACAGATCACCAGGTAGGTGTAGTACCAGACCCGTTCCAGCGTCGAGGCGTGTTTCGGTAAAGCCATCTCACTTACCCCAGCTTCAGGTTGTCGATGCCGACCAGCCGGTCATAGACCCAGTAGAGCAACAGGACACCGCCCAAGAGCAGCGCGGCAAGTGCTGCGGCCAGAGACCAGTTCAGCGATTTCTGCATGTGGAAGGCGATCAGGTTCGAGATCAGCTGACCGTCCGCGCCGCCGACCAGGGCGGGCGTGATGTAATAGCCGACCGCAAGGATAAACACGAGCAGCGCCCCCGCCCCGATCCCCGGTATCGTCTGCGGCAGATAGATGCGTCGGAACGCGGTCCAGCTTGTCGCACCCAGCGAACGGGCGGCGCGGACATAGGACGGGTTGATCGGCCGCATCACCGAATAAAGCGGCAGAACCGTGAAGGGCAGCAGGATATGCGTCATTGCGATGATCGTACCGGTCTGGTTGTAGATCATCTGCAGCCGGCTCTGATCGCCGACGATGCCGGTGGCGACCATGACGTCGTTGAGAACGCCTTGACTTTGCAGCAGCACGATCCACGAGGTCGTGCGCACGAGAAGCGATGTCCAGAAGGGCAACAGCACGAGGATCATCAACAGGTTGGAATAGCGCAGCGGCAACGTGGCCAGCAGATGCGCGATCGGGAAGCCCAAGATCAGCGTCGTCGCGGTGATCAGGGCTGACAGGATCAGTGTCCGACCAAACAGCTTGACGTATACCGCCCGGTTTTCCTCGACAGAGACGATATTGCCGTTCTCGTCCCGCCCGAGATCAAGTGCCGCGAGATAGAAGTTCAGAGTATAGGCATCCGCGGCACCCCGCATGGCCTGCCAGAGGACCGGATCGCCCCACTCGTCATCCTCCTCAAGAACCGCCTCCTTGTAGGGCGGTTCGAGCCGCTCCGACTTTCGCGCGGTCGAAGTGAACAGCGAACGGGCGCCGGAATAGTCGTAGTTGATGCGCGTGCCGGCCTCGCCTTGCGTCTTGTTCTCCCGCATCTGGCGCAGATCCATGACCAAGGCCTCATAGGCAGCCTCGTCGGGTTCAGTGCCCGCGGGATTCTCGTCAAACCAGACCGCGAGGTTGCTGGAATTCTCTGCAAAGGACGGGTTGTGAACCGAACGGAACAGCATCTGCCCGATCGGCGCCACGAAGGTCACGAGGATGAACAGGAGCAGGGGTAACACCAGCAAGAAGGCCCGGCGCTTGGCCTGTGCCTGCGCGGCGGCCAGAGCAGCCTTTAGCGGCTTGCCGTCGGCCGTGGTCAGCATCTCGCTCATGCAGTGCCCTCGATGATCACGATGTCGCTGTCGGAATGCGCCCGGCGAATATCGGCGGCGCGCTGGTAATCGGGTGAATTGTAGCAGGTAAGCGCCGTATCATAATCGGGAAATTCGACCACCACGTGCCGGTCCTTCTGCGGCGTTTCGGGCTGTTCGTTCCGCCCGCCCCGCACGATGAACCTGCCACCGAAGCGCTCTATGACCGGCGTATCGAGCCGGACATATTCGGCATATTCATCCGCGTTCTTCACGGTGACATGCACAATCCAGTAGCCTTTAGGCATCGTCTTTCCCCTAATGGTCACACGGCGCGAGGAGACCCCCGCGCCGTGCAGTCTTCCTTACTGAGCCAGCCAGGCGTTGAAACGCTCGTTCAGCTCGGTATCGCGGTCAGCCCAGAACTCGAAGTTGTTTACCAGCGCGTTCTTCAGGTTGGCCTCGGCGGTCGGCATATGCGGTGCCATCTCGGTCTTGCCGTCGGAATAGAGTCCGACAAGCGCGCCAGAAGATTTCCGCGCCGGGCCGTAGCTGATCCAGCTCGCCTGATCCGCCAGACGCTGAGTGTCGGTCGAGTAGGTGATATATTTCAGCGCATTTTCGAGGTTGGGCGCACCTTTCGGTATCACGAAGAGGTCGAAGTCCAGAATCTGGCCGTCCCAGAGGATCTCGAAGGGCTGACCCTCGCCGACGGCGGCGTTGAAGATACGGCCGTTATAGGCGGTGGACATTGCAACCTCACCGTCAGCCAGAAGCTGCGGCGGCTGTGCGCCGGCTTCCCACCAAACGACGCTGTCCTTGATCGTGTCGAGCTTGGCGAAGGCCCGGTCGACACCCTCGTCGGTTTCCAGCATGTCATAGACTTCGGCAGCCGGAACGCCGTCAGCCATCAGCGCCATCTCGAGGTTGATCTTGGCGCCCTTGCGCAGGCCACGCTTGCCCGGAAAGTCGGCAAGGTTGAAGAAATCGTCGATCGAATCCGGTGCCGTCGGATTGGCTTCGGTGTTGTAAGCCACGGCGGTCGACCACACGATGTTGGCAACGGCGCAATCGGTCAGCGCGCCCTCAATGAAATCCTCTTCGGCGGGCGTGCCATCGGGTGCAGCGGGAAGCATCGAGGTGTCGATCTCTTCCAGAAGCCCTTCGTCGCACAGACGGATGGCGTCCGAATATTCGACGTCTGCCACATCGATGCTGACATTGTTGGCCTCGACCTGAGCCTTGATCGGGGTCGCCGGGTTGTCGGCATCGACCATGGTCACGTTGATGCCGGTCTCAGCAGCGAAGGGCTTATTGTAGGCTTCATCTTGAGACTTGCCATAGGCGCCGCCCCAAGACATCACGACCAGCTCACCTTCAGCGGCGGCCGCAAAGGCAAATCCGGTCAGAGCGGTTGTCAGTATTAGTGTCTTCTTCATCAGCATTCATCTCCCATGTTTTGCTGTTCTGTTGGCCCGGAGCCTGTGCCGGCCCCGGAAGCTTGCCTTACATGAGCGGGTCGAGCGCCCGCGCATCTTCAATGTCCCAACTGACGCGCGTGGTATCGCCCACGGCCAGCGGACCCTTGCCGCTGGCATTCGGTACCTTGACTACGAATTCATCATCGCCATGCACGTTCAACCGGCAACGGATGTGATCGCCGAGATAGATCAGTTCCAGCACCTTGGCCTCGGTCGCATTCACATCCTGCTCCGCCCCGATCCGCACCCGTTCCGGCCGGATCGAGATCAATGTTTCGGATCCGACATCGCCACATTTCACCGCGAGCGCTTGGCAGGAATCGCCGTCGGCGAGCTTCACGGTGGCCGTGTCCCCGCTGCGCGCCGTAACCGTACCGGTGAGCTTGTTGTTTTCGCCGATGAACTGCGCGACGAAACTATTGTCGGGCCGTTCATAGAGATCATCCGGCGGTGCCAGCTGCTGAATGATGCCGTCGTCAAAGACCGCCACGCGATCCGACATCGTCAGCGCCTCTGACTGGTCGTGGGTCACGTAAACGACCGTGATGCCGAGACTTTCGTGCAGGTGCTTGATCTCGTATTGCATATGCTCGCGCAACTGCTTGTCGAGCGCACCCAGCGGTTCGTCCATCAGTACCAGCTCGGGGTCGAAAACCAACGCACGGGCCAGCGCGATCCGTTGCTGCTGGCCACCGGAAAGCTGCGCCGGGCGGCGGTTTCCGAACGCTCCCATCTGCACCATGTCGAGCGCGCGCCTAACCTTGGCCTCGCGCTCGTCCTTGCCCATGCCGCGGACCTCCAGCGGGAAGGACAGGTTCTCGTTCACCGTCATGTGCGGAAACAGCGCGTAGTTCTGGAACACCATTCCGATGCCGCGTTTGTGCGGCGGGATGTTGTTGATTTCCTTGCCGCCGAGCCGGATCTCGCCATGCGTCGCCGTTTCGAACCCGGCCAGCATCATCAGACAGGTCGTCTTGCCCGATCCCGATGGCCCCAGCATGGTCAGAAACTCGCCTTTCGGCAAAGCAAGGTTCAGGTCTTTGACGACCAGAACCTCTCCATCATAGCTTTTCTGAACGCGATCGAACTCGACAAATGCCTTGTCAGATGAGTTGGCAGACAAGCGAAACTCCCCATTGTTCTTTTCGGGTCCGTTTGCCGGCCCATTTATTGTCAGGCAGTGTCAGTGCCTCCCCGAGTGCGGACATAATCAAATTTCGCCGTCCCTTTCAACTGATAGTTTGTTTCCGGTCCCGCGACATCACGTTTTGCCATTGGGCCTAATGAGGGCCGTTGCGTTGGGCGGGCTGGCAGCGCGCGGTCGGGCGGGTCGACCTATCGGCCCGCCGGTGCCGGTGCGGAAAGTCGCTGGGTCTGCTAGAAGCCTTCGAGATCTTCCTGCGAAAAGGCTTTCGCGGGGGTCGGCTTCTTACCCAGAATGGACTTCAGGATGTCGTTCATCGTTGCACGGTCATTGTCGAAACCGCCATGCGTTTTCGAGTCCGTCACGACAGGCGCCCGCCCGGCAAAGCGGATCTTGTGCCCGGCCTTCAGGGTCAGGCTGTCGCTGTGGATCTGCATCCCCAGAAGCGGCATGTTCTTTGCATCCTCGAAGGCCCGCGACACGAAATAGAGCAGCGACTTGCGGTAGGGCCCCACGGAATCGTCAAGCTCCCGCTGGTCGATGAGGCTGTACTGGATCAGCTTGCGCACACCGGTCGCGGCATCCGCTTTCCCGATATTGGGCGCGAAGTCGGCGTTGAACAGGTCGATGGTGCAGGCGGGCGCCATCAGTGAGCAGGTCTGAACCGGGTCCTTGAGCGGGTTCATCGTCCCCATCGCCCCCAGCATATTCGCCAGAAAGATCGACCCCGCACTATGCCCGACGCAATGTATCCCGAGCGGCTTGGATCGCTTCGCATTGCCTTTCAGTATAACCCCGACGGCGGCCTTGCCCCCCGACGCGGCGGCAAAGCTGCGTTCGGCATCGCCCTTCATATCCCGCCAGATCGCCCGGCCCGGCCCGCCAGCCAGCCTTTCGAGGATCCTGTCGGAGATGTCGGCAATCGGGCTGCCGACCTGCGCCTCGGTCCTCGATGATGCGTTGCGCAGCACATCACCCAGGGTTTCAAAGAAGCCGGTTTCCCACATGAAATGAATTGGGTAAATGCCATTTCTTTTAAAGACTTCCTTCATCTTGTTTATGCGGTTTGCCGAGGCCGCGACGTCGTTCAGACCGCCATGCGCGTAGAACATCAGCTGCGCATATCCCCGCTTTGCCGTGGCTTCCTCGTCAGCCAGAAAATCCGCGGTTTCCTGGATCACCGACAGTGGCGTGGCATACCGGCCCCGCTCGACCAGTTTCCCGTCGTCGAGGTGAATGACATGGCCGATGATTTCCTCGCGGCGTGGCGCCGCCACGCTCGGCGAGTCGAAGAGCGCCGCAGGGGCGGCGGTCGGTTTGGGGAACGTCAGATCGAACGCGTCGGGCGTCGGCACGGATAGCCGCAGCACCCAGGCATCCATGACATTCTCCGCCCAGTCTTCGTAGCGCCAGAGCGCAATGCCCGGTCGCCCGCCGTAACCGCCCCACTTCGGTCCCCAGGAATTCTGAATGAGGAACCCGCGCGCGCTGTAGCCGACGATGACGAAGGCATGACCGCCTTCCTTGCGCTTCGAGGGTACGATCTCTCCGTTCTTCGGCGCTTGCCAACTGCTGTGGATAGTGGCGGAAACATAGATGACCCCGGCCTCGTTGAGCGCAGCGTGATAGTCGATAATCTCGGGACGCAGGCGGTAGTACGCCCCCAGGCCGACATTCCGCGCGTCTTTCGCCTGGTCCACGGTCAGGCTCCATCCCTTCTCACCGGACTTGTAGGGGGCGAGATCGTCCCGGCAGACGCCGTTGTGAAAGAATCCCTTGAGCGCCCCCCTTATGCTGGACCCTTCGTATTCCTCACCCGGCCATTCATCATGAATCTTGGCCATCTCGTAAAGCATCCTGGGGCTCATCATCGGAACGGCCTTGTCGCTTACAAGACGCTGGTGGCGCAGCGTGTTCATCAGCGTGATCGCGGTCGCAAGCGCAAAGCCTGTGCAAGCGCCCTCGTCGCCCTGATCCCGAACCGGGCTGATCAGGGGGTCCGGCGGATCCATGGTGATGGCAAGGTCCAGCAGGGCCGGTTCGTAGATGCGATCCCGCAAGTCGGGCATGTCGGGCAGGACGTTGAGAACCCGCTCTCCGAGCCGCGGCGCGTCGTCGAGCGACTGCGAGGGGTCCGTCGCGGTCTTCTTTGACGGTTTTGCTGATTTCGACTTGGCCGAGCGTTTTGGCGTTGCTTTGGGTTTTGCCATCATTACCTCCCGATCTGAGAATGCCCTCTGACTAATTGCTACTGCGACCGCGATGCATTCAAAGCTTGCTGGCCCGGCCGCGCAATCCTGCGCGCCCCACACGGCCATTTCCAGTTCCGCACCAATCGAAACTCGAAAAGCCGCGAAACAGAAGTCAGATCGGCCACAGCTGCGAAGCGCAATTTTGCACTAATCGCTTTATGATGGCATGATAGGGCTGATTTGCAACTTCAGCTTATTAAAGAGAGAAGCAGCTTCTTGATCTGGAACTGATCGGCTGGCGGAAACCCGTTATCCTCGGAGGTATCATGCCGTACAAATACGATGTGTTCTTCAGCTACAAGCGCCAGAAAAGCACCGAGATCTGGTATCTGGGCGTGAAGGAGAAGCTGGAGATATGGCTGGAGCAGGAACTGCAACGGAATGTCACCATCTTCTACGACACCGAGGATATCCGTTCCGGAATGCGCTGGCGGCAAAAGATTGCCTCTGCCCTTTCGGAATCGCGGTGTATGGTCTGTCTCTGGTCGCCGCTCTACTTCCGTTCGAAATGGTGCGTCGCGGAATGGCAGACCTTCGAAGCGCGCGGCGAGCAGTGCAATCGCGAACTGGTCGTACCGGCGCGTTTCCACGATGGCGAGCATTTTCCGCCAAGCGCGAAGGCGGTGCAGCGCCGCGACTTCAGCCGCTTCACCTCGACCTCGCCGAAATTCTGGGACTCCGAGCTTGCGCTGCTGTTCGAGCAGGAGGAGCTGAAGGACTTCGCGATGGAAATCGCCGAAATCATTAAGAACGCCCCTGATCCGGACGAAAATTTCCCGGTGATCGAGGAACCCGAGCCAAGCCTGATCCTTGCCGAGCCGCATATTGGCCAGATCTCGAATGTCTGAACCCGAACCCACCGAGAATGTCGAAGATCACGGCGGTCTCATCTATACCTTCTACTCCTACAAGGGCGGCGTCGGGCGCTCCATGGCTTTAGCCAATGTCGGGACATTGCTGGCGCTTGGCGGCAGGAAGGTTCTACTGATCGACTGGGACCTCGAGGCCCCCGGGCTCGAGGCCTTCTTTCACAAGAAATCCAGGGTGAAGCTGAAAAACAGCGTCGAGAGTACACCTGGAATCGTGGATCTTCTCGAAGCGCGCGCATCGTCCAAGACACTCGACTGGCGGAACTGCATCCTCAAGGCGTCGCTGGATGGCGCGGAACTCGACATCATTTCGGCGGGCCAGCGCACCGGCAGCTACCGCAGCAGGGTTCAGGCGATAGATTGGGGCGTTCTCTACGACGAGTTCCAGATCGGCAACTACCTGGAAGAGTTGCGGGACCAGATGAAGGCGGAATATGACCTTATCCTGATCGACAGCCGCACTGGGATCACCGATATCGGTGACATCTGCACGGTGCTGATGCCCGACCATCTGGTCATGCTCTTTGTCAGCAACCGGCAGAATATCGAAGGGTGTATAAGGGTCATTGATCGCGCCCGGGAAGCGCGGGCGAAGCTGCCCGTCGACCGGGCCAAGCTGCTCGTTGTTCCGGTGGCCTGCCGCGATGAGAGCGGCAGTGAGTATGAAGAAGCAACCCGGTGGCGCAAACGCTTCGCCACCGGTTTCAAGCCCTTGCTGTCCGAATGGCTGCCCCGCGAGGTCGATGCCGAGCACTACTTCAACAAGCTCTATATCCCCTACATTCCGATCTGGAGCTTCGGCGAGCGCCTGCCCGTGGTTGAAAGCCCCAGAGAGCTGCGGGATCCGAAGACCATCGGCGCCTCGTACCTGTCGCTGTCGCAACTGTTGGCCGAGCAGCTTGACTGGTATGCGGTGTTCGGCGGCGAGAGCTCGCAGGAACTGAAAAGCACCCAAATCGAACTGACCCGGACGAGGGTCGAATATGAGGCGTTGAAATCAAGCAACGCCGCGCTGACGCGAAGATCCGTGATTTCCTGGACGGCGATGGGTGTCGTGGGCCTAGGGATTGCGGGTGGCTTGCTCTGGAGCGGCATCGGCGTCCGGCCCGTAGCGGACGGTCCCGGCGAGCTAACCGGATCGATCCGCTGGAGCAAGGTCGCCGACAGCCCGATATCCTCGGGCCGCTTTGCACCGGATGGCAGCTTCATCGGGACCAGTTCAGGTGACGGCACTGTGCGGCTATGGGATGCCGCCAATGGCGATGAACTGATGGCGATCAAGGGAAAGGGCGACTGGGCCACCTCCATTGCATTCTCACCGGATGGCAAGCGCCTGGCAACGGGCTCTGACGCTGACACTGCCCGGATCTGGGAGGCTGACGACGGTTCCGAACTGCTGAGACTCGATGGGCACAAGGGCAAGGTCAACAGCATCGCCTTCTCGCCCAACGGATTACTGCTGGCAACGGGATCCGATGACGATCTCGCCCGGATCTGGGATGCATCGAGCGGCGCCGAACTTCTGCGGCTTGAAGGGCATTCAGGGTCGGTTCTCAGCGTTGCCTTCTCGGCCGACGGAAAGCGTCTGGCGACTGGATCCAACGACGACACTTCGCGAATCTGGGATGTGTCTAGCGGTGCCGTGCTGCTGACATTGACCGGACATGATGATTGGGTCACAAGTGTCGCCTTTACGCTCGATGGCAGCCGCCTGGCGAGCGGGTCGGATGACCGGACGGCGCGGATCTGGGATTCGGCGAGCGGTGACGGACTGTTGGAACTGGTTGGCCACAAGACTGCCGTCTCCAGCGTTGCATTCTCGCCGGACGGCACCCGCCTTGCAACTGGTGGCGCGGACGGCGTGGTGCTGCTCTGGTCGCCCACCACGGGCAACCTGGACTGGAGCCTGACGCCTGAGCAGACCGACATCATCGGTGCGATTTCCTCGGCGGTATTTTCGCCGACAGGCCGTTCATTGCTGGTGACGTCCACGGATGGCACCGTCATGATTGTCGACCTCAGCCGGGCGGCCGGAACGGCCTGAACCTGATGACCCTCGGGTGAGGTCGTCAGCGGATTTTCAATCAGCGCGAACATGCCGGCCAGACGCGGAACCTGCACGGCAGAATGCGTCTCCGATCGCAGAAACCTGACCGCGTTAAGCGGGAATTCTGGACCACTAACAAGGCAGGACTCCGACTGCCAAACAGATCACTGATCCCTCGTAGAACCTGCCGTGCCGAGCCGCCCCGAGATCCCCCCAGCCTCAGGTTTTTCTTGCAAAAAAGCAGCGGAAACGCTCTAATTGTTTACGTCGTGCACAATGCCTCTGGCGGTTGTTCAGTCGGATTTCGTCTGACGTTCTGGGCGGTATTGAGCGTGATTTCTGGGTTGTTGATCGAATTTGTTTCTAAAGATTGGGTTTGTTGGCCATGGCCAGACTTTTCGCCGCCGTTTTCAGGTTCATCAATCGCTGGATTGTCTGGCACAGGCTGCCGTTTCCGATCTCGGTCGTGAACCTTTTGCTGCTGCGCCATGACCTGCGGAACTGGAACCTGTTCAACACCGAGACGGCCCCGCCCGGCAAACCGGATGCCGGCGACTTCGATATCCGCCATTACCGGACAGCCGACGGCAGCTACAACGATCTGGCCTCACCGACGATGGGACAGGCGGGGCGCCGCTTTGGCCGCAACATTCCCTTTTCCGAAGTGAACGACGGCGGGCCTGTCGACCTCATGGATCCCAATCCGCGTCTGATCTCGAACGAGCTTCTGGCGCGCAAGACCTTCATTCCCGCGAGTACGCTGAACGTGCTGGCGCCGGCCTGGCTTCAGTTCATGGTGCATGACTGGTTCAATCACTCGAATGATACGACCGAGGCCAACAAGATCCATGTCCCGCTTCCTTCTGGCGATGACTGGAAGGGACCGCATCACAAGGCGGGGTATATCTCGGTCCGTCCGACATTGGCGGACCCGCCCGAACCGGGCGATGCGGGGCGGCCCCGAACCTTCAGCAACACCGAGACGCATTGGTGGGACGGCAGCCAGATCTACGGCAGTCACGACCACATAACCGGGCGGCTCAGATCCAACGCAAAGGGCGAGCTTCTGCCTCATGGCAAGATGTTCCTTGATGCAAAGGGCCGGCTGCCCCGCGACGACCATGGAATCGAAATGGCCGGGGTCAGCCACAGTTGGTGGACCGGGCTTTCAATCCTTCAGCATCTTTTCGTGATGGAACACAACACGATCATCGACCGGCTGCGGGTCGACTATCCGAAGGCCGATGGCGAATGGCTCTTTCAGAAAGCCAAGCTGATCAACGCCGCCATCATCGCCAAGATACATACCGTCGAATGGACACCCGCGCTGCTCAACAACCCGACCATGCGCTATGCCATGCGGGGCAACTGGTGGGGCGCGCTCGGCGAAGTGGCAGAGCGGGCCTATGGCCGGGGTGGCGGCAGCGAGGTTCTGAACGGCATACCGGGCACCGAAGCCGACCATCACTCGGCCCCCTATGCGATGACCGAGGAATTCACGGCCGTCTACCGGATGCACCCGCTGCTCCCCGACAAGGTGGAATTGCGGCGCGCGGCGGACAATGGCCTTATTGGGACCAGAGAGCTTGGCGAACTGGCGGGCCGGAATGCCGGCGACCTCTACGCGGATTACGCGATTGAGGACCTGACCTATTCGCTCGCCATTGGCCATCCCGGCGCCTTGCGGCTGCACAATTTCCCGAATTCGCTGCGCAAGTTCCGCAAGCAGGGCGTACACGGGCACCTGATTGACCTTGGGACCATCGACATCCTGCGCGACCGCGAGCGGGGCGTCCCGCGCTATTGCGAGTTCCGGCGCCAGATGAGAATGTCGGTCCCCTCGACCTTCCGCGAGATGACCGGCGACGACGAGAAGGCAGCGGCAGAGCTTGAGGCGGTCTATGGCAGCGTCGAGAAGGTCGATCTGCTGGTCGGCACGCTGGTCGAACCGCTGCCCGCCGGTTTCGCCTTTTCCGACACTGCCTTCAGGGTGTTCATCCTGATGGCTTCTCGCCGGCTGAAGAGCGACCGGTTCTTCACGTCAGACTTCAACGACGAGATCTATACACCGGCCGGCATGCAGTGGATCCGTGACACGCTGATGTCCGACGTGATCGCCCGTCACATGCCCGCATTGGCAGACAAGGTGCAAAGGGTGAAAAACGCGTTCTTCCCGTGGCCGAAGGATTGACGATGCGCGCCGTCCGCCTCTCCTCTGCCCCAGATCGGTTCTTTGTACTGGCGGAAAGCCCGGATACGGCATGCGTCTGAGAATCCCCTGGCTCCTGGATATCGAATCCGTCACGAAGGCCGACGATGTTGCGGAGCTGGCGGTCCATCCATCGACGGATCGCGCGCTTGAGGTCCGAGGTCCCCTCTTCAACCGCTTCGTGCTCCGCCGGATGCTGTCGGCATTCCAGACCGACGGCAATCCGCTGCCAGGGTTCCGGGGGCGCAATGACATGCCCAGGAGCATGGAACAGGAAAGGTTGCGCCGGTCGCTCGATAAGCTGTCGAATGAGAAGAATTTCGATCGCGCCCTGCTCGCCCCTGCGATCGGATTCGTCGCCGGAGGTTACGGGAAGCTGGACGACGCCATGGCCGGCATCTGCCTGGTCCTGGCGCGTCTCTTTGACCAAAAGGCGGAGGACGGCAAGCAACTTTGGGACAATGCCCAGATCGTTGCTACCTCGGTGCGTCCGCTCTCATCGCGCGGTCTCATGCATCGCATGCTGGGCCGGGACGCGACCGCCCGCAGGCAGATCCTTTCGGCCGTGGGGAAAAATCCGAACGGTTTGCACGCGATCGCGATCACCACAGCCAATATCGCCGAGACCCTCAAGAAGATGCGCGCGCTCAATGACGAGATAAGGCGGGGCGCGACGAAGAACCCGCAATCGCCCGAGAGGTTCTGGCTGCTCGTCAGAACCGCGCCGGAAACCCTGTTCCGGCATGTCAAAGCGACCCTGAGCCTGCCGACCTCCGGCAGCATTCTGACCCGCGACGCCCTGATCCTGCTGCATGCGCGCAAGGCGCAAGCCTCCGAGCCCGTGCTGGGCTACGAGTTCATGTCCGCAGGATGGTCCGCCTGCCCGGCTGCCAGCTATGTCGTCGCACTTTGCTGGTGCATCTGGACTGCGGCGCAGGACGAAGCGGCGGGAGGAACGTCGGCATGAGCCTTTTCGAGCCCCTGAAATTCCGCAACCTCGAGGTCAAGAACAAGCTGTTCAGGTCCAATATTTCCGGCAAGTTTGACCTTGAAACCGGACGCCCGACCCAGACCCGGATCAACTGGGAAACGATGTTCGCGCGCGGCGGCGTTGGCGCAATCATCTCCTCCTACGTGCCGGTGCTGATGTCGGGTCGCATCATTGCCGGTTATGCCACGATCCACACCGATGACTTCATCGAGGACTGGCGGGAACTGGGCAAGCAGGTCCATGACCATGATTGCAAGTACATCATGCAGCTCAGCCACAGCGGTCGGCAGATGGACCTGCCCGGCATCCACAATTCCCACCGCGCCACGATGAGTTCCACCGATGCGGACGAAAGCCTGCACGGCTTCCCCTGCAACGCAATGAACAAGGGCCAGATCCGGCACATGATCGCCTCGTTCGGCCGCGCCGCCCTGCGGGCTCGCGAGGCGGGGCTGGACGGCGTAGAGTTGCACGCCGCGAACGGCTACCTCTTCACCCAGTTCCTGAGCAGCGGGATCAATGACCGGCAGGACGAATATGGCGGCAGCCTGTTCAACCGCGCGCGCTTCCTGCTCGATGTAATCCGGTCGATACGCCAGCATGCCGGGGACGGCTTTCATCTACAGGTCAAGATCTCCAGCGTCGACTACAACAACGTGCTGCCGTGGGAGCGGAAGGGCAACCGGCTGAACGACACCATCGAGGTCTGCAAGTGGGTAGAGGCCACCGGGGCCGACGCAATCCATGCCTCGATCGGGTCGCTGTTTCCCCATCCGCTGAATCCGCCGGGCGAGTTCGATTTCAACACCATCGCCTCGACCTATGACGCGATGCTATCCTCTGGCGGCGCGACATTCCGGAACTACCTTCTGTTCCGCTATCCGGTACTGCGCCCGATCTTCAGATGGATCTGGTACCGCCAGAAACATGACCGGCCCCATGAAGGGGTTTCGACCGAGGAAGCCCGGGCCATCAAGCGGGCAGTCTCGATCCCAGTCATTTCGACCGGCGGCTATCAGGATCGCGCGATGGCCGAGGAGTTGGTGGCCAGTGGTGGGGTCGACGGCATCTCGATGGCCCGCGCACTCATCGCGAACCCGGACCTGCCCAACCTCTGGAAATCCGGCATGGAAGGGCCGGAACGCCCCTGCACCTTCTGCAACAAGTGCTTGCTCAACGCGCCAAAGAACCCGCTCGGATGCTACGAACTCAGCCGCTTCGACGGCGACCATGACAGGATGGTCGAGACCATCTGCCAGGTTTTTGAACCCCGCAGTCTGGCCGCGAAAGGCGTCCGGCCATGAGGACCCCGTTCCCGAAAGGCGTTGCGGTCACCGAGGTTCAACGGCGCTTCTATGCCTCGGCCATCAGGAAATGGATCATGCGGCTCTTTGGGCTGACGCTGGTCGCCGGGCTGCTAACATTGGCTATTCTCGCCTACTTCTCGTGGCAGACCTCGCGCAGCTACAGTCACGAATACTCCGATATCGACCAGCATTTCCGCTATGGCTCCATCGGCGCCGAGCAATCGAGCGGCCTGCCGATCAAGCTCTTGCTGACGCTGCCCGACGCCTTCCCGGAATATTTCGGCGAGGCGGGTGACTATACCCATTTCGGCTTTCTGACGGCGGCCGATGCGCCGGTCCCGGGTCTGCCCATCGGCTTTTCCACCGGCCGCCGGCTTGGCGTTGAAGTGGCATGGCTGAACTGCGCCGTCTGTCACACCGGGCTCATTCAGGTGCCGGGGGCCGAGCCGCAGATGATCTCGGGCATGCCGTCGAACACTGTCCGGCTGCATGACTTCTTTCTCGCCCTATTCGAGATGGCCGTCGACCGGCGCTTCAATCCCGACAATATCCTGCCCGTTATCGCGGACAGCACCGGCGGGCTGGGCTGGTTCGAAAGGCTGGCCCTCAAGCGCGTTGCCCTGCCGCAGGTACAGCAGGAACTGATCGACAGACGCTCGCGACTGCACCGGCTGTTCGGAGAGCAGCCCGATTGGGGACCGGGCCGCGTCGATACTTTCTCCGGCTACAAGATGATCCATCTCGAATACACCTATGAGGAACTCGACGAGAGCGAGAAGGTCGGGGTCGCGGATTTTCCGGCCGTGTTCCTTCAGGGCGAGAAGGGCCGGCGTGAATTCGACCTGCACTGGGACGGCAACAACAAGAGCCTTCAGGAACGCAACCTCAGCGCCGCCTTGGGTGCCGGCGTGACCGAAGAAACGGTTCTGCATCACTCGGTAGAGCGGGTGGCGAAATGGCTCGAGGATCTGCCCCCGCCGCCCAGCCCCTACGTGCCAGACAGCGAACTGGCGGGCCGGGGGGCAGAGATCTACCAGGAGTACTGCGCCATCTGCCACGGCTATCAGGCTGAAACGGGCTATGTCTTCGCGGGCGACCGGATCGGACGCGTAACGCCGATTGAAGAGATCGGCACCGATCCGTGGCGGCTGAACAGCTACACGGAGCGCCTGTCAAAGGAACAAAGGCAGTTCTTTGCAGATGACCGGGATTACAGTTTCCGCTATTTCCGCAAGACCAACGGTTATGCGAATACCCCGCTCGACGGATTGTGGCTGCGGGCCCCCTACCTGCACAATGGCAGCGTTCCGACATTGCAGGACCTGTTGAGGCCTGCCGCGGACCGGCCGACTTCGTTCGTGCGCGGACTGATTGCGGTCGATCTTGAAGGGGGCGGTTTCGTCGCACCGACGGGATGCCATCCGGGTGAGGAACTTAGAGAGGGGTTCTGCTTCTCGACAATCGACGCAAATGGCGACCCCATTCCCGGCAACCAGAACAGCGGTCATGAATACGGAACCGATCTGACTGCGGACCAAAAGACGGCACTGCTCGAATACCTCAAGGGATTCTAGCGCAGCAATGCGGAGTGAAGAATGAAGCTATTCAGATTATTCGTCAGATTGCGAGTTCTGGTCAATTTCATCGTCGCGGCAACGCATGTGATTGCCCCTGAATTCATCCTGAAGCTGGCGGGCATGGCACATGTCGTTCCCATCGGCTGGGTCCAGTATGCCGGCGTCCAGATCGCGATCATCACCGCCGTCTACATCCCCGCGGCCATGAACCCCGATCGCAACCAGGGCAGTTCGCTATTCGCCTGTTTTGCGACGGTTCCGCTGGTGATCCTGTTCTTGTGTCAGGGCTGGTATTGGTTCGCTGTATATGACGCCGTCTTCATCCTGATCCTCACCGCGAGCTATCGCAGGGCGGTCATGCAGGAGGTTATGAAACTGCCCTGACTGGCGACGCTTTTCACCACCCATTACCGGAGCATTGCGCGGGCCAGGTGAAGCCCTAGATGAACAGCTGAAATCTGACATCGTTCCAGAGCCGGTTCCACACATGGAAATCGGTGAAATAGCCGGTATGCCCGCCCGCCGGGACCGACAGGTTGTGGTCCTCGTCGGCCAATGCGTCCTCGATCCGGGTGCCGACGAAATCATCGGCGCGATGGATGTTGAACCAGGTTGTACCGGGCGGCATTTCGGCAAGAGAAACCTGAAAGAATTCCTTGAAATAGCGTCGGTAGATATGGGTCACGGGAGAGCCCATCGTGATCAGCAGAACCGGCGGGGCCCCGTGCTTGGCGAGTTGGGCCTTGACGTTCCTGTCCTGAAGCATCTGGGTCGCGATGACGGTACCTTGGGAATGCGAAATGACAGTGACCTTTTCCGGCCGCACGGTTTCCAGCCCGTATTCGAGGACCCGCTTGAAGCGGTTGTTGATCTGCCGGCGCTCGACGAAATTCCTTGCGCGGATGGCATGCTCCGAACGCCAGTGACAGTGGTCGCGCACCGAATAGGTCACGATGTCCCGGATGATCCCCAGTCCGCCAGCGACAAGATGCGAAAAGTTGTAGATCAGTAGGCCAATGCCCAGGATCACCGCCGCCACGACGCCATCCTTGGTGCTGAGCCAGTCGAAGACGGGAGTGACCCACGAAAAGGGCCGCGCATCGATCCAGCGGAAACCCGAGACACGCTCGTTCAGCAAATGCACGACCGCCAGCCAGATCAGGACGAGCGACAGGCCGAAGACCATCTGCAGGCGGGAATTGAGGATTACCCGGCTGATGGTTTCGGGCCGGGTGTAGAGTTCCTCTCGCGCCAGTCGACGTGCGATGACAAGGTGGATGCCGACCAGCACAAGGATCGCCAGCGATCCCGCCGTGACCCCGAGCGTGCCGAGCGCCTCTGGCAGGCGGCGACTTGCGATGGCCTGAAGCAGGGTTTCTCCTGCTTCTCCTGTGGTCGGTGAGATCCTGCCAGCCATGTTCACGAAGGTCAGCCAGAAGGCCGAGCTGAAGACCATCCAGAACATGACCATCGCCCCTGCGATGCTCGGGAAGATCGCGCGGTGACCCGTCACCCCGTCCTGCGGCGAGGCCTTTTGGGGCAAGAGCGCTGCCGGATAGGTCAACAGCGCAAGAGTCACCGTCGTGAACCAACTGAAGCCCAGAAGGCCGATATTGAGGCCGATATAGCATTCCAGAATCGGATGATAGGGGTCAGGTGGCCTTTGCGGTTCCGTGCACATGGACCATGGAAATGCCGCCCCCAGGTCGCCAGCAATCGCCACGATAAGGATGATGACGCCAAGCGCCGAAAGCCCTCTCCCGAAGATCCGCACCAAGTAAGTTCGGGCGAAATGCAGCCAGATCATGAGGCCGATCGCCAGCGCCAGCGCGCCATCAACAAAGATAACTGCCAGTTCGGGAATGTCTGTTCCGATCTTGAAAGAGGACATGTCGATCAGCAACAGCACCGCCCCCATAAGCAGGATCGCATTCAGCGGCGCAATCAGTCCGTAGAACACCCATGTGAAGAGATGCACCAGCGCCACCGGCCCAAAGCCGCGATTGTTTTCGACATTGTCCATCGCAAGGTAGCCGAGGCCCAGCACGACCTTCAGAAGATCGATTATTGTCCGCACGGCACCCTTCGGCGCGGGCGATCTGTCGGCCCAGTAAACCTCGGCAAAGACGACATCGTCATCGCGCGATTGGACATGGGTGCGGCGCACGCGGCGGAGATGAACCGGGAAGAGCGCGGCATTGCGCGGCTCGGGGCCGAACCGCGTCTCGGCCAGTTCGATCACGTCACGCTCCACCTCGACCGGCTGGCGGGGCCGTCCCGGAAACCCGGTGGTGGCCGCCCCGACCACCGCGTCAACGGTCTCTCCGGGTTGCTGCTCGCCTATTCCGTGCACGGTGATTACCAGATGCCTGGCCATGAACCGCCCCCGACCCAGGAATTTCTCCTTGGATGTTAGACTAACATGATTGCCGACAAGGTCAGAGTCGGATACCACTCCTGTCCGGACGCACTTCGGACACCTTGTCTGGGGATTGCGCTCTGCATGCCCCCTGTCCGTTACCAGCTAAAAATTGCAAATCGTGAAAATGGCATTACTTTAGCGCGAAAAGAAAAGACGGCGGGGTCGCGGCTGGCGCAATACCGGCCTGAATGGTCTCGAGCGGAGGCTTGAATGCAGATCAAGGTCAATGGTCAAGTCCACGAGGTCGACGTCGAAGCGGACATGCCGCTTTTGTGGATCCTGCGGGATGAACTCGGGCTGACCGGCGTGAAATATGGCTGCGGGATCGCCCAATGCGGGGCCTGCACGGTCCAAATGGACGGGATGGCCGTCCGCAGTTGCCAGGTTCCTGCCGAGAACATCGGAGACAGCGAGATCACCACGATCGAAGGGTTCGGGACACCGGACTCATTGCATGCCGTGCAGGCCGCCTGGGTGGAACACCAGGTCGCGCAATGCGGTTATTGCCAGTCGGGCCAGATCATGCAGGCTGCCTCGCTCCTCGCCGAGACCCCGGATCCGACCGACGAGGATATCGACCTGGTCATGAGCGGAAATCTTTGCCGTTGCGGCACCTATCCCCGGATACGCGCGGCGATAAAGTCTGCGGCCGCCACGTTGAGGGAGTCCTGATATGGGACGCGCTCGCACGATCGCCCGCCGCAGTTTCATGATCGGATCGGCTGCCATTCTCGGCGGTGTCGCATTCGGCGTCTACATCGTCCGGAAGCCGCACGACAACCCGCTGAAGGCCCAACTTGATCCGGGCGAGGTCACGTTCAACCCTTATGTCACGATCAGCGAGGACGGGATCAGGCTGATCACGACGCATGTCGACTTTGGTCAGGGCGTCAGGTCGATCGAGGCGGCGCTGATCGCCGAAGAATTGGACGTTGAGCTCGACCAGTTCCAGCCGGAATTCGCCGCCCCCGATCCGGCCTATTACAATACTGCGAACGGCGCGGAACTCGTTCCCTTCGCCGCCTTCGACGATTCCTTTGTCGCCAGTAGCGTCCGCAGCGCGGCCGGTGCTTCTTTCAAGGTGCTGGGACTGATGGCCACCGGCGGGTCGAGCACGATCCCAGACCAGTACACCAAGCTTCGTCAGGCCGGCGCCGTGGCGCGCGAAACGCTAAGACTTGCCGCTTCTCGGGAAACCGGAACAGCCGTAGAGGAACTCAGAACGGCGAGGGCGAAGGTGATCCTGCCCGATGGCCAGGAGATAAGCTACACCGACCTCGCGGCCACGGCTTCGGGTCTCGATCCAGTCACCAACGTCACCTTGCGGGAACCGTCGGAGTGGCGATTTCTCGGCAAACCAATGCAGCGGCTGGATATTCTGGCGAAATCGACGGGTGAACTGAAATACGGGATCGACCAGAACGTCGCCGGGATGGTGCACGCCGCGATCCGGGTGAATCCGCGCCGGGGTGGCACCATGAACAGCTATGATGCGAGCGCCGCCGAAGCTATGCGCGGGGTCAGGCAGATCGTGCCTGTGACGGGCGGTGTTGCGGTGATCGCAGACAATACCTGGCGCGCCTTCAAGGCGGCCAATGCGATCACCTTCGATTGGGGTCAAGCAAATTATCCTGAAGAGATGGATGGCCATTGGCAAATCCTGTCCGACAGCTTCGTCGAGGACCGGCTCGATCGGGTCTGGCGCGACGACGGCGATGTTGCCGGGTCGTTCGATGCGGGTGACGTGATCACGGCCGAATACCGGGCGCCCTATGTCGCGCACCAGCCTCTGGAACCGCTCAGCGCGATCGTTTTGGTGAGCGAGGACAGCGCCGAGGTCTGGGCCGGGAGCCAGCTTCCCCGCTATGTGCAGCAGAAAGTCGCGGCCATCGCGGGTCTCGATCCTGATGCGGTCACCTTTCACCAGCAGTTCGTCGGCGGAAGCTTCGGCCACCGGCAGGAATTCGAGAACATTACCTTGGCCGCCGAGATCGCCGTCCAGATCCTTGGCACGCCGGTCAAGCTGACATTCACCAGAGAAGAGGACTTCGCCCTTGATTTCCCACGCCAGATCGGCATCTCGCGCTCTCGCGGCGCTGTAAGGGACGGGCAGGTGGACAGCTGGGAACTGGACATTGCGACAGCTTCGGTCACCGACTCTCAAAGCGGGCGGCTGGGCCTGCCGATCCCCGGCCCTGACGGCCAGATCGCTGCAGGCGCCTGGAACATGCCCTACGCCATTCCCAACCTCAGAGTCCGCGCCTACCGCGTCCCGGGCCTTGCCCCTGTCAGTTCCTGGCGGTCGGTCGGCGCATCCTCAGCCGCGTTCTTTAGCGAGGGTTTCCTGGACGAGCTGATCCGTGTCGCCAATGCCGACCCGATGGAAGAGCGCCTGCGGCTTGTGAACAACGACGTCCATCGCAAGGTTCTCGAAGCTGTTGCCGAAATGTCGAACTGGGGAGGCGCGCTCGGCGAGAACCGAGGGCGCGGGCTGGCGCTCGTGGAATCCTTCGGCGTGCCGGTAGCCGAGGTCATTGACGTCACGATGACCGACAGGGGCATCCGCATCGACAATGTCTGGGTTGCCGCCGATGTCGGCCGGGTCCTCGACCCGGTCAATTTCGACAACCAGGTGAAAGGGGGCGTTATCTGGGGTCTCGGCCATGCAATGAATTCCGAGATTACCTATGCGGACGGCATGCCGCAGCAGACTAACTATCACGAGCATGAGGGCATGAGGCTCTATCAGTGCCCGCAGATCGAGGTGCGCGGGTTGGAAAACAACCCCAAGATCCGCGGCGTCGGGGAGCCGCCGGTCCCCCCCGCTGCCCCGGCACTAGCAAGCGCGATATTCGACGCAACCGGCATGAGGCTGCGCGAAATGCCGTTCCACAAGTTCATCGATTTCGTCTGAGCGCCATGTCCATCGCCAAGCCCGGTTTCATTGCGGTCGTGCTGATCATGCTCGGCAACCAGACCATGGCCGAATCCGGCGAGCTGGTGGTGCGAAACTACAACGAAGGAGGCCTTGGCCGGGAAGCGGGCCTGGAAGCCTGGCACAGGATCGACGACGTGCTCTCGCATCCCCGCTGCGTCAACTGCCATGTCGGCGCGGACAATATCCCGCTCTGGCAAGCTGCAGGGGACACAAGCACCAGAGCTCACGGCATGAATATCGATGCCGGCGAAAGCCGGATCGGTGCCGAATATCTGCCCTGCGCCACCTGCCATCAGACCTCCACCTTGCCGAACGATAAGCCGCATGCACCGCCACATGTTGGGCTCGACTGGCGGTTGGCGCCGCCGGAATCCGCCTGGATCGGAAAGACTTCTGCCGAGATCTGCGCGCAACTGCGCGACCCCGACCGGAATGGAGGGCGCGATGGGCCCGGTCTGATCAAGCACATCACCCATGATGCCGAGGTCGGAGGGTTCATCGCCTGGGGCTTTGCCCCCGGTGCCGGCAGGGACCCGGCCCCCTACGCGCTGCAGGCCCATCTCGACGATACGATCGACTGGGTCGAGGCGGGCATGCCCTGTGAGAACGACTGAGGATTGCGGAATTCTGGCGGCATTGCAGACAGGTTCTCGGTCCGTCGAATGCCTTTCTCCTGCGGCGCGTTCTCCTGGCGCGCGTCGGCCAGAGATGAACGAGGACCTGCAGCCTAGCGGCGCGCCCGGATCATCTCCGCGCCGTCGGCAGCCAAGAGCAGCAATTCGCCATCCTCTGTGACTGAATAGGTCGCGGACCGGGCAAAGGCGCGCAGCAAGGCCCCTTCCACCTCCATCGCCTCGGGTCCGCAGGTTTTCGGCATGTTCTCAAACGGGAAGATCACGATGGCTCCCGCACCGATATCGGCCTTAGACATGTAGATGTTGCAGGGCGCTTCCAGCCGAAGGCCATCCGCATCAAAAGTCACCTGCGCCGGTTTGTCTGGCAGCATCTCGGAGAATGCCGAAGAGATTATCAACCACGGTTCTCCTTGCAGCGTTGCGGCGAAATCGCTGACCATCGTCGGCTCCTGTTTCTTGGCATGCTTTGCCTGTTCGAAGGCCAGATGCACGGAATATCCAAGGCTCGGCTCGGGATTGGCAAATGACAATTGCTGTCCCTGACCGGAAGCAGAAATCTGGGTTCCGGCCCCCAGCCACATTCCCAGAACAGCCGCGCAGTAGAAATACTTCATGGCTGGGCACCTCTGTTTCGGCCAGACCAGATCACAATCCAGCATCCGCGGAATGCAGCGCTACGTCAATGATCCAGGCGACGCAGAAGCTTGCCAGACTCACCTCTGAATGACAAACTTCCCGCATTGATTGCAAGAGAGACATTTTCAGGGAGGGACGTAGATGGCCGCGGGCAAGGAGTCGGGTGAAGACATCGGCACGGCAATCGGTCAGGCGCGCAAGAAACCGCTGGCCTTCGGATTGTGCCTCGGCAAGAAGGCCGAGACGACCCTGTTGATGACCCATAAGACCAAGGCGCCGTCGGTCGTTGGACAACACGCGCGGAAAGCCGGTGAGACCAACAAGTTTACCTTCGGGACCATGAGCGTGAAGGGCAAGAACCTGATGCTCACCTGCGAAGGCGACATTCCGGCCGGGATGGCCCGCAAGACAAAGGAATTCCTGAAATCCGCGGGCCTTGCGATGAAGGTCGTTCTACTCGACCCGACCGGCGCTACGATTGAATCCGATGGCGACGATGATGACGACGACGACACCGAGGCCAGTGTCGCCGAAGCCCCCGAAGCGCCCGAAGAGCCGACGGAAGCGGTCGCCGCCGAACCCGAAGAAGCGGCGGTTGCGGCTGCCGAGGACGGCCCCGACCCTCGCAAGGCCGAGTGGGAGACCACGGCAAAGAAGCTGGAAACCGCGCTTGACAAGGCGGCCGAAAAGGCGGGCGACCAGATCGCGACCGCGCAGGAGCAATATGAGACCCTGGTCAGTCATGCCGCCAATGGCGCCTATGACACCGCGCTGGAGGGCTCAAAGGGGGTCGTCGCAGCGATCAAGGCGGCGATTGAAAGTGCCGCTGGCGCCGCCAAGGCGCAGGAAGGCGACCGCGACCGGTGGGAAAAGGCGCAGGCGAAGATGGGCCCTATCGTTGAGGGCGCGTTGGAGGCTGGAACCGGCGATGTCCGCAAGATCGAGGCTGTCTGGAACTTCGCGAAATCCAAGGCAGTAGCGGCGACGCCGGATTATCCCGGCGCACTGAAAGCGATCACGATGCTGGTCAGGCTCGTCGAAGAGGCGCGCGCCGCGGCCCCTGCGGCCGCAGAGCCTGTCGGGGCCGCGGGCGCTGCCGCACCGGCAGAGCAAGCCCAAGCGGCCGGCGGCGGCGCAGCGGGCGGAACCGACGCGCCACCCGCGGCGGATCGGGCTGCGGCGGCCGGCGATGCCCCCACAGAGCCTGCTGAACCGGCTGCCGAAGCTCCTGCAGCCGGAGGCGACGGAGCGCCAGCAGCCCCTGCTGAACCGGCCGCCGCCCCTGCGGCCGCAGCCAGCATGCCCGAGCCGACAGCACCCGCCGATCTGGACGGCACCATCGACGAGAAGATCACCCGGGGCGAGACTCGCCTGGCGGAAATCACGCAGCTGATGACCGCCTATGACGCGATCATCCCGGGCTCGGCCGAAGGCACACCTGCCGACTGGACTGCCGAGAAAACCCGCATCGACGGCGAACTGAAAGCCCAGAAATCCGCCGGGGCCTCGGCCGACGAGGCCAAGGTCGACACCGCCCTGAAGGATATCGTGAAGCTCGAATCCGATATCCGGGCGAGAACCGCGAAGAAGAAGGACTGGAAGGCGGCACTCGATCTCTACCAGTTGCGGCTTTCACCGTTGGAACACCATGCACAGGCTGGGGCCACGCCCGCGATCAAGCCCAAGATCGACGCGATCAAGGCCGATCTTACCAAGGCAGAGGCCGACGCCGCGGCGGGCAAGTTCGACGATGCGATCAAGGCGCTGCCGGATCTGGGCAAGCGATGCGAAACCATGGCCAAGCAAGCCGACGATTTCGCACATTTTTCCACCGTGCTGGCGCAGCGCGAAAGCGTCGTGAACCCGCTTGTGGGCACAGTGACAGGGGTCGCGACGATCGATGCGTTGACAACCGAAATGACCGATCTTCTGACTGGCGCAAAGGCCGATGCCACGGCGGACAAATATGGCGATGGGGTCAAGAAGCTCGACAAGATCCCGCCGCTCGCCGACCGACGCGCGGGCGCTGTTCAGCACGAGGCCGACTATCGGGGCTTCATGGGCAATGCGACCACCGCGATTGGCAATATCGACGCACATCCCGCCAATGTGCGCGATCCGATGAAAGACGCGATCGCGACGCTGAAGAAGGATTTCGAGGATTCGAAATTCGAGAAGACCGGCGACTATTCGCTGTCCCGCAACCTGATGGTCGAAATGCGCAGACGTGCGCAGACCCTCAATGCCGATTGCACCGCGCATGCCGGTTATCTGGCGAAACTTGGTCCGTTTGAAACCCAGCTCGCGGCGTTTGAGGCCCACAAGGGCCGCGCTGGGATCGAGGAATTCTTCCTGTCCATGCAGCGCGACCACACCTCCGCCAAAACAGAAGCAGCGGGCGGAAAATTCGCGACGGGCGAATCCCTGCTCGACCGAAGCCAGCCGCAATGGGCCGCGCAGACGGCGAATGCCGCCGCCTTCGAAGCCTATGCCACCAAGCGCGACGAGGTGAAGGCCAAGATCGATGGCTTGCGCGCCCGGCCCGAGGCCGCGGATGGCGTGGCGCAGGCCGATGCGCTTGTCGCGGCGGCGGCCAATGAAGCCGTGAACAAGCAGTTCGCGACAGCACTGGCAACCATCAACGAGGCCGAAGCCCGCGCGGATGCTGCCAAGACCGCAGCCGATGCGCAGGATGCGCTTGGGGCGTTGAAGGACGAGGGCGCGCTCGACGGCATGGAGGCCGACTTCGACACCGCCTACAAGGTCTTTACCAACATGCGGGCGAACGTGGTGGCCGCAGACACGGGCAGCGAGTTCGCCGCGCTGATCGCCAAAGCCGATCCCGAGGCGCAGAAGGCTCTGGACGAAGCCGATAAGCCGACCCCGGACTATGCCGCGGCGCGCACGTCACTGGACGTGGCGATTGCCCTCTTGGAAGACGCGCTGCCGAAGATCCTGGCCTCGGGACCCTTCAAGACCCATCTGGCCGACGCCCGGACGATGGCGAATACCACGCTACCTCCGCTCAACGTCGATGATTGCATCAAGGACGCGATCGCCGAGGTCACGAGGCTTGCCGACGAGGCAGAGAATCTCGCTAAGCCGGAAGCTTATGACTTTGCCGGTGGCGAAGCCAAGCTGGTCGAGGCCATGGCGACGGCCCGCAAGGCGCAGGCCAATGGCGGCCTCTATCCCGGCATCAAGACCAACCGCGCTGCGATCGTCGCGATCAAGGCCCTGATCACCCCAGCGGCGGTCGCGACCCTGATGGCAAAGACTGTGACCGATCTCGACAAACTGCTCAAGGATATCGACGACGCGATAAAGGCGGGCGATTTCAGAACCGCCGCCGCGAAGGGCACGACCGGGGCGGCGATGCAGGCCGCAGTCACCGCCGATGTCTCTACCTGCACCAGCTACCCGGTGTCGAAGAACGCCTGGGTCGTCAGCCGTTACCCGGCCGCCACCAGCGACGCTGCCAAGCCGCATGTAGACAAGGCCAAGCAACTGATGACCGACGCCGATGCGGCGATGGCGGTCGGAAATTACGACGGTGGCTTCAACATCCTGTCCGAAGGCTCCTGGGCGATGGACGCCGCGATCAGAGCACAGACCGAAGCCGCCGCTTACCAGCCGGCCCATGACACCGCCAAGCCCAAGCTCGACGCTCTGAAGGCGCTCGACTGCCCACCGATCGCCGCGCGTGTGGCGGCCATTCGGGTCAAGTTCGATGGTGCAGTGCAGAAGGCCGCCGGCGGCAACTATTTTGGAGCCGAGCGCGACATGAAGGATATCCCGGAAGAATGCGATGCGCTGATGGCTCTTGCGACAGAGGCCAGGGCCTACGAGACCGCGCGCGCAGAGGCCGAAGCCGCCCGGACCGAGATCGAGGGCCACGCACAGGCCGATGCAATCCGGACCATGATCGACCGGCTTTTGGCCAAGTACGACTCCGCCGTTGCGATGGCGGCGTCCGACGATTTTGCCAACGCTACCGGCATGATGGCCGAGATCAAGCCCGCCGCCGTAGATGCCAAGACCGCCGCCGATCACGCCGCGATTTTCGACCAGGTGGCGGATGCGGTTGGCGGACTCGGTGACGACGAGGGCCCGGCCCTCGGTCAGATCACGGCTGCCAAGACGGTGCTGGGCTACCTCCAGTCACGCGACGATGCGGCCATTGCCAGCGCAGACCTGACGATCGCCGAAACCAAGATCGCCTTCGCGGAGGACAGCTCCAATCCGCCGGCCGACAGGACCAACGCGCTGAAAGAGGCGATGGATGCCACGAAGGCCGCCGAGGATGTGCTCGTCCAGCATAGAGAACTGCTGCGGGCCGTTGAAACCGCGCGCACCCGGATCGACACGTTATCCGGCCATGCGCAGGCCGACTATGTCGCCGATGATGTGACCCGGATGAAGGCCGATCTCGACGCGGTCATCCTGCTGGCATCCTCGGGCACCGATTTCGACAAGGCGACAGCCGATCTGAACGTGGTGATGGAGCGCTATGCCGAGGTGCTCGCCGATGCCGACGGTCAGGTCGAGTTCCTCGCGCTCCGGGCCAAGCCAGAGCTGGATGCGCGTCTGGACATCCTCGAGCGGCACGACCATTCCTACTCGATCCGCAGCAATATCGACGCGATGCGCGCCAAGATCGCGACAGCGGACGAAGGGGCCGCGGTTCGCGAGCATGAAGACGCCATCACCGCCCTAAATGAGGCGATCGGGCTGGGGACAAGCGCGCTGGTGATGGCCGACATGCGCGGCAACACCCCGCCCAGTCCGGATGACATCAAGGCCATCATCAATGGCCCCGGCGGTCTCGACGAACTCGACGCCATGGTCGACCAGCTCGAGCCCGACGCGCAGCGCGCGGTCATCCGCGTTGCCTTCGAGGCCCGCTTTGGCTGCACGCTCGAGAACTGGCAAGGCGGTGCGGTCGTCGGCGATGCCGCGCAGACCGGGCCGGACATCCAGCGCTTCTACCAGATCATGTCGGATCTGCCCGGCGGGGCGACGATGGACAATGACAGTTTCCGGGTCTTCCGCAACGAGGAATCCGGTGGCAGCGGGTCCCGTTATTCTGGCACAGACAAGGCTGTGATCATGGATGAAGGCCCGCACCAACTGTCGGCTGCCTACCTCTTTGGACGCGAGGATGCGGTCGGTGAGGTCGATCCGGACTGCGAGCCTGCAAACGAAGAACCGGTCGCCTTTTTCAGCTGGAATACCCTGCACGAGGTCGGACATGCGGTGGACGACCAGCACGGCTTCATGAACAGCAACCAGGGCGGGTCGGCCTATGGCGGCTGGCAGGTCTACGGGCGCAATCCGCAGCCGGTGGCGGATGCCGTAGCCGGGCATTTCAAGTATGATGCGGCCTATGTCGGCCAGCGGCTGGCCAAGAACGCGAGCCCCGCGATCCCGGATGCACCGAGCGGTGTGTCGCCCGAAGAATGGGAATCGCGGCGCATCGAGGTCGAGGCCTGGATCAGCATGGCGGCGGTGGGCAATGATCCCTGGGGCAGCATGTCTTCGGCCACAAAGCTGGCGATCGGCGGGCGGGTCTATCAGGAAAGCTATGCCGACAGCTGGACCAGTTACGAGTTGGCGGCGCGTTCGAAGGGTATCACCGGCTATCAGTTCCGCGCGCCCGGAGAATGGTTCTCCGAGCTTTATGCCGCCTACCATTCGGGCAAGCTGAAGGACTCGCACCCCTCGGCCGGCTGGCTTGCCGGGCTGTGAGCTGCGCACCATGATCCTTGCCGCCTGCCCTCGCCCCGAAGTCCCGAAATCTATCACGCCCCGATGCGTGAGCGACCCTGAAAGGTCCTAGCGATGTCCCTCTTCCGGCCCCGAAATCTCGTCTGCCCGAAATGCAAGGCCGCCATCACGATGGAGGCGGTAGGCTCGATCAATGCCGACCGGCGGCCCGACTATCGCGATGCCATATTGGCCAACGAATTCCAGGATACGACCTGCCAGAGTTGCGGCGAGACCTTCCGCCTGCAACCCGATTTCAATTACCTCGATGCCGGCCGCGCCCAGTGGATCGCATCGCTTCCCGCGGCCCGGATGCCGGACTATCTGACCGCCGAAGACGACGTGACAGCGCTATTCGCGACAAGTTACGGTAAACGCGCGCCGAAAGCCGCGCAGGATGTGGGCCGCAACCTCGATGTCAGGGTCACGTTCGGCTGGCCCGCAATACGTGAAAAGCTGCTGATACGCCAGCATGAGCTGGACGATGTGGTCATCGAAATGACCAAGCTCGATGTCCTGCGCCGGGTTCCCTCCGCGCCGCTGAAACCGGGCACCGAGCTCCGGCTGACTGCAGTCAATGACGATACGCTGGTGATGGTCTGGGTCGACACGGCCAGCGAGGGCGTTTCCGAAGAGCTTCTGGTCCCCCGGGCGCTCTACGATGCCATTGCAAAAGACGAGGACGGCTGGGCCCCGACCCGCGCCAAGCTAACCAACGGCCCGTTCGTGGACATGCAGAAGCTCTACATGGGCCCGGGCCGCGCCGCCTGAATTGCTGCCTTTGTTCGTTCAAGGATGGGGCGCTTCAGTGGTTCTATGCGCCCCCTAGAGCCGTGCAATCCGGATCCGAATGAGCCCGAACGCCACCGGGAGGACGGATGGCACGTTACTCCGATCCCTGATCGGAGGCGTCACACTCAAGACCATGTGGATATCTGGTGCGGTCGAGAAGACTCGAACTTCCACGGGTGTTACCCCACAGCGACCTCAACGCTGCGCGTCTACCAATTCCGCCACGACCGCACGCCCTGACTTGGTGCCGCGCTACATAGCGAAGGGATTTCGGGATGTGAAGCGGAAATTGACGACGGCTACCGCCGGACCCTGCCCGCGCGCGGCACTTGCCGCGCGC
>JBFKFZ010000033.1:0-35713 GCA_041633555.1 Paracoccaceae bacterium | reverse complement strand
GCGCGGCGAGCTTCCACGATCTCGCGCTCCACCGAGAAATCAGGCCGCATGACCGAGTGCCCGTTCATCCCATCCAGCCCAGACCGGTCGCTTCGGCCACGCCGGCCAAGCCCCCTTGTCCGCAGCGCCCCGATACACCGCACCAACGGCGTTAAACGGCCTCTATCCGGGTCAAATCCAGGCCAAACCCTCTGGTGGAACCCGGAAGCGGCCGCCTTCAACCCCCACACCAACGCAACCGTGGCAGTTACAGACCCAGCCGACAGCGCTCTTTCCCCATTAACAGCACCCAGACCCCGCGACTTCCACCCTGGGAGGCCTGTCAACGCGGGCAACAGTCGAGCCAAGCCGATACCGCGCGCTATGGCCCGCATCGGAAAATCTTCATCGAACCGGGCATTCGCCGCGCCGAATCTGAACGGCGGCAGTGTCGAGCCGGTATCGGCCAAAGGCGTTCTGATGTTAGTGGCTTCTGCGTCTTGTGCGCGACTACCGTCGATAGGGCAGGTTAGCCGGTGCCTCACCGGTCGGCACTTCGGCCGCGAATGATCGGGAGGCCGCGGATTTTCTTAACCGCGGCCACTCGGCGCATCCTGTGTCAAGCTCCTCCGCGCGCCAAAAGGAAAGCGCTAGGAAGACCTAAATGTTGAAGGCCGTAGTTCTTTTTTCCAACGGCTTGACTGTTTGTCCGCGCGCGGACAAAGAAAAGGCCCCGGATCGCTCCGGGGCCTCTAATTTCGAAACCGGCGACCGATCAGTCGCCAGCGGCTTCCTTTTCCAGTTCCTTGCCGGTCTCCTGATCGACCATCTTCATCGCAAGGCGCACCTTGCCCCGATCGTCGAAGCCCAGAAGCTTGACCCAGACCTCCTGGCCTTCCTTCAGAACGTCCGAAGGATGGTTCAGCCGGCGGTTCTCGATCTGGCTGACATGGACGAGGCCATCCCGCTTGCCGAAGAAGTTCACGAAGGCGCCGAAATCGACGATCTTCACGACCGTGCCCTTGTAAATGTGGCCCTCTTCCGGCTCTGCCACGATCGAGTGGATCATGTCATAGGCCTTCTGGATGGCTTCCCCGTTCGGCGAGGCGATCTTGATGATCCCGTCGTCGTTGATATCGACCTTGGCGCCCGAAACCTCGACGATCTCGCGGATCACCTTGCCGCCCGATCCGATCACTTCGCGGATCTTGTCCGTCGGGATCTGCATCGTCTCGATGCGCGGCGCATGGACCGAGAACTCGCCCGCGCCGGTCAGCGCCTTGGCCATTTCGCCAAGGATGTGCAGACGGCCGTCCTTGGCCTGCGACAGCGCGGTCTCCATGATCTCGGGTGTGATCCCCGCCACCTTGATGTCCATCTGCAGGCTGGTGATGCCGTTCTCTGTGCCCGCGACCTTGAAATCCATGTCGCCGAGGTGGTCTTCGTCACCCAGAATATCGGTCAGAACCGCATAGTCGCCGCTCTCTTCCAGGATCAGACCCATTGCCACACCGGCCACCGCCGACTTCAGCGGCACGCCCGCATCCATCATCGACAGTGAACCGCCGCAGACCGACGCCATCGAGGACGAGCCGTTCGACTCGGTGATCTCCGACACAACCCGGATCGTGTAGGGGAAGTCCGTCGTGGCAGGCAGAACTGCCTGCAGCGCCCGCCAGGCGAGCTTGCCATGGCCGATCTCGCGCCGTCCGGTGAACCCGAAGCGGCCAACCTCGCCGACCGAATAGGGCGGGAAGTTGTAATGCAGCATGAAATTGGACCGGTAGGTGCCATGCAGCGCGTCAATCATCTGCTCGTCATCGCCCGTGCCGAGCGTGGTCACCACGAGGCCCTGCGTCTCTCCGCGGGTGAAAAGCGCCGAGCCATGCGTGCGTGGCAGCAGGCCGGTTTCGCAATTGATCGGGCGCACCGTCTTGGTGTCGCGCCCGTCGATCCGCTTGCCGGTCTTCACGACGTCACCACGCAGGATCGTGCTTTCAAGCTTCTTGAACGCCGACCCGAGGTTCTCGTCCGCCAGCTGCTCTTCGCTCAGCGTCGCGCGGACCGCGTCACGCGCCGCGGCGATCGCGTTGACGCGCTCTTGCTTGTCAGTGATCGCGAAGGCCGCGCGCATCTGCTTTTCACCAGCCTTTTTCACCGCGTCATAAAGGTCCGAGTAATCGACCGGCTGGTAATCGAACGGCTCCTTCGCCGTTGCTTCGGCCAGGCTGATGATCATGTCGATCACCGGCTGCATCGCCTCGTGGCCGAATCTGACGGCCCCCAGCATCTCGGCTTCCGAAAGCTCGTAGGCTTCGGATTCCACCATCATCACAGCGTCTTTGGTGCCCGCAACGACAAGATCCAGCCTCTGCTCGGGTTTGCTGCGCAGATCGTGCATATCGTCGACCGACGGGTTCAGAACGTATTCGCCATCGACGAAACCGACGCGCGCCGCGCCGATCGGACCCATGAAGGGCGCTCCCGACAGGGTCAGCGCGGCAGAGGCCGCGATCATCGCCACAACGTCCGGATCGTTGACCAGATCGTGGCTGAGCACGGTGCAGATCACCAGAACTTCGTTCTTGAAGCCCGGCACGAAAAGCGGGCGGATCGGACGGTCGATCAGACGGCTCGTGAGCGTCTCTTTCTCGGTCGGCCGCGCCTCGCGCTTGAAGAAGCCACCCGGAACCTTGCCGGCGGCATAGTATTTCTCGTTGTAATGGACCGTCAGCGGGAAGAAATCCTGCCCCGGCTTCTGTTCCTTCGCGAACGTCACGTTCGCCATCACGCTGGTCTCTCCCAGCGTCGCTATAACCGAACCATCGGCCTGCCGGGCAACCTTGCCCGTTTCCAGTGTCAGCGTATCATCGCCCCACTGCATTTCCTTCTTCGTCATATTGAACATCTATCGTTTCCTATCAAGGAGCACTCCCGGGCGTTCCCGGGTCTCCCGTTGCGTGTGGCGGCCCCATTGCCGCCGACCCCTATCCTTCTGCACAACGCCGGGGTCGTGGGCGTCACGTTTCAGATTGGCGGGCCATACAGGAAAGCCGGCGGGAAGGAAAGCGGGGAAGTTGCCGGCACGGCAGGCAACAACCCGCTGCCCCCGAAGATCGGGGATTGTGCGGTTGCAGCATTGTCGGTATCTACCCTCGCTTCCGCGATTCATCGACGTCGCGACCCATCCAGATACTGCCATTGATCAGGACACTGCCATGACCAGACCGAATATTGACGAAACCAAGATCCGCGAAACCGCCTATCATTTTTGGCTGGAAGAAGGCCGGCCTGCCGGGCGCGATCAAGCGCACTGGCTGAAAGCCATCGACGCGCTGGCCCCGGCCGAACCCAAGGCAAAACCGGCCCGCAAGATCGCGGCCAAGCCGCGGGCAACGAAAGCCGAGCCAGCGCCGAAGGAGAAAGCTGCACGGAAAGCCGCAGCCAAATCAAAGGCCGCACCTGCCGCGAAGAAACCGCGCGCTACGAAAGCCGCCAAGGCCGCCAAGAACTGAGATCCACAGGAAAAGGGGTCCAATGCGAGCCCCTTTTCCGCCCTTCAGGGGCCAAGCGACCCTCGGAGCATGCCATGCAGACCTGTCAGACTTAGGCCGCTTCCAGCACTCCAGAATTGTCCATATGGAGTTCGCAGAAATGCGCATGGCTGTCATTGTCTTGCATGAGGGCGATCGCCCCGTGCGTCTTGGTCGTTCCCCTTGCAACTTCGGCGATGCGATATTCGAACCCATGCGGAAGATTGATGCGGGCCCGATATTCGGCACCGGTGACCGGGTTGGCGAGCGGCTCCCAAGTCGTCTCAAATACATCCGGGACTTTGGCCGAACCGGTTCTCGCCTCGAAATTCATTGAAGCATCTATCGGCTTGTACAGGGTCTCAAGTTTGTTGGGGCAAATGGCCGAACAGACCCACCAGAGGGTCGCCATCTCCTCGGTGTCGGCGCCCGTCACGATTTTTTCCAGCGCTTGGTGCTGTTCGGGCGAGGCACTTTCATCGATGATTGTCTGCATTGTGCCGTTGCCCTCGTGTACCGCGCCCGGCCACTTCTAGACCTGCGCGACCCGTGTACTGGCCAGATCGACGTCAGCGTAATGGCCCTTGTCTATGATGAATGCGACCGCCGCTTCAGAACTCCCATTTGTCGGCAAAGACATGAATTGGCACGGACAACCGGTGTCGAAATTACAATTCGCCATTTCATAGCCGTGAATCACCCAAGGTGTCATTGGAGCCTCCCTTTCGCTGATCTTGAAATGAACGTCTCGAGTGCAGCACATTCGAGAGGGCACGACGTGGTTTCCCGGCAAGAACCCGCCTGTGGCCGCGTCTCACTAGCGATTACGTCAATGCGGGGACCGCTCCTGGATCATCCAATGCTGGCCGCTTGGTTCTCAACTCGGCTCCCGCAACTACACGTTATCCAGTCGACAGGCTGAATAGGCTTTTGGGACCGCGCAAGGGCTGGCTTTTCCAGCCTTGGCCATCATGTCGAGGAGTGCTTTACCGGCGCAAAGAAGGACGCGCCCGGCGGGGCGCGCTTGGATTGTTCAGACCTTGCTAGGCGGATCTTAGCGGCGCAGGCTCAGGCGCTCGATCAGCGATTGATAGCGGGCTTCGTCCTTGCCCTTAACATAGTCCAGCAACTTCCGGCGTTGCGCGACCATCATCAGCAGGCCGCGGCGGGAATGGTTGTCTTTCTTGTGGGTCTTGAAGTGTTCGGTCAGTGCCGCGATGCGCGACGACAGAACTGCCACCTGAACTTCCGGCGAACCGGTATCGCCTTCCGTGGTGGCGAATTCCTTCATCAGGCGCTGTTTTTCTTCAACAGTGATCGACATCGGGGTCTCCTTTTCAAATCAACAGGTTAATGGCGCAAGCCGGGATGTCGTCCAGCAGGGCCCATGGAGTCATTCTGGCCACGAAGGCAGCGCGGCTGTGGGCGTATAGGGGGTTTCGCGGTGAAAGAAAAGCGTTTTCGTAGTGCTTGCGTGGCAGAGTGGCGGTGATCTCACCGGTTCGGTGGAAAACCAACGGAACGAAGCCCATTGCGATGCTTCGACCCCTCTTGCGGCGCACTCAGCCTCTTGCGGTGTGATAGCCGGTCAATCCCCTCGGAAGAAGGGCAGAAAGGCCTCGATGACGGCTATCGGATTCTCCTCTACCACGAAGGGCCCACTTTCGCAGCTTCAATCCGTAACCTCGTCCGCCCCCTGTCGCCAGAGCACCGCAGGATAGCCCGTCTGCGCCGGGTAGCCACCTTTGGCCCACATGAGATGCAGCCGCGCCTTGATCTGCCGATCAGCCGCGCGGTCGGCATCATCGAGCGCGCGGTCGAAGGTGGCATCGGCTCGGTAATCGGCGCACATCGCTGCAATGCGCACCGGATCGGCGGCCTGCGCGCGGTAGATTGCCAAGGCCTCTGCCGGAAAGACCGACAGCGATCTGCCCAATGTCCATGAAGTCAGCGTCCAGTCCAGATAGGCCAGGGGATCGGCGTTTATCATGCGTTCGGGCAGTGGGCTTGGCTGTGCCAGAAAGGTCCAGTGATAGGCTTTAATTGCCAGGTCGGCGTTCCAGTTGGCCCAGAAATCCCCCGTCGGGACGATCTCGATGATGCCGAGGCGCTTCACCATGTCCGGCATATCCAATGCAAGCCTGTAGGCAACCCGGCCACCACGGTCGTGCCCGATAACAGTGGAGGAGGGGAGGCCAAGATGCCTCAGCACCGCGGCAAAATCGCGTGCCATCTGTCGCCTGGAACAGACCAAATGCTCGCCATCGTCCTGTTGCGCATCGCTGTCGCCATAACCACGCAGATCGGGGATGATCACCTGAAAATGCTTGGCGAGTTCCGGGGCAACCCGGGGCCAGCACATATGGTTCTGCGCATAGCCGTGCAGCAGCAAAAGGGGCTCGCCGGTGCCGCCGATATGCACCGAAAGCCCGGTTCCGTCCCCCGGCAGATGCTGCTGCTCAAATCCTTGGATGACTGCGGTCATGCGCTCCCCCGACTCCAGAACAGGCCGCCGTTAGGACTTGGGAAGATTTGTCTGCATTTGGCGCGACATTGCCAGAATGTTCTGTGCCATGAAGGCCCCGAACAAGGTAAAGTGGCTGTCATGCTCTATGCGCTGTTGCTGTTGGGCCTGCTGCCGGAGCTCCTGGCCGAAGGTGAGGCAGACCGGGATGCACCGGTCGAACCCGAAGAGATGGAGGCGTCGCCGGGCGATCTTCTGGACACACTGCACGGTCCTCAGGATGCGTTGCTCGATCCCATCATCGAAGACGATGTTGCAGATGGTGTCGGGGAGACCGACGAACCATTTTTGCCGCTGGAAGAAGACGATCAAATGCCGCACGAAGTGGCCGTGATTGAGCCCGCGATCGAGGATGATTTGTCATTGCCGCCCGGCGACCCTTTGGAAGGGTTGCAGCCGGTTGTCGAGGACGATGTCCAACAGGGCTACAGCGATCCCGACCCGGAGGATGTGCTGGCACCGGTAATCGAAGATGATGTCGCCACGAACAGCCAGGATGCCGCGCCGCTGCTCCAGGTGGATGAGATCGAAGCGGGAGAGAATGCGACTTGGCTGAATGCCGGCGAACTCGGTGCCGGAAACCACGTCGAGATCAGCCGTTTCGATGTCGGCGCCGACGTCCTGAACCTCACGTTTGACGCCGACCTTGGCGTGCCGGGCTTTTCAGTCTCTGTCCTGCCCTCAGAAGACGGACTTGATAGCGAGGTGCTTGTTGGCGGCAGTCTGATCGCGGTTCTGATCGATGTTGGGGCGTCCCGGTCGACGATATCATCGTGACGATCCAGAACATTCAAGAGGCGGGCCACAGGGCTGGCTGCATCTGGTAGCCGATGTAGAGCGGGTGCTTTGGATAACCCGCCTTCGTCAGTCCCAGCGTGAAGAGCTGCCTGCCGGTCTCGCGCAGCATCTTCTCGACGGCCGGGCCCCGGTTCAGATGAGCGCCGTGAGCGCCCCAGGCACAGACAACCTGATCGGCCCATTCCACTGCGCCGAGTATTGCACGGTCATTCTCGGGACCAACAGGATCCTCTGCGGCACGCATCCCGCGAGGGTCCGTGTCGCGCCAGGCAAAGATATTCGTGACCTGAAAGGAACCGAACCCCAGCGCCCGTGCCCGCCTCTCGCAACGTTCGACGGTCGGGTCGTTCTGGCTTTCGGTCGCGGTTGAAGGGTTCAGCATCACAAACGCGGCCCTTGGGCCAGTCTCATCCCACACCCGGGCGAGGCTGTAGCGATAGCGCTCGCAGTCGGAATATTCCGCGCGGCTGTCGGCATCTCCCTTCTGGTGCGTTCGCAGGATCATGCGGGGCTTTTGCCAAGGGAAGCGCCGTTCCGCAAGCGGATCGTCCTAGTGATTGAACACCCGGCTCGGATGCAGTTCGCCGCCCTTGTAGATACCGATCGCGACGGCCTTTCCATCAAGCGAGGCCCAGGCTTCGTCGCCATATTCGGCATCCGATGTCAGGACCAATCCGGGATTCCCGTGTCGCATGCGCGCAGCACCCTCGGCACTGCAGCGGAGTTCCGGCAGGTCGGCCAGACCGGTTTCGACAGGCAGCAGCCAGCCATCCAGCTCCGGCGATTTCGCCTTGCCCTGCAATTCATCCTTTGTGATGCCGTCCTCCGCATTGAACGGCCCTGACCAGACGCGTCGGAGTGCGGTGACATGAGCGTAACATCCGAGTGCCTGGCCCAGATCGCGTGCGATCGATCGAACGTATCCGCCCTTGCCGCAAACCAGTTCAAGCACGGCATGGTCCAGATCGGGCCGCTCGGCAAGATCAAGGCTCTCCACGAACAGAGGTCGCGCCGCGAGGTCCAAATCCTCGCCGTCGCGCGCCAGCTTATAGGCGCGTTTGCCGTCGACCTTGACGGCAGAAAATTGAGGCGGCACCTGCATGATCTCGCCCACGAAAGCTGTCAGGGCGGCTGTCACCTCATCATCGGTCGGCCGGCGATCGCTTTCTGAAATGACTTCGCCCTCAACATCGTCTGTATTGGTCGCCTGCCCGAACCGCACCGTGAAGCGGTAGGCCTTCATCGCGTCGGTGACGTAAGGAACGGTCTTGGTGGCTTCACCCAAGGCTACCGCAAGCACCCCGGTCGCTTCGGGATCCAGCGTTCCAGCATGGCCCGCCTTTTGGGCGTCGAAGGCCCATTTCACTTTGTTGACCACGGCAGCAGAACTGATTCCGGCGGGTTTGTCGACCACCAGCCAGCCGGATATATCGCGGCCCTTTTTGCGGCGCGCCACTAGTCGTCTCCGGACCGGTCCAAGTCGCGTCGTACGTTTTCCTGTTCGAACAGGCGGCGGGTATCGTCCAGCCTGTCAAAAGTCTCGTCGATCGCGAATTTGATCTCGGGCGAAAATTTCAGCGTCAGCTCCTTCGAAACCGCCCGCCGAAGCTCGTTGCGGTTCTTGCGCAGCGCCGCAAGCGCCTCTTCGCGCCCTCGGCCGCCAAGGGGCAGGATGTAGGCCGTCGCGACACGCAGGTCCGGCGAGGTTCGAACCTCACCCACTGTGATCGACATTCGGTTGAGATCCGGATCGTGGATGTCGCCGCGGATCAAGACATCCGACAACGTGCGACGGATCAACTCGCCGACCCGCAACTGGCGCTGCGAAGGGCCGCGGCTCTCATGATGCATATTCTTTGCCATGGCCGCCCAGATAAGCCCGAATCCGTGGCAGCGCAACGGGCCTTTGCTTAACCCGCATCAAGCGGCTAAACCGGGCCAAAGCGTGAAGGAGCCTGAAATGAGCGAGTTACCGGGATTTGTCGTGACGGGTGCATCCGGCCGAATGGGTCAGATGCTTGTCCGCAGTGTGCTGGCCTCTGACAAGGCGAGGCTGGTTGGTGTCGTCGAGCGCGCAGGTCATGACTGGGTCGGACAGGATATCGGGATCGCTATGGGCGGTGTCGAGGTCGGGCTGACCGTAACGGATGATGCGCTTGAAGTTCTGGCGAATGCCCAGGCTGTTCTTGATTTCACCGCCCCCGCTGCCACAGTGGAAATTGCCGCTCTCGCAGCGCAGGCACGGGCTGTCCATGTCATCGGCACGACCGGCCTGACCGAAGCGGATCTGAAAAGGATCAATGCGGCCTCTCACCATGCCGTCATCGTTCGCGCCGGTAACATGAGCCTTGGGGTGAATTTGCTGGCGAAACTGACTAGGACTGTCGCGGCAGCCTTGGATGAAGACTTCGACATCGAGATCGTCGAAGCCCACCACAACGCCAAGATCGACGCGCCGTCCGGTACCGCGCTGATGTTGGGTGAGGCCGCCGCCGAGGGCCGCGGTGCCGATCTGAGTGAGGTTTCAGACCGTGGTCGAGACGGCATGACCGGTGCAAGAAAGCGCGGTGATATCGGGTTCTCGTCGGTCCGGGGCGGCGATATCGTGGGAGACCATGACGTGATCTTCGCCGGGGCCGGCGAGCGGATCATACTCCGCCACGTCGCTACGGATCGCAGCCTTTTTGCCAAAGGGGCTATGCGTGCGGCACTCTGGGGTCAGGACAAAAAGCCCGGGGAATATGACATGTTCGATGTGCTGGGGCTGTGAGGGATGCGGATGCCTAGCGAAGTCTCATCCACGACGGCCCAGGCTCTTCATGAGAACAAGGCGGCCCGTAGATTTCGGGTGATAGCAGCCCGTTCTGGGTGATCCTGCCTTTCATGGCGATGACCAAAGGCGGGACTGTTCGCTCGCGAGATCAGATCGCGGTCAGCTCTGCTTTGGCGATGATTAGTGGCCATTGCCGGTTTCGGATCAAAGTTCCCGCTGGCTCAGAAATCCACTGCGATCCCCTTCTTTTCCCAATCGCCGAACCGGACAGGGTCCGGACCATCTCGTCCACCCAGTTCCTTGGGGTGCGTCCTGCAGCTGTCGGACTTCCGGCGTGCCGCTGCCTCGGCCAGCGCGCGCGCAGCTTCTGGCGACAGCTCCGGTGTCTTGTCATCGTCGGTCATGCGGTCGGGTCCTTGTTCTAGCTACAGGAGTGATATAGGGGCACCTTGCCCAGAACAACTGTGGGGAGCAGCGGTGCATGAGCATTCCGGGACTGGCCCCGAGAAAAGCAGCCTTGAGGTTGTTGAATGGCGTCACGGGCGACAAGACAACGCTTGCAGAGCTGTCGTCGAAGATACTCGAGCGCCTGCCCCCCGAAGATCGTGCGCGTGCAGCTAGGCTGGCCGTCACTTGCCTGCGGTGGATGGATCGGGCCGACCGGATCTTGGGCCCTCACTTGCGCCAGCGACCGCCTGAATCGGTTCTGAATGCTTTGCGTCTGGGCACGGTTGAACTTTGCGTCGATCACGCGGCCGCCCACGGGGTTGTCAATGCGATGGTCATTCTGATCAAATCCGATCCTCAGACCGTGCGCCTGTCCGGGCTCGTGAATGCAATCTTGCGCAAGGTCGCGGAAAACGGGCCGGGCAGATGGCCGGAATTACCGGTCCCGCAGCTTCCGAAATGGCTGCGTAAGCAGCTGATCGCGGATTTCGGAAAGGTAATCATTATTGAGATCGAAAGGGCCCACGCCGCTGGACCGGCACTTGATCTGACGGTCAAGACCGATGCCACGGGATGGGCCGAAAAGCTGTCGGGAACGGTCCTGCCGACTGGCTCGGTACGCCTGACGGGTCAGCCGCAGGTCAGCGGTCTAACGGGCTACGCCGAGGGTGCGTGGTGGGTTCAGGATACCGCCGCGTCTTTGCCTGCGAACGTTCTTGCCGCACAGCCGGGCGAGCGTGTGCTTGACCTCTGCGCCGCTCCCGGCGGCAAGACGATGCAACTGGCCGCCGCGGGTGCGGATGTCACCGCGCTCGACATCTCGGGACCGCGCATGGAACGGCTCAAGGAGAACCTGCAGCGCACGGGCCTGACGGCAAGGCTGGTCACAACAGACGCGCTGCATTACTCCGACGCACCCTTCGATGCGATCCTGCTCGATGCGCCCTGTTCCGCCACCGGAACGATCCGCCGCCATCCCGATCTGGTCTATGCCAAGGACGGCGGCGATTTTCCGGCCCTTTTCGCCTTGCAAGAAGTCATGATCGACAAGGCGCTGACGCTGCTCAAGCCAAAGGGGCGGCTGGTTTACAGCACCTGCAGCCTGCTGATTGACGAGGGCGAAGAGCAGGTGAGGGATGCGCTGGTTCGTCATCCTGACCTCACCCTCGATCTCGATGCATTGAAGCTTCCAGGCATTGAGCCTGGCTGGATATCCGATACGGGCCTGCGCACGCGCCCCGACTATTTTACCGAGCTTGGCGGCATGGACGGGTTTTTCATCACCATGTTTCACAAGCCCTAATCAAGGGTCTGCCGGTAGCGCCGCAGGGCGATCCCGACGATCACCAGCATGATCACCCCGATGGCGAGCATGTCGCCCGAGATGTCGGGCAGCGAGGCGCCTTTCAGCATTACCTTGCGGGTAAGCCGCAGGAAATGCGTCGCCGGAATCGCGGTGCCAAGCGCCTGCGCCCAGCCGGGCATGCCGGCGAACGGGAACATGAAGCCCGATAGCAGGATCGTCGGCAACAGGGTGAAGAAAGAGATCTGCATCGCCTGCATTTGCGATCTTGCAACGGTCGAGATCAGGAAGCCGAGCGCAAGGTTGACGACGATGTAGAGGTTGAACCCCAGAAAGAAGGCAAACCAGCTACCGATGAAGGGCACATCAAAGAGGAACATGGCAGCGATCAGAAAGACCAGGGTTTGAACGTAGCCTACGAAGACATAGGGAATGATCTTGCCCAGCATCACTTCGGCGGGCCGGACCGGGGTTGCGATCAGGGCCTCCATGGTGCCCTTCTCGGTTTCGCGCACGATCGCCACCGCCGTGATCATCACCATCGTCATCGAGAGGATTATCGCGAGCAGGCCCGGAACGATGTTCGTCGAGGTTCGGCCTTCGGCATTGTACTGCGAATGCACTGTCACGCTGAATGGCGGCGGTGCGCCCGCGGTGTATTGAAGCGGGCCGGTCAGCACTTGGGCAATCGCGGCATCGACGATGCCCGACATCGCGGCCACCGCGCCGCCGGCTGCCGCGGGGTCGGACGCATCGGCCGAGAGCAGGATGTCGGGATTGAGCCCGCGCAGCACATCGCGCTCGAACCCCACCGGAACGACCAGAACGAAATTCGCCGAGCCATCGCGAAGCGCGCGATCTCCCTCTTCCTGGCTGGTCACGGTCCCGACGAAGTCGAAATAGTCAGAGGTTTCCATTCCCATGACGATCTCGCGCGCGAGGACGCCGTCATCGGCCATCTCGACCAAGGTCGGAAGATGCTTGGGATCCGAATTGATGGCGAAACCGAACAAGACCAGTTGCATGATCGGGATACCGATCATCATCCCGAAGGTGATCCGATCACGCCGCATCTGGACGAACTCCTTGAACAGAATCGCCCCGAATCTCGCCAAGGAAAACATGGTCATGCCGGAGCCGCCCTCGCCGCGAAATTGTCCGTGGCGCCGGCCATGAGGTAGATGAACGCCTCTTCCAGCTCGGCATCCTTTCTTTGCCAAATGTGGGTTCCGCGTTCCTGCTGCTTGGCGGCGATCCGGTTCAGAGCAGCGACATCGATGCCGGAAACATGCAGAACCGAGCCAAAGCGTGCCACCTGATCGACGCCGCGCGTCTGGCGCAGCTCTGTCTCCAGTGCAGAGATGTCCTCTCCCTCCACCCGCCAGGTGGTTAGCCCGATGATCCGCGGGATTTCCTTTGCCGGGCCCGATATCAGCTTCTTGCCATAGGCGATGTAGGCGATGAAATCGCATTGGATCGCCTCGTCCATGTAATGCGTCGAGACCAGCACGGTGACACCTGCTGCCGACAGCCGCCGGATCTCGTCCCAGAAATCGCGCCGTGCCTTCGGGTCCACACCTGCGGTCGGCTCGTCGAGAAGCAAAAGCTGCGGGTCGTGGAGCAAGCAGGCTGCCAACGCCAGCCGCTGTTTCCAACCGCCCGATAGCGTGCCAGCCAGCTGACCCGCACGATCGGACAATCCCAGGTCGGCCAAAGCCCGGTTCACCCTGGTGCGCCGGTCCTTCATCCGGTACATCCGGGCCATGAAATCCAGGTTCTCGCGAATGGTGAGATCTCCATAGAGCGAGAATCTCTGTGTCATATAGCCGACATGCTCCTTGATCTGCTGCGGCTCCTTCAGAATGTCGTATCCAAGACAGTTGCCACTTCCACTATCCGGGATCAGAAGGCCGCACATCATGCGGATCGTAGTGGTTTTTCCGCTGCCGTTCGGTCCCAGAAAGCCGTAGATCGCGCCCTTTGGAACCTGCATGTCGAAACTATCGACGACCGTTCTGTCCCCGAAGCGCTTGGTCAGACCGGTTACCGATATCGCCAGATCGCCAGTCTCCGTCATGGTTTCGGCCCGATCGTAACCGGCTGGCCAGGCAAGAGGCCCTTTGCGTCCGCAATGACCGCTTCGGCGCGAAAGACGAGTCGGGCGCGCTCTTCGCGGCTGTAGAGGATTGGCGGCGTATACTGCGGATTCGGGGCCAGCCGCGAGAGGCTTGCGCTCAAGCCATCGGGGCAGCCATCACAGGAAACCGGCAGGTCTGCTCCGAGCGCCAAGCTTGCGCGCAACGGTTCGGGCACGAAGAATATGACCCTTAGCCGATCCGGCTGATAAAGCGACAACACGGGGGCACCCGTTGCTGCAACTTCTCCGACGTCGAAATAGAGACGATCGACCGTTCCTGCGACCGGCACCGTTATGACCCTTTCAAGCAAATCCGATTGCGCGCGATCGAGCTCGGCCCTTGCGCCATCCAGTGCAGCCTTCGCGGCAAGCAGCTGCGCATTCCGAGCCGGCAACTCCGCGACATGCAGCTGCGCCTTCAGTTCGGCTACCAGCGCATTGGCCGATGCGAGCCTCGCCTGGTCGCTATCGACCTTTGCGGGCGGCACAAGCCCTCGCTCCAACAGTTGCAGCGACCGGTCACGCGTGGTCTTGGCCAGATGCTGTTCGGCTTCTGCATTTGCAAGCGATGCACGGATGACTTCGATCTCCGCCTCGCGGCTGCCGGTCTTCAGATTATCCAGGTTTGCACTTGCCAGTGCGACATTGGCTTCGGCGGCGCGAAAGGCGGCGCGCTGGGTCGTGTCCTCCAATGTGACCAACCGTTGGCCCGCTGAAACTGTCTGCCCTTCCCGGGCGTCGATGGCGGTGATCCGGCCGGGGCTTGACGGTGCGACGTAAAGGTAGTCCGCCTCGACATAGCCGTTGAACACCAAGGCCGGGGGGTCGCCGAAGCCAGGTATGACAAGGGCTACAAGTGCCGTCAGCCAAGAGGGCAGGTCATTCATCTTGGCGCCTCCGGTTGAAGGCCAGCGAAGAGGATCTGCAGGTGGTTCTCCACCAGACGGTCCATGGCGATGCCTTCCGCTGGCTTGATGTCGAAAACCTCGGCCAGCATGATATGCAGCAGGACCGGCCCCATGATGCTGCGTACGGTCAGGTCCGGATCGACGGCCCGAATGTGCCCGCCTTCGACGCCCTGCGCGATCAGAGCTGTCAGCGCCGGGATTGCCCGGTCCAGCACCTCGTCCCGGTACATCTTGGCGATTCCAGGGGCGTTGACGGCCTCTCGGATCACAAGTTTTGGCACTGCGAAGGATTTCTTGTCGCCAAGTTCATTGACCACCATCGACAGGAACTGCCGGATCACCGGCCTCGGGTCACCGCGATAGCTGGCGATCATGCCAATCGCCATGTCCGCGATCGGAGCAACGGCCCGGTGAACGAGGCCCTCCAACAAGGCCTTCTTGGACGGGAAATAGAGGTAGACGGAACCTTTCGACAGACCCGCATGTGTCGCAATCTGCTCGACGGTGGTGGCAGCGTAGCCCCTTTTTGCGAAGAGCTCGATGGCCGCGTCCAGAACTTCATCCGGCCGCGCCTCCGCTCTGCGTCGGAACTTCGGTTTCGACTCATCTGACATGACAAATAAATAACTGACCAGTCAGTTATTTACAATGGAGTCGAAATCACCTTCATGTTAACTGATGTATATCAGTAGCTTATTGAAGGTGCTAAGCCACGGCGCGGGATCTTAGCGGCTGTTCCCGCACCGGAAGGTGAACGATCGCCGAGAAGGCACCCACTCCGACACCCACCCACCAAACCGCAGTGTACGTGCCGTAGAGATCATAAAGACTGCCGCCCAGCCAAATGCCTAGAAAGCTGCCTACCTGGTGCGACAGGAAGACAAGGCCATAGAGCGTCCCCATATAGCGAAGCCCGTAGATGTGGGCGACCAGCCCCGCCGTCAGCGGCACGGTGGCCAACCACAAAGCCCCCATCGCAACCGAGAATAGAACCACCGTTGCGGGCGTGATCGGGTTCATGATGAACGCCGCCGCAATCAGCGTTCTGCCAAGATAGACGCCTGCCAAAAGGTATTTCTTGGAATGCTTCTTGCCGAGATAACCTGCTGCCAGCGTTCCGGCGATATTGGCCAAGCCGATCAATGAAATCGACACCGCCCCCAAGGCCGATGTCGTCCCGATGCCGAGCGAAGCCAAGGTTCCAGTCGGATCTATCGCTCCGCACATTTCAGTCACCAGCGCCGGAAAATGCGCGGTAACGAAGCCAAGCTGGTAGCCGCAGGAAAAGAATCCCAGCGCGATCAGGGAAAAGCTTGGATCGCGAAAGGCCTTTCCAAGAATGCGGCCCATAGAGTCCTCCAGTTCCTCCTTGCTGACCGCGGCGGGCGCACGCATCAGAGGCAAGGCGAGCAGCGTGCAGAGGATCGCGGCGGCAAAGATCAGGAATACGCTGTGCCAGGGCATAGCCTCCAGCAGCCATGCCGCCAGAGGCGGTCCGAGCACCTGACCGCCGGACCCGGCGGCGGTCACGAGCGCTAGAGACATGGATCGGTTTTCGTCCGAACTTGCCCGACCCACGACCGCGAGAACCACACCGAACCCGGTGCCTGCGACACCAAAGCCGACAAGTATCTCTAGAAACTGATGCTGGGCCGGTGAGACGGCATAGGACGACAGAACCAGTCCGAGGGCGTAAGTCACCGCCCCGATGATGATCGCCCTGCGGTCCCCGATCTTTTCGGCCAAGGCGCCGAAAAGTGGCTGCCCGAATCCCCAAGCCAGATTCTGGATGGCGATAGCCATCGAGAACTCGGCGCGGAGCCAGCCGAAATCTTCGGCGATCGGTATCTGGAAGACACCAAATGATGATCGGATTGCAAAACTGACGATGATGATGAAGCAGCCTACCAGAAGGACGGGCGTAAAGATGCTGCTCGTTTCTGTCATGATCCTCTCCGGTCGCGGGCGTAACCCTCAGGCAGATCGCAAGCGACGTCAATTCAGGACTTGTGCGCCCTGCGATCGGACTTTCTTATGGGCCGCACCGGATGATCTGGATACGATGCCGAAATCGCTGACTCAAATTTACGCGGACAAAGTCTCCGCAAATCACCTGGCCCCGGATCCGGCACAAGAGGCAATCCTGCCGATACTGGAGACGACGCGCAGATGGCTGGAGCAGGCCCCGAAGGTCGGCCTGCGCAAGATGTTCGCAAAGGGTCCGCCACCGCCGAAAGGCCTGTATCTCTGGGGTGGTGTCGGGCGTGGCAAATCCATGCTGATGGACATGTTCGCCGAGGCCGTCGATGCGCCCAAGCGGCGGGTCCATTTTCACGCATTCATGCAGGAAATCCATTCCGGAATGCACGACGCCCGCAAACGAGGTGTCGACGACGCGTTGAAACCCGTGGCAGAGGCCGTGGCCGCCGACATCCGCTTGCTCGCCTTCGACGAGATGCAGATAACCGATATCACCGACGCGATGATTGTCGGGCGGCTGTTTCAGCAGCTCTTTGCCGCAGGTGTCATCATCGTGACCACCTCTAACAGGCCGCCTGACGACCTTTACAAGGACGGGCTTAACCGCGCGCTGTTCCTTCCGTTCATCGAGTTGCTGAAGGAGCGGATGGTGATCCATCACCTGGCCGCCGAAACCGACTACCGCCAAGACAAGCTGTCGGGCTCGCCGACCTACTTTTCACCAGCCGGAGCCGAGGCACATGATGCCGTCAATGGGATCTGGGATGAACTGGCCACGGCGACCGCAACGCAATTGACGCTCAAGGTCAAGGGGCGGGATGTCGTTCTTCCGGCCTTCAGCAACGGCGTCGCGCGGGTTCGATTCTGGGATCTCTGCGGCAAGCCCCTGGGACCGGCGGACTACCTTGCGGTTGCTGAAGCGACTCGGGTGCTTATTCTTGAGGAAGTGCCGAACCTCGGACGCTCCAACTACAACGAGGCTAAGCGGTTCGTGACGCTGATCGATGCGCTCTATGAGGCGAAGGTGAAGCTGATCATCACCGCGGCTGACATTCCCGAAAGACTGTATGTGGAGGGTGAGGGCACATTCGAGTTCGAACGCACGGCAAGTCGGCTGCGGGAAATGCAGAGCGAGGGCTGGGGTACTTAGAGGTCGCCTGATAGGTGACGTCAGCTGTTTTCGCGAAGTACATAGCCCGCGAGGTAGAGCGATCCGCATATCAGGATCCGCGCGGCGGGATCATTCCCCGCGATATCTCGAACGGCCGCGATCACGCTGTCGGACACGACAGAGACCATACCGCACCCGAGAGCAACCGCCTGGGTCGCCTCGGCGCTCAGCGTATTCGCTTCGCCGGGGATGGAGACTGCGTGCAAGCTCGCTGCGACCCCCGAGAGTGGCCGCAGATATCCGGCAATATCCTTGGTGTTCAGCATTCCGCAAATCAAATGGGTCGGCCGCCTCGGCAGCCGGCCCAGAGCCTCGGCGAGGGCCTCTCCGGCGGCCGGGTTGTGGCCACCATCCAGCCAAAGTTCCGCGCGGCCCGCAGCGTCCAGAAGCGGCCCCTCGCGCAACCGCTGCAACCGCGCAGGCCAGTATGCATCGGTCAGAGCCGCCGAGCATTCGGCCTCGCCATAGTTCAGGTGCCGCAGGGCGGCGACCGCAATGCCGGCATTGTGAATCTGGTGCCGTCCGATCAGGGAAGGCAGGGGCAGATCGAGCAGGCCGGACTCGTCGTGATAAATCATCCGGCCGTTCTCTTCGGCGACATGCCAATCCTGGCCGTAGACCATGAGCGGTGCCCCCAGCCGCGCCGCTTTCCTTTCGATCACGTCAAGCGCAGCAGCTTCCTGTGGCCCTACGATGCAGGGCACGCCGGCCTTGATGATCCCGGCCTTCTCGCCTGCAATCTCCGCCAAGGTCTCGCCGAGATACTGTTGATGATCGAGCGAAACCGGCGTGATGATCGTCAGTGCCGGGCTCTCGACGACATTGGTCGCATCGAGTCTGCCGCCCAGACCCACCTCCAGCAAGGTGAAATCCGCGGGCGTCCGGGCAAAGGCCAGCAGCGCTGCGCAGGTCGTGATCTCGAAATAGGTGATCTTCGCGCCGCCATTCGCGCGCTCGCATTCCTCCAGAACCTCGGTCAGCGCCTCTTCGGAGATCAGCGATCCCGCCAGCCTGATGCGTTCGTGAAAGCGCGCCAGATGCGGCGACGTATAGGCGTGCACGCGATTGACGCCCGCCTCGAGGCCGGCCCGGATCATCGCCTGCACCGATCCCTTGCCGTTGGTTCCGGCGACATGGATGACGGGTGGCAGGTTGCGCTCGGGATGGTCCAGCACCGCGAGCAGTCGCCAGACGCGGTCAAGGACCAGGTCGATGATCTTCGGATGCAGCGACATCATCCGTTCAAGGATGACGTCAGAGCCACGTATTGTCACTTTCCGGCGCTCGGCTTCGCCTCTTGGGGCGAGGCCGCCTCTTCCCCCCCGGCAGGAGCCTCAACCGGAGCAGGCAGATCGCCCTTCACCGCAGGCGGCTGGCCCGTCAGCATCCGGAGGATAGTGATCAGTTCATCGCGCAGCCGTTTGCGATGCGTGACGCGGTCGAGCATGCCGTGGTCCAGCAGGTATTCGGCCCTCTGAAATCCCTCGGGAAGCTTTTCCCGGATCGTCTGCTCGATCACGCGCGGACCGGCAAAGCAGATCAGGGCATTCGGTTCGGCGATATGGACATCACCTAGCATCGCGTAAGAGGCAGTCACCCCACCGGTTGTCGGATGAGTCAGCACGACGATATAGGGCAGCCCGGCTTCCTTCAGCATCTCGACCGCGACGGTCGAGCGCGGCATCTGCATCAGCGAGAGGATACCTTCCTGCATCCGTGCCCCACCTGCCGCGGAGAACAAGATCAAGGGGCGTTTCGTCGCTACCGCTCGTTCGGCGGCCGCGATGATCGCGTTGCCGACATACATGCCCATCGAACCGCCCATGAACGAAAAATCCTGCCCAACAGCGATGATCGGCGTTCGGCCCATCTCGCCCTCTGCGACAAGCATCGCATCCTTCTCACCGGTCTCCTTCTGGGCCGATCTCATGCGGTCGGGATATTTCTTCTGATCCCGGAAATGCAGCGGATCCGCGATCGGGGCGGGCACCGCCATCTCGACGAACACACCGTTGTCAAAGAGATCTTTGAACCTCTGGCGCGGTGTGATCGCCATGTGATGATCGCAATTTGTGCAGACATTGAGGTTTTCTGTCAACTCTCGGTGAAACAGCATGGTTCCACATTCGGGGCATTTCGACCAAAGGTTCTCGGGCACCTCACGTCGCGAAAATAGCGAATTGATCGTCGGTCGGACGTAGTTCGAGATCCAGTTCATTGCGCGCTTTGTTCCTGTTCGTCCCTGTCGACCTTGAGATAATCCGCCATCGGTGGAAATGCAATCAACGCTGCAGCAACCGGCGTAGCAACAGCCAGACCACAACCATGGCCGCCAGATCGCCCAAGGTCAGCAGAGGCACCAGTTCAGTATCGCCAATTGAATAGGGCGTCAGGTAGAGCGCCAGGCCCGGGATCGTGCCTTCGGTCGACAGGATCAGGATGGCGACAAGGTTGTTGGCGAAATGAAAACCCCAGCCGGCACCGATGCTTCCGGTCAACCGCGTCAAGTCCGCAGCGACAAGGCCGAAGGCCGCAGCAACACCGACCACGAGCCAAGCATTGCCGCCGGCAACTGCCGGGTCGTAATGGACGATTCCGAAGGCCACGCAGGGCACCACCAGCCATATCAGGGGTGAGCGGAACCGCGCCGCCAGTTGCTGCATGAGATAGGCGCGAAAGACAAGCTCCTCGGCGAGTGTCTGAACAAGGAGACCGCAGAGCGCCAGCGGCAGGTAGGACAACCACATTGTCAGCGGAACATTGGGCGTTGCGTCGAACTGCAAGGACCATGCCAGCAATAACATGGCATAGATCGAAAGAACCGTCCCGCAGGCAATGGCAAAATGGCGGAGAACCCGCAGCGCGGATCCGAACAAGGTTGCAACGGGTCGCTTGTGGACCCAGCGAACCGCCACCATCGGAGCCAATGCCATGCCGATGAAGCTCGCCATCAGCAACAAAACACCCGTAGGGCTCGACGCATCGACCACCCGCTCGGCCCAATCTCTAAGGCCGTCATTTCCAACCACCAGCCAGATCAGCCCGAAAAGCACGGCCAGGCCGACAAGATACACGCCGGCGATCAGAATCGACCCAAGGACAAGCCTCCAGAGTTGAGCGCGCGCGCGTGCAGGCTCGACATATCGGTCGAAGACAAGGTTGAACATTGAGGCTGCCCGGCTCTTCGGTTTCTTGAAAGGATATGATGTCGGAAGATCGAGGGCAATCGCGCCCGGGCAGGCTTGTGAATTGCGATTTGCCGCACTATTCCGGTTGCGATCGTGATCAGTGAGGGGCCCCTGATGAAGAACACGCAATTCGACAAATCTCGTTTGCCAAGCCGCCATGTCACCCAAGGCCCCGCGCGTGCGCCGCATCGGTCGTACTATTATGCGATGGGTTTGACCGAGCAGGAGATTGCCCAGCCCTTCGTCGGCGTGGCCACATGCTGGAACGAGGCGGCCCCCTGCAATATCGCGCTGAACCGTCAGGCGCAGGCTGTGAAGCTGGGTGTCAAAGCTGGCGGCGGAACGCCGCGGGAGTTCACCACGATCACTGTCACGGACGGTATCGCCATGGGCCATGAAGGGATGCGCTCCTCGCTCGCAAGCCGCGAAGCCATTGCCGATACGGTCGAGTTGACGATGCGCGGCCACTGCTACGACGCGATCGTCGGCCTCGCGGGCTGCGACAAATCGTTGCCGGGGATGATGATGGCCATGATCCGGCTGAACACCCCTTCGGTCTTCATCTATGGCGGCTCGATCCTGCCGGGGCGGCTTAATGGCAAGGATGTGACCGTTCAGGACGTCTTCGAAGCTGTCGGCCAGAACCAGGCAGGCAACCTATCCGAAGAAGAACTGACCATTCTTGAACGCGTCGCCTGTCCCTCTGCCGGGGCCTGCGGCGGTCAGTTCACGGCCAACACGATGGCTTGCGTTTCAGAGGCCATCGGCCTTGCGCTTCCGAATTCCTCGGGTGCACCGGCACCTTATGAATCCCGGGACCAGTATTCCGAGGCATCAGGGGTCGCGGTGATGAACCTGATCGAAAGGAACATCCGCGCCCGCGACATCGTGACGCTGAAATCCTTGCAGAACGCGGCGCGTATCGTCGCCTGCACGGGCGGTTCAACGAATGCGGGCCTCCATCTTCCTGCCATGGCGCATGAGGCCGGGATTGACTTTGATCTCGACGACGTCTGCGAGATCTTCCGCGACACACCGTATTTCGTCGATCTGAAGCCCGGCGGACAATATGTGGCAAAGGATCTGTACGAGGCAGGCGGTGTGCCGGTGGTGATGAAGGAATTGCGCAAGGCTGGCCTGATCCACGAGGATTGCATGACCGTGACTGGGCGCTCGATCGGTGAAGAGATCGACCTTGTCGAACGCGAGGCGGATGGAAAGGTCATCTATCCTATCGCAACACCGCTCACGGAAACCGGCGGCGTCGTGGGTCTGAAGGGCAACCTCGCCCCGGAAGGCGCCATCGTGAAGGTGGCCGGAATGTCGCCGGAAGAGCAGGTTTTCTCTGGTCCGGCGCGGGTGTTTGAATGCGAGGAAGACGCGTTCGAGGCGGTCAAGGCGCGCAATTACAGGGCCGGCGAGGTTCTGGTCATCCGCAACGAGGGCCCCGCTGGCGGGCCGGGGATGCGAGAAATGCTGGCGACAACGGCGGCAATCTCAGGTCAGGGCATGGGCAAGAAAGTCGCGCTGATCACAGATGGCCGTTTCTCGGGCGCCACGCGGGGGTTCTGCGTCGGCCACGTCGGGCCGGAAGCGGCGCAGGGCGGAACAATTGCCCTTCTGCAGGATGGCGATGTGATCACCATCGACGCGATCAACGGACAGATCTCTGTCGATCTGTCGGCGGAGGATCTTGCCGCCCGCAAGGAAGGGTGGAAAGGGCCAAAGGAGACGCTCTATTCCAGCGGCGCACTCTGGAAATATGCGCAGCTTGTGGGTCCAACCAACAAAGGCGCGATAACCCATCCCGGTGCCAAGGTAGAACGCCATGTCTATATGGATCTCTAGGGCGTTCACGCTTTTCCTGCTGCTGGCCCTACCGGGTTGCTTGACCGGACCGGAAGTGACGCGCCGGGCTCCGGAACGGATCGCAGTTGCGAATCACAGCGTGGTCGTCGCGGGCCCTCCCGGCTATTGCATCGACACTTCCGCAACGACAGATACCGTGACCGGTGCCTTCGTGCTGCTGGGCAGTTGCGCTTCGATTGCCAACAGTCCTCGGGCCAAGACGCCGGCAGAACCGGCGCTGCTGACGGCCTCGGTCTCGCCGACGAGCCTCGCCGCAGCTACCGCCTCTGTAGATCAACTGGCCAGTTTCTTCCGTTCGCCAAACGGCAGGGCGGCCTTGGCGCGCAGCGGCCAGACGTCAGCAGTTCGCATTCTCGACATGCAATCAAGAGGCGACGCAATCTACATTCATGCGACTGATTCCAGTGTCGATCCTGCCGACGGCCTGACGACCGACTATTGGCGCGGGATCTTCGATCTTGGTGGACGTCTGGTGACGGTATCCGTGATCGGTTTTTCCAAGCGGCCACTGACGGATGCGGCGAGTATTGCGACTCTCGATGCCTTCGCTGATCGGATCCGCTTCGAAAACCGAGGCAGTGTATCTGACAGCCAGACCGAGCGTTTGCCTGAATGAAACCTTTCCGTGCGACATACCCGGGGCCAGCAGGCAGGAGGAAGCCCGGATAGGTTATGGCGGAACGGATCAACACCCTCTTGGACCGGGCCTTTCACAAGCAGGTGCTGCGCCGCTGGACCAAACTCGTGGGCCGCGCCGAGGCGGCTGATCTGTCCTCCCTGAGAAAGATGCGCAGCCGTGCGCGCGAGATTCGACAGCGGCTGGACGAAGTTCTGCACATTGCCGATGCCCGGCTGACCCTGCCGCTCATCGGGACGGCTGCCATCGTCAAGCCACTGCATGCTGACTGGGTCTGGCGCCCGAAAATCTGGCGCGGACCCGTCTATCCCCCCGGGATCGCCGCGGTCGAAACGCGTCAGACCCTGGGCGGCGAGGTATCTGTCTTTCATGACTGCACGATTTCGGAACTCACTTTCCGCCAGATCCGAAACACGCGCGAAGAGGATCTTGCGCCCTTCGGTTTGCGGATGGATGTGTTCCGGTTCGACGGCGGCTTCCTGTCCCTGGCGATCAATTTGCCAGCAGAGGCGGTTCTGGGTCTTCAGCGCCGCCACCTGATGCGCCTGTCGATCGTCGTCGAAATGGAACAGCCGTTGGAGATATTCGCGCGCCTCAATGTCAAACACGGTCCGAATACAGAGCAGGTTGTCCGCGAATTGTCCTTCAACGAGACCGAGGTGATGGTCGAATTCGATCTTGCCTATACCAACATGAACGAGAAGCGTGTCGAGCAGGCCTGGATCGACCTGATCTTCGAGAATCCCGCGATGAACCAGATCGTGATCCGAGATCTGACTTTTGCACGCAGGCCCAGGGCAGAGGTTTGAGGAGGTGCGATGTCTCAGTTTACCGTTACCAAGACCCGCATTCAGGCGGGCATATGGGAAGGCGTGATCAGCGCCGATCAGGCCGGTCTTGGCGAGCCGGAAATCGCCGTGACCCATCTGGACAAGCCGGTGAAGAGCATTGCGATCAGCAAGGAAAGCGGCAATGAGCATTGGACCCTTCGCATCGCCATTCCGCCAGAGCTGCTGGCCGACGGTGTACAGGTCTTCGTGATCTCCGACAATGTGACCGGCGAGAAACTCGACAGTTTCACGATCGTCACCGGCGAGCCGCTGGAGGAGGATATCCGCGCAGAGGTGGAACTGCTGCGGGCCGAACTTGACATGCTCAAGCGCGCTTTTCGCCGCCATTGCCTCGAAACCTCATGACGCGCGGGGAATTCATTTACGCAACGTCGTGAAAGACACTGCGGAATGACACCACGTATGTAGGGCCTGCTCCTTTGGACCGCAGAAAGGTTCCCATGACCGCTTATCCGCATCTCCTCGCCCCGCTGGACCTTGGGTTCACGGAACTGAAGAACCGTGTGCTAATGGGCTCGATGCACACCAATCTGGAAGAGACCAGGGACTGGAACCGGGTTGCCGAGTTCTATGCAGAGCGCGCACGTGGAGGCGTCGCCCTGATGGTCACGGGCGGTATGGCTCCCAACCCTGAAGGCGGGGTGTTTCCCGGTGCGGCCGGGCTTTATTCCGCGCAGGATATCGCGAACCATAAGACCGTGACCGACCGGGTACACGGTGCGGGCGGCAAGATTGCCATGCAGATCCTTCATGCCGGGCGCTATGCCTACGGCCCGGATTGCGTCGCGCCTTCGCCGGTGAAATCCCCGATTTCGCCTTTTCCGCCCAAGGAGTTGGACGAGGCGGGCATCGAAAAGCAGATCGCCGATATCGCTGCCTCCGCTACGCGCGCCCGTGAGGCAGGCTATGACGGGGTCGAGGTCATGGGCTCCGAGGGTTATTTCCTCAACCAGTTTCTCGTGAACCACACCAACAAGCGCACCGACCGTTGGGGAGGATCGTACGAGAACCGTATGCGGCTGCCCATCGAGGTCGTCAAACGGGTTCGCGCGGCAACCGGCCCCGACTTCATCCTGATCTACCGACTGTCGATGATTGACCTGATCCCTAACGGATCTGACTGGGCTGAGGTCGTTGCGCTGGCCAAGGAGATAGAGACGGCCGGCGCTACCCTCATTAATACCGGAATTGGCTGGCACGAGGCCCGCATACCTACAATCGCAACCTCCGTACCTCGCCGCGCTTTCAGTTGGGTCACGAAGAAACTGATGGGTGAGGTCTCGCTCCCGGTCATTACATCCAACCGCATCAATACGCCCGAGACTGCCGAGGCGGTCCTTGCCGATGGCTGTGCCGACATGGTCTCGATGGCGCGGCCCTTCCTCGCCGATCCGCACTTTGTAGCAAAGGCAGCAGCTGGTCGAGCCGCCGAGATCGCGCCTTGTATTGCCTGCAACCAGGCTTGCCTCGATCATACGTTCAACGGCAAGATCTCAACCTGCCTCGTCAACCCGCGGGCATGTTATGAGACCGAACTGACCTACGAACCTGTGACCAGGCCCAAGACAATCGCCGTTGTGGGCGCCGGCCCCGCAGGGCTTTCCGTGGCGCTAGTCTCGGCAAATCGCGGCCACAAGGTCACGCTATTCGAGAAGTCGGCTGAACTGGGCGGTCAACTCAACATGGCCCGCAAGATCCCGGGGAAGGAAGAGTTTCACGGTCTTGTCGACTGGTTCGCGACAATGGTCGAGAAGGCAGGAATTGCCGTCAAGCTAGAGACCGAGGCCACCGTCGACGACCTCAAAGGTTTCGATGAAATCGTCATCGCGACAGGCGTTCTGCCCCGCGATCCCGGCATTCCTGGTCAGGACCGGGCCAATGTGCTGAGCTACATCGATGTCCTCCGAGACGAAAGACCTGTAGGGGACAGGGTTGCAATCATTGGAGCGGGCGGCATCGGCTTTGACGTCGCCGAGTTCCTGTCCGAAGAAGGCGAAAGTCCTACCGTGAATCTGAAGGCTTGGTTGACCGAATGGGGCGTTTCCGATCCCTCTGCGCACCGCGGAGGATTATCTCCCGAAGGTCCACAGCCTGAACCACCCGCCCGGCAGATCACCCTGTTGCAGCGCAAGGCTGAACGGCCTGGTCGGCATCTGGGCAGAACCACCGGCTGGATCCATCGCGCAACCCTGCAGATGAAGCGCGTCAAGATGATCGGTGGGGCAACCTATGAGCGGATCGATTCCGATGGCCTTCACGTCTCTTTCGGCGACGCCGGCGCACCATCGCAGATCCTCGACGTAGAAAACATCATCATGTGTGCCGGGCAGGTGCCGGAGCGGTCATTGGCCGAAGAACTCACCGCCCAAGGTTTGCAGCCGCATGTCATCGGCGGTGCCGACATTGCCGCCGAGCTGGATGCGAAGCGCGCGATAGATCAGGGCGCTCGTCTGGCGGCATCCCTATAAGCAACTGTCATAGAACAAATTTCAGAGGCGCGTGTTTGGGGCGTTAAGGTCTGTGTTTCTGTGCCACGAACGGTTCTTCAATAATTCGCAGTATTGTCCGCCGCAAACCGCAATCTCGCCTGATTTGCAGGCGATACCTTGGTTCAGAGGGGCCAAGACTACAGGTAACGCGTATGGACAGACTAACAGAGATGGAGGCCTTCGCCACGGTTGTGGATCAAGGTGGCTTCACCGACGCGGCCAAGAAGATGGGAATATCGAAGTCCGCCGTATCGAAGCACGTGTCTTCGCTGGAGGCGCGTCTGGGAGCGCGGCTTCTGAACAGGACGACGCGGCGTGTTAGCCCCACTGAGATTGGTCTCGCTTACTACGATCGCGCCCGCCGCGTTCTGAATGATGCCGGCGAAGCGGATTCGCTCGTGACTTCGATGCAGTCGGCCCCCTCGGGGCTGCTTAGAATCTCTGTTGCCACGGATTTCGGGGTCAATCATCTGTCACCGATCCTTGGTGAATTTCTACAGGAATTTCCTGACATTACAGTCAACATGGTGTTGAACAACCGGTACGTCGAATTGATATCCGAGGGCTTTGATATGGCCATCCGGATTGGCGAACTGGAAGACAGCACGCTCCGCGCCCGCAAGCTCACCGAAACCACAAAGCGCATGGTCGGCTCCCCCGCCTATTTCAGAAAGTACGGTCGGCCGCAGAAGATCGACGACCTGAATGAGCACAAATTGCTGCACTATTCGAACCAGGCCAACAATGCTGTCTGGAAGTTGACCGCCCCGTCCGGCGAAAAGCGCCAGGTGCGCACAGCCGGCTGGCTGACGGTCAATGACGGCCAATCCCTGCTGAACGCCGCAATCTCTGGCCTTGGAATCGCCTACCTGCCGTCATTCCTTTACGCAGAAGCACTGGCTGAGGGGCTGGTCGAAGAGGCGATCCCGGATCTGCCGATCGACACCCAAGGGATCTACGCTGTCTATCCGCCGGGCCGGTTCACACAGCCGAAAGTCCGCGCTTTCATCGACTTCCTGGTCCATGCCTTTGCCGACAAGGGGCCTGACGCCTGGTAGACCCCCTAGGGCATCTGCCGTTTTCTATTGGGTCGAGGTCAGGATGACCTCGACCCTACGGTTTTTCAGGCGACCCTCATTGGTCAGGTTGGAGGCGCGAGGCGACAGATAGCCGACCCCTTCGGCCTCCATTTGCCTGCGGGGCACGCCGTAGACCGACACCAGGCGTTCCAGCACAGAACTCGCCCGACGCTTCGACAGGGCGATGTTGCCCGCGATCGACCCTTCCGAGTCGGTGTGGCCGACCAGGGCTACGGTCTTGTCCGGATTTGACATCAGATAAGCGGCCAGGCGCGCCAGAGAAGCATATTGACCTTCCGACAGATCCGACGACCCGGTCGCGAAGGTCAGATCATCCAGTGACATCCGCCCCACCGAGGTCAGCGCTTCTTCCACGTCGTCTGCCGGTGCCGCAACTACCTGTACGGACGCCTCTGTAGCTACCGGCGATGCGGCTTCTTGCGGCGTTGCGGCCGTCACCGGCACGACTACGCTATGCTCGTCGCCAAGGAAGTCCAACTGTACAAGGCCGCCCGTGGCGGTTCGGCTGATCATCAGGCTCAAGTAGTCTTCTGGTTCGCTCCGCCAGGCAGTCAGGAACCTGAAATCGCCAAGATCGACATGCATGGCCGGTTCGGGGACCAGATCGAGCTCATAACGGAAATCGTAACCGCCACAATCGTCATCTATACAACTGAACAGGATCTCATATCCCTTCCCGGTCAACTGATCGCCGAGGCTGGCAGCAATCTGCCCGGTCGAAAGGCTTGGCTCCCGGACTTTCCAGACTTGGCTATGACGGATCCCTTCGACGGTCCTGAACTCTACCTTCTCTTCTGAGAACGGCCCGACCGCAAACTTCGCAGGTCCACCCTCGGCGCTTCGCTGCGCCACAAGTACTGCACTGGGAGGGAATTCCAGCACCTGCGATTGCACAGCTCCCGCGCACAGCGCGGAAAGGCCAAAAGTGAATGTGACCAATGACCTCATCGCGCCTGCGCGTGATAGTCGTCGTTCGGCCGCATCCCGACGGCCGAGGCGACCCGGTTGGTCATGTTGAAGAACCCCGCCACGCTCGCGATGTCGAAGATGTCGCGCTCACTGAAGCCCACATCCCGCAAGGCCCGACGGTCCGGTTCTTCGATCGTGGAGCTTGAAATTGTTACCTTTTCCGCGAATTCGAGCATGGCGCTCTGTCGAGCATCAAGCTTTGCAGCGCGGTAGTTCATCACCATCGCCTCGCCCAGTGCCGGATCGCCCGACAATGCCCGGACCGCTGCGCCATGCGCGACCTGACAATACCAGCAGCGATTGATCGACGAAACGACAACCGCGATCATCTCGCGTTCCAGCTTCGTCAGCCCCGAATCTGCAAGCATCAGATCGTTGTACATACCGGTAAAGGCGTTCAGCTTGTCGATATCGAAGGCGTATGCGCGCAGCACATTGGGGACCAGTCCCAGCTTTTCCTGGCAGATATCAAAGTATTTCTGAGTCTCGGGCGGCAGAGGGTCGACCTGAGGCAGATCGAGGGCGGTCGGCAGTTCCTTCGTTGCAGTCATGTCAGCCTCGTCAGTCAGCGATGCGGATGCGATAGTGATATCCGTCGATCCGCTTCATGCCCATGCCAGAATAAAGCGCCACCGCGGCATCGTTCCGTTCCGTCACCACAACGGCCAGATGTTCGGCACCGTTTCCTTTGGCCCATAGCGCAGCCGCTCGCATGATGTTGGCCGCAACTCCCTTTCGGCGCAGATTGCGCGCAACCTCCAAGGCGTGCACCATGGCCACCTTTCCATCCATCGCCACGAAACCGCACCCCGCCGCCCGATCTGCCTCGCGGGCGAGAACGGCGGTCTTGGCTCCTGCAACCCGGTCCATGACTGCACGCCGGTCAGGACCAATACCGCCATCGGCCCAGAGCTCCGTCATGATCGCCAGCGGCGGCCAGATGGCGAATGTTGTAACCGGAGGTGGACTGGTTTGGGTAAGAGGCGCGACCGCTGTCGCGAATTGCACGACAGGGTCCTTGATGACATAGCCACGCTCTTCCAATGCGGCGTCCAAGGCTGCATCGCCGGCGCGGACCATGAAAAGCGCCGGTTGCCCCAGATCAGCCATCGCGCGTTCCGCGACTGCGATCATTTCCGGCGAGAAGCTGGCCTCTGCCGTTGCAGCCGACGCTCGTTGACCGCCGCCAAGCCCCTCGCGGATGACCCATGGTCCGAGCGCAATTGCCCGCGCCGGTGGCCAGGTTGCCTCGGTCACGGCATAAAGCCGGTTTGCGTCGGGTAGCGTCACGTGGCATCACCGGGCAAGAGCGCAGAGAGCTCCAGCATTGCAGCATTCACGCTTTTCGCGTCGCTGCCCCGAATCACCACGTTGACCCCGAATGCGCCATTCTGAATGAACGGGTAAGAGCCGAATGAGAGATCGGGATATTTCTTTGCGAGGGCCGAAAGCGGTCCGGCAATGTCGCCCTCACCGCGGTCAATTCTCAGCGACTGGCTGATCAATGGCGACCCCCCGGCCAGTTGTGGCAGGACCGAGGCGACCATCGCCTCAAACACGGCAGGGACGCCAGCCATCACATGCACGTTGCCGATGCTGAAACCCGGCGCGCCGGAAACCGGGTTGTCGATCAGGTTGGCGCCATCGGGAATTCGAGCCATCCTGAGCCGCGCCTCATTCATGTCGGTTCCCATCTCGGCATAGCGCTCTGCCAGGATGGCCCGCGCATCATCGCGCACGTCGATTCCAACGTCGAAGGCCCGGGCCACGCAATCCGCTGTGATATCATCGTGTGTCGGTCCGATGCCCCCCGACGTGAAGACCTGATCGTAGGTCCCTCTTAGCGCGTTAAGCGCCTCAACAATGCTGTCCGCGTGATCCGACACCACGCGCACCTCGCAAAGCTCAAACCCGGTTTTCGTCAGTTCTCCGGCCAGGAAATGCATGTTGGAATCTCGCGTCCGACCAGAAAGAATCTCGTCTCCGATGACCAACATGGCGACCTTCGGATTGGACATGGCTCAGGCTCCGTTCTTCTGCCTCTTTCGTATAGACGCGCCCCGGAGTGGTTTCCATAGCCTTGCCGCAGCGGGTCTGGCCCTTTGAGGCTTCCGACATTATATTGTCGACGATGAGATTCAAGCGGAGTGCCCCCGTGGACAACCCCAGCCGAGGCCGCCTGACCAAGGACGGCATCAGGATCTATGAAACTGCGGATTTCGCGGGGATGCATAAGGCTGGTTTGCTGGCGGCTGAGATTCTCGATGAGATCGCTGAATATGTCGAACCCGGCGTGACGACAGAGCGGCTCGATCAGATCATTACCAACAAGGTCGAAACCGCAGGGGCGACGTCGGCCACGATCGGTTATAGGGGATATCAGCACGCAAGTTGCATAAGCGTGAACCACGTCGTCTGCCACGGCATCCCAGGCCCGAAAGTGCTGAAGGATGGCGACATCCTGAACATCGACGTCACCGTTATTGTCGATGGCTGGTACGGTGATACCAGCCGCATGTTTGTTGCAGGAAACCTCGCCCGCAAGGCCGAGCGGCTGATCCAGGTCACGCATGATGCGCTCATCAAGGGTATCGAGGCTGTGAAGCCCGGCAATACGTTCGGAGACATCGGTCACGCTATCCAATCCCATGCAGAGGCAGAACGGATGTCGATCGTTCGCGACTTCTGCGGTCACGGACTTGGTCGGGTCTTTCACGCCCCGCCAAATGTCCTGCATTACGGCAAACCTGGCACAGGGCCGGTATTGGAAGAGGGTATGTTCTTCACGATCGAGCCCATGGTCAACCTGGGGCGTCCAGAGACAAAGATCCTGGCTGATGACTGGACCGCGGTGACCCGCGACAAGTCGCTTTCGGCGCAGTTTGAGCATTCCGTTGGCGTGACTGCCGATGGGGCGGAAATCTTCACCCTTTCGCCTGCAAACCGCTTTCACCCGACTTACGGGGAATAAACCGCCTCAATTCCCCGCAATCCTGCAACTTTTCCAAGCAATCAACCTCTTGGGCCGAGAGAAATTTGTACTTTTCGACCCTCTTCAGATGAGAACCGTTTGCAAACGCCTGTCGAAAGCCCCAACTAGGCCGCGCCTTTGCTTGCCGAAAAAGGAACTGTAAGATGAAACTAGCAATTGTCAGCCTCACCGCAGCAGTCATCGGTGCAGCCACCACTGCGGCGGCACAGGAAGTCACACTGCGATTTCAGCATTTCGTTTCGCCTCTATCGGCAAACCCGACCTACTTCATGCAGCCATGGGCCGAGAAGGTCGAACGCGAGTCCGGAGGGCGCCTCAAGATCGAGCTTTTTCCCTTGATGCAGCTCGGCGGAAAGGCCCAGGACCAGTATGACCTGATCCGCGACGGCGCCATTGACGGTGGCTGGGTCATTCCAGGCTACCAGCCGGGCCGCTTCCCCGAAGCAGAAGCCTTGGAACTGCCGTTCATGGTGACAAAATCGGGAGAAGAGGCCAGCAAGGCGGCCTGGATATTCACTCAGAAACACCTCGCGGACGATTTCGATGATGTTCACTTGATCGCCGCGCATATGCATGGACCGGGCATCATCCACAAGAAAGGCGCGGCCGTGCAAACCGTCGAGGATATGAACGGCCTCAAACTCCGCGCTCCCTCGCGCCCTGCTACGCTCCTGCTCGACACCCTCGGCGCCGTTCCGATCGGGATGCCGGTCCCGGCTTTCCCCGAGGCATTGGCCAAGGGTGTTCTCGATGGCGGGGTCATCACCTGGGAAATGTCGCCATCGCTCAAGCTGAATGAGTTGACCGACAGCCATACCGATGTTGCCGGCGACAAATCGCTCTATAATCTCTATTTCATCTGGGCGATGAACAAGGCTAGGTACGAGGCGCTACCCGACCACCTCAAGGCGGTGATCGACGCAAATTCCGGGTTTGACGCCTCAGCTTTGGCAGGGCGTGCCCACGACACCGGCGATGTCGAGGGTCGAGAGTTGATGGCAGCCGATGGCAACGAAATCTCAGAGCTGTCAGAGGACGAAACCGCCCGGATCAAGGCGCTTGGCGACGAGGTCATTGCGGAATGGATTTCCGAATTGTCCGAACGCGGTCTTGATGCCGAAGCGCTGGTTGCGGATGTGCGCGCCGCAGTTCAGGTCACCCGGTCGGCCAGCGGCGAACCAGTCAATTGAGGCCCAGAATCCCAGGCAGATCGCGCATGTTGTGAAATACGCGGACTCCGACGCCGGCAAGCCTCGCGCCATCGTCGTGTGCTGCATAGCCGTGGCAAGCCATGCCTGCGGCGACACCGGCCTGACACCCTGCCGGGCTGTCATCGACCACCGCACAGTCAATTGGCGCAACGCCCACCGATTCTGCCGCGGCAAGATAGAGGGCGGGATCGGGCTTCGCAGCACCATGCACATGGGCCGAGAACAACCGGCCCTTCAGCTTCTCCCAAAGTTCGGGGTGCTGCCCCAGCGTGATCTGCATCTTATCGAGACTTCCGTTGGAACCGACCGCATAGGGGATGCCGGCGAAATCCAGCGCCCGCAAGACCTCGATCACACCCTCAATGATCGGCGTGCCGGCGGCCAGCCGTGCATGCATCTCATCATAAATATCCTTCAGCCAGGTGTCGGGCAGGACCGCCCCCAGCCGGGTTGCCTTTTCACCCACGGTCTTCATGGTGCCGCCGACAAAGAGCCCGTCGACTTCCTGCGCCGTCAGGGAAAGCCCGTGACGCGCCAGGTTCTCGACCAGCAGCGCATTGGTGATCGGCTCGCTGTCAACCAACACCCCGTCGCAGTCGAACAAAACCAAGGCGGGTTTCATGCTTGGCGTTCCAGAAAGCTCACGACGGTTTCGCCGTATTTTCGCTGATCCCGCAGGTTCAGTCCCGGTAGGGGCTGAGGGGGGCGGCTTTCCTCCCAGACCACGATCGCGCCCGGTGCAAGCCAGTCACCCTCTATGGCCGATGCCATGGCCTTTTCACCAAGACCCAAGCCATAGGGCGGGTCCAGAAAGACCAGATCGGCGTGCGGTCCATGCCGTTCGCCCAGCCTGGTCGCATCGCGGCGAAACAGCCGTGTCACGCCCTGGCTTCGCGTAAGGTCGATGTTGCTGCGGATGAGCGCGCGCGCCTTGATCCCGTCATCAACGAAGGTCACCTGCGCTGCCCCGCGCGACAGCGCCTCGAATCCCAGCGCACCGGTTCCCGCGAACAGATCCAGCACGACCTTTCCTCGCAACGGATCACCGTAAGCGCCACCCATCAGAACATTGAACATGGCTTCGCGGACCCGGTCGGACGTCGGTCTCAGATGGGCGTCTCCATCGCCCTTTCCGACCGAAGCCAGCGTCAGGCCGCGCATGGAACCTGCTATGATCCTCATGCCTTTAGCAGGGTCTTGAGATCTGTCCCCGGATTTGAAATGACGTCCGGTGTGGGGGATTTCCCCAACTCGATCAGCCTTTTGCCAACCATGTAAGCGCGCGGATCGTTGACCGCGTCGACCGCCAGCAGCGCATCAGCCCTGTAATACCAGAAGGATATCGTACCCTCGGCCTCGCCGGTCCGCGTGACAACCCGGTCATAGCCCGCATTCAGCCCGGCGATCTGAAGTTTCAGGTCGTACTGATCGGACCAGAACCAGGGTTTGGCCTCGTACGCTCTGGTATCGCCCAGCATGTTGGCCGCCACGCATTCCGCCTGGTCGATCGCGTTGCCGACGCTCTCCAAGCGGACCCGTCCGCCGCGATACGGGAACGATGTGCAATCACCTGCCGCCCAGATCGAAGGGACGGATGTCCGCCCATGGCCATCCACCTTGATGCCGTTCTCTATGTCGAGGCCGGCGGCACCGGCCAGCGCGGTCGCCGGCGTAATGCCGACGCCAACGACGACGAAATCGACCGGCATGTCTTTGCCATCACTCAATTGCACGGACGTCACGCGATCCTCTCCGACAATCCGCACCAGACCGATGCCTTCCCGGACCTTCACGCCATGGGCACGATGGGCGTCGCGGAAATAGTCGGAGGTTTCCCGGCAGGCAACTCTCTGCAGGATCCGGTCCGCCAACTCGACGAGCGTTACGTCGAGTCCCCTCTTGGCCGCAACTGCTGCCGCCTCTAGCCCAATATACCCGCCGCCGACGATAAGAACACGGCGCTCGGCACGGAATTCATGCTCCATCGCATCGACGTGCGCCAGGGTCCGGATCGTGTAGACACCTGCCAGGTCGCCGCCAATCGCTGCGGGCAACCGGTTCGGTATCGAGCCCGTTGTCAGGGCAAGCTGGTCATACGGGATTTCGTCTTCGCCAATCGTGACGATCTTGGCTGATCTGTCGATCCGGGTCACCGGCTTGCCCAGCCGCAACTCGATATCGTGGTCCGCGTAGAAGTTCTCGGGCCGAAGATAGAGACGCTCCTGGGCCATCTCTCCCAGCAGGTATCCCTTCGACAGGGGAGGGCGCTGATAAGGGGGAACCGGCTCCTCTCCGATCAAAGTCACGCTACCGCCGAACCCGAGGTCGCGCAGCTTGGTCACGAGCGACTGTCCGGCCTGCCCGGCCCCGATTGCCAAGATCCGGCTCATGCCCGTCTCCGATTTCCGCTGGTCTCCATCCCTCCGGACCCTATAACTACGGACTGTCGAAACGCAATCTTACAGGATGACCTCATGACGATCAGCCCAGGCGAAACCCTGCCCTCCGCAACTCTGCTTCAAATTGGCGCTGACGGGCCGGAGCCGGTATCCCTCGAGGAAAAGACCAAGGGGCGCAAGGTCGTGATCTTCGGCCTGCCGGGCGCGTTCACCGGCACCTGCACCTCGGCGCATGTTCCGAGCTTCATCCGCACCAAGCCGCAATTCGATGCCAAGGGGGTGGACGAGATCATCTGTGTCTCGGTCAACGATCCGCATGTCATGAAAGCCTGGGGCGCGTCGACCGGGGCCACCGAGGCAGGGCTGACCTTTCTCGCCGATGCCGACAGTTCCTTTACCGGGGCGATCGGGATGCAGTTCGATGCCCCCGCTTCGGGATATTTCAAGCGCTCGAT
>JBFKFZ010000032.1:0-37839 GCA_041633555.1 Paracoccaceae bacterium | reverse complement strand
GGATGCGCCCTGACGGGTAAGGAAACATCTCGAGCACGTAGTATTTCGGCTTCGACTCTTCGCGCTTCGCAGTGAAGGTGCCAGCCTTCTCCCACGCGTCCTGCCATTTCTTCTCTACACTGGTCGCGTCGTAACGGGACATGGATTCGGTCCTTGGTCATGAAAACGCCGGGCGGGGCCCGGCGTGGTGATACTTGCAGAGGGCGCCAGGGTCTAGAGTCTGGCGTCGCGCTGGCGTAGCTGGCGGGCGCGGGTCAGAATCGCATCTTCCACGGCCCGAACCGTTCCGGTGCTCACCGGGCCGCCGCGGGATTGCAATGCGACGGTCAGGGAACGCGCCTCAAGCGCCGCATCCTGGACATAGACGGTGGCGCGGTAGGCGCGGCCGCCGCCGGGAGGCGTTCCATATCCGGTCGCGATAACCCCGGTGAAGGGATCAACCGATTCCAATGGCAGGAAGTTCAGTACATCAAGCGAGGCGGCCCAGATGTACTTGTTCACCTGAATCGACTTGTTGGGATCGTTCGCATTCAGGAACAGGTCCCAGATCGTCGAGCGCCGTTCCTGCTGTGGCCGCTGGGCAAGGGCTTCATCGCGGTCGCCCCGGCCGCATGAAGCGAGCGTCGACAGCGTGGCGATCACCAGACAAGTGGTTAGCAGCCCCTTGAGTCTCATATGAACGGCCTCTGCAGTTTGTTCATTGTCCCTAAGCCCCTAGTAGCGAAGGCCCGCTACGCCGACAAGGTTTTGTTGGGATGGGGCATTGCCCGCACCCTCCGTCGCGGCTCCGGCAGGGGCGTTGTGGCCCTGGAACACCACTGTGGCAAACCTGCACCATTGTCGTGCGCATCGTTCTGGCCGCGTCGGTGCTGCTTGAATTCAAAAAGGCAAACGGTCAGAGAGTGCACATCGGACTTGATTCAGAATATCTGGATTAAGGCTAGTTGGAACAAAGTAGATCATCTGAGGGAAACACGATGAAAAAGATTCTCTTCGCAACGACGGCTCTCGTAGCCACCGCGGGGTTTGTATCGGCAGACGTAGCTCTGTCCGGTTATGCCGAAATGGGCATCCAGGGCGGCGATGGCCTGCCCACTGACGCGGAATTCCACCACGACATCGACGTCAAGTTCACCCTGTCGGGCGAAACTGACAACGGTCTGTCCTTCGGTGCAACCATCGACCTCGACGAAGTGTCGAACGGCATCAGCAACCGCGCCAACCCGTCCTCCGTCTTCGTTTCGGGTGCATACGGCACGCTGACCATGGGTGACACCGACGGTGCATTCGACTGGGCTCTGCAGGACGTCGCTCGCGGCACTTCGATCGCTGACGATCACTCCTCGCACTCGGGCTACAGCGGCAACAGCGGCTTTGACGGCGCCTACGACGGTCAAATCGCTCGTTACGACTACTCGTTCGGTGACTTCGCCTTCGCAGTTTCGGCTGAGTTGGACGATACCGGCGCAGGCGATCCGGTTCTTGCCATCGGTGGTAAGTACTCGACCGAGTTGAGCGGCGTGAAGCTGGGCTTCGGTCTGGGTCACCAGCAAATCAACAGCGACAACCGGGTTACCGGTATCAGCATCAATGCCGATCTGGACGCCGGTGTAGGCGCCCGTTTGAACTACTCCGATTGGGTCATCGCGGGTGCTGATGCAACCCACACCGGTGTTGGGCTGAGCTACACGATGGACGCCCTGCTGGTTCAGGCCAACTGGGGTCGCTACGACTTTGACGGTGTCGGCGAAGTCGACGGCTGGGGCCTGGTCGTGAACTACGACCTCGGCGGCGGCGCAGTCCTGATGGCTGGCTACGGCTCGGGCGATGCTCCTTCGGGCAACGGCAACGGCAACGACACCTGGTCGGCTGGTATCGGCCTGTCGTTCTAATCCCAACCGGATTAGCGGAACAGAGAAGAGCGGGCCTCGTGCCCGCTCTTTTTCTTTTGGACAGGCGGGCAGGGGCGGATTCCCCGCGCACCCAACTCGACACCGAATGCGGTGCCATGTATTGCTCTCAAAGCGATCCGTCACGAAGTTGCAGGAGACCCGCGAGATGCTGCCGATCAACCCGTCGCAGATTCCGAAGATCTACGCGAACGCATTGAAATTGCAGAATTCCGGCAAGTTCGACGAAGCCCTCAGAGAATATTCGATCATCCTGAATGCAAATCCAGGCATCGCGGAAGTGCATTTCCAGGTCGGCCGCCTGTTCCTTGGCGCGGGGCGCCACGAAAAGGCGCTGGATCACCTGAAAACCGCCGCCCGGCTGAAGCCGAAGGAACCGGCGATCTGGACCGCTTACAGCGACGCTGTCGTCGATCTGGCCGAAGATGCGGAAACGGCCGACTTTCTCGAAAAGGTCAAGACGGCCGGGCTGGAGCGCAAGACCCTGATCGCCCTGCAGGACAAGCTGAACGCGAAAAGGACCAGATCGAAGACGGCCATTGGTTCGGTTCGAAAAGAACAGATCGAGGCTATCATTGCGCTCATGAACAAGGGTGCGTTCGACAGGGCCGAGACCGAGGCGCTCAAGCTGCAAAAGCAGCATCCGAAGGTCGCACTGATCGCGGATATCCTTGCCAATGCGCAGGTTCGCCTCGGCAAGATCGACGCGGCGAAAGAGAATTTCCGGACCGCCATTGCGCTCGATCCCGATTATGCCGAGGCGCACAACAATTACGGCCGGTTGCTGCTGGAACTCGGCGAAACCGAAGACGCCCTGCGCGAAACCAGGACCGCCTTGCGGCTGGCGCCCGGGCTGGCTCTGGCGCACCACAATCTCGGGGCGATCCACGCCCGTCAAGGTGAGATGAGCGAGGCTGTTCGGCGGTTCCGCAAGGCCGACGAACTGCGGCCCGGTTCGCCAGAGACCCTGCGGATGCTGGGCAATGCCCTGAGCCGCGAGAAGAGCTATTACGAGGCGTCCAAGGCTCTGGAGCGCTCGGTCAAGGCCGACGATGGAAATGCTGAAACCCATGTACTTCTGGGCCAGGCCCGGGCCGCCATCGGCCGAGACGCAGAGGCGCGGGCCAGTTTTCAGCGCGCGCTCGACCTGTCGCCCGATTCGGCGGCGGTGAATGGTCGGATGGCGCTGTTTCTGCAAACCATGGGCGAGTTTGACGAGGCAGAGGTCTACTTCCGCAAGGCAATCGCTCTGGATCCGCAGAATGGCGAGGGCTACCGCGTCATGGTCGCATCCTACAAGCTGGCCCCTGACGATCCGCTCATCGAGCAGATGATCGAACGATTCGATGATCCCGAAACCGCGCTGTCGGACCGGCGACACCTGGGTTTCGCCCTGTCGAAAGTCATGGAAGATACCAAGCAGCACGATCAGGTCTTCAAATATCTCCATGAGGCCAATGCTCTGATGAGAAAGGAATTTCCTTACGACGTCGCGATGCGCGAGAAGGAAGTCACCGACATCATGGCCTTCTTCGACAAGATCGATTTGCCGGCGACAAAGATCGCCTGCACGACCGATTTCGCCCCGATATTCGTGACCGGGATGCCGCGCTCCGGCACCACCCTCGTCGAGCAGATCATTTCCAGCCACTCGCAGGTCAGCGGCGCAGGCGAGGTCGGATATTCCGCCCGCGCGGCGCAAAAGCTGATGTTCAGGGCCGACGGTCAGCCGAAGACCTTCGCCGACCTGTCCGAGGCGGATATCGCCGGTCTTGGCCGCGAATACGAAGCCTTCATGCGCCAGAGTTACCCGGACGCGCCGCGCATCACCGACAAGTCGATCCAGACCTACAGTTTCATGGGGCTGATCAAGCTGGCCCTGCCGAATTCACGGATGATCGTCGTGCGCCGCGACCCGCGCGACAACCTCCTGTCGATCTACCGCAACATGTTCCTCGAAGGCACGCATCTATACAGTTACAACCTGTCGGATCTGGGCACCTACTATAAGCTGTTCGTAAAGCTGATGGGCTATTGGCAGGAACGTATTCCCGACTGGTTTCATGTCGTCGAATATGAAGAACTGATCGCGAATACCGAGGAGGAATCGCGCAAACTGATCGCGGCGGCAGGGCTGGACTGGGAAGATCAGTGCCTGAATTTCCACAAGAACAGCAGGCGCGTGGATACGCTCAGCCTCTATCAGGTGCGCCAGCCGATCTATGCCACGTCGATGAAGGCCTGGCAGCGCTATGAAGGCGAGTTGGGGGAACTCTTCGAGGCGCTGAAGTGACCGGGCTCGCCGAAATCATCTCTCGCATGCACAAGGCAGAGGACCGCGCCGGACGCGCGCGGGGGTCGACGCAACTGATCGCGGTTTCCAAGCTGCAGCCGGACGAGCGGGTTCTGGCCGTTCTCGACGAGGGTCATCGCCTGTTCGGCGAAAACCGGGTGCAGGAAGCGGCCGGGAAATGGCCGGATTGGTGCGAGACCTACAAGGATGTTCAGTTGCATCTGCTGGGCCCCCTTCAGACCAACAAGGCGCGGCAGGCGATGGAGCTGTTCCAGTCCATCCATTCGCTAGACCGTCCGAAACTGGCCAATACATTTGCCAGGCTGGCGCAGGAACTCGGCCATTGCCCGACGCTTTTCGTTCAGGTCAATACCGGGGAAGAGCCGCAAAAGGCCGGTGTCCGGCCCGCCGAGGCGGATGCCTTCATCGCCGAATGCCGCGCCAAGGATTTGCCCGTCGTCGGTCTCATGTGCATCCCGCCCGTGGAGGAAGAACCCTCCCTGCATTTCGCCCTGCTCGCCAAGATCGCCAGGCGCAACGGGCTCAGCGAGCTTTCGATGGGGATGAGCGGCGATTTCGAGACCGCGATCGCGCAGGGTGCGACCTATGTCCGCATCGGTTCAGCCATTTTCGGTGAACGCGGCTAGGCGCGGACGATGATCCGCGTTCCGGGCTGCGCATGGCGGGCGATCCAGGCAAGCTGATCGGGCCGGAAAGCGATGCAGCCGGCGGTCGGATAGCCGGGACGGCGCCAGGCATGCAGGAAGATCGCCGACCCGCGTCCGGGCACTGCGTCGGGAAGGTTCCAATCGGTCAGCAGGATGATGTCGTAAAGCCGGTCGCCGCGCCGCATATGCTCGTGGCTATAGGGGTGCGGCAGGCGCACCAGTTGGTTGTAAGCGGGGTCCTCCGGGTTTTCCGACCAGCCATCATGGGGCCGGATGGGCGCAGCCCAGGGGGCGGGCTGGACGGCACGATCCGGGCGGTAGAGGCACCCGGTCACCCGATATATGCCCACGGGCGTCCCGCCATCGCCCTCGCGCTTGTCGCTGGTAACCCCGCCCCGCCCGATCGAACAGGGAAACCGCCGCCCGCGGAACCTTACCCCCAGCCTTGTCAGTACCAGATCCTCTGCGGTCACAATATATGCCCCGACTTCTTGGCCTTGGTGTCGAGATACTTGGCGTTGAGCGGATTGAGGCCAACCTGAAGCGGCACGCGCTCTGTCACGTCGATGCCGTTCGCCTCCATCATCCGCACCTTGGCCGGGTTGTTGGTCAGCAGCCTGACCGAGGCAAAGCCCATTTTCTGCAGGATGCTCGAGCCGATCCGGAAATCCCGCTCGTCATCCTCGAAGCCCAGCCGGTGGTTCGCCTCGACCGTATCGAAGCCCTGATCCTGCAGCGAATAGGCGCGCATCTTGTTCGCCAGTCCGATCCCGCGGCCCTCCTGGTTGAGGTAGAGCAGCACGCCCGTCCCCTCCTCGCCCATCTTCCGCAGGGCGGCCCGCAGCTGCGGCCCGCAATCGCATTTCAGGCTGCCCAGAAGATCGCCGGTGAAGCAGGCCGAATGCAGCCGCACCAGAACCGGTTTTGCGCGATCCGGGCGGCCGATCTCTATGGCATAGTGTTCTTCCGCGCCATCCTCGGGCCGCAAGACATGCAGCCGCGCGCGCTCGGAAACCTCCAGCGGAACGGTGGCGCTGACCACCGAATGCAGGGGGCTGAGGGCCGACATGATCGGCTCGGCGGCGCTCAGATCCACTGCCGTCAGCCCGTTCGAACCGGCAAATTCCCGGTGATCCGGAAGGTCCAGAACCAGCACTGCCGGCAGCAGCCGCGCTTCCTTGGCCAGCAGGATAGCAGCACGGTGCAGTTCCGCACTGCCCTCGCGCACCGACGACAGGGGCCCCTTCATCGGAGTTCTGAGGTCGCCCGAAGGGTCGGCGATGGCGCCGATCCAGTCCAGATCGGCATCGCGGGGCAGGTCGATCCGGGCGATGTCATCATCGTAGCTGCGTGCCTTGAGCGTGGCGGCCCGCCGCGCGGTGATCGCCAGAACCGGCCGCCCCTGCGCCCTGATCGTCGCCAGACGGCCCTTTTCCAATGTCTCGACCGGCACGACCAGCGCGCCATGGTCGCCCCTGTGCAGCACCACGGGCACGCCCATGCGAAAATCGGCCCGCGCACGGGCCAGAGTCTCTGTGATGGTCGGGGCAAGGCTCATTCGGGGTCCGCCAGTCTGTCACCGTTCCTTAGTGCGATTTGCAGCAATATGAAACATATGCCGGAATTCCGACACGTCCGCGTGAGGCTCTTGCAGCAATTCTTGCCGAGGTGGTGATCCTCGCTCATCTGTTGTGGGAACAACCCGGAGGTCACGACATGGGCACCCTAAAGAAGATTCTTCTGGTCGACGATGATGACGATCTGCGCGAGGCGCTGAGCGAACAGCTGGTCATGACCGAGGATTTCGACGTCTTCGAGGCCGTCAACGGCGCGAACGCAATGATCAAGGCCAAGGAAGCGATCTACGATCTGGTTATCCTCGATGTCGGCCTGCCCGATACCGATGGCCGCGAGCTCTGCCGACGGATGCGCAAGCAGAACGTCAAATGCCCGATTCTGATGCTGACGGGTCATGATAGCGACGCTGACACAATTCTGGGGCTTGATGCCGGCGCCAACGACTATGTCACCAAGCCCTTCAAGTTTCCGGTTCTTTTGGCCCGTATCCGCGCGCAACTGCGGCAGCACGAGCAATCCGAGGATGCCGTCTTCCAGCTTGGACCCTATACGTTCAAGCCGGCGATGAAGATGCTAATTACCGAAGATGAAAAGAAAATTCGACTGACGGAGAAGGAAACCAACATCCTCAAGTTCCTTTACCGCGCGACCGAGGGCGTGGTGGCCCGCGATGTGCTGCTGCACGAGGTTTGGGGCTATAATGCCGGGGTAACCACGCATACGCTGGAGACCCATATTTACCGTCTTCGACAAAAAATAGAACCAGATCCGTCAAATGCCCGCCTTCTTGTGACCGAATCAGGCGGTTATAGATTGGTAGCGTAAGAGATCCCCTTGTGATGTCGGGGTTATGGCATCATACCTCCCTGTTGGACTGACCGGGCCTTAGTGCCCGGTCTTTTTTTGGCCGCGCGGCGGCCAAGCGACGGATGCCGGGAACCGGACCGCAAGGATCGTGCCGCGCGGGCTTGAGGCTCCTTTGCCCCGCCGCTAGGGTCGCCGCAGCCCCAACAGGAGACCCCGATGCCCTTCACGCTGGCCACCTGGAACATCAACTCTGTCCGCCTGCGCGAACCGCTGGTGCTGAGGCTGCTGGCCGAAGAATCTCCGGACATCCTCTGCCTGCAGGAATGCAAGAGCCCGGTCGACCTGATCCCGACCGAGGGGTTTGCTGCTCTCGGCTACAGGCACGTCGTCGCGCGCGGGCAAAAGGGCTACAATGGCGTGGCGATCCTGTCGAAACTGCCCATCGGGGATGTCGGCGACCGCGATCTAGCCGCCCTTGGTCACGCGCGCCACGTCACTGTCCGGCTGGAAAACGGCGTGACGCTGCACAATTTCTACGTCCCGGCGGGTGGCGATGTGCCCGACCGAGAGGCGAACGAGAAGTTCGGGCAAAAGCTCGACTACCTCACCGAAATGCGCGACTGGTTCCGGGCCGAGAAGCCTTCGAAATCCATTCTGGTCGGCGACCTGAACATCGCCCCGCGCGAAGACGATGTCTGGAGCCACAAGCAACTGCTGAAGATCGTCAGCCACACGCCGATCGAGGTCGACCACCTGCACGCGGCGCAGGAGGCCGGCGACTGGGTGGATGTGACGCGGCAGGACATTCCTGACGGCAACCTCTATTCGTGGTGGTCATACCGCTCTCCGGACTGGGATGCGGCGGACAAGGGCCGGAGGCTGGATCACATCTGGGCCACGCGCGATATTGCGGGCGCAGGGCACGGCTCCCGCATCCTGCGCGACGTGCGCGGCTGGGACAAGCCCTCGGACCACGCGCCGGTCTTCGCCAGCTTCGATCTCTAGCCCGCCGCGAGGCGCGCGGGTGGGGCCTCTGTCGCGCGACCTTGCACAAGCAGGTTCGATGCTCCATCTAGACGGGCAAGCGAATGCAAGCGGAAGGATTCTCGAGATGCTCGAATTCGGACAGAAATCTGCTGCGCCCAACGGCCAGGGCGATCTGATCAAGGATGTCGACGAAGCGACCTTCATGGCCGAGGTGGTCGAGATGTCACAGACCGTTCCGGTTGTCGTCGACTTCTGGGCGCCTTGGTGCGGCCCCTGCAAGACGCTCGGGCCCATGCTCGAGCAGGCGGTCACGGCCGCCAAGGGCAAGGTCCGCATGGCAAAGGTCAATATCGACGAGAACCAGCAGATCGCGGCGCAACTTCGCATCCAGTCCATCCCGACGGTCTATGCCTTCTGGAAGGGCCAGCCGGTCGACGGGTTCCAGGGCGCGGTGCCACAGTCACAGATCAAGTCCTTCATCGACAAGCTGAAGGGGCTCGGAGGCGGCGCGACCGAAGAGGATGACGGCCTGTCCGAGGCGCTCGAAGCCGCCGAGGCGATGCTGGCGGAAGGCGCGGCCGTCGATGCCGCACAGACCTTTGCCGCGATCCTCGGCGAAGAGCCGGACAATGCCGCTGCCTATGGCGGTCTGGCGCGCGCGCATCTGGCGTTGGGCGATCTGGATCAGGCCGAGGCCATCTTGAACGGCGCGCCGGCGGAAATTTCGAAAAGCCCAGAACTGGAGGCGGCTCATGCCCAGTTGCAATTGGCCAGACAGGCGGCCGATGTCGGCCCGCTGAGTGAACTGCGCGCCGCCGTGGAAGCGGAGCCCGACAACCTCCAGTCGCGCTTCGATCTGGCCACAGCGCTGCACGCGGCCGGCAAGACCCAGGAAGCGATCGACGAGCTGCTGGCGCTTTTCGCCCGCGACCGCGAGTGGAACGATGGTGCCGCAAAGGCACAGCTCTTCACGATATTCGATGCCTTGAAGCCGCAAGACCCGATCGCGCTGCACGGGCGCAGAAAGCTGTCGTCGATGATATTTGCCTGATCGGGTTGTTGGCCTAGATCTTCGATATGTTCTCTGCCGCGGACCTGCCACAGACCATTCCCTTGTTTCCGCTCCCAGGGGCGCTGCTGCTGCCCCGCGCAAGGCTGCCCCTGCACATCTTCGAGCCGCGCTATCTGGCGATGCTGGATGACACGCTCAAGACGACACACAGGCTGATCGGCATGATTCAACCCGATACCGGACCGAGCGGGCGAAACGGGCTGCATTCGATCGGATGCGCGGGCCGGGTCACGGCGTTTTCCGAGACCGAGGATGGCCGCTACCTGATCACCCTGACAGGAATCTCACGGTTCAGAATCGTGGAAGAACAGGAAGGCTTCGTCCCCTACCGGAAGTTCGACGTGAACTGGCAGGGCTTCGATGCGGATCTGGGCGGCGCGGAACGGGATGCCGGTTTGGATCGAAGGCGGTTCCTGAAGCTGCTCGAGCGGTATTTCGAGGCGGAAGAGCTGAAAACGGACTGGAACTCGCTTTGCCAGGCAGAGGATGAATTGCTGATCAACTCGCTCTCGATGCTCTGCCCGCTCGAGCCTGAAGACAAACAGGCGCTGCTCGAGGCGCCGTCGCTCGTGACCCGCCGGGAAACACTGGTGACACTGCTGGAATTCGCGATGCGCGGCGGAACCGGAGAGGAGTTGATGCAATGACCGAAGACAGCACATTTGACCGGAGGATGATCGAAGCCCTGGTTTGCCCGCAAACCCATGCAACCCTGTCCTACGATGCCGAAAGACAAGAGCTGGTTTCCGCGAAAGCCGGTCTTGCCTACCCGATCCGGAACGGCATCCCTGTCATGCTCACCGACGAGGCGCGGCGACTCGACTAGATCGGCCGGCCTCGCAGCAGTTTGGGCAGATCGCCGGTCAATCCGGCGGCTTCTCGGATGAAGGTCCGCCGCAATCCTGGCAGGCAATTCACCAGTCCCATCCCCAGATCCCGACCCAGCCGAAGTGCGCTGTTGTCGTTTGAAAACAAACGGTTGAATGCATCTGTCGCAACCGCAAGAGTCGCAACGTCGAAGCGGCGCCATTGCTGGTAGCGCGCGAGAACGTCGGCGCGTCCGAAATCTTCTCCGCGGCGGCGCGCAAGCGCCAGAACCTCGGTCAATGCGGCAATGTCCTTCAGTCCCGCATTCAACCCCTGACCGGCGATCGGATGCACCCCATGCGCCGCGTCGCCGACAAGCGCGACGCGCTCGGCAAAGAATTCATTGGCCAGCGAAAGGTCGAGCGGGAAGGAAAAGCGCTGGCCAGCCAGGCTGATCGGACCCAGAAAGTCACCGAACCGCGGGCGCAGGACGTCGAGGTAGTCGTCATCACCCAGCGCCTCGATCCGCGCCGCCTCGTCGGTTCTTTCGGTCCAGACGATGGATGAACGGTTTCCCGGCAGAGGCAGAATCGCAAGCGGGCCCGGCGGCATGAAGAACTGATGCGCAATCCCGTCATGGGGCCGTTCGTGCGCGATGGCACATACCAGTGCCGTCTGATCGTAACTCCAACCGGTGCGCTTGATCCCGGCGCGGGCGGCGGTGTCTGAACTGCGGCCGTCGCAGCCGACCAGCAGGAACGTCCGCAGGCGCGCGCCCGACTTCAACATCACCGTCACGCCAAAGTCGTCGGCCAGCTGTGCAACCACGCTGTCCTGACTGATCCGGGTGATCGCGTCGTTGGCGTCGATCTGCTGCATCAGGGCGCGGCGAAGGTAACGGTCCTCGATCATGTAACCCATCGGGCCTTCTTCGATCTCGGCATGATCGAATTCCAGCACGAAGGGCGACGGGCCATCGCCCGGACGGCCATCAGTGACCTTGATGTGCAAGATCGGCTGCGACCGGTCGGAAACCGAGGCCCAGACACCGATGGCCGTCAACAGCCGTTGCGAGGTCAGCGCCATTGCATAACCCCGGCCGTCGAAACCGTCGCTGCCTTGGCTTGCGACGGGAACCGGATCGACAATGGTGACCGAGAACCCGACGCCAGCCAGTGCCAGGGCCAGGGCGCAGCCGTTCAGTCCGCCGCCCGCGATCAGAATATCTGTGTCGGGTCTCATCAGTCCAATATGAGCCTGCGACCGGGATTGTCCATGCGCTGTCCTGCCGCTACCGTCGAGCCGGCACAGGATGGGAAGGAACGCCATGACAACGGCTTGGCTGACGATGACGGCTGCGGATCTTGGGCGCGGCATCGGGGATGGCTCGATCGACCCGCTGGAACTGACCAGAACCTATCTTGACGCCATTGCCAACCATCCCCTGCGCGACCGGATCTATGCAAGGGTCACGGAAGTTCGCGCATTGGCAGAGGCAGCAGCCGCGTCGGAGCGGGCGAAGGCCGGCAAGCGGAGGTCGCCGCTCGATGGCGTGCCGGTCTCCTGGAAGGATCTGTTCGACACGGCGGGTGTCGCCACGGAGGCGGGTTCGGCGTTGTTGAAGGGCAGGGTCCCCGATCGCGATGCGCTGGTCCTGCAGAATGCAACGGAGGCAGGGCTGGTCTGCCTTGGCAAGACGCACATGTCGGAACTGGCCTTCTCAGGCCTCGGCTACAACCCGATCACCGCCTCGCCGCCCTCGGTCAACGACCCCGAGGCCGTCGCCGGCGGTTCATCTTCCGGCGCTGCCGCCTCGGTTGCCTTCGGGCTGGCGGCGGCGGGCATCGGCTCGGATACCGGCGGTTCGGTGCGGATTCCTGCTGTCTGGAACGATCTCGTCGGGTTGAAGACGACCTCGGGCCGGATCTCGCTGGAAGGCGTCGTGCCGCTGGCGGCGCGCTTCGACACAGTCGGGCCGATCTGCCGCAGCGTCGAAGATGCGGCCTTGCTGCTGGCAGCACTTGAAAGTGTCGATTCGACGGCCGATCTGTCCGGCGCATCCCTGAAGGACGTCCGGTTGCTGATCCCGACCAACGAGCTGTTCGAATGCACCCGCGAGGCGCCTCGAGCAAGTTTCGAGGCCGCAGTGGAGCGGCTGCGGTCCGCCGGCGGAAAGGTGGAGCGGCAAAAGATCCCCTGCATTGACCCGGCAATGGCCCTGTCGCCGATCCTGTTTGCCACCGAGGCCTACGGGACCTGGAAAGACCGGATCGAGGCCGCGCCCGAGAAGATGTATCCGCAGATCCTCGAGCGCTTCCGCGCCGGCGCCAAATTCAGCGGCGCGGATTTCGTCCGGGCCTGGCAGGATCTCGACGCCCTGCGAAAGCAATGGGCGGTCGAAACGGCGGCCTTCGACGCGGTGATTCTGCCGACCGCGCCCATCCTTCCGCCCAATATGGAACGGCTCGCCAGCGACGGGGAATATTACCTCAAGGAGAACCTGCTGGCGCTGCACAATACCCGCCTAGCCAACCTGTTCGGCCTTGCCGGCCTGACCCTGCCGACCGGTGTTCCCTCGACCGGGCTCATGATACTGACCGCGCCGAATTCCGAAGAGCGCCTGTTGCGTCTTGGCGCCGCCGCCGAAGCGGCTTTGGCCTAAAAGCAACATATTCTGACGCCAACCGCCGATTTTTCCAGCGTTTTTCTGGACCGGAAGGGTTTCGCCCGGTATCTTTGCAGACAACGGGACGCAATGATCCCGACTTTGAGGCTAGAATGACGTTTCCAGAGCGGTTTTCAAACCTGCCTGAATATGCCTTTCCGCGTGTGCGGAGGCTTCTCGACGCGCATGCGCCGGGCGGCGATGTCATTCACATGACCATCGGCGAACCGAAGCACCCGTTCCCCGGCTGGGTAAGCCAGATCGTCGCCGAGAATGCAGAGGGATTCGGGAAATACCCTCCGAACGAGGGAACACCGGAACTGCGATCGGCGATCGCGGACTGGATCAGGCGCCGTTACGGTATGACGGTCGATCCAGACCGGCAGGTGATGGCGCTGAACGGCACGCGCGAGGGGCTCTTCAACGCCTGTGTCGCGCTCTGCCCGGAGCAGACCGCCAAAGGGGACAGGCCCGTCGTGCTGATCCCCAATCCCTTCTATCAGGTCTACGCCGTCGCTGCCGCGGCCGTCGGGGCCGAATGCGTCTTCGTTCCGGCAACCGCCTCGACCGGGTTCCTACCTGATTATGCCGCGCTGAAACCCGAGATCCTGAACCGCGTGGCCATCGCCTACATCTGTTCGCCGTCGAACCCGCAAGGGGCGGTGGCCCCCCGCGATTACTGGCGCGATCTGATCGCTCTGGCCGAACGATACGATTTCCGCATCTTCGCGGATGAATGCTATTCCGAGATCTATCGCGGCCCACCGCCCGGCGGGGCGCTCGAAATGGCCGCGGAACTCGGCGCCGACCCCGAGCGCGTGACGATCTTCCATTCGCTGTCGAAACGCTCGAACCTGCCCGGCCTGCGCTCGGGCTTCGTCGCCGGGGGCGGAGAAAGCATGCACCGGATCAAGCAGTTGCGCGACTTTGCCGGTGCTCCTTTGCCGCTGCCGCTGCAAAAGGTCGCCGAAAAGGTCTGGGCGGACGAAGAGCATGTGGTCCGGAACCGCGCGCTCTATGTCGAGAAATACGATCTGGCCGATCAGGTCTTTGCCTCGGTCCAGGGCTGCAGCGCGCCCGAAGCGGGTTTCTTCCTGTGGCTGCCCGTCGATGACGGCGAGGCGGCGGCGCTGCGGCTTTGGCGGGAAACCGGGGTGCGTGTCCTTCCGGGGGCATATCTCAGCCGCGATATCGGCGGCGACAATCCGGGCAAAGGCTACATACGGGTCGCCATGGTGGCCCCAAAACAAGAAATGCAGCGCGGGCTGATCAGGCTCCGCGACTGCTTGTATACGTGAAGAAGAGGTAACAATGGCATCCTATCAGGCTCGGCAGCGGGATCCGCTTCTCGACAGCGAAACACAGGCAATTCTGGAACGCCGCGGCAAGGAACTCCTGGGTGTCGCGCTCCTCGCTGCCGGGATCGTCGCCGCGATGATACTCGGATCCTATTCGCCCGACGATCCAAGCTGGATGTCTGCCACCGACGAACCGGCGCGCAACCTCTGGGGCCGGTTCGGCGCCTCGATCGCCTCGCCGCTTTACATCATCGCCGGTCTCGGTTCCTGGGGCATCGCTGTGGTTCTCTTCACCTGGGGCGCAAGGTTCCTGTTCCATAGCGGCGAAGAGCGGACCGTTGGCCGCGTCATCTTCGCGCCGATCGCGATCGCGCTGGCGTCGGTCTATGCCTCGACCCATGTGCCGGGCAGCGACTGGACTCATTCCTTCGGCCTTGGCGGGCTGTTCGGCGACACTGTGCTTGGCGCGATCCTCGGCGTCGTGCCGGTCACGGCCACGCTGGGCCTCAAGGTCATGGCGCTGCTGATGGCGCTCGGGACGCTGGCCATGGCCCTGTTCGTTCTGGGGTTCACGATGGCCGAGCTTGGCCGCGTCGTGCGGTTCCTCTGGATCGGCATCATCATGGCCTATGCCACCTTGCTGAAACTGGCGGGCAGGGGGGCGATCGGCGCCCTGCGGGCCGTGCAGCAAATGCGCGCGCGTCAGGCGGGACGGCGGTCAGAGCAGGACCTTGCCGATGCCGAGGCCGCTGCCGACGACTATGGCGCCACGCTGCAGTCAGAACTCGTCGAGCCGATGGTTCGCCGATCCGGCGACGGCCAGGCCTCCCGGCCGGGACTGCGCGCCGCACCGTCCGTCAACACGCCAGCGCATCTGGCCAGGGCTCCGGCCGCGCCGAAATCGGGCCTGCTGGCCCGGATACCGGCGCTTCTGGGCCGGAAACCGGCCCTTGAACAGGCAGCCAACCTGCCTGCACTGGCGATGGGTGACGATTTCGGCGACCCCAGGATCAAGGCCAAGATCGCGGACGTTCTGAAGAACCGGGGCGGCAAGATGCCCATTGCCCGTCCCGGTATTCGTAGCGAGCCGCCGATGATCGCGCGAACCGCACGCGCGCCGGACTCGATGATGCTGGACAATCCCACCGTGCCGGGGGCACACCGCGCGATGCCCGATGCGGACCAGCAGATGCCGCAGTCGGAGATCATTGAGGATTACTACCCGGACCCGCTCGTCGATGATGATGCAGAGACCGCTAGCTACACGCCGCAGGTGCCGATCCCCGATGCCCGGAACATCGTGCAACACACGCCACGCAAGTCGGTCCAGCCTTCGCGTCAGGCGCAGGCCGAGGCCCAGCCAGCCCTGAATTTCGACGACCAGGCGATGGTGTATGAAACGCCGCCGCTCAATCTATTGACCAATCCGGTCAGCGTCGAACGCCACCATCTGTCGGACGAAGCGCTCGAAGAAAATGCCCGGATGCTCGAATCGGTGCTGGACGATTACGGCGTGAAGGGAGAGATCGTTTCGGTCCGGCCCGGACCTGTCGTCACGATGTACGAACTGGAACCTGCGCCCGGCCTCAAGGCCAGCCGCGTCATCGGCCTTGCCGACGATATCGCGCGCTCCATGTCGGCGCTGTCGGCCCGTGTTTCGACCGTTCCGGGGCGTTCGGTGATCGGCATCGAACTGCCGAATGAAAAACGAGAGATGGTGGTCCTGCGCGAGATGCTCGCGGCGCGCGACTTCGGCGACAGCAACATGCGCCTGCCGCTGGCGCTGGGCAAGGATATCGGCGGCGACGCGATCGTGGCCAACCTCGCAAAGATGCCGCACCTGCTGATCGCGGGTACGACCGGCTCGGGCAAATCGGTGGCGATCAACACGATGATCCTGTCGCTGCTCTACAAGCTGACGCCTGACGAATGCCGGCTGATCATGATCGACCCGAAGATGCTGGAACTGTCTGTCTATGACGGCATTCCGCACCTGCTGTCGCCCGTTGTGACCGACCCGAAGAAAGCCGTCGTGGCGCTGAAATGGGTCGTGGGCGAGATGGAGGACCGCTACCGCAAGATGTCCAAGATGGGCGTGCGCAACATCGAGGGCTTCAACGGCCGCGTCCGCGACGCGCTGGCCAAGAACGAGATGTTCAAGCGCACGGTTCAGACAGGCTTTGACGACGAGACCGGCGAACCGGTCTTCGAGACCGATGAATTCAAGCCCGAGACCATTCCCTACATCGTCGTCATCGTCGACGAGATGGCCGACCTGATGATGGTCGCGGGCAAAGAGATCGAGGCCTGCATCCAACGCCTCGCCCAGATGGCCCGCGCCTCGGGCATTCACCTGATCATGGCAACCCAGCGCCCCTCGGTCGATGTCATCACCGGCACGATCAAGGCGAACTTCCCGACCCGGATCAGCTTCCAGGTCACCTCGAAGATCGATAGCCGCACGATCCTGGGCGAGCAGGGGGCAGAGCAGCTCTTGGGCATGGGCGACATGCTGTTCATGGCCGGCGGCGCCAAGATCACCCGCGTTCACGGCCCTTTCGTCAGCGACGAAGAGGTCGAGGAGATCGTCAACTTCCTCAAGAGCTTCGGACCGCCGGAATATATGAGCGGTGTCACCGAAGGCCAGGACGAGGAAACCGAAAGCAGCATCGATCTTGTGCTCGGGCTGGGCGGCAATACGGACGGCGATGACGCGCTATACGATCAGGCCGTGCAGATCGTGATCAAGGACCGCAAATGCTCGACCTCCTACATCCAGCGCAAACTGGCGATCGGCTACAACAAGGCCGCGCGCCTGGTCGAGCAGATGGAGGACAACGGCCTGGTCAGCTCCGCGAACCATGTCGGCAAACGCGAAATCCTGGTCCCCGAACAGTAACAGGCGGGTCTCTGCTTTGTGAGAATTCGGCACGTGCGAAACTGTGATGCAAGGGCTAGATAGGGGCCATGAAACAGTTGCGCCTCATCCTGGTTCCCTTCGTCCTCTTTGCCCTCGCGCTGCCCGCCGCGGCCGAGAAGCTCTCGCTTGCCGAAATCTCTGGCTATCTGAACAAGATGACCGCCGCCGAGGCGGAATTCACCCAGATCAACGATGACGGCACGATCTCGACCGGCAAGATCTTCATCAAGCGCCCCGGCCGCATCAGGTTCGAATACAATCCGCCCGATGCCAGCCTTGTCATCGCCGGATCCGGGAAGGTCGTGGTTTTCGATGCGAAATCCAACGCGTCCCCCGACCAGTTTCAGCTGGCCAGTACGCCGCTTTCGATCATCCTGAAACCGACGGTCGATCTGGGGCGGGCGAAGATGGTCGTCGGGCACAGCTCGAACGGCACGTCAACCACCGTGACCGCGCAGGATCCCGAACATCCTGAATATGGTAACATCCAGCTGGTCTTCACCGCCGACCCGATCGAGTTGCGGCAATGGGTGGTGACCGACGCATCAGAGCAGCAGACCACCGTCATCCTCGGCGAGCTCAAGGCCGGGAAAAACATGAGCCCGCGCCTGTTCGATGTCCGCGCAGAGCTGGAAAAACGCGGCTTTTGATCAGGCCTTGCCGCAGGAAATCAGCTGCGTGTGATAATTCAACGACCGCTGGCCGACCTCGCCTGCCACCCGCATCAGCCATGACTTCGCGCGGTAACTGCCCCGCGCATAGCCGGACCGGCCCTCGTGATAGGCGAGGTACTGGTTCTGGGCGTCGGTCAGCGGTATCCCGAGATCGCGATTTGTTTGCGCCATGTACCAGCCCATGAAATCGGTGGCGTCGTCGATATCGTCGCGCCTGGCGCGGCGATTGCGGGTCTCCTTGCGGTAGTCGTCCCAGGTGCCGTCCAGCGCCTGGCTGTAGCCATAGGCAGAGGATTGGCGTCCCATCGGAATGATCCCCAGAGCGAACTGGTGCGGCGTCCGCGCATTGCCGATGAACTTGCTTTCCTGGTAGATCGTGGCCATCTGCACGGCGACAGGAACGCCGTACTTGCGCTCGGTACGCTTCATGGCCTTCAGGTAGTTCGGGCGCTGACTGACGATGCTGCAGGCGTTGTCCAGATTGCGCGGCGCAGAATAGTTACCACTGCCGCAGGCGGCCACCAAAATCAACAAAGCTGTCGCGCGAAGAAGTCTGCTCATCTGCCCCTCGCTTTTTTTATTGCAGCGACCATAGCCGAATCCGGCTGCGAGGTGAACGAAAAAGACGCCCCGTCAGATCACAAATGCCAGGGCAAGGGGCAGGGCAATCACCGAAATCAGGGTCGAAACCACCACGAGGCCGGCAACGGCGTCGGCATCGGCGCCGTATTTCTCGGCCAGCAGGTAGCTTGTGACGGCGACCGGCGTTGCAACCTGCAGCACCAGAACCCCGAATGGCACCGGTGGCAGCTCGAACCACAGACCAACGCCCCAGGCGATCGCGACGCAAAAGAGCACCTTTACCAGCGACAGAAGGACCGACATGGTCAGCCGCCCCGGCGCCAGCCGCGCCAGCGCGACGCCAAGCGTGGTCAGCATCAGCGGGATCGCCATCTGCCCGATCAGCGTCAGCGTGTTGGTCAGGAATTTCGGCGTCTCCCAGTCCTGCCACAGGAACAGCGCGCCCAGCAGGGTCGCGCCGACAAGCGGCTCCTTGATCACCTTCAGCGGCGAACCGCCGCCCGAAACCAGCCAGACCCCGAATGTAAAAGAATAAACCCCCATGATCGCGAAGATCACGACGGCATAGCCCAGCCCCTCGTCCCCATAGGCAAAAAGTGCCAGCGGCAGGCCGAGATTGCCGGTATTGCCGAAGATCAGCGGCGCAAGATAGGTGCGCAGGTCGACCCGGGTGACCTTGACCAGCAGAAAGGCCGCGATCGTCACCAGCGCATAGGCCAGCACCGTCGCCATCGACACTGCCGAGAGCGTCTGCGGATCGATGTCCGTCCGCATCAGGGCGGTGAAGATCAGGCAGGGCACCGACAGGGTCATCGCAAGCTGGGTCACGAACCTGATCCGGTACTCGTATCCCGCCTTGACCCAGAAAAAACCGATGGCCGCCAGCAGGAAAACAGGCGCCACGATCTCCAGCACTGTCAGGACAAGGTTCACAGTTTGTTTCCTGTTTTCTCGCTTCTTTGCATGGACATAACCCCAATCCGGGGTCTACTAACAAGATGTGAGGGTTACAATGCGATGCTGAAGACACGCGCGAAATATCACCTTGGCCAGGTCCTGCGCCACCGCAAACATCCGTTTCGCGGTGTGGTTTTCGATGTCGATGCGATGTTTTCCAACACCGACGAATGGTATGCGGCGATCCCCGAGGACAGCCGGCCCGTGAAGGACCAGCCATTCTACCACTTGCTGGCCGAGAATGACCAAAGCTATTACGTGGCCTATGTGTCAGAGCAGAATCTGGTCCCGGACTATTCCGGTGAACCGGTCGGCCATCCCGACCTGCCGGAGATGTTCGGCGACTTCAAGGACGGCCAGTATCCGCTGCATTTCCAGCTGAACTAGGTCTCGACAGCGCCCCCTTTTTCGCGCCAATTCGCGAAACCGCCTTCCAGTTCGGCGATATTCTCGACCCCCATCTCCTGCAGGGCCTTGACCGACAGGGCCGAACGCCATGCGCTGGCGCAGAACAGGACCAGTTTCCTGTCGGTGGCCAATGCGGGCTTGTGGTAGGGGCTTGCCGGATCGATCCAGAATTCGAGCATGCCGCGCGCCGCATGAAACGCCCCGGGGATCCGGCCCTCGCGCTGCAATTCCCGGACGTCCCTGATATCGACCAGCAGCAAGTCCCCGTCGGCGACACCTTTCGCCACGACCTCGACCGATAGCGTCTCTATCTCCGCCTTTGCTGCTTCGACCAAGGCCCTGACCGGTGTTATCGGCATCTCAATACCCCAATGCCGCGCCATCCTTGCGCGGGTCGGATGCGCCCTGCAAAGAGCCGGTTTCCTCGTCGATCAGGATCGCCTGCGCGCCCCCGAGCGGCCGGTCCGGTACCACAACGTTATGCCCCATATCGACCAGTTCCTGCCGCACCGCGTCGGAATAGCCCCGCTCCACCTTCAGTTCCGGGCCATCGGCAAAGCATCTCGGCGCGTCGATGGCGCTTTGCGCATCAAGACCGAAATCGAGCATGTTGCTCAGCAGCCGGACATGGCCAGTCGGCTGATATCCCCCGCCCATTACGCCGAAGGACATAACCACCTTGCCATCCCGTTTCACCATGCTGGGGATGATCGTGTGCATCGGCCGCTTGCCGCCCCCGGCCTCGTTCGGATGACCTTCCTCGAGCGTGAAACCGGCGCCGCGATTGTGGAACAGGATACCGAACCAGTTCGAGGCAAGGCCGGTGCCGAAAGCGTCATAGATCGAGTAGATCAGCGAAACCGCCATCCGGTCCTTGTCGACGACCGTGACATAGACGGTCTCGCGATGCACGTTGGCGGCGACGCGGCGGATATCGGGCAACGGCCGCTGCGGATCGATCAGCGCCGCGAGGTCTCTGGCCGTATCCTCCGACAGCATCCGCTCGATCCGGGTGGCATGGTCGGCATCCGCGATGAACCGGTCGCGGGCATCCATGGCCAGCCTGTTCGCCTCTGCCTCGAGATGCGCGCGGGCGCTGCCGAGCGGGTCGAGGCGCTGCAAGTCGAAATGCGACAGGATCCGCGCCAGCAACAAGGCCGCCGCGCCCTGACCGTTCGGCGGATGCTCGACCAGCTCCACATCGCGGTATGCGCCGGATATCGGTTCGGCATAATCGCATGCGCAGGCGCTGAAATCCTCCAAGCGGTGCAGGCCGCCAAGGGCATTGAGAGAGCGGACCATGTCCTCTGCCACCTCGCCCTCGTAAAAGGCGGCCCGGCCCTCTTTCGCGATCCGCCGCAGGACCTCGGCAAGGCGCGCATGCGTGAAAGGCTGGCCAACCCCCGGCGCCCTGCCCGCGCCAAGGTAGAACCTGCGTGCATCCCCTTTCAGATTGCCCCCTTGCGCGTCCCAGTCAGAGGCCACGCGCGGCGCCACCGGAACGCCCGCTTCGGCATAGTGGATCGCCGGCGCGAGGCTGGCGGCAAGGCCCAGCTTGCCCAAATCGGCCGAAAGCCTGCAGAATGCGTCGACAGCACCCGGCACCGTGACCGCCTCCACGCCATCGACCGGCATCATCGTCAGCCCCCTGCCGCGCAAGGCGGCCGCCGAAAGCCCGGCCGGGGCGCGGCCAGAGCCGTTCAGCGCCAGCACCCGGTCCTCTCCCGCGGGCTTGATCAGGGCAAAGCAATCGCCGCCGATCCCTGTCTGGTGCGGCTCGCAAAGCCCCAGGAGCACAGCCGCCGCAATCGCGGCATCGACGGCGTTGCCGCCGTCTTCGAGCATGCGGACAGCCGCCCGGGCCGCCAGCGGATGCGAGGTCGCGCACATGCCGTTGGTGGCGAAGACCGGAGATCTTCCCGGAAACTGAAAATCGCGTGCCAAACAGATCCTCCACGATACTGCCGAAGCCTATGTCCGGAAGGTCTGCTTGCCAATGGTCTGTGGGGGGAAGGTCAGTCCTCGACGTCGCGCACTGGGTGGGGGCTGTGAAGCGCGACGCCGAGGGAAGCTTTGTTCAGCTACAGTTCCCTTTTCCGCTCACATTCTGTCCGCCATATGAACCGAATGAGGCGTTTTGGCGGCAGGTTAATCAGTCGTTTACGCGGGATTGACCGGAGCTTGACACGCCTAAGGGCGTCAAGACCAATGGTGGAACACCATCGGGAAGGCTCACGAGGCTCCGGAAGCGCCTTGCAGCCCGATCGCCAGCGACAAGTGATTGTGCCGCCCGCGCCGCTCATAGACGACGTCATGCGCCAGATCGTGGATCAGCGACCAGCCGAATCCCCCTTCCGGAAAATGCTCCACTTCACGGTGCAATGTGGCCCGCTTCGGTTCCGGCAGTTTCTCGCCCGGCATCGCCTTGCCGTCATCGACGATCTCGATCTTCAGATCTGCCGAGCCGCGCTCCAGGTCGATGTTGATCCGGCAGTCGGGACATTCGGCACAGGCATGTTCGACGACATTGTTGAGGATCTCGGCCAAAACGATCTCGACCCGCGCCAGATCATCCTCGTTCAGTCCCAGCCCGGCCAGCGCAGAGCGGGCGTCCCGCAGCGCCTGGCGCACTTCGAGCGCATCGCTGCGAAGCTTCAGCTTCATGGGCGCGACCCTTGCTGGAAGTTCCCGGCAGACATTCCACCTCCCTGCGGTCTGTCTTTCAGCTTGCCAGCGACTGACCGTTGACGGCGACCGACGCATCCTCGTGGATGACGAACACCGAATCCATTCGGGTCAGGCGAAAGACCTTCTGAACCGCCGCCGTCAGGGCCGCGAGTTCTAGCTTGTGCTCCGGTCCGAGTATCTTCATCGAGGCGACGATGGCGCCGAGGCCACTGCTGTCGACGAAATCAACTTCGGTCAAGTCCAGAACAACCCGATCGGGTCCGCCAACGGCCAGTTCGCGCACGCTGTCCTTGAACGCGATCGCGCCGGCGGCGTCGATGCGGCTTTCCAAGACCTTGATCACTGTGGCATCAGGAAATTGTTCCGCTGTAAGCTGCATGGTGGCCTCTGGCTGACTGAGTCGCATTCAGGCTAGAGAGCAAAGGTTACCATTCGGTGTGGCCCGGTCGCGAATTTGAAGGAGATAGCTCAATGAACCAGGTATTCATCGCAGGCGCAGCGCGTACCCCGATGGGTGGATTTCAGGGCATATTCACCGCAACCGACGCGCCGGCACTCGGCGCCGTCGCGATTCGCGCAGCACTGAAGAATGCCGGCGCAGAGGCCAAACAGGTCGAAGAACTGATCATGGGCTGTGTTCTGCCGGCAGGCCAGGGCCAGGCTCCGGCGCGTCAGGCGGGCTTTGCCGCGGGTCTCGGAGAGGAAGTGCCGGCAACCACGCTGAACAAGATGTGCGGCTCGGGCATGAAGGCGGCGATGGTCGCTTTCGACCAGATCGCGACGGGTGGTGCCAATGTCGTGGTGGCCGGTGGCATGGAAAGCATGACCAATGCCCCCTACCTGCTGCCAAACATGCGCGGCGGCGCGCGCATCGGTCACGGTCAGGTCGTTGACAGCATGTTCCTCGACGGGCTCGAGGATGCCTATGACAAGGGCCGCCTGATGGGAACCTTCGCCGAGGATTGCGCCGAGAGCTACCAGTTCACCCGCGAGGCCCAGGACGACTACGCGCTGGGATCGCTGCAAAACGCCCTCGACGCGCAGAAATCCGGTGCGTTTGCCAAAGAGATCGCGTCGGTAACGATCAGCGCACGCAGCGGCGAAACCGTCGTGGCCGAAGACGAACAGCCCGGCAAGGCGCGGCCCGAAAAGATCCCTAACCTCAAACCCGCCTTCCGCAAGGACGGTACGGTCACGGCCGCCAATTCCTCGTCGATCTCGGACGGCGCGGCGGCGCTCGTCTTGAGCTCGGACAAGTCCGGCGGAAATATCCGCGCCCGCATCCTTGGCCACGCAAGCCACGGCCAGGCGCCAAACCTCTTCACCACGGCGCCCGTTCCGGCAGCGAAAAAGCTGCTGGCTCGGATCGGCTGGTCTGCCGAAGATGTCGATCTGTGGGAGGTGAACGAAGCCTTCGCCGTCGTACCGATGGCTTTCATGCACGAGATGGGCTTGCCGCGGGACAAGGTGAACGTCAATGGCGGCGCCTGTGCGCTCGGCCATCCGATCGGCGCCTCGGGGGCACGGATCATGGTTACGCTCCTCAATGCGCTGGAAACCCGCGGGCTGAAACGCGGTGTCGCGGCGATCTGCATCGGCGGCGGCGAGGGCACGGCAATCGCGATCGAGCGCGTCTGATGGACTATCCCGATCTGGCAGCACGGCTGCAGAGCCTCACCGAGGGCGAGACCGACAGCGTTGCCCTGATGGCGACTGTCGCCTGCGAGTTGCACCATTCGGATGACCGGTTCGACTGGACCGGGTTCTACCGCGTGACCGAGCCGGAGGTGCTGAAGATCGGCCCTTATCAGGGGGGGCATGGCTGCCTGGTAATCCCGTTCTCGCGCGGCGTCTGCGGAGCGGCGGCGCGCACCGGAGAGGTGCAACTTGTCGCCGATGTCGAGGCCTTTCCTGGCCATATCGCTTGCGCCTCCTCGACGCGTTCGGAAATCGTGCTGCCGGTGCGGGACCGCGACGGTACGCTTCTGGGGGTCCTCGATATCGACAGCGACCAGCCCGACGCCTTCACCGAGGAAGACGCAGCGGAACTGACCAAGATCCTCGACATGGTCTTTCGTGGATGAGCTTTCACGGCTGGCTGGTCTTCGCGTCCTTCTGGGCGGTTTTCGTGACTACCCCGGGCCCCAACGCGGTCAACTGCATCACCAATGGCATGAGTTACGGCTTTCGCCCTTCGCTCTGGGCGGTTCTGGCGATCCTGACACAGGCGACGCTGTTCCTGTTCCTCTCGGCGCTCGGCGTGACCGCGCTGATCGCCGCGTCGCCGGGCCTCTTCCTCGCCGCAAAGCTCGTCGGCGCGGCTTTCCTTGTCTTCCTCGGAATTCGCGGCTGGATCATGGCGGGGCAAACCGTCGCCCTGCCACCGGCGCAGGGCCGGGCGATCTATGGCCGGGCGCTGGCCATCGCCACGATCAACGCGAAAAGCGTGGCAGGCTACCTTGCCGCCTTCAGCCAGTTCGTGCAGCCCGACGTGCCGATCTGGGGCCAGATGGCCGCCATCGTGCCGACCGCGCTGACGCTGACAGCACTCAGCTATGCCGGATATACCGGCCTTGGCGCGGGACTGGGCCGGATGGCCTATGGCGCGGTGATGAACAAGTGGTTCCGCCGCTTCATGGCTTTCTGCTTCATCGCCTATGGCGTGATCCTGGGACTCGCCAGCGGCCCGGCTCTCACCGGCGGCTGAAGCGACCCGGCCATTGGACCCGGCGGGCCGCCATGCTATCGGCCGCACATGGATGATTATTGCCCGCCCCAGGATCCCCTGAACATCCTCTATTCGGACCATCACCTACTGGTGGTGGACAAGCCGTCCGGCCTGCTGTCGGTGCCCGGCAAGGGCGCGCATCTGGCCGACTGCCTGCTCTCGCGCATTCAGGCGAGTTTCCCGGAGGCGCTGCTGGTGCACCGGCTCGACCGCGACACGTCGGGGGTGATGGTCTTCGCCCTGTCGCCCATGGCGCAGCGGCATCTCGGCCTGCAATTCGAGAAACGGCAGACGAAGAAGGTCTATTATGCCCGCGTCTGGGGCCATGTCGCCGAAAGGACCGGACGCATTGACCTGCCGATCACTGTCGACTGGCCGAACCGCCCGCTGCAGAAGATCGACCATGAGAACGGCCGACAGGCGGTGACGGACTGGCGCGTCGTGCGCCATGAAGCCACCGAGACCCGCGTGCGGCTCTACCCGCAGACCGGCCGCAGCCACCAGTTGAGGCTGCACATGAAAGAGATCGGCCACCCGATCCTCGGCGACCCGTTCTACGCGACCGGAGAGGCCCGCACCGCCCCGCGCCTGATGCTGCATGCCGAAAGCCTCCGGGTCCGGCACCCCGAAGGCGGCAGGGGCATGAATTTCAGCGCGCCAAGGCCCATCTGACCATTGGCACTGGAATAAGTCGGGGTCATCTGGCATCTTGGTTGCCGACCGACGCTGCCGAAGATTCCCCCGTCGATCCTGTTCATGACCGTACCTTGACACCCAACTCCTGACCGAAAGGATTTACACATGGCATTGCGCATCAATGACGAGGCCCCGGATTTCACCGCTGAAACCACCGACGGCAAGATCAGCTTCCACGACTGGATCGGCGACGGCTGGGCGATCCTCTTTTCGCACCCCAAGGACTTCACCCCGGTCTGCACGACCGAGCTTGGCATGATGGCAGGCATGGCCGGCGAATTCGCCAAGCGCAACGCCAAGATCATCGGCATCTCGGTCGATCCGGTCGACGATCACAACCGGTGGAAATCCGACATCAAGAGCTATACCGGCCACGAGGTGAACTACCCGATGATCGGCGACCCGGAGATGAAGGTGGCCAAGCTCTACGACATGATGCCGGCCAGCGAAACGAAGGTCGAAGGCCGCACGCCCGCCGACAACCAGACCGTCCGAACTGTCTTCATCATCGGGCCGGACAAGAAGGTGAAACTGTACCTGACCTACCCGATGACAACGGGGCGCAACTTCGACGAGATCCTCCGCGCGCTCGACTCGATCCAGCTGACCGCCAAACACATGGTCGCAACGCCCGCCGGCTGGAAGCAGGGCGAGGACGTGATCGTGACGGCGGCGGTGTCGGACGAGGACGCCGCCAAACGCTTCGGCTCCTTCGACAAGAAACTGCCCTACCTCCGGACCACCAAGCAACCGGCCTAGCCCAGCGCCCGGCCCGGCGGACTGGCCTCCGCCGGCCGTCGGCCGAGGTCCGCAACATAAGAGCCCGGCGCGGCGACGTCATCATGAGCGGGCGGGCGACCGCAAGGCGGACGAAACAGATGTCGCGTCATTCCGGAAAACCGAGGCCAGCCAAAGGGCCGGATGCTGAAAAGGGTGTTTCAGGCAATGGCGGTCTCATTCTAAACGCAATCTGAGGCGCGCTGCATCGGAAGCGGCCAGGCCCAGGCGCTCCCTATTCAGACTTTGCAATCAGGACGGAAGGTTGCATCTCACGCAAGAACTTCTCCTTTATCGCCTCGGCATAGTCCTCAAAACCAAAGGTCGCGACTGAAAATGCGCCAGGGCCGTGGATGACTTCGTTCGCGAACCAATTCCAGAGCACGGGCCGTGACTTGCCGCCAACCACCAGCGCATTGACAGTGAAACTGTTGGCCGGTCCGGTGGCATAGAAGTCCGTCGGCGCGGGACCGTCATTGTTGTAGCCATCGCTCGAGATGTCGACGACGAGGCGCTCGCATTGCGGGCCGGTTGAGAGTTGCTTGTAGCCGAACTCAACCGCCGAGCCGGTGCCGGTGTGTTGCCCCATGCTTCCACGCCCGTGATTGGAAATTTCTTCTGCGAAGACCTCGATGTCTTCCTTGCTGCGCATCAGTGTCCACCCTTCGATAACCCGTTGGTGGGTCTGGCCGCCCCATTCAAAGGCGGTCAGCGCGATTCTACCCGGTTGCGACAGGACCAACGCCTGCACCTGCGGGTCGCGCAATGCCTGCGCGGTACCCTGAAATACGAGGCTGAATTCGGTTGAGTCCATGCTGCGCGAAATGTCGAGTCCAATGCTCAAGGCAAGCGAGCAGTTCTGGGCTGGAGCCGCATGAGCCACAGTGATTGCCAGGCTGGTGAGCGCCGCCGCGAAGTATCGGGGTTTCATGTTTACCCTCCCTCTTCAGAATAACGCGAAACGCCAATTCGTGGTTTGTCGAACGGAGTCTTGTGAGCGCGCGCCCAAAAAGCCGCCTGAACCAAGATAGCATAACCCAAAGGCGCGCTTTTGTCTCGACCATTACCCTCCAGAACGGTGCGATTATTTGGGCCAGCCGCACCGCCGTTCAGGACCCTTGACGGCCATTGGCGTCTCCAGAACGGATCGGTGGCCTGTCGAACCCGCGGCGGTCCATGACGGTCTGATGAACGAAGCGCCCGCGCCGGCATCTCAAGGGTCCACACCGGAGTTTCAGCCGGTTTTGCCGCCCACCGCAGGAATACCGGTTCGCCGGACAAGGCTGTGGTGGGGCGATCGTCCGGGCCTGACGCGCCGGCAAGCTGTGCTCCGATCAAGCCGGTTGTCCGGACGGCCGGACAACCCCTGGCCCGGCCAGTTTCGCCTCTGCCTCGGACTGCAGGCGTCGGTAGGCTTCAATCACGATCGACCTGATCCAGATACCACCGGCGTCATTGGCAAGGCGTGAGCTCCAGAAAAAGCGAACAAGTACCGACCCCAGGTCGACTGGAGGTTTCAACGCGATCAGGCCGTGGGCCTCCATATCCCAGGCGAGCAACACTGCCGGGAAGGTCGCCAGAAAATCCGAACTCGCCAGGAGCGAGGCGACACCCGCCGAATCCCCGATCATTGCGCTGACCCGCCGCGCCCCGGCATCGGAGGAGGGCATGACCGGAAACGGGTTCTGCTGCGACCGCGTGACATTGACCATGACATGCGGGTATTTTCGCCAGGCTTCGATCCCCCAGTCCCTCGCTGCCGGGTGACCCTGCCGCGCGAACGTGACCCAGGAAAACGGCTCCATGATCTGCTGGTCTAGGCCATCCGGCAATCGCGGCTCCCCCCCCAGATGGGCGAGGTCGATCAACCCTTCGCTGAGCGCAGGATACACGTCGTGATGCGCTGACAGCCACTCGATCTTCACCTTGGGCGCTTCGGCTTCGACCCGTGCGGACACCTCTGCAATGACCTTGGTCAGTGTCGGCATGGCGATGCGAAACACGCGCTCGCTTTGCGCAGGGTCAAACAGGCTGCGCGGCGCGATCACGCGGCGGATGCTGCGCAGGATGGGCCGGACGTCCTCGATGATGGCCTCGGCGAACGGGCTGGGATGCATCTTGCCACCGACCCGGACCAGCACGGGATCGTCGAGTTGCTCCCTCAGCCGTGCAAGCGAGTGGCTGACCGCCGACTGCGTGCGCCCGACCCTGTCGGCCGTCAACGTGACGCTGCGGGTCTCCATCAGGGATTCGAAGACGACCAGCAAGTTGAGGTCGACGCGGTTCAAATCAATTTCATTCATGATTCATGAAATCGTTTCGTTCGACTTTTGAAGGGAAAGCTGTCCATCATACCCTCAACAGACGCAGATCAAGCAGGATTGATTGATCTGATTCATAGAGGAGAAAAGACACAATGGCACTCGAATTTATCGGCGCAGGGTTTGGTCGAACCGGGACCTATTCCCTGAAGGCGGCATTGGAGCATCTGGGCTTCGGCCCATGCCATCACATGTCCGAGGTCATCAATGACCCCGGGCAGATCGAGGCCTGGTCCGAAGTGGCCAAGGGGCGCCACGACTATGACGCGATCTTCTCGGGCTTTCGTTCAGCGGTGGATTTCCCGGTTTCGGCCTACTGGCAGGACGTGCTTGGCGCCACGCCGGGCGCGAAGGTCATTCTTTCGCACCGCGATGCCGAGGATTGGTATGGCAGCTTTTCGCAGACGATCCTGCCGCTGATCCTCGACAAGGAGGCCTGGCCGAAAAGCGCGATTCCCTGGTTTCAGATGATCGAGAAGGTCATCATCGGCAAGGCCTTGGGCGGCAGCACCGACAGGGACGGCATTCTGAAGGCTTACCGTGCCAACGAAGCGGCCGTGCGGGAACTGGAGGCCCAAGGAAGGGCTCTGGTGTTCAGCGTCCGCGAAGGATGGGAGCCGCTTTGTCGCTTTCTGGGCGTTGACGTGCCGGATGCACCTTTCCCGAAGACCAACGCGCGGGCCGATTTCTTCGCTTCGGTGAAATCCGGGACGCAGGAGCCCGCAGCCTGAAGCGTTTCAGGTGTCATCGGAATCGGAATGAGCTGCCTCACGCCTTGCGAGCGAACTCGACTTCCGATGCACTTGGCTCGACGCATTTACCTGAAACGTTCTGAACCAACCCACCCAAATCTGCGGCAACGGGACGTTCGGCATGGGCCGGGCACATCCCCGACTTGCCAACAACTGGAAGGAACCAAACCATGACCAATCTCGATGATGTTCGCCGCGCCTCGGTCGCATTTTATGACGCCCTCTACCGCATGGCGAACGGCGATGATACCGCAATGCAGGACGCCTGGATCAAGGGCGACGGCGCCACGGCGCAGCATCCCATCGGCGGGCGCGAGGTCGGTTCTGATACCGTGCTGGCCTCCTTCGGCAAAGTGGCCGAAATTGCCGGCGGAGGTGACATCCGGCTGGAGGATCAGTTGATCTACGCCGGATCCGATATGGCCGTTGAAACCGGCTTGGAAATCGGAATGCTGATCATCGCCGGGCATGAAGCCAGGATCCACCACCGTGTGACCAACGTCTATCAGCAGCAGGGCGGAGCTTGGAAACTGGCGCACCATCATACGGACCCGTCGCCGAACATGCTGGAGATCCTTGAACGGCTGACCAACGCCGCATGAAACCGTAAACCGCAAGGGCAAGGCGGGCGTCTGATGCGTCCGCCTTGGGCGCCGGGCGTGAACTCGCCGGATTGAGACTGACTGGCGGCTGTGTCGGACCCCTATCGGCAACATTCATCAGACGGTGAAGAAATCCACCCGCTCTGCCCAGGGCCGTCGTCAACAGGCGCTGTTGACCGAAGCGGGACCCGTCGGCACTTTGACCGCGAACGATCGGGAGGCTGCGGATTTTCCTGCCGGCGGCCACTCGGCGCATCCTGTGTCAAGCTCCTCCGCGCGCCACAAGGAAAGCGTTAAGAAAGCCTGAATTTCAGAGGCAGTAATGCTTTTTTTGCAATGAGTTGACCGTTAGTCCGCGCGCGAACAAAAAAGGCCCCGGATCGCTCCGGGGCGATTGAATTCGAAACCTGCGACCGATCAGTCAGCGGCGGCTACCTGTTCCGGTTCCTTGCCGGTCTCCTGATTGACCATCTTCATTGCAAGGCGCACCTTGCCGCGATCGTCGAAGCCCAGGAGCTTGACCCAGACCTCCTGGCCTTCCTTGCGGCGCGCGAGGGGCGGCGTCACCGGGTCAACCAGCAGTTCGTCCGAATTGCCGGGCATGACCGGATGGTTCCGCAAGGAAGATGAACCTCACCGGGCTGATGGCAGAACGTCACAGCGGAGGGCGCGAATGCCGGCAATAGCCCACTGCCTCACTCCGGAATCCCCGCGAGGAGAAGCCCTTCTACGTAATGCGCCCGGTCCCTCTCTTCGCGATAAGGGGCCGACTGGCCTTCGGCAAATGCCGACAGTTCCGGCGACAGGGTCAGAACCTCGAACGCGATCCAGTCGGCCTCTTCGGTCAGCCTCAGATGGCCATAAGTCGCCGCAAGCGTCAGATGCCCCACCAGAAAAGCCGGGTTCCGGGCGAGGACGTCTTCCAGCACGGCCCGCGCCTCGTCATAACGGCGCAACTGGAACAGGATGTGGCCTTCGACCCAGAGATAGGCGAACGTGTAACGCGGGCTGAGCGTTTTGGCGGTGCGAATGGCGGTCAGCGCCTCGGTCTTGTCACCGCCATAAGCGAGCGTCTGGCCGAGGACGGCGTAGCCGTCGGCATAGCTCGGATCGAGCCGGATCGCCTCGCGCGCCGCCTCGATTGCCTCGTCGTGCCGGCGGTCCGACAGCAGCAGGACCGACAGGGCGAATTGCGCCTGCGGCAGGGTCGGTTCGAGGCTGACCGCGCGCCGGGCGGCTTCCAGCGCCTTGGGCAGTTCCGCTAGATCGTCGCCCAGCCGGAAGACAAAGGATGTGCCGTAGGTCAGCGCAAGGTTCGCGTGCGCCCGGGCATAGGTCGGGTCGATCTCGATGGCGCGGCGGAAGAAGTCGCGCGCGAGGTGATTGCCCTCGGCGGTGAAGGTCCGGTGCGGTGCCAGCCCCCGCAGCAGCAGGTCATAGGCGTCCGCATCGATGCTCTGCCGCTGTTCGAACTGGACCTGCTCGCTGGTCGTCAGCTCGATGGCGAGCGCAGAGGTGACGGCCCGGCTGACATCGTCCTGCAGGTCGAAAACGCCGCCAAGATCCCGGTCGTAGCGATCCGCCCAGACTGTCTTGCCGCTTTCGACATCGGTCAGGCTGGCATTCACCCGCACTCGGCGTTTCTCGCGCCGCACGCTGCCGGTCACGACGAAGTTGGCGCCCAGCTGCCGCGCGATTTCCTCGGGTGTGGCGTCAGCGTCCCGAAGCGCGAAACTCGAGGCGCTGGAAATCATCGTTAGCCCCGAGATGCGCGACAGGTCGGTCGACAGGTCCTCGGTCAGCCCGTCGATGAAATATTGCTGGTCGGGGTCGTCGCTCGTGTTGGCAAAGGGCAGGACGACGATGACCGGCCTGTCCGGAGCCAATGCCCGTCCCAACTCGTCAAGCAGCGGAGCCGCGACAGAGAGGATCACCAAAAGCACGATAAGCGCACCGGCAGCGGGCCCAGTCGCGCGGGCAAATGCCGAACGGCGGCGCCCGCCTGTCCCGCCACCCGCGATCGCTTCGCCCGCCTCTGTCGGCACCAGCCTGTAGCCGCGCCGGGGCACTGTCTGGATGCAGGCGCGCGCCTCGGGGCCAAGCGTCCGGCGGATGTCGCCGATGCACTGAACAAGGCTGTCGTCGGTCACCGCCACGTCCGGCCAGATCGCGTCGATCAGCTCTTCCTTGGGCACGGTCTGGGTCGGACGTTCTGCCAGCATTGCAAGGACTTCGCCCGATTGCCGGCGCAGCTCGACCGCACCGCCATCCGCATCCCGTAATTCACCGCTCGACAGGTCGAACCAGAGCTGGCCCAAGCGAATCCGCCCTTCCGATTTCGGCCAAATTTCGGGTTGGTTTCGGGACATTGGGACCGCGAATCCGAAATACTGCTTCCGCTCGTCCGATCAGGACAACCTCCGGCCACCGGCGCGATTGCCGGTTGGCCGCACAGAGTCAAACGCTTGCGGCAAGTATCGCGGAACACCCGCGATAGACCAAGCCTTTTGTGCCGGTGGCCGGGACCGCAATGCCACAGGAGGATGCAATGAATATCATCAGAACAGCAGCGGCCGCTACCGCTTTGGCCGCCCTCACCGTCAGCCCGGCCTTGTCACAGAGCCTCGGCAAGTTCGTCGTCACCAAGCTGGCCGAGATGAATGTCGAGACACTGCCCGAGGGCGAGCTTTACTGGCATGTCGAGAATTTCGGCAGCATGGATGAAGCGAAGACCGCCGCAGGAGCCTACTCGCTGGCCGCCGAATTCGACGACAAAGCCTGGCTTTTCACCCTTGCGGACCGAAAGGCCGGCGGCATGGGCGGAACGCCGGTCACCTCGATCGGGCCGGTCCCGCGGATCGATTCCGACGGTTTCCTGCTGCGGGTCAACAATGCAATAGCCCCCGTCGGCGCCAAGACCTCGATCCATACCCATCCGGGGCCGGAGGCCTTTCTCATCCTGTCCGGGCAGCTGACCCAGCATACGCCCTACGGGATGCATGTGCTGAATGCCGGCGCCACGATGCCCGGCGTTCCCGATCAGCCGATGGAGGTCCACAGCACCGGCGACGAGGAGCTGCGCGAGCTGATCATGTTCATCGTCGACCCGTCGCGGCCGTTCTCCGAGAAAACCACGCTGAACTGAGTCGCCGACAGCCGGCGCCACCCTCCCGGCGCCGGCCCCTATTGATTGGGGACTGCAATGTTCAGATGTGCCACCATTCTGGCGCTCGCAATATCGCTCGGTGGTTCGGCACTTGCCGACAGTAACCGCGTCGCCAGCGAAGCCGGGAAATACGACGTTGAGTTGACGCCCGAAACCGAAGGCGTGCCGCTTGGCGACCTTCACGCATGGCGCATCCTGCTGCAGGATAGCCAAGGAGCGGCCGTTGAGGGCGCAGCCCTGTCGCTCGAGGGCGGCATGCCGACGCACGGCCACGGCCTGCCGACAGCACAACGGGTCAGAAAGACGGAAGGTGCCGGGCGCTACCGCATCGAGGGCCTGCGTTTCAACATGCCGGGCGCGTGGGAATTGCGTCTGACCATCGCCGGTTCGTCCGGGCCAGATATCGCAGTACTCAAGCTTCAGCTATGAAGCGTGTTCTGACCGCGCTGTTGATCCTGTTCTCGGCAGCGAATGCCGCAGCGGGTCAGGACGCCTGGACCGAGCGGGAGCTGATGCTCGTGCGCTCGCTGGCGCTCTCAGAACTGGCCGCGCCGCCCGCTGCGCCCTCGAACCGGGTCGCCGACGACCCCGCAGCACGTGAGCTAGGCCGCCAGCTGTTCTTCGATCCGCGATTCAGTCTCGATGGCGCGGTATCCTGTGCCACCTGTCACATCCCGCAGCACGGGTTTCAAGATGGCCGGACAGTCGCCCGGGGGATCGGCACTAGCACCCGCCGAACGATGCCGCTGGCCGGGGCGGCTTACAGTCCATTTCTGTTCTGGGACGGGCGCGCCGACAGACTGTGGTCGCAGGCGCTGGGCCCGCTCGAATCCGCGGAGGAACATGGCGGTGGCCGCACCCGGTACGCTCACATCATCGCTCGGAGCTACAAGAACCGCTACGAAGCGACCTTTGGTCCTCTGCCGCCGCTATCTCATCTGCCGTCGCGCGCCGGCCCGGTGCCCGATCCCGACGCCAGCGCTGCCTGGTCCGCCATGCTGCCCGAGGACCGAAAGGCAGTCACAACGATCTTTGTCAATATCGGCAAGGTAATCGCGGCATTCGAACGGACGCTGCGGCCACCGGTCACGCGGTTCGACGCTTGGGTTTATAGCGACGCCTTCCCTTTGCCGGGCGCTCTCAACCTGCAGGAAGTCGAAGGTCTGCGACTCTTCGTCGGAAGGGCCGGCTGCATCAACTGCCATAACGGCTCGCTCATGACGAACCACACCTTTCACAATACGGGCGTGCCGCCGGGACCGGTCAGCGATTTCGGTCGCGCCAAGGGCGCGCGGATGGTGGTGCTTTCCCGGTTTAACTGCCGCGGGCCATTCAGCGATGCCGGTGCGGGTGGGTGCCCCGAACTCCGCTTTCTCAGCAACAAGGGCCACCTGACCGAAGGCGCCTTCAAGACACCCGGGCTGCGCGGCGTGGCGCAGAGGCCGCCTTACATGCATGCGGGCCAGTTCGAGACGCTGGCCGAGGTGCTCGACCATTATTCGACCGCGCCTCAATCCGTAATCGGACACAGCGAACTTCTGCCGCTTGATCTGTCGCAAGATGAGAAGCGCGCACTTGAAGCCTTCCTCGTGACGCTCTCGCCGTAAGCCAGCGCCTGCCCGTCCGGGCGGGCAGTCGCTTTGGCAACCTTGCAATGTCCGTAGAGCGAGGATGTCCCTGGCACCATGAATCCCGCCGCTCAGCTGTTTCAGCGCTATCCCACGGACAGGCGCTGTCCAGGCTCACGTGGCGGCAGGGTAAGCGTCGGAGCGGGGTTCACCGACCTTCTCTGCAAGATGCTTCGATGACGACAATGCGGGCAAACCGGACTGATGCGACTGCAGCGAAGACTTCTGCGCCTGCACCTGGTCACCTTGCCAGCCCGGCATCGGCGTCGCAGCAGTGCAACGTGATTTCCCTGAGGCGGCCAATCAAAGCAAGCTAAATGGCAAAGATCCAATTCAGTCGTTCGCTGCGTTCATGTTCGAGGTCTCACAAGCGGAAGAGAACAAAATAGGCGTGCGTAGAACTACGACGCATGGGTGCTGGAATCGTCGATAGCGCGCAACTTAAGCTCCAATTTTTCTTGAAGAATCTCGACCGACGGGCGCAGAACACTGCATTGACCAAATCTAAACCAGCTCTACAGTCGTCCGCTCGTCAAAAGGAGATCAACAGAATGTGCTGGAGCGAAGGAGCATCACTGGCCATGGTCTGTGCTGGGACAGTTGCCACCGTGATCACCACGCGTCGCGGGGAGACACCAGCTATCCCAATAACACTGGGGTTCTTCACAATTATGGAAGCACTGCAGGCTGGGGGCTACTGGGTAATCGACGAATGTGGATCGGCGGCTAACCAGTCCGTAACACTGCTGTCTTACCTGCACATTTCGCTTCAGCCCCTGTTCATCAACGCCTTCGCGATGGCGGTGGCCCCCACGTTGGTTTCACCTGCAATAAGGCGATTGGTTTTCGCGCTCGCGGGCCTGGCCACGTTGCTTATCCTTCTTCGCCTGGTTCCCTTCAATTGGGCTGGGCAGTGCAAACCGGGCGACGTGCTCTGTGGTCCGACCTTGTGCGTGGTGTCCGGCAACTGGCATATTGCGTGGGAGGTGCCGCTCAATGATATGTGGAGATCTTATGGGTGGTTCTTAGGAGAGGTCATACAATTTCCGGCCTATATCCTCTCCGTATTTGTGCTGCCCTTGGTTTACGGCGCATGGCGTTTCGTTATTCTTCATGCCTTGCTGGGGCCGATTTTGGCCAATACATTAACCGACAATCCAAATGAGATGCCAGCGATTTGGTGCCTCTTCTCGATCGGGCTGTTGCTCGTGTCTCTCAGTCCCGTCATTCGTACGCAGCTACTGGGGTCTCGGCAGCTGGCGATACTTTAAGAGAATGGTCTAACAGCTTCTTGGCTCTACTTCGGCGTTCCCTGTTTCGAACTTCGAGCGTCCTGCAGAAGCGAAGATAAGATACGAGATGGAAGATTCCGTTCTGGCTCATGACCGGCCGTTGCCGATCAACGTGAGCCGTGCGTCAGGGTTTCCGTTTCTAATTGGCGGGTTCGATGCAGGTTTCTCGGACGCCACTCGCGACGTTTGAGTGACGCACGGCGTTGTCTGGCGTCTGAGAAGCACTCGAGGACCAAATCGCTGCGCGATAGAGCGCGTGCGGCGGAGGCAGGCATTGTACTTGACCAAGATCAAAGCTGAACGCGAAGTTCCACGTAGTATCGATGTTCAGTTCCGTGAATGCTGGTTTCCGAGAGATGTCACCGGGATGGAGACTGAGTTAGGAGCGTGGCGCTGAAAACTTCATCGGATCGCAGGGCCATAGACGCCAGAGCGAGTACCCAGAAGGCCGCGCGCGATGGTCTGAACGAGCAGGTCTATCTGGCCGTTCGCAAACTGACGCTCGAGCTTCACCCCGAATGGGGGCATAAGTTAGTGGTAGCGGCTGACTCTGATCTGGACCGCGGTCTCGGATTTGACAGTCTCGCACGGGCAGAACTGCTCTTGCGCCTCAATCGGGAATTCGGGATCGCGTTGGCCGACCAACTGATCGTCGATGCCAACACCGTCGGCGATATCTGTGACGCGGTCGCGGCCGCAGCCCCAAGAGCCGCTGCCACTCCGGCACCCCGTGCTCGGCCGGCGCCCCTTCCAGAGGCCACCGCCCCCCGGGAGGCCGGTACTCTTGTCGAGGCGCTTGCCGTGCACGTTTCCGAGCACGCCGAGCGGCTGCATGTAGAACTCGTCGAAACGGGGCAATCTGGGGAACAAGTTACATACGGTGCGCTTGATCGGGCCGCGCAGGCCCTGGCGCAAGGCCTTGTTGATCGTGGCATCGAGCCCGGTGACCGGGTGGCAATCATGCTGCCGACAGGCCGTGCGTTCTTCGAGACCTTCATCGGTGTGCTTCTTGCAGGCGCGGTGCCCGTCCCGATCTATCCGCCGTTCCGACGCGCGCAGATTGCCGAGCACCTACGCCGACAGGCCGTTGTCCTGCGCAATGCCGAGGCAGCGCTACTTGTGACCGACGATGTCACCAGGCGCTTCGGGGCGCTGCTCTCAGGACTCGTAACCAGCTTGCGCGGCATCATGACAGCGGCCGAGCTCACCGCCAAAGGGGCGACAATCACCGCCGCCTTTCCAGCCACACCCTCGGACACTGCACTTATCCAGTATACCTCCGGCAGCACCGGAGACCCCAAAGGGGTGGTTCTGTCGCATGCGAACCTGCTTGCGAACATCCGTGCCATGGGCGCCGTGATGCAGGCCGAGTCCAGCGACGTCTTCGTAAGCTGGCTGCCGCTTTACCACGACATGGGTCTGATCGGAGCCTGGCTCGGCAGTCTCTACTATGCCGTTCCGGCCATGATCATGTCGCCACTCAGCTTCATCGCCGATCCCAGCCGCTGGCTCTGGGCGATCCACCACCACCGCGCAACGTTATCGGCAGCCCCAAACTTCGCT
>JBFKFZ010000031.1:0-38007 GCA_041633555.1 Paracoccaceae bacterium | reverse complement strand
CCATCAATAGAAGAAGGGCCAGGCTCCGCATCGGATCATCCTTTCGCTTTGCCCCAACCCTAAGCCGAATAGCAGGGATCGCCGCATCACGATCAGGCGACCGTTGTCGAGGCAGCGAGCGCAACGAGGATGTTACGGCCAGCCGGAACTTTCACGATTTAGCCGACAATGCTCACATGGATTATCGAGGGATTCGCGCGGGAACCATTCATGTTCCCCCGGGCGGTTCGCCTTTATGGAGCACAGGAAATGGAAGTCTGCGGTTACCGGAGCGGCATCGTCCATGATGGATCGCGCCCGAACCGGCAGAACGACGGCGAGCGCCCGATTGCCTGGTCAGCCTGGTATCCGGCCGCAAGCAGCGGCACGTCTGAACTCGCGTCAGGGCACTGGTTTGATATGGGGCATGTGATCCGCGAGGCCGACCTCTCCGACAACCCACTCTTTCCGGTTGCCCTGCTCTCGCACGGCACCGGTGGATCGGCGGAAAGCCTCGGTTGGCTGGCGCGCGCGCGCAGGCCACGGCTACGTGGTTCTCGGCGTAATTCACCACGGAAACACCGAATCCGAGCCCCCCTTTTGAAGAAGGAATCCTGTGCTGGTGGGACCGGGCGACGGACCTTTCGGTACTGCTTTCGCCATCGGAAACAAGGCGCTTCTTCTCGGGCAGACTCGCAACTGAGCGCATATCTGCAATCGGGTTTTCCCGCGGAAGTCATACCGTTATGGCATAGGCAGGGGCGCGGATCCCGTTGCACGAATTTGATGCATGGCGAAAGGCCAACACCGTCATTGAAGGCGGCCCAAGGGAATTCCCGGATGCGGCGGATCATATTCCCGGTCTCTTGAGATCTTCGAAAGCCTTTCGGCGATCATGGGCACGACATGGCGAAGATTTCAGCGACAAACGGGTCAAATTCCTCGTCGTCATCGCGCCGGGCCCGCCTGTCCGGTCATTCGCCGGGCCATCCATCGCTCGGCTGGATCTACCGGTATCCGTCCTGCCCGGCGGCGCCAGTACCGAAGCCCTGCCCGAACATTGCGCGGACTGGCTGGGGCAGCAGAACAGCAGCTTTCGAAGACAAGAGCTTGGCAGCGATGTTGGGCATGACCGTTTCCTTGAATACCCGGCGGATAAATCGCTCGTCGGCAAGGTCGAAATCTTCACGGATCACGAGAATGTCGATCGCAGGAAAGTGCATGATGGCGCGACGCAAATTGCGCTCAAGACCATGCGAATACCTGCAAGGTCTGGCGCAAGGCAACAGCCCCCTTCGCATGGCTGACCGCGGCAATCCATCGACATATTGCGCCAGAAAGCGTATGATGGACGACATGCAACCGCCGGTGGGTCGGCAATTTCTGTGCATAACAAGTCGACTTTTTCACCCGACATCCCGGCCATAATCGGGGGACCAAGCCGTGCCACACTACCTGTTCACAGGACGCTACTCGACCAGCGCGATCAAGGCGATGGTGGAAAAGCCGCAGGACCGCGAAGCTGCGGCGCGCAAGCTGATTGAGGGGATCGGCGGCAAGCTGCACCACCTGTTCTTCGCCTTCGGGGACGAGGATGTCTACGCCCTGATCGAAGCGCCAGACGACCAGGCGATGGCCGCCTGTTCGATGGTCGTCGGGGCGTCCGGATCTTTCTCGGGCGGCAAGACGATCAAGCTGATGTCGGCGCAGGATGCCATGGAGGCGATGAAAGCCGCTGGCAAGGCGACCGGGGTATACACGCCGCCGACCGGCTGACCAAGAAAGGGGCTGAGCCTCAGAACCACAGGATGGACCGCCTGATCCAGGCAGTCCGACACAGGCGATGATTAACCGAATGAGCGGCCGCGACATCCGGTGCGCCCCGGCGTTCGCGGCCGTGCGGCACATCATGGCCGCGCGACCCTCACGCCACCATCTGTTCGGCCCGCTTGAGGTCCACCGAAACGAGCTGGCTCACCCCCTGCTCGCCCATCGTCACGCCAAAGAGCCGGTCCATCCGCGCCATCGTCACCGCATGGTGGGTGATGATTAGGAACCGCGTGTCGGTCTGACGCGTCATTTCGTCCAGCATGTCGCAGAACCGGGTCACGTTGGCGTCGTCGAGCGGTGCATCGACTTCGTCCAGAACGCAGATCGGCGCCGGGTTGGCCAGAAAGACCGCAAAGATCAGCGCCAGCGCGGTCAGCGTCTGCTCGCCGCCCGACAGGAGCGACAGGGTTGCCAGCCGCTTGCCCGGCGGCTGGCACATGATCTCCAGCCCGGCCTCCAGCGGATCGTCGCTTTCCACCATCACCAGCTTGGCCTCGCCGCCGCCGAACAGATGCTTGAAGAGCATCCCGAAGTTGGTGTTAACCTGCTCGAACGCGGTCAGCAGGCGCTCGCGCCCCTCGCGATTCAAGCTGGCGATGCCGGTTCGCAGCTTCTTGATCGCATTTTCCAGATCGGTCTTCTCGCTGACCAGCGCGTCATGCTCTTCCTGCACTTCCCGCGCGTCTTCCTCGGCACGCAGGTTGACGGCGCCCAACGCATCGCGGCTGCGTTTCAGCCGGTTCACATCATTCTCGATATGCTCGACAGAGGGCATCTGATCGGGCACCACGTCGAGCTGTTCCAGCAGTTTCGCGGGCGTCGTCTCCTGTTCTTCGGCGATCCGTTCGGCGGCCAGCGCCACGCTTTCCTTCGCCGCATCCGCCCGCGCCTCGGCCCGGGCGCGGCTTTCCCGCGATTCGGATGCCGTGCGCTCGGCCTCCCGTTCGGCCGCCACGGCCTCTCGCAGGGCGGTCTCGGCCTCGGCAAGTCGATCCGAGGCCGTCTTGCGCCGAGCCTCCGCCGCGTCGATCGCATCGGCGAGCTTCGCGCCTTCCGCGGCGATCTCATCGGGCACAGCCGCCGCAGTGGCAAGCTCTGACTCGGACGCCGCCTTGCGCTCGCCAAGCTCGGCGATCCGCCTGCCGGCGGTTTCCAGCCGGTGCCGCCAGTTCGCCACCTCCTTGGTGACCTCCAGCTGCCGCCGTACCCGCGCCTCGCCCTCGCGGCGCAACTCGTCATGCGCCGAGCGCCGCGACATCATCGTGATCCGCGCCGCCTCGACGGTCAACTTCACATCCTCGACGGCGCCCCGCGCGGCCTCCAGATCGCCAAGCTCGGCCACGGCCGCCTCGGCGTTCTTCAGCCGGCTTCGCGCCGCCATCGCCTCTTCCTCGTGCCGCGCCACGGCCAGCCGCAGGCTTTCCAGCTTGCCTCTCGCGATGTTGCGGTCCGCCTCGGCGCGGCTCATCACACGGCTGGCCCCGGTCATCCGCTGATCAGCCACGCGTCGCTCCTCGCGCGCCGCGCGGTCGGCGTCGGTCAGCTCGGCCAGCCGTGCTTTCAGCGCCTCATGCGCCTGCGTCGCCCCCATCGACCGGGCCGTCGCTTCTTCCAGATCTTGCTTCAGCTCCTGCAGTCTGTTGAGCTGCTGCAACCGCAAGGCCGCAGCGCTCGGTGCATCCTCCGCCCCGGCGCGGTAGCCGTCCCAGCGCCAGAGATCGCCCGCGACCGAGACCAGCCTTTGCCCGGGCCGCAATTCTGCCTGCAGCCGCGCTCCGTCCGGCGCCTCGACCAGCCCTACCTGCCCCATCCGGCGCACCAGAACGTGCGGCACCGAGACATGGTTGGTCAGCGCCGCGACGCCCGCCGGCAGAGGTTGCGGCGCGGCATAGCCCGGCAGCGTCGCCCAGCCCGAAGCCGCATCCTCCCCGACCGCGGGCGCGCGCAGGTCATCCGCCAGCGCCGCGCCCAGGGCCTTCTCGTATCCCGGATCGACGCGCAGCAGGTCCAGCACCTGGCCGCCCTCGGCCGTGTCGCGCTGCACCAGCTTGGCCAGCGCAGCGACCTCGGCCCGCAGAGCATTGACCTCGCCCTCGGCTTCGCTGCGCCCGGCCCGCGCATCGGCTTCGCGCGATTGCGCCTCGGCGCGCGCATCATCCGCCACGACCAAAGCCGCCTCGGCTGCCTCTGCCGCTGCAGCTGCCTCTGCCTGCCCCGCCTCGGCCGTGGCAAGTTCGCTCCCGGCCCTGCACAGCGCGCCCTCGGCCTCGACCGCGGCGCCCCGCGCCCGGGCCGCCTCGGCCTCGCTGCTGCCCAGCGTCTTTTGCGCATCTTCAAGCAGCCGGTGGGCTGAGTGATGCCGCGCCGACAGCCGAGCCACATCCTCGTTCAGTTCGGCCAAAGCCTCCTCGCGTTCCTGCAGCACCTTCGCCGCCTCGCGGGCCTCTGCCGCCGCAGCCTCAAGCTCCCCGGCATGACCTTCGGAGGCGGCGATGATCTCCTCGGCCTCGCGGTCGAGCCGTTCGATGGTATCGCCGGCATCCCGGTTCAGCGCCTCTTCGCGCTCGATGTCGTGGCCCAGCTGGCTGATCCGCGCGGTCAGCGTCTCGATCGCCTGAATCGCCCGCGCCTGGCGCTCGTCGAGGCTGTCGCGCTGTACTTGGAGCCGCTGCAACACCGCCGCCGCGATCGCCACTTCCTCGCGCAGGGGCGGCAATCCGGTCTCGCCCGCCTCGCGGGCCTTGGCCGCTGTCCGCGCCAGCCGTTCAGCCTCTGCCGCCGCCCTGACCCGTTCGGTAAGCGTCAGATCGGCAGCTGCCCGGGCATCCTCGGCCTCGCGCCAGCGCCGGTACAAGAGCAGCCCCTCGGCATGGCGCAACTCGGCACCGATCTCGCGGTAGCGCGCCGCCTGCCGCGCCTGCCGCGCCAGTTGCGAAAGCTGCGCCGCCAATTGCTCGATCACGTCATCGACGCGCACGAGGTTGGTCTCGGCCCCCTTCAGTTTCAACTCGGCCTCGTGCCGCCGCTGGTAGAGGCCCGAGATCCCGGCCGCTTCCTCCAATATCCGCCGCCGCGCCTTCGGCCGCGCATTGATCAATTCGCTGATCTGCCCCTGCCGCACCAGCGCCGGTGAATGCGCGCCGGTCGAAGCATCGGCGAACAGCATCTGCACATCGCGCGCCCGCACATCCTTGGTGTTGACCTTGTAGGCGCTGCCGGCATCGCGGGTGATCCGGCGGGTGATCTCGAGGTTGTCGTGATCATTGAATCCCGACGGCGCCAGCCGCTCGGCATTGTCGATCATCAGCGCCACTTCGGCGAAGTTTCGCGCCGGGCGGGTGGCGGCGCCGGCAAAGATCACGTCCTCCATGCCGTCGCCGCGCATCGCGGTCGGGCGGTTCTCGCCCATCACCCAGCGCAGCGCCTCGAGCAGGTTGGACTTGCCACAGCCATTCGGCCCGACCACACCTGTCAGCCCGTCGGCAATGATCAGATCGGTCGGGTCGACGAAGCTCTTGAAGCCGTTGAGGCGCAGTTTGGTGAAACGCACGGGGGGTTGGCCCTCTTGGTGATTCCGCTCGAGGTTGGATTGTTCGCCCGAGTGGCCCGCGAGTCAACGCCCAACCCCACGATATGGGGATCTAGGCGGGGTTATCCACAGGATATGGAGTCCAAAGGGAAACATGGCCAGCCCTGCATTCGCGGGCTGGCCAAATAGGGGCGGCACACAAGCACACATTTGCCCCCGGCAATTATCCGCGGCGGGAGCCCGGCGACCTCAGTAGCCGGAGCGGCTCGACGTGAAGAGCGGGCGGACGTTGCGCGGGGTCAAACGGCCATCGCGCTTGCGCTCTTCAAGCGTGTTCAGGGCGGCAAGGCGGTTCCGGCGGGCATTGTTGGAAATGACGTTCATCGGGGTCTCTCTTTCTTTTGCTATGCTGATTGGGGTGGTTGAAATGTCCTAGATGGCCAGACGAAAGCCATGTTGCGGAGAGGCGGCACGAAACCGGACATTCGCGGAAGGTCTCAAGATATGGCCGGTCGCGGCGACCAGTCCGGGTATGCCCATTTGGGTCCGAACCTGACTTGCCGTTTCGCCGTAGCGCCTTTTGGTCTCGTTCATGTTCATCTTTGAACCTTTCGCGGTAGTGTTTGGCTTCTGTCGGGCAGCGGGGAAACACGTTACTGCCATGTCCCGAGATTTGCCCGGGATCCGCTACCGGAACATTGGCCCCGGGGCCTAATGCGGCCCGTTCCACCCAAAGGTTGAGACAGGATTCCGGCTGTTTTACGGGGCTGTTTCCGGCGCGAAATCCCGGCGATTCCAGGCCCGCGTCCGGCCCGCAGTCCCGGCATCGAACTTTGGGTGGAAAATGCCCGCTTCAACCCTTGGCGCAATGGCCGGACGGTCTGCACAATGATCGAATGCGGCCACATGCCTGCCTGATTTCATGGGCATTGGTAACTTGGAACGAGGTAACGCAATGAACTGCAGTATTCCCATACGTGCCCTGTCGGTCCTTGCCGCGCTTGGCGTCGTAAGCGCCGGTGACGCGCTCGCGCAGTCGGCAACCGGCCAGCCCGCCGGCTATCAGGTGGCCCAGCAAAGCTACGCCAACGTCATCACGCAGCTGCAAAGCGGCGGCTACCAGATTGTCGAGGTTCGCAGCACCTTTCTCGGGCGCATCAGAATCCTCGCCCGCAACAAGGTTCACCTGCGGGAAGTGATCGTCAGCCGGTCCACCGGTGAGGTGAAAAGGGATGTGATCGTCCAGATCCTGGCGGGCGCGACGGGTGGCAACAGCCAGTCGTCGGGCTCTGGGTCTTCCGGGTCGGGCTCGTCAGCCGGATCGGGCAGTAGCGGTTCATCAGGCTCCGGCAGTGGAATTGACGCGGGCGCGTCGGTCGGTGGTGGGGGGGGTATCAATGCCGGCGTCTCGGCAGGCGGCGGCGGTTTCAGCGCGGACGTCTCAGTAGGCGGCGGCGGATTTGGCGCGGGCATTGGCAAGTGACATTGCACATTGGCTTCCGGCGCTTCCGTCACGGCGCCGGGCAGCGGTCGCCGAATCGATCGGCGGACCGGGCTTCCGCAGGTTCCGGGTGCCATTTCTCTACTTCGTCTGCGCCATCCAGCTGCTTAGCGCCATCTTCTTCGTCGGCGATCTCTGGACCGAGGTCCTTGGCCTGCGCACCCAGCCGATCCCCTGGGCCTTGCAGGAATATATCCAGACTTTCGCCAGCGTCGGCCTGATCATCGGCGCCGTCGTCAGCATCATGTTCCTGCGTCGCAGCCTTGCGCGGATGGAAACGCTCAACCGTCAGATCGACGTCGCCTCGGGCAACTTTCAGAACCACCTGATGCGTTTCTTTGAAGAGTGGCAGTTCACACCGTCAGAGCAATCCGTCGCCATCTGCGCGATGAAGGGGTTCTCCAATGCCGAGATCGCCGCATTGCGCGGCACCTCTGCCTCGACCGTCAAGAGTCAGATGAACGCGATCTACCGCAAGAGCGAACTGGGCAATCGGCAGCAGCTGATCTCGTTCCTCGTCGAGGAACTGCTGGCCGGTGTTTCCATCACCGAGGTGGAATCCATGGGCTGACCTCAGCTCTACGGCCCCTGCTGGCCCCCACCTATCTTCAGCCTTCGTTTCGAGAACCCGCGCATGGCATTGAAAAGCGGGCCAGCGCAGGGCCCCCAACGCATGCCGCAATCCGCCTGCGCAGCGTCGCGAATACCCTTGACCCGCTGCCTCCAAACCTGCCAAGTTGCCAAGGCATGGTTCCCCGCAAACGTGCCAAGCACGGGGGAACATATGGGAATGAGGTGAGGGAGACCCAATTCGGGGACCAAGACCTCAGCCGCCCCCGCGACTGTAAGCGGCGAGCGTCCGTCAAGAGCCACTGGGCAACCGGGAAGGCGACGATGCGCGAAGACCCGCGAAGCCAGGAGACCAGCCATGCACATGGACCTTGACCCTTCCGTCGGGTGTGACGGAGACAGGAGAATGACTATGAATACCAAGAACTTGGCACTCGCCCGCACCGATACCGGTCTGGCTTCGATCGCCCTTGCGGCGCTGGCAGGCGTAATGCTTCTGGTGCTGGCCGGCTTCGCCCAGGCCTCGGTGCTGCATAACGGCGCCCACGACACCCGCCACGCTATCGCCTTCCCTTGCCACTAGTGACATGACCCGTCATCTGCTGACCAGCGGGCTTTTCGCTGGTCTGGCGGCAGGTATTGTCGCGGCAGTGCTGCAATTCTGGCTTGTCACACCGCTGCTGCTGGAGGGTGAGCTTTATGAATCCGGCATCCGCACGCATTTCGCCGCCAGTCTCGGCGCCCCCGTCCAAAGCCCGGCCGGTCCCGCCGAGGGGCTGACCCAGGATCTGTCGCGCCACGCTATGACGACTGGATTCAATCTGGTGGCCTACACCGCGTTCGCGCTTATCCTGCTGGCCGGAATGGCACTCGCCGAGCGGTCGGGACGCGTGCTTGACACTCGTTCAGGCGTCATCTGGGGTCTTTGCGGCTTTCTGGCGCTGCATCTCGCCCCTGCCGTTGGTTTGCCGCCCGAACTGCCTGGCACAGTCGCGGCAGAGGTCGAATTGCGGCAGGTCTGGTGGATCGGCACCGCGGCCGCAAGCGCGCTCGGCCTTGGCCTGATCGCGTTCGGTGGAGGCCTCCTGCCCCTCATCGGCATCGCCGCCCTTGCCGTGCCGCATCTGATCGGCGCCCCGCATCTCGACACCTATTTCGGCATCGCTCCGCCGGAACTCGCCGCTGAATTCGCCGCCCGAAGCCTTGGCGTAGCGGCGGCTTCATGGGTTGTGCTCGGCGCGCTCGCCGCCTACTTCTTCACCCGCAAACCGGAGGGCTGAACCATGGCTCAGAAGATCCCCGCAACCGTCATCACCGGCTTTCTGGGCTCGGGCAAGACCACGCTGATCCGCCACCTTCTGGCCAATGCCAACGGCAAGCGCATCGCGCTGATCATCAACGAGTTCGGGGATCTGGGCGTCGATGGCGACATCCTGAAAGGTTGCGGCGACGAGACCTGTTCCGAAGATGACATCATGGAACTTTCGAACGGCTGCATCTGCTGCACCGTGGCCGAGGACTTCATTCCGACGATGCAGAAGCTTCTGGCCCGCAAAGCCAAGCCTGATCATATCGTCATCGAAACCTCCGGCCTTGCGCTACCACAGCCGCTGGTCCGCGCCTTCAACTGGCCCGAGATCTCGACGCAGGTAACCGTCGACAGCGTCGTCACGGTGGTCGACGGCAAGGCGGTGACCGAGGGCCGTTTCGCCCACAATGTCGCCGCCGTCGACGCGCAGCGGCAGATGGACGACAACCTCGACCACGAGACTCCGTTGTCGGAGCTCTTCGAGGACCAGATCGCCTGCGCCGACATGATCATCGTCAACAAGACCGACCTTCTGTCGGGGGACGAGGCGGAGACGCTGACAACCCGTCTGCGAAAGGGCTGCCGCACCGGCGTGCAGGTGGTCAAGGCGACGATGGGCGCGCTGCCGATCGATGTGCTGCTGGGTCAGGGCATCGGTGCCGAGCAGGATCTGGAGGCACGGCACGAAATACACCACCATCACCACCACGACGATGATGATGAGGACGATCATGACCACGAACATGAGCATGGCCATGACGCGTTCGAAAGCTTCGTCGTCACCCGTGCAGAGATTTCCGATCCGGCAATGTTCGCGACCCAGGTCGCCGATACGATCCGCGCCTATGACATCCTGCGCCTCAAGGGCTTTGCGGCGGTCGCGGGCAAGCCGATGCGGCTGACCCTGCAGGCGGTCGGTCCTCGGATCGAGACCTATTTCGACCGCCCTCTGACCGCCAACGAACCGCGCGAAACGCGGCTGGTGGTGATCGGTCAGGCCGGTCTCGACCGCGCCGCGATCGAGGCGGCCCTGGTGGCATGATCATCGTCGAGACCGGCGACCCGCGCGAGCCCGACGCAACCGCCCTGCTGCAGGCCAGCCACGCCCTGCAGGCATCGCTCTACCCGCCCAAACATATCTTCGCGCTGTCGATCGACGATCTCTGCGCGCCCGATATCTCCTTTTTCATCGCCCGCCGCGACGGCGCGGCGACCGGCTGCGCCGCTCTCGCCGGAAAGTCCGGATATGGCGAGATCAAGTCGATGTTTGTCGATCCCGAGGCGCGCGGTTCGGGCACCGGGGCCGCTCTCATGCAATCGCTCGAGGCCCATGCCCGCATCCAGGGCCTGCCGATCTTGCGGCTCGAAACCGGTGACGATCTTCATGCCGCGCAGCGGCTTTATGAGCGGCACGGTTTTCGGGTCTGCGGACCTTTCGGCGACTATGTCGAAGGGCCGCATTCCGTTTTCATGGAAAAGCCGCTGACCTGATGCACTTCCTTGCAGCCACTCCCGGCGCCATCGACGACGGCACTGAGCCAGTCGATCTGGGCCAGACCCCCGCCGACGTGGTGTTCATTTCGGCCGCCGATACAGAGATCGCAGCGCTGAGCGAGGCGCGATCCGAGATGCGGGATCCGCCGACGCTGCGCCTCGCCAGCCTGATGCATCTGCGCCATCCGATGTCGGTCGATCTGCACATCCAGGATTGCGCGGCGAAGTCGCGTCTGGTGATCGCCCGGATCCTCGGTGGCGCGGGCTATTGGCGTTATGGGCTGGAACAATATGCAGCCCACTTGCATAGTGCCGGCATCCCCTTTGCCGCCTTGCCGGGCGACGACAAGACCGATGAAGAACTGCGCCGGCTCTCGACGGTATCCGAAAGCGATTACAACGCACTCTGGGCCTATCTGGTCGAAGGCGGCCCCGAGAATGCCAGCGGGTTTCTGGCCCATGCCAAGGCAATGCTCGACGGCGGCAACGTCCCGGCAGCGGCGAAACCGCTGCTGCGCGCCGGACTTTACTGGCCGGGCAGCGGCCTTGCCGATCTGGGCAGCCTCCGCGCCGAGTGGCACAGCGGCGCGCCGGTCGTGCCGGTCATCTTCTACCGCGCGCTGGTGCAGGGCGCAGGCCTCAACCCGATCAACCGGCTGACGCGGGCGCTACTCCGCAAGGGCCTCAATCCGATGCCGGTATTCGTCGCGTCGCTGAAAGATCCGGTTTCGGTGGCGACCCTCGATCACCTCTTCACCGAGGCCCCGCCGCAGGTGATCCTCAACTGCACGAGTTTCGCGGCTGGATCGCCGCATGACGGCGATGACAGTCCCGCCAACCCCCTGGCCGCGCCCTCTGCCAACAGGGCGCCGGTCTTTCAGGTCGTTCTTGCCTCTTCGACGGAAGAGGCCTGGGAAAGCGGACTGACCGGTCTTTCGGCCCGCGACATCGCGATGAACGCGGCCCTTCCAGAGGTCGATGGCCGTATCCTGTCCCGCGCGATCTCGTTCAAGGGCGAGGCCTATTTCGACGCGGCCACCGAATGCCCGATCGCCGCCTACCGCGCGCGCGGTGACCGGGTGGATTTCGTCGCCGATCTGGCCACCAACTGGGCCGCGCTGCGCGCCACGCCTGCAGAGGATCGGCGCGTCGGGCTGATCCTTGCCAATTACCCCAACAAGGATGGGCGGCTCGCCAACGGTGTCGGACTCGACACGCCGGCGGCCACGATCCACGTACTGAAGCTGCTGGGCGATGCGGGCTACAAGATCCTGAACCCGCCCGCCGATGCCGGCGCCCTGATGCAGCGGATCCTGGCGGGGCCGACCAACTGGCTGACCGACCGTGCGCGGCGGGAGGGCGGCGTCGAGATGTCGATGGCGGATTACCAGATCGCTTATGGCCAGTTGCCCTGGGAGGTTCGCGAGCGGATCGAGGCCTGCTGGGGCAAACCCGAGCAGGACCCGTTCTACGAGGAAGGCGAAGTCGATTGCGGCCGCTTCAAGCTGTCGGTTCTGCATTTCGGTAATGTCGTGGTGGGCCTGCAACCGGCCCGTGGCTACAATATCGACCCGACCGAGAGCTACCATTCGCCCGACCTGGTTCCGCCGCACAATTACCTTGCCTTCTATTTCTGGCTGCGGCATGTGCACCGGGCCCATGCGCTCGTTCACATGGGCAAGCACGGCAACCTCGAATGGCTGCCGGGCAAGGCGCTGGCCCTGTCGGACAACTGCCTGCCCGAGGCGGTTCTGGGGCCGGTCCCGCATATCTACCCCTTCATCGTCAACGATCCCGGCGAAGGCACGCAAGCCAAGCGCAGGGCGCAGGCGGTGATCATCGACCACCTGACGCCACCGCTGACCCGCGCCGAAACCTACGGGCCCTTGCGAGATCTCGAAGCGCTGGTCGATGAATATTACGAGGCCGCGGGGGTCGATCCGCGCCGCATCGCCCATCTTAGGCGCGAGATCCTGTCGCTGACCGCCGCGACCGGGCTCGATGCTGATGTGGGGATGACTGGTGCGGATGAGGAAACCGATCTGACGAAGCTCGACGCCTATCTCTGCGAGTTGAAAGAGGCGCAGATCCGTGACGGGCTTCATGTCTTCGGTCAGTCCCCGAGCGACCGGCTGGAGCGCGACCTGGTGCAGGCGCTGGTCCGTGTGCCGCGTGGCGAGGGCAAGGGCGGCAATGCCTCGCTGATCCGAGCGCTGGCGGGCGATCTGCGGCTGGAATTCGACCCGCTCGATTGTGACATGGCGGCCCCATGGACCGGCCCGCATCCGAAAGTGCTGAAGGCGACCAGTGCCGCGCCCTGGCGTAGCTATGGCGACACGGTCGAGCGGCTGGAAACGCTTTCGGGATATCTTCTTGCAGGCACCGAGCCGGACCCGCACTGGAAGGCGACACGCCAGGTGATCGAGGAAATCCACGCCGTCGTGCTGCCTGCAGTCCGGTCCTGCGGACCGGACGAAGGGGCGGGCCTCCTCACCGCCCTTACAGGGCAATTCGTCGCCCCGGCGCCGTCCGGCGCGCCCACACGGGGACGGATGGATGTTCTGCCGACCGGGCGCAACTTTTTCAGCGTGGATAGCCGCGCGGTGCCGACGCCCACGGCCTGGGCGCTGGGATGGAAATCGGCGAACCTACTGATCGAGAAGCATCTGCAGACCCATGGCGACTGGCCGCGCGCGCTGCTGCTGACGGCCTGGGGCACTGCCAACATGCGCACCGGCGGCGACGATATCGCGCAATGCCTGGCACTGATGGGTGTCAAGCCGCAATGGGATGCCGCCAATCGGCGCATCACCGGCTTCGAGGTGATCCCGGCCACCGCGCTCGGTCGCCCCCGCGTCGATGTCACCTTGCGGGTCTCGGGCTTTTTCCGCGATGCCTTCCCGCAGCTCATCGCGCTGGTGGACAGCGCCGCCCGCGCGGTGATGGCGTTGGAGGAATCGGCCGACATAAACCCCGCCGCCGAACGGGCGCGGAGCGAGGGGGTTGAACAATATCGCGTCTTCGGCTCGAAACCGGGCGCCTATGGCGCGGGGCTTCAAGCGATGATCGACGAACGGCTCTGGGGAGAGAAGCAGGATCTGGGCGAGACCTATCTGGAATGGGGCAGCTACGCCTATGGCAAGGATGCCGAGGGCACACGCGCCCGCGCGGCCTTCGAGACCCGCCTGGGCCAGGCCGAGGCGATCGTGCAGAATCAGGACAACCGGGAGCATGACCTTCTGGACAGCGACGATTACTACCAGTTCGAGGGGGGTGCTGCGGCCGCGATCAGCACGCTGCAGGGGCGGGACCGGCCGATCTATCACAACGACCACTCGCGGCCTGAACGCCCGGTGATCCGCACGCTGGAGGACGAGATCGGCCGGCTGGTGCGCAGCCGCGTGGTCAATCCGAAATGGATCGATGGGGTCAAGCGCCACGGCTACAAGGGCGCGTTCGAGATCGCCGCGACGGTCGATTACATGTTTGCCTTCGCCGCCACGACCGGGGCCGTCAAGGGCCATCATTTCGATCTGGTTCACGCCGCCTTTCTGGAAGACGATGCGACGCGCGACTTCATCGCCGAACACAATCCGCCGGCATTGCGCGAGATCGCCAATCGGCTGTCTGAGGCAATCGAGCGGGGGTTGTGGATGCCGAAATCAAATTCTGCCCGCGGGCTGATCGACCGGCTTCGCGATGCCGGTTGAGATGTTTCGGATGCGAAACCGAAAGGGGCCAACTGTCTGACAACGCTTCGAAAACCCTTCGAGCGACTCGGAAAACGACCTGCTGACATTCTGATATTTAGCATTTAATTAAGCCTCCACACGGTCAAGGCAATATGCAATCGACCTCTGCCCGGACGATCGCCTGGTCGCCATCGAGCGAGCCGGGACGGACGCCGCAGCCGGTCGCATATTCGATGGACTGAACCGCCTTTGCCAGCACCAGCGAGCGGCTTGGCAGAAGCTCGGGGCTGATGCGGTGCGCCTCAACCTGATCAGTGCCGCGGCGCATGTAGACGCGAAAGCTGCTGCCGGTTTCGGTTACGACCTGCGAGGGTTCGTCGAGGAACCCCGGGCTGGCGCAGGCCGCAAGCATCAAGAGCGCGAGGGATAGCGGTAATCTCATGACGCGATCCTGCCGCTTCTCGGTTAACGAAGACTGAACCGAAGGTCGGCCCAGCAGCTTGCAATTGCGTCCTGCCCGGACCAGAGTCGCCGCTGTCAGAACGGAGGCTGAAATGTCCGAAGATACCGACCGGCATGCGATGAAGATGGCTAAGAAGAAGGCCGCCCGCGACAAGATCATGGCGACCAAGACCGAGCAGAAGGGCCTGATCATCGTGCATACCGGCAAGGGCAAGGGCAAAAGCTCTGCCGCCTTCGGGATGATCTTTCGCTGCATCGCGCACGGGATGCAGAGCGCCGTCGTGCAGTTCATCAAAGGCGGCATGTCGACCGGCGAGCGGGACCTGATCCTGTCGAAGTTCAGCGACATCTGCGCCTTTCACACGATGGGCGAAGGCTTCACCTGGGAAACGCAGGACAAGAGCCGCGATATCGAGATGGCCACCGCCGCGTGGGAGAAGGCCAAGGAACTGATCCGCGATCCCGCGAACAAGATGGTGCTGCTTGACGAGATCAACATCGCGATCCGCTACGATTACGTGCCGATTGCCGATGTCGTCGCCTTTCTGAAGACCGAAAAGCCCGAGATGACTCATGTCGTCCTGACCGGGCGCAATGCGCATGACGAGCTGATCGAGACGGCCGATCTGGTGACCGAGATGGAACTGGTCAAGCATCCGTTCCGGTCGGGAATAATGGCGCAGATCGGCGTGGAGTATTGACGGTCTCTGGCCTATTCGGACGGGCGCGCACCGCCCCTCGCACGGCCCGTCGCAATGAAATCCCGAAGCCTGGCGACGCGTTCGGCGCTGCCCGCTGGTGGCTCGTAACGGGAGAGGACATCCTGCCAGATCGCGGTGGCGCGTTCGGTCGAGGTTTGTCCGCCCGCCTCTGACCAGGTGCCGAAATTGGCCAGATCGGCGACCAGCGGTTTGTAGAACGCCGTCGCATAACGGTCCATCGTGTGCTGGGTGGCGAAGAAATGGCCGCCCGGCTCGACATCGGCCAGCGCCGCCCAGCCGAGGCTGTCAGGATCGGTAGGGGTGGGCTGGCTGAGCTCTGCCAGCGTCTGCAGCGTCTCGACATCGTTGATGAATTTCTCGTAGCCAAAGGTCAGACCGCCTTCGAGCCAGCCGGCGGCGTGGATTGTCAGCGTGGCATTGGCCAGCGTCGCGGCCAAGAGCGACATGTGGTTCTCGCCCGCGGCCTGCATGTCGGCGGCATTCGAGGCCGATCCGGCGGCAGAGCGCCAGGGCAGGCCGATGTGGCGGGCAAGCTGGCCGGAACCAATGCTCATCTTCATCTGCTCGGGCGTGCCGAAGGCCGGTGCGCCGGATTTCATGTCGACATTCGAGCCGAAGCCGCCATAGCTGACCGGCGCGCCGGGCCGGGCGAGTTGCGTCAAGGCGATCGCGCCCAGCGCCTCTGCATGCTGCAACACCAGCGCCCCGGCGACGGTGACCGGAGCCATCGCGCCGGCAAGACAGAAGGGGGTTACGATGCAAAGTTGCCCGGCGCGGGCGAAGTCGATCAGCCCCTCGGCCATCGGCACGTCGATCTGGCGCGGCGAATTGGTGTTGATGACGGTGTAGGACCAGACATCCCCGGTCAGGTCTGCATCAGCAAGGCCAAGGCCGAGCCCGATCATTTCGAGGCATTCGGCGACCTGCGCCCGGCCCCGTGCATAGACGAACATTGGCTTGTCGCCGAATTCCAACTGCGCCCGCATCAACTCGTAATGGCGGATCTCGGCGGCGATATCCTGCGGCTCGGCAGAGGGGCCGTGTATATGGATGATGTCGAAGCTCTGCTGCAGCTTCAGGGTTTCCTCGTAATCGCGGAGCGATCCGGGGCGGCGGCCGCGCTGCAGGTCGGTCGCGTTCGGGCAGCCCGCACCGGCGGCGAAGAGCATCGCGCCCTCGGCATAGTCCTGCTCTCGGGCCGGGTTGGCGGCGCGAAGGCGAAAGCATTTCGACGCTGTGCGCAGCGCTTCGGTGATGATTTCGGACCCGATGCGCACCTTCTGACTGTCCTCGTCCACCAGCGCCCCGGCGCTGCGAAAGAGGCTGCGGGCCTCGGGCAGGAGGATCTTCAGTCCAAGATCCGCCAGCACCTTCAGCGCCATCTGGTGGATCTGCTCGACAGTCTCTTCGGGCAGGACGGTTTGCGGCGGAAAGGGGTGGCGCAACTGGCGGTAATCGGGCCGACGGCGCGGGGGCGCCTTGCGCGCGGCCGATCGCCCCCTGCGTCTTGTGCGCTGGCTATCCAATCGCGCGCCTCACAGCCGGTGCGTCCGTTCGCCGAGCGCCCGGGTTTCGGACAGGGTCAGGCCGGTCGAGAGCGCCTCGGGATCGAGCTTCAGTTCGATCACGGCAATGGTCTTGGCGGCCTCAGCGCGGGCAAAGGCTTCGGCGAAATCCTCGGTCCGCGCGACCGTTTCGCCGTGGCCGCCATAGGCGCGGGCCAATTCGGCGAAATCGGGATTGGCGAGGCCGGTGCCGCTGACACGGCCGGGATAGTGGCGTTCCTGATGCATCCGGATCGTGCCGTACTGGCCGTTATTGGCAACGATGACGATGACCTTCGCGCCATGCTGTCGGGCAGTTGACATCTCGTTCAGCGTCATCTGGAAACATCCATCACCGGCCAGGCAGACGACGGTGCGTTCAGGGTGTTGTAGGGTGGCTGCGATGGCGGCGGGAAACCCGTAGCCCATGCTGCCAGAGGTCGGGGCGACCTGGGTTCCGTAGCGCTTGAAACGGAAGTAGCGGTGCAGGAAGGCAGCGTAGTTGCCGGCCCCGTTGGTCAGAATCGCATCCTCGGGCAGATGTGCGGTGAGCCAGCCGGTGATCGCCTCCATCTTCACATCGCCGGGGGTCTCTTTCGGCTTCTGCCAGGCCTCGTAATCGTCCCGAGCGGATTTCGTCCAGTCAGCCCGGACCGGCTCATCTGCGGCATTTCTCGCCGCAAGCTCTGCCACGACATCAGCGGCGCGGGCGGTGATCGAAAGATCGGCGCGGAAGACCATGCCGGGAAGATCCGGGTCGGGATGGACATGAACGATGTCCTTGCCGGGATCGGCGGGGTCGATCAACTCGTAGCCACCGGTGGCAATATCGCCCAGTCGCGCCCCGAGCACCAGCAGCATATCGGCCTGCCGCAGCCGGTCGGAGAGTTTCGGATTCATGCCGACACCAAGATCGCCGGCATAGTTTGGCAGCCGGTTGTCGAGGTGACCCTGACGGCGGAAGGTGACCGCGACCGGCAGGTCATGCGCGGCGGCAAACCTACGCAGATGCTGCGCGGCCTCGATGGACCAGTCGGAACCGCCGACAACTACAAGCGGCTTCCGGGCCTTGCCGAGGCGGCCCAGGATCGCGTCAATCTGGTTGGCCGAAACGGCGGCCTCGGGCCGCGCGGTGGGATTCAGCGTCGGCACCGCCGAACTGGCGCTCAGCATGTCCTCGGGCAATGCCAGCACCACCGGGCCGGGACGGCCGGACATTGCTATGTGAAAGGCGCGGTTGACATATTCGGGCAGGCGGTCGGTATCCTCGACCTCGGCAGCCCATTTCGCCAGCGGACCGAAGAAGGCGCGGTAATCGACCTCTTGAAATGCTTCCCGGTCGCGATGGCCGCGCGCGATCTGGCCAACGAAAAGCACCATCGGCGTCGAATCCTGTCGCGCGATGTGAACCCCGCAAGAGGCGTTGGTCGCCCCTGGCCCGCGGGTGACGAACGCAACGCTAGGTCGGCCGGTCAACTTGCCGGTCGCTTCCGCCATCATCGCCGCCCCGCCCTCGTGGCGGCAGACGATGTTGGCAATTCCACTGTCGACCAGTCCATCGAGGGCCGCCAGAAAGCTCTCTCCCGGCACCGAGAAGACACGTGTGACACCCTGCAGTTTCAACTGCTCAACGAGGATCTGACCGCCATGCCGCATCATGATTGGTACGCCCCTTCTGCATCGCCGGTGAATTCGGGACTGCAAAAGTCCCCGCCCTGAAAGAGATCGCCGACCGGATCGCGCGTCTCCTGCACTTGCAGCACTTCGGGGGCGTGATTCTCCGCCCGGTATTTCGGCCGGTAACCCAGCTCATGTGCCGGCTGATTGTCCCACCATGCGCGGGCGCAGTCCGAGATTCCCCAGACGACCTGCGAGTGGATTGCCGGGTGCTCGAGCCCGATGGCACAAAGCTGCAGGAAGTCCTCGGGATGCAGCCAGATCGAGAGGCCCCGAAGATTGGGGGGCTCCAACGCGATATTGCCGATCCTGATGGACAATGTAGCGATCTCGTGCTTGTCGGCATATAGCGACGCCACGGCTTCGCCGAAGACCTTCGACACGCCATAGCGGCTGTCAGGCCGAATGCGGTGATCGACCGTCAGCCGGCGATTCCGGCCATAAAAACCGATGGTGTGATTCGACGATGCGAAGATCACGCGCTTCACCCTAGCGACGTGGCAGCCTTCGTAGAGATTGTGCAGTCCGACGATATTGGCCTGCATGATCGTCTCCCAGTCGGCCTCCAGCGACATGCCGCCAAGATGGATGACCCTGTCGACGTCTTTCAGCATCGCCGCCACCTGCTTGCGGTCGGCCAGATCACAGGGCCGGAAGCTTTCGCCCGCCTGAAGGTCACCGATCTCTCTGCGGTCGCTGAGGATCAGCTGTCCGTAGCGTTCGCGCAGCATCGGTCGCAGCATCGTCGCGACTCCGCCCCCTGCCCCGGTGACCAGTAGCTCTCCCATCATCTTCCCCTGCAAAGCTGACGCCACCCCCCGTGCTTGGCATCTCGGACCCCCTGCGTAAAGAGAAAGCATCTTCGCCTGGCTACAGCGCGGTCGCGCTGCGGCCGATTTCGATCATCTTGCGAGTCACGATTTGTTAACCACCAGATATCGGTATCCCCTTTCGCAACAGCGTCAAACTCTTTGAAATTGGGGTGTTTTCCGAATGTGACTCTTGTGCTAGCGTGATCTCAACAAAAGAAAGTCAGGGACAAAAGATCCCGACATCTTGAGGCAGTAAAAGGCGAGTGACGTGGAAAAACGTCTGGGGCAGGTTGCCCGTTTCGGGCTTTATTTATTGGCATTGACCGTGTTGGCGCTATTGCCGCCGATGCAGGCGAGGTCGGCACCTTATGCAGCATTGGTCATGGATGCGCGTTCGGGCGAGGTCCTGCATTCGCGCAACGCCGATACAAGACTACACCCCGCTTCGCTGACCAAGATGATGACCCTTTACCTTGCGTTCGAGGCCGTGCGGCGCGGCGAGATCTCCATGGACACGATGGTGACGATCTCGAAAAAGGCCGCCAACGAACCGCCGTCAAAGCTGGGCCTGCGGTCCGGTCAGAAGATCAAGCTGCGTTACCTCGTGCGCGCGGCGGCCGTGAAATCGGCCAATGATGCAGCGACCGCCATCGGCGAAGCGATCGAGGGATCAGAGGCCGCCTTTGCACGGCGCATGAACCGGACCGCTCAGGCGCTCGGCATGAACCGCACGACCTTCAAGAACGCACATGGCCTGACCGAATCCGGTCACCTATCGACGGCTCGCGACATGACCGTAATGGGGCGGCGGCTGTTCTATGACTATCCTGAATATTACAACCTGTTCTCGCGGCTCACGACCGATGCCGGGGTGCGGAAGGTTGCGCACACGAACCGCCGGTTTCTGAACAGCTACCGCGGCGCGGATGGCATCAAGACCGGTTATACGAGCGCTGCCGGCTTCAACCTCACGGCCTCGGCCGAGCGGGGCGGCGAGCGCATCATCACCACCGTATTCGGCGGACGTTCGACCAGCGACCGCAATGCCAAGGTCGCGGAACTGATGGATCTGGGATTCCGCCGCGCGCCGTCGAGCGCACGGGTCAGCAAGCCGCCACTGCCGACCTACTCGAACGCGGATCCGGAAGGTTCAAGTTCGGGCAGCGGCGAAATACCGGCGGCGGGCAAGGTGCTTCGGCTGGTTCGTGCGCCCAGCAAGAGCCCCCGGCCCCTGCCAAGACCTGCCCCGGCGCAACCGGCCCCGGCAGAAGAGGTTCTGTTGGCAATGGCCGACGAGATCCGGTCGGCGCTGCAGGAGGCGCAATTGCCGACCGAGGCTGCTCCGGCGGCATCGCCCAGGCCGGAGCCGACGCCGGAGATAGCCCTGGCCGAAAATGCGTCTGAGCCGGAAACGGAGATCAGTCTGGCCGAGGCTGACATTGCGCCAGAGTCAGAACCGATCGGCCCAGTCGCTGCCCCCGAACAGCCCGCGGCCGTCATCGTTCAGGCCGCATCCGAGAGTACCCTGCCTGCCCCGCAGCCCCGCCCGGAATCGCTAGTCCTCGCCTCGGCCAGTGCGACCGCACCGATCGTCTTTGCGGAACCGGTTTCAAACAATCCCGAAGTTGTCACCAGGCTTTCCACCTCGGGTGGCCGGTTCTGGGGTATCAATGTGGGACGCTACAATTCCCGCTACGAGGCAGAGCGGATCCTGCTCAAGACCGCCCTTCATGAGTTGGGTACGCTCGACGAGGCGTTGCGCAAGGTCGTTCCCGCGAGCGGTGGATTTGACGCCAATTTCGTCGGCATGACGCAAGAAACCGCCGCGCTCGCCTGCCGGCGGCTGGCCGCGCGCAACTTGCCGTGCAACACCGTGGGACCAAGCTGAACTGACCTCTTTCGGGGGTCAGGCGCTGCGGGCGACGACCTTGAATGCTGCTTCCATCAGGGTTCTGGTATAATCGGTTTTGGGCGCGTCATACACATCCGCCGCATCGCCTGCCTCGACGATATCGCCGGCCTTCATGACCAACACCTTGTGCGACAGCGCGCGAACCACCTTCAGGTCGTGGCTGATGAATAGATAGGCCAGCCGGTATCTGAGCTGCAACTGTCGCAGCAGCTCGACGATTTGCACCTGCACCGTCATGTCAAGCGCCGATGTCGGTTCGTCAAGCACGACAAGCCGCGGCCGCAGGATCATCGCCCGGGCGATGGCGATGCGCTGGCGCTGGCCGCCGGAGAATTCATGCGGGTAGCGGTGCATCGTATCGGGGTCGAGTCCAACCTCGGTCATGATCTCGGCCACCATCTGCCGCTTGTCGCGGCCCTGTTCGGTACCATGCACGCCCAAGCCTTCGGCGATGATCTCTTCCGCCGTCATCCGTGGGGAAAGCGAGCCGAACGGGTCCTGAAAGACGATCTGCATGTCCTTGCGCAATGGACGAAGCTGGCGGGATTTCCATTTCTGGATGTTCTGGCCAAGAAAGACGATCGGTCCTTCCGAAGAGATCAGCCGCATGATCGCCAGCGCCAGCGTGGTCTTGCCCGATCCGCTTTCGCCGACGATCCCGATGGTCTCGCCCTCGCGTACGCTCAGCGTGGCTGCATTGACGGCTTTCACATGGCCAACGGTCCGCTTCAGAAGTCCCTTCTGGATCGGGAACCAGATACGCAGATCCTCGGTCGAGGCGATCTCTTCGGCATCTTCGGGCACTGGGCCGGGGTGGCCGGTGGATTCGGCGGACAGGAGTGTCTTGGTGTAATCGTGCTGCGGGTTGTCGAAGATGCTCTTGGTCACACCCTGCTCGACCATCCTGCCGTCCTTCATGACGCAGACCCGGTCGGCGATCTTGCGAACGATGGTCAGGTCGTGCGTGATAAAGAGCATCGACATGCCTTCGGCCTTTTGCAGGTCCGCCAGCAGCGTCAGGATCTGTGCCTGGATTGTGACATCGAGTGCGGTGGTCGGCTCGTCTGCGATCAAGAGGTCGGGTCCGTTCGCAAGCGCCATGGCGATCATCACCCGCTGGCGTTGGCCACCCGAAAGCTGGTGCGGATAGGCGCCCAGCCGGCTTTCGGGATTCTGGATGCCGACCTTGTGCAGCAATTCCAGGATACGGTCACGCGCGGCCCGACCGGCCAGACCCTGATGCAGCGCCAGCGATTCCGCCAGCTGCTTTTCAAGCGTGTGCAAGGGGTTCAGCGAGGTCATCGGCTCCTGAAAGATGAAGCTTATATCGTTGCCGCGCACCTTCCTGAGCCGCGCCTCGGTCGCGCCGACCATCTCTTCTCCGTCATAGGTGACCGACCCGGTAATGGTCGCGCTGTCGGGCAGGAGCGAAACGGTAGAGAGCGCCGTCACGGATTTACCAGAGCCGCTTTCGCCGACCAGTGCCACGGTTTCGCCCTTGGAAATACTGAATGAGACATCGGTGACCGCCGGGTGATCCCTGCCATCCTGCCGAAAGCTGACCGACAGGTTCTTGACGTTCAGAATGGCGCTCATTGAAAGGTCTTCCGGGGGTCAAAGGCGTCGCGCACGCCTTCGAAGATGAAAACCAGAAGTGACAGCATGATGGCGTAGGTGAAGAAGGCGGTGAAGCCAAGCCACGGCGCCTGCAGGTTCTGTTTCGCCTGCAGCGTCAGTTCCCCCAGCGACGGCGCCGAAGAGGGCAGGCCGAAACCGAGGAAGTCGAGTGAGGCCAGCGTGCCGATGGTGCCGGTGATGATGAAGGGCAACATCGTGACGGTCGCGACCATCGCGTTGGGCAGCATGTGGCGGAACATGATCACGCGGTTCGACACACCCAGCGCACGGGCGGCGCGGACATATTCGAAATTGCGCGCCCGGAGAAACTCTGCCCGCACCACGCCGACCAGCGCGGGCCAGCCGAACAGGATGGTGATGAACACCAGCAACCAGAAACTTCGCCCCAGGATCGCGAAGAGGATGATGATTACGTAAAGCGACGGGGTCGATCCCCAGATCTCGAGGAACCGCTGGAACAAGAGGTCGGTCCAGCCGCCGAAATAGCCCTGCACCGCGCCCGCGATGATGCCGAGGATGGAGGTCGCGACTGTGACGATGATGGTGAAGAAGATCGACAGGCGGAAGCCGTAGATCACCCGCGCCAGCACGTCCCGTTTGGTATCATCGGTGCCCAGCAGGTGATTGTCGAGATTGGGCGGCGCCGGGGCCACGCCCTGCACGTCCGAGATCGTGTTGAACTTGTAGGGGATCGGCGGCCAGAGGATCCAGCCCTTGTCGATCTCCTCGCCATCGACGATGCCGGTCTCGGCCTGCTCCAGTATTCCCTCGGGATCATCGAAACAGCTGTCGAGCCCGCCCGAGATGATCAGGCATTTCACCTCGATGTCGCGGTAGATCGCCTCGGTCTTGAAATCGCCGCCAAAGGCGGTTTCGGGGTAGAACTGGAAGATCGGCATCCGCCATTCGCCGCGATAATTCACCAGGATCGGTTTGTCATTGGCGATGAACTCGGCGAACAGCGACAGCCCGAACAGCACCGAGAAGATGATCAGCGACCAATAGGCCCGGCGGTTGCGGGTAAAGTTGCGCCAGCGGCGCTGGTTCAGCGGGGACAGCCTCATGTCTCGCGAACCTCGAAGTCGATGCGCGGATCGACGAAGACATACATCAGGTCCGACAGGATCCCGATCAGCAGCCCCATCAGGCCGAAGAAGAAGAGCGTGCCGAAGATGACCGGGTAATCCCGCGCCACCGCCGCCTCGAAACCGAGCCGACCGAGGCCGTCGAGTGAAAAGATCGTCTCGATGATCAGCGAGCCGCCGAAGAAGACACCGATGAAGACCGAGGGGAACCCGGCGATCACGATCAGCATCGCGTTGCGGAAGACATGGCCGTAGAGAACCCGGCGTTCGGCCAGACCCTTGGCCTTGGCAGTGATGACATATTGCTTCTTGATCTCGTCGAGAAAGCTGTTCTTGGTCAGCAAGGTCAGCGTTGCGAAGGCCGAGATCGTCGAGGCGATGACCGGCAGCGCGATATGCCAGAAATAGTCGACGGCCTTGTCGAACCAAGACAGGCTTTCCCAATTATCCGAGGTCAGGCCGCGCAGCGGAAAGATCTGCCAATAGGACCCGCCGGCGAACAGCACCAGAAGCAGGATCGCAAACAGGAAACCGGGGATCGCATAGGCCACGATGATGATGCCGCTGGTCCAGGTGTCGAACCCCGACCCGTCGCGGACCGCCTTGCGGATCCCCAGCGGGATCGAGACCAGATAGGCGATTATCGTTGACCAGAGGCCGAGCGTTATCGAGACCGGCAGCTTTTCCCAGACCAGGTCGAGCACCCCGATCGAGCGGAAATAGCTCTCGCCGAAATCGAAGCGGATATAGCCCCACATCATCGACAGGAACCGCTCCAGCGGGGGCTTGTCGAAGCCGAACTGCTTTTCCAGCCGCTCGATGAATTCCGGCGGCAGGCCGCGCGCGCCGACATATTCGCTGTCCCCGCCTTGGCTTGCGAATTCCGCGTCACCGGCACCGCCCGCAATCGTGGCGAAGACATCGCCCTGCCCTTGCATGTTGGCGATGATCTGTTCGATCGGCCCACCGGGCACGAACTGGGTCAGCGTGAAGTTGATGATCATGACGCCGAGGAGCGTCGGAATGATCAGCAAGAGCCGCCTGAGGATATACGCGCCCATCTGGCTTTCCTGTCCGGTTCGCCTATCGCAGCGCCCCGGCCGATTTCAGTGTCGCGGCCTTGTCGGCGTTGAACCACCAGAAATCAAGATGCCCCAGCGCATAGGGCGGCAGGGTCTCGGGATGTTCGAACATGTCGTAATAGGCCACCCAGTGCTTGCCGAGGTACCAGACCGGCACGATGAAACGCTCGGCGCGCAATATCCGGTCGATGGCGCGGACGGCGGTGGCCATCTCGTCATAGGTCTTGGCCTCGACCGCGACCTCGATCAGCTTGTCGACCGCTTCCGATCCATAACCGGCCGGGTTGAATACGTCGTCCACATCCTCGGTGCCGAAGCGCTGGCTAAGGCCGATGCCTTCCTCCAGCCCGACAGTGTAGCCGTCAAAGATCATGTCCCACTCGTGGGCACGCTCTCGGTTGGTATATTGCGAGGGATCGACACGGTTATAGACGGCATCAACGCCAAGCTGCTTGAGGTTCTCGATATAGGGCATGATGATCCGGTCGAAAGTCGGGCTGACCGAGAGAAACTCGACCGACAGGGCTTTGCCCTGCTTGCGGCGCACGCCATCGTCGCCGACGATCCAGCCCGCCTCTTCCAGCAATTGCGAGGCCCGGCGTAGATTGCGTCGGTCCATCTGACGCTCGCCGGACTCGTGGGCCATGACGACGGGCTCGATCAGGATCGACGGGTCGATCAGGTCCTTGACGGTTTCGAGCAGCGCAAGCTCTTCGCCCTCGGCCACGCCCTTGGCTTCCAGCGGGCTGCCCTGCCAGAAACTGTGGCGCTGCTGGAACAGCCCGTATTGCAGCGAATCATTGGTCCAGGTGAAGTTGAACATCAGGCCCAGCGCCTCGCGCACGCGGATGTCCTGGAACTTCTCGCGCCGCAGGTTGAAAACGAAGCCCGACGCTCCCGGCAAGGTGCCATCTTCCAGCGTCTCCAGCTTGACCCAACCCTTTTCGGCGGCCGGAAAGTCATAAGCTGTTGCCCAACTCAGGCTACTGGTTTCCTGCCGGAACGTGTATTCCCCGGCCTTGAACGCCTCCATTGCGGCCTGGCTGTCGGCGAAATATTCCACCCGGATGGTGTCGAAATTGTTCCGCCCGACATTGATCGGCAGATCCTTGCCCCAGTAGTCCGGATTGCGCCGGTAAACGATGCGGCGGTTGATGTCGTAGCTGTCCAGCATATAGGGGCCAGAGCCGGGCGAGATCTCTAGCGTGCTTTCATCCAGCCTTGTGCCGGTCTTCTCGTACCAGGCCTTCGACCAGACCGGCACGCCTCCGGCCTGATTGATCAGGTTCTTGCGCGGCACGTCCGGTGCGAAGGTGAATTTTACGGTGTGATCGTCCAGCGCCTCGGCTTCGGGGATCAGTGCCTTCACCGCGGTCGCGTAAGAAGGCAGGCCCTGCTCGAGCAACAGGAAATGGCTGAAGACGACATCATGCGCGGTCACAGGTGTACCGTCCGAGAACTTCGCATCTTTGCGCATGTGGAAGATCACCCAATCTTCGCTTTCGGGATATTCCAGGCTTTCGCACAACAGGCAGTATTCCGCGCTGATCTCATCTGCGGTTCCGACCAGCAGGGATTCGTAGCCGATCGTCGACAACATCCCTGCACGGCCCTTGCTGGAGTAGGGGTTGAACGTGTCGAAGGTGCCCTGCGCCCAGATCGAGATTTCGCCGCCCTTAGGCGCGTCGGGATTGACATAGTCGAGATGAGTGAAACCGGGTTCGTACTTGAACTCACCGAAGGTCGAATAGCCTGTGGCCTTGATGGTCTCTTCGGCGCGCAGGCTGGCGGCAGCAAAGAGCGCCAGAAAGACGAGTACGAACCCGAGCGTGAAGCGGAACTCCCGACTTGTCCGGTCCGACCGAGTTGCGGCTTTGGCATTTCGGGGTCGGTGCTGCATCGCGATCTCCTTCGTCCTTCGCGGGCCGTCCGGCGGCCGGTCGCCTCGCCGCAAAGCTAAGGGGCGGCTTGGCGAACAATCAAGTTGATTATCCGTGAATGGCAAGTGAACAGACCGAACGGTGAATCGGGTTTCAAGCAACACGCGGCATCGGCTCCCTGGAAACGGAAATGGCCGCCACGAACCGGGCGGCCATTTCAAAACCTTTTTATGTCGGGCCGATCAGCCGCCGACCGTGGCCAAATAGGCGACCAGGTTGGCACGATCTTCACCCTTGGGCAGTCCGGCAAAGGACATCTTGGTGCCCGGCGCATACCCCTTGGGGTCCGCGATGAAAGCATCCAGCGCCTCAGGCGTCCAGTTGCCCGGCATCTCAGTGAGCGCCGGGGAAAACCCGAAACCGGCAACTGCCCCGATATCTCGATCAACGACCCCATCCAGGTGGGGGCCGGTGCCGTTCGATCCGTCAAGCTTGTGGCAGGCCTTGCACTTGCCAAACACCTTCTCGCCCTTGGCCGGATCGGCCGCAGCCAGAAGCGTCGCAAAATCGACGGTTTCTTCGGCTTCGCCCCCGCCAGAGCCGCCGTCCGCCTCGATGGGATAGGCCATCGCATGTTCTTCGCCTTCACCGTGCGAAACCATTCCGACGTGATACAGGCTCTCCGCGGCCCATTTGCCCAGCAGGAACACCAAAAATGTCCCGCAGAGGCCGCCGATAACCTTGGTCATTGTCATTGTGTCGAACATGTCGCGATCCGTCCTGTCCTTCAGTTGGGGTTATCTATCCGTTTCCCCCCGGGAGTTTCAAGGTATAACACCCGCGTCCAAAGACAGGGAAACAAAAACCAGGGACGATAACGCCATGACGGGACGCATAGCTTTTCAGGGAGAGCCGGGCGCCTACTCGCATCAGGCTTGCCGCGAAGCACGCCCCGGGCTGGAGGCGATGCCCTGCGCGACCTTCGAGGATACGATCGAGGCGGTTCGCAAGGGCGACGCTGATCTGGCCATGCTGCCGGTGGAGAACTCGACATACGGGCGGGTGGCGGACATCCACCATCTGCTACCCTCCTCGGGCCTGCACATCGTCGACGAGGCCTTTGTGCGGGTCCACATCAACCTGCTCGGCCTTCCCGGCGCGAAGCTGGAAAATGTCAAAAGCGCGATGAGCCATACCGTGCTTTTGGGCCAGTGCCGCGACTTCCTGCGCTCGAACGGGATCCGTCCGGTCACTGGCGCTGACACTGCCGGTTCAGCCCAGCACATTGCCGAACTGGGTGACCCGACGCAGGCCGCGCTCGCCTCTGAATTGGCAGGCGAAATCTACGGGCTGAACGTGCTGGCGCACCATATCGAGGATCACGACAACAACACGACCCGGTTTCTGCTGATGGCGCGGGAGCTTGATTTCAAGCGCCGTGGCACGCACGGCATGATCACGTCATTCGTATTCCGGGTGAGAAACATACCGGCCGCTTTGTTCAAGGCCATGGGTGGGTTCGCGACCAACGGCGTCAACATGACCAAGCTGGAAAGCTACATGGTCGACGGCGTGTTCTCGGCCACGCAGTTCTATGCGGATATCGAGGGGCATCCGGATGACCGTAGCGTGCGGCTGGCGCTGGAAGAGCTGCAGTTCTTCACGACCCACATGACGCTGCTCGGAGTCTATCCCGCAGATCCGAGCCGCCATTGAGGTCGGTCGGTCAGGCTCGCAGGCCCATGCTGCGCTTGTACTGCTCTTCGATCTCACTGCCCATGCGCTCGACCCTGGCCTCGAAGCGGCCGTAAAGGTTGGCCTTGGCGAATTTCAGGGACTGAACCATCAGACGAGAGGACAGCGTCGTCGGCCGTAGCTCCAATCCGACGATGACCCGGGACTTTGCGCGCGACAGGGCCATGAACTCGATCGTCAAGTCCGATTCAACGCCGCCCGATACCGATTTGATGACATAGCGGTCATCAGTGTCGTAGGTCATCAATTCCGCAATGATCTTCCGCCGCTTGCCTCGAAACGTGAAGTTTGCGTCCCAGCGCATGCCGGGCGCGATTGCCATCAGATCGTCGACCCGCGCCACCTCGACGCCGCGCCGAAGCGCCTGCTTCTCGAAGCCCGCGAAATCCGTGGCCCGGGCGAATACATACTCGACCGGGGCCTCGATATCCTGTCTCGTCGAAAACTTCATGCCATTCCGTCTGTCGTCATTGCGTTTCCGGTTTTGCGGTCAATCGAGTCTGTCCGCAAGCCAGTTCCACAACAGGAAATGTGCGATAGCCCCTTGACGCGCCGGCTTGATATGCGGGTGATCACCGGCAAAGACTCGCATCAGCTCTTCTCGGCTGACCCAGAGCGCCTGCTCAATCTCGTTGGGCTCGATTGTGATCTCGTCGCTGCTGGCCTTGCCTCGGCAGCCGATCATGAGCGACGACGGGAACGGCCATGGCTGCGAGGCAAGATAGCTTACCTCGGCCACCTCGATCTGCGTCTCTTCGAAAACCTCGCGGCGAACGGCGGCCTCGATCGTCTCCCCCGGCTCGACGAAGCCCGCAAGAAGCGAGAACATCCCGTCTGGCCATCCGTGAGATCGGCCGAGCAGGACGCTGTTGCCGTGGGTGATCAGCATGATGACGACGGGATCGGTGCGCGGAAAATGATGTGCTCCGCAGGCCGGGCAATCGCGCTGCCAGCCCGCCTGCCCGACTTCTGTCGAAGCGCCGCATTTCGCGCAGAAACCGTGGCTTTCGTGCCATCCCAGGATCGCCCGCGCGGTGGCGACCAGCTCGGCGTCGCGTGGGGACAGGCGGGTCATCACGCCGCGGAGCTCGGCAAAACAGTGATCCTGCGGAAGATCGGGATGGCGCTGTTCGCTGGGATCGAAGAATGCCCCTAGCGTATCGGGCAGTTCCTGCGGTTCCCAACCCGAGATATCATAGGCAAAGCGGATGCCGCTGTCGTCGCGGCCCAGCAAGGTCGGCCTCTCGTCTGCAAGCCTGAATACGGGATGGTCGAGCGGCAGCCAGCTGACGGCCGTATCATCCCCCCCGCAGAACAGCGGCTTGCCGCGCCAGATAGCGAGGGCCCGGCTGTCAGGATCGGCCAGAAGTGCCTCGACCGCGTCGCGATCGGCACGCAGATGGCCCGCCCGATCCAGTCCGGATCCACCAAATGTGACCGTTTCGGCAAGCTTCATTTCTGCCCCGATTTTCGGCTTGTGTGCCACGCGTCTCGCGATGATGCAAATACTAGGAGGCTGCAGGGTGGCAGCACAACCTATTCGTGTGATCTGCAGAGTTCCACAACCAATTCGGTATTGGCAAGAAATTGCCGACGTGGCAAAATACCTTAAGGATATGGTATGGAAAGGTGCAAGCTATCGACAGATTTCCGATAATATTGGGGGGGGTAATCCAATGGCAATCCTTTCGCGTTCCCGGCTCAATCGCCGCGGCTTTCTCTCGGGTACGATCGCCGGGGCTTCCTTGATCGCCCTGCATCCATATTCCGCGCGTGCCGCCACGAACCAGGCGCATCTGCGCATAATGGAAACCACTGACTTGCATGTGCATGTGTATCCTTACGACTACTATTCCGACAAAGAGATCGACACTGTGGGTCTCGCCCGCACCGCCGCCCATATCGCCGCGATCCGCGCAGAGGCGACGAACTCGATGCTGCTGGACAATGGCGACTTCCTGCAGGGCAACCCGATGGGCGACTACATTGCCTACGAGCGCGGTATGAAAGAGGGCGACCTGCACCCGGTCATCAAGGCGATGAACTCGGTCGGGTTCGACGCCTCGACGCTCGGCAACCACGAATTCAACTACGGGCTCGATTTCCTGATGAAGTCGCTGGCGGGCGCGGAATTCCCGATCGTCTCAGCGAACGTCGTCAAGACCATGGGGGCCAGCCCGACTGCTGACGAGACATTCATTCCGCCATACGTGGTCCTCGACCGGACAGTCCTTGACGGCGACGGCACGGAGCACCCGATCAAGGTTGGCGTGATCGGTTTCGTGCCGCCCCAAATCATGACTTGGGATCGCCGCCACCTCGAAGGAAACGTGAGCGCGCGCGACATCGTCGAGAGCGCAAAGGCCTACGTGCCGCAGATGCGCGAGGAAGGCGCCGACATCATCATAGCACTTTCGCATTCCGGCATCGGCGCGGCCGACCATACCGACGGGATGGAGAATGCCTCGGTCCCGGTCGCTGCTGTCGACGGCATCGACGCGGTGATCACCGGCCACAGCCATCTCGTCTTCCCGTCGGACACTTATGCCGACTATGCCGGCGTCGACGTGGCGGCGGGTACGATCCACGGCAAACCGGCGACGATGGGAGGCTTCTGGGGTTCGCATCTCGGAGTCATCGACCTGATGCTCGAACGCTCGGGCAATGAGTGGAAGGTGGTTACCCACTCGTCCGAAACCCGCCCGATCTCGAAGCGCAACGAGGACCGTTCGGTCTCGGCGCTTGTCGAAAGCGATCAGGCGGTGCTCGATGCCGTCGCCGCCGAGCATCAAGCGACGCTGGAGTATATCCGCCGCGCCGTCGGCAAGACCTCGGCACCTCTGCACAGCTACTTCGCGCTGGTGGCCGATGACCCGTCCGTCCAGATCGTCTCAATCGCACAGAAATGGTACATTGAGGAGATGATGAAGGGCACCGAATACGAGGGCCTACCCATCGTCTCGGCCGCAGCACCGTTCAAGGCAGGTGGCCGCGGCGGCGCGGAATACTACACGGATGTCCCCGCCGGCGACGTGGCGATCAAGAACGTTGCCGACCTCTACCTTTATCCCAACACCGTCCGCGCGGTGCTGGTCGATGGCCAGCAGATCAAGGACTGGCTCGAGCGCTCGGCGGGAATGTTCAACCAGGTGACGCCGGGCGAGGCCGACCAGCCGCTGCTGAACCCCGACTTCCCGAGCTACAATTTCGATGTGATCGACGGCGTGATCTACCAGATCGACATAAGCCAGCCGTCGAAATACGGGCCGAAGGGCGAGGATCTGAACCCCGATGCCAGCCGCATCGTCAATCTGCAGTATAATGGTCAGCCGGTCACGCCGGAGATGAAGTTTGTCGTCGCCACCAACAATTACCGCGCCAGCGGCGGCGGCGATTTCCCCGGGGCCAAGGGCGACACGATCATTTTCGAGGCGCCTGACACCAACCGCGACGTGATCGTGCGCTATATTGTCGAGCAGGGCACCATCAATCCCTCCGCCGACGCCAACTGGACCTTCGCGCCCCTGCCCGGCACCTCCGTCATTTTCGAGACCGGCCCCAAGGCCCGCGATTATGTCGACGACGTCAAGGCGGTGACGATGGAGGAAGCGGGATCGAACGATCAGGGCTTCAGCCTCTTCCGTATCCAGCTCTAACTGCTACAATCCGGTCCGGGCGCGAACCGCCGCCCGGTCCGGAGATCCCCATGGCCCAGAACTACGCCGCCGTCATCTTCGATCTCGACGGTCTACTGATCGACAGTGAATCCGTCTCGGTCGAGGTCGGCATCTCGACGCTGGCCGAATTCGGACACCGGGTCGAGCGTGACTTCATGCTGTCGATGATCGGGGTCGATGAAGGCGAATGCGTGGCGATCATGCAGGCGCATCTTGGGCCCGAGCTCGATTATGCCGCCTTCGACGCCCGCTGGCGCGAAACCTGCCGCGCCCGTCATGCGCAGGGCATCGCGCAGAAAGGCGGGGCCGATGCGCTGCTGCGCGGCCTCTCAGCCGCCGCAATCCCGCGCGCCGTCGCCACGAATTCTCGCGCCGAGGCAGCCCGCCGCAAGCTGGGCCAATCCCGGCTGTCGCATCATTTCGAGCATGTGGTCGGCTTCGACGTGGTCGCCGCCCCGAAACCGGCTCCCGATGTCTATCTGAAAGCGGCCGAGCTACTCGGCGTCGATCCGTTCGACTGCCTCGCCTTTGAGGATTCCGACCCCGGCGCCGCTGCAGCACTCGCCGCAGGAATGACCGTCGTGCAAGTCCCCGACCTGATCCCAAGCCGCACCAACCGAGCACATTTCCTCGCCCAGACCCTCACCGAAGGCGCCCACCGCGCCGGCCTCCTCCTGCCTGCCTGACTGCTGTTCGGTGGCAAGATCGACGGAAGGAATTCCACTGCACGCCTGCGAATCGCGAAGAACTGGAAAGGTCCGAAGCCTGGCGCGCTGGTTCGGTGTGTTCTGGACTGAGAGAATTGCTGCAGGCGCACAACCGCTTAGGGGATTCCTGAAGCGGTTCTGTGCCGTTCCGTACGAGAGCTTGCGCAATCAATTGCGGCAATCGGGAAGTTCCCGTCGTGTCAAGAAATTTACACTTTTTCCACGTTATCTAGTAAGTAAATTCACAAAAAACTGCAGAATTGCAAAAGTTTGAAGGTTTCTTTTCCAAAAATGCTATCCTGCCTTCAAGAAACACATTCTGCCGAGCGCGGCGTGATCAATGGGAGAATATCTAATGGATCAGCGATCGACACAGACTAAGCTCAAGAGCAGCGAGCCAACAGAGTCGCCAGAGTATGTTGCAGGTGCGAAAGTATCCCGCAAGCAATATGACGGCATGTATGCCGCGTCTTTGACCGACGCCGAGACCTTCTGGGGTGAACAGGGGCGCCGGCTGAGCTGGATGAAGCCCTACACGAAGGTCAAAAACACCTCTTTTGCTTACGATGATGTCTCGATCAAATGGTTCGAGGACGGCACCCTCAATGTCGCGGCGAATTGCGTCGACCGGCATCTCGAAACACGCGGCGACCAGACCGCGATCCTCTGGGAGCCGGACGATCCGGCGGAGGATGCCCGGCACATCACCTATCGCGAGCTACATCGCGAGGTGCAGATTTTTGCCAATGTCCTGAAGGGGCTGGGCGTGGCCAAGGGCGACCGTGTGGTGATCTACCTGCCGATGATCCCCGAGGCAGCCTATGCGATGCTTGCCTGTGCCCGGATCGGCGCGATCCACTCCATCGTCTTCGCCGGGTTCTCGCCCGACGCGCTCGGCGCGCGGATCAACGGCTGCGATGCCAAGGTGGTGATTACCGCCGACAGTGCGCCTCGGGGCGGGCGCAAGACAAACCTGAAGGACAACGTCAACCAGGCGCTGTTGAATGATTTCGACGATGTGAAGTGCCTTGTCGTCAAGCGGACCGGCGATCAGATCGCCTTTCGCCAAGGGCTGGACTACTGGCTGCACGAAGAGGCCGAGAAGGTATCCGCGGACTGCCCGCCGGAGGAAATGGGCGCCGAGGACCCGCTCTTCATCCTCTACACCTCCGGGTCCACCGGGATGCCCAAGGGCGTAGTGCACACCACCGGCGGCTATCTCGCATATGCCGCGATGACGCACGAATATGTCTTCGACTCCCGTGACGGCGACGTCTACTGGTGCACCGCGGATGTGGGCTGGGTCACCGGCCACAGCTACATCGTCTATGGCCCGCTGGCGAACGGCGCGACCACGCTGATGTTCGAGGGCGTCCCGACGTTCCCCGATGCGGGCCGCTTCTGGGCGGTCTGTGAAAAGCACAAGGTGACCCAGTTCTATACCGCTCCCACGGCCATTCGCGCGCTCATGGGCAAAGGCACCGAGTGGGTCCAGAAGCACGATCTGTCCTCGCTGCGCGTGCTGGGCTCGGTCGGCGAGCCTATCAACCCGGAGGCCTGGAACTGGTATGATGAGAATGTCGGCAAGGGCCGCTGCCCTATCGTTGACACATGGTGGCAGACCGAGACCGGCGGCATCCTGATCGCGCCGTTGCCCGGTGCCATCGAAACCAAGCCCGGCTCGGCGACACTGCCGTTCTTCGGGGTGCATCCGGTGGTGCTGGATGAGCATGGCAACGAGTTGGAGGGGCCCTGCGAGGGGGTTCTCGCGATCAAGGACAGCTGGCCCGGCCAGATGCGCACGGTCTGGGGCGACCACGACCGGTTCGTGTCCACCTACTTCGAAATGTTCAAGGGCTACTACTTTTCAGGCGACGGCTGTCGTCGCGATGAGGACGGCTATTACTGGATCACTGGCCGGGTCGATGACGTGATCAACGTCTCGGGCCACCGGATGGGTACGGCAGAGGTCGAATCGGCGCTGGTGGCGCATCCGAATGTGAGCGAAGCCGCAGTCGTCGGCTTCCCGCACGACGTCAAGGGCCAGGGCATCTATTGCTACGTCACGCTGATGGAGGGCGTCGAGCCCACCGAGGATCTGCGCGCCGAACTCACAAAATGGGTGAGGACCGAGATCGGCCCGATTGCCAAGCCGGACGTCATCCAGTGGGCCCCCGGCCTGCCCAAAACCCGCTCCGGCAAGATCATGCGCCGCATCCTGCGCAAGATCGCCGAGAACGACACCGGCGCGCTGGGAGACACGTCAACTCTCGCCGACCCGTCGGTGGTCGATGATCTGATTGTCAACCGCGCAACATCCTAAGGAGGCGATGCAATGAAGGACTCCCTGACACCTGAGACCCTGAACCTGGTTCTGCTGGGCCCACCCGGGGCCGGCAAGGGCACTCAGGCCCGGCTACTGGCGGAACGCTACCGGCTGACGCAGCTGTCCACGGGCGACCTTCTGCGCGAAGCAGTGAATGCCGGAACCCAAGCCGGCGACGCCGCGGCGGACATCATGCAGCGCGGGGAACTTGTCCCCGACGCGATCGTAACGCAGATCCTTGCCGACCGGCTCGATGCGGACGACCTGGGCGGTGTCATCTTCGACGGATATCCGCGCACCCTAGCGCAGGCGGAGGCGCTCGATAGTTTGCTGGTCGAGCGCGACCGGGCAATTACCGTGGCCATCAGCCTCGAGGTTCATCACGAAAGCATCGCCGACAGGATCTGCGGCCGCTTCACCTGCGACGATTGCGGCGAAGGTTACCACGACTATTTCAAGCTGCCGCGCGCACAGGGAGAATGCGATACCTGCGGCGGAACTTCTTTCAGCCGCCGTTCCGATGACACGTCCCAGACGGTGATGACCCGGCTCAGGGCCTATGCCGAGCAGTCCGCCCCGATCGAGGAATTCTACGCCACCCGCGGCGTGCTGCACAAAACCGACGCGATGGGTCCCATCGGCGCGGTTTCCTCGCGACTTTCAGCCTGCGTCGAGGAGGCGCTGGCCTGATCCAGCCGGTCGGCATTTCGCCGGCCGGTACCCACCAACCACCCGAAACGGGAGGAGAAACATGTCTGAAAATAAATCTGACAGCGCCTATTGGAAGGCGAACATTCGCCTGATCACCTGGTGCCTCATCATCTGGGCCCTCGTGTCCTTCGGCTTCGGCATCCTGCTGCGGCCGCTCATTTCCGGGATCCCGGTCGGTGGTACCGATCTGGGCTTCTGGTTCGCTCAGCAGGGATCGATCCTGGTCTTCCTGGCCCTGATCTTCTTCTACGCCTGGCGAATGAACAAGCTCGACCGCGAACATGGCGTCGACGAACAGTGAGGATCTGACCAAATGAGCCAATTCGTTATCAACCTGCTGTTTGTGGGCGCATCTTTCGCGCTTTACATCGGTATCGCGATTTGGGCCCGCGCCGGGTCCACGTCAGAGTTCTACGCCGCCGGGCGCGGCGTTCACCCGGTCACCAACGGGATGGCCACGGCAGCCGACTGGATGTCGGCGGCCTCGTTCATCTCGATGGCGGGCCTGATCGCCTTCGTGGGCTACGACAACTCGACCTTTCTGATGGGCTGGACCGGCGGCTATGTGCTGCTGGCGCTGCTGCTTGCACCTTACCTACGCAAGTTCGGAAAGTTCACCGTGTCAGAGTTCATCGGCGACCGGTTCTATTCCAAGACCGCGCGGTTTGTCGCGGTGATCTGCCTGATCGTCGCTTCGGTGACCTACGTGATCGGCCAGATGACCGGCGTCGGCGTGGCTTTCGGCCGCTTTCTTGAAGTGTCGAACACGACCGGCCTGCTGATCGGTGCTGCCGTTGTTTTCGCCTACGCGGTGTTCGGCGGCATGAAAGGCGTGACTTACACGCAGGTTGCGCAATATTGCGTGCTGATCATGGCCTACACGATCCCGGCCGTCTTCATCTCGCTGCAGCTGACCGGCAATCCGATCCCGGGTCTCGGTCTTTTCGGCGATCACCAGGCGAGCGGTGAACCGCTGCTGGCAAAGCTCGACCAGATCGTTACCGAACTGGGCTTCAAGGCATACACGCTGCATCACGGCGACACCTTCAACATGGTGCTCTTCACCCTGTCGCTGATGATCGGCACCGCGGGTCTGCCGCACGTCATCATGCGGTTCTTTACTGTGCCCAAGGTGTCGGATGCCCGCTGGTCGGCTGGCTGGACGCTGGTCTTCATCGCGCTGCTCTACCTTACGGCCCCGGCCGTGGGCGGCATGGCGCGCCTGAACATCACCGAGCAGTTCTGGCCGGAAGGCACTCAGGGTCAGGCGGTCAGCCTCGATCGGATCGAGAACGATCCGGAATATGATTGGATGGCAACCTGGCAGAAGACCGGCCTTCTGGGCTGGGAAGACAAGAACGGCGATGGCCGCATCCAGTACTACAACGACGCAAACCCTGCGATGCAGGAGCGCGCGACGGCGGAAGGCTGGACCGGTAATGAACTGACCAACTTCAACAACGACATCCTCGTGCTTGCCAACCCCGAGATTGCCAATCTGCCCAGCTGGGTGATCGGTCTTGTCGCGGCGGGCGGACTGGCGGCGGCGCTGTCGACGGCAGCGGGCCTCTTGCTCGCTATCTCGTCGGCGGTCAGCCACGATTTGCTCAAGGGTCAGTTCACGCCTAACATGACGGAGAAGTCCGAGCTTCTGTCGGCACGGATCGCCATGGCAGTGGCAATCGTGGTGGCAACCTATCTGGGTCTGAACCCGCCGGGCTTTGCTGCGCAAACCGTGGCTCTGGCCTTCGGACTTGCGGCAGCCTCGATCTTCCCGGCGCTGATGATGGGCATCTTCTCGAAGAAGATAAACAACTACGGTGCAGTTGCGGGGATGCTCTCAGGTCTGATCGTCACCGTGGTCTACATCTTCCTGCACAAAGGCTGGTTCTTCATTCCGGACACAAACAGCTTCACCGATGCTGACCCGCTGCTTGGGACGATCAAGTCGACCTCGTTCGGCGCGGTCGGGGCGGTAATCAACTTCGCGGTGGCCTACATAGTGGCCGCGATGACGAAAGAGCCGCCGGAAGAGATCCAAGCGCTGGTCGAAAGCGTACGTGTCCCGCGTGGCGCAGCCGCCGCTCAGGCCGGGCACTAAAGCACCAGGGGT
>JBFKFZ010000030.1:0-38091 GCA_041633555.1 Paracoccaceae bacterium | reverse complement strand
GGGGATATCGGGTAGCGTTCGGACAGATCTCGGTGGTGACATCACTGCGAAAGTCCGAACCGGTGAGCGCATTCGAATTCTACAAGATGGAATATGTGAGCCTGCGCAATGAGATCGTTGCCAGTCAGGCAGCGCGGCGCAACTACGAGCAGGTCGGAGCGGGTCTGATCGCCGCTCTTTACGGGTGGCTGACGACAATCGGGGCGGAGGCGGAGGGACCGCTTGCCGACTTGGCTTGCCGACTTGGCCTGGTGGATCGCGCCGGTGATCGCATTTGGCGTCGCATTTCGCACCAACAGCCTGTCGAACGGCATCCGCATTGCGGGGTGCTTCCTGGTGAGAGTGGAAACCGCAATGCTGGGCTTTGAGGTAGAAGGGCCACCGGGATGGCATGTAAAACCTGCAAGGGACCGGAGGGAGAAAAAGCCTTGGATCGATTCCGAGAGGAACAAGACCAATTGGACCTGGTATCTCGTGACGGCCGTCACACTGGCCCTGGCGGTTTGGGTCAGCTTTTGCCCGGTGGCGTCGCGCTGAGGGATCAGGCGGAGCGCCGGCGGCTGGGTTCGGGCAGGCGGCGGCCCTCTGCGGCGAGCTGCGCCTTGGCGATCGCCAGTTGGCGAATGAAGGGGGGGGCCTTGGAATCGTTCGAGACGCTGCGGCAGAGGAGACCGGTCAGAAGCGGCCTCCGGCGGATCTCGGTCGCGCCAAGCAGGCGGCGCAGATAGGGCATGTAGGCGCGGCGGGCTCGGAAAAGCCGATGAAAATCAGTTGGTTGCAGAGAGCCGTCCATCGCTTTTTCAACGAGCGGCTGCAGCAGGCCGGCCCTGCCGAAAAAGGTCTCGATCTCGTGGTTGAGATGCGTGCAGCGCAGCCTGGTAACATTCGGCCGTGTGAAGAGCGCCGCATGCATCGCATCCTCGCGCGCTTTGGGGTCGTAAAGCACATGGGCGTGGTGGGCGGCGTCGATCATGTCCGGCGCGTAGCCGTAGCGGTCGGTGAAACTGGTGCGCCGCATGTGGTCGAAGCGGGTTTCCCATTCGGTGACGCGCGGATCGAGTGTCGCCTGCGGGTTCAGGACGAAGATCCGGGCGCCGGGGGCCGCGACCGAATAGGCAGCGGCGGCATAACCGCCCGATCCGGCGCCGTAGAACAGGATCTGGTCGTACTCATCGAAAAAGCCGTTGTCGATCAACTGGTCGAAGAACATGTAGATGGCGCGGTGCCGAAACCAGGTCTCGGCATGGGCCAGAAGGCAAAGCTGGGACCAGCCCCGGTTGAAGGCAAGATCCCATCCGATCGGCACGTCCTTTCCGGGCCGGGAGCGGGCGGTCGCGATAGTCTCGAACGTGACCAGCAACTGCCTCGATCCGTTGGCGAAAACCGCCGAGTGATCGGGGCCGAGCGGTTCGAAATAGCCGATATCCCCGGCGATATCCTGGAGCCGGTCGAGCCATTCGACATCAGACAGGTTCTCTGCCGGATCGATGAGCTCGGTCAGCGCGGTGTCGGTCATTCGGGGCGGGCCTTTGCAACCAAACCCGGCGCTTTTGGGGCCAGGCCGGGATATCTTAGGCGTCGGATTTGCGCCCGCGCAACGGCAACGAGACCGGACGCGGCGTCAGCCGGGCGATTGTTTCGTGCGGCGGGTCAGTCGGGGTCGGAATTTGCAAATTGTCCGAAATTATGCAGTATTTGCACACCTTTAGCGTGTATCGGCCGAGCCGGAGGCGTCATCAGTAACCGTCCGAACAACCCCCGGTTGGCCTCTTGCCGCATCAATTCCGCGAATCGGTTTCGGCGCCATTGCACGGCCGCCTCGTGCTGTGTCCGAAGCTGCGGGTCGGCGAGCAGCCGGGCCCGTTCCGCGTCGCGCTGCGGGGCCAGCGCGGCGATCGAAAAATCCTCCTCGACGCACCAGTTGCGCTCGGTCCAGTAGGACATGCCGGTATCCTGATCGGCGCGGTTTACCCGGCCCCGGTCGCGCTTGAGGATATAGCTTTCCATCGCGCCGAGCGGGTAGTGGTTGAGTTGCGCCAGAGCGTAGTTATCGCGGCCATAGGGCGAGAAGACCTTTTGCTTCAGGAATTCCGGCCCGAGCGCGCGGCCGGCAGCGTCGAACCAGCGGGCGTCGTTCAGCTTCGCTTCATCGGGGCTGCGGGGGCGGTGCACGCCCAGCTTCCGGTAGGTGCCGTCGTTGCGGTAGAGCGTCTTGAACATCGCCGCGCGCCACGGCCAGTCGAGAATCCGGGGGGCGGCGCGGGTGAACTGGTCGGTGATCGGGCGGTCTTCGTACCCGACCACGCCGTCATTGCCGAAAAGCCGCCATGTGAGCGTGATCGCGGTCGCCTCGGGTAGAACGCAGAGCAGCGCTGTCAGGCTGTGGTCGCCCACATGGATATTGACGAATTCGTCGATGTCGAAAGCCAGGATCCAGTCGGCCTGCCGCACCAGCGGATGCTTGTCGGCGGCCTTCAGGGCGGTGAACTGCACGCCGCCCTCATGCGGTCCGGGATTGCGCAGGTGGGTCAGCTGGCCCATCTCGGCCAGCCGGTCGAGCATCGCGTCGGTGCCGTCCTGGCAGTCGTTCGAGAAGACCAGGAAGTCGGTGAAACCGACCGCCCGGTGATGCGCCAGCCATTCGAGAAGAAACGCGGCCTCGTTCTTGACGGTCAGGACGGCGAGGAAGCGCACGTTCAGAAGAAGGCCTGCAATCCGGTCTGGGCGCGGCCGAGGATCAGCGCGTGGACGTCATGGGTGCCTTCGTAGGTGTTCACCGTTTCGAGGTTCACCATGTGGCGCATGACCTGGAATTCCTCGGAAATGCCGTTGCCGCCGTGCATGTCGCGGGCCATGCGCGCGATCTCGAGCGACTTGCCGCAGTTGTTGCGTTTCATCAGGGAGATCATCTCGGGCGCGGCGCGGCCCTCTTCCATCAGCCGGCCGACCCGCAGCGAGCCCTGCAGGCCGAGGGTGATCTCGGTCTGCATGTCGGCGAGTTTCTTCTGGAAGAGCTGGGTCTGCGCCAGGGGCCGCCCGAACTGCCTGCGATCGAGCCCGTATTGCCGCGCGGCGTGCCAGCAGAATTCGGCAGCACCCAGAACGCCCCAGGAAATGCCGTAGCGGGCGCGGTTGAGGCAGCCGAATGGGCCTTTCAGCCCCTCGACGTTGGGCAAGAGCGCCTCTTCGCCGACCTCGACGCCGTCCATGACAATCTCGCCGGTGACAGAGGCACGCAAGGAGAGTTTCCCGGCAATCTTCGGGGCGGAAAGCCCCTTCATGCCCATTTCCAGCACGAAGCCGCGGATCTTGCCGCCATGCGCCTCGGATTTCGCCCAGACGACGAAAACGTCGGCGATGGGCGCGTTCGAGATCCACATCTTGGTGCCGGTCAGCTTGTAGCCGTTGGCGGTTTTCTCGGCGCGGGTCTTCATGCCGCCCGGATCGCTGCCGGCATCGGGTTCGGTCAGGCCGAAACAGCCGATCAGTTCGCCCGAGGTCAGGCCGGGCAGGTATTTCTTGCGCTGCTCTTCGGAGCCGTAGGCATAGATCGGGTAGATCACCAGGGAGGATTGCACCGACATCATCGAGCGATAGCCCGAATCCACCCGCTCAACCTCACGCGCGATCAGGCCGTAGGTGACATAGCCGACGCCAAGCCCGCCATATTCCTCGGGCACGGTGACGCCCAAGAGCCCGGCCTCGCCCATCTCGCGGAAGATGCCCGCCTCGACGGAGGCGTCGCGGTAGGCGTCGATGATTCGCGGGGCCAGTTTCTCGGCGGAGAAGCTGCGGGCGGCGTCGCGCAGCATCCGCTCATCCTCGGTCAGTTGATCCTCGAGCCGGAACGCATCTTCCCATTCGAAGCGCGAGAGATCGGGCATGTCCTTGGCGGAAAGTTTCGGGGCGATGTTCATGGCGCGGCCTCCGGCTGATTGCTTGCAACGGGCATAGAACAGTGGCGGCTTCAGGGCAATCGTATCATTTGCAATGATTGCGCTAAACCGGTGGTTTTCGGCCGTCGAACCAGCGCGCGACGATCGGGGCCGACAGAATTACCACAAAGATCCGCAACAAGTGATGTGCGACGACGAAGGCCACGTCGGCCCCGGCCACGAGGGCAACGACCGCCATCTCGGCCTGTCCGCCGGGCAGGAAGGCGAGCCAGACATCCAGCGTTTCCGCCGGGCTGAGCCGCAGCGCCAGTTCGATGAAGGAAAAGGCGACGAAAGCCAGGATAGCGGCATAGGCGGCCCCGGCGAGCACGTCGTGGCGGAGTTCGCGGGCGGTGATCCCGGCATATTTTGACCCGACCGCGATGCCGATGAAGAACTGCGCGATCCAGATCATCTCGGCGGGCGGGCGGCTGTGGATCACGCCTGTGAGCGACAGGGCGGCCGTCAGGATCAGCGGCCCCAGGATCGAGGCCCCGAACAGGCCGATCCGTTCAGCGCCTTTCCAGCCCGCAAGGCCCGCGACCACCATCAGCGCGATTTCCCAGACCGGGTAGCTGACCGCCGGGGCCCCGGGCGCGCTGGTCAGGTCGAGGTCATAGATCAGCGTCAGAAGGAAGGGCGCCACGGTGACGATGGCAAGCACCCGCGTTGCATGGATCAGCGACATCGTGCGGACATTGCCGCCGGCCTCTTCGCCAAAGATCAGCATGTCCTGCAGGCCGCCCGGCATGGCGGAATAGAACGCGGTCGGATGATCATAGCCCGTCACGCGGCGAAAGAACGGATAGCCGACCAGCCCGATGACGAGGACGAAGAGGGGGATCAGCGCCAGCGTCGGCCCGTGGCTGGGCAGGCTTGCGATCATCTCGGGCGTTACGGTCGAGCCGATGGCGACGCCGAGGAAGGTGCGAAAGAAGGTGCCCGCCGCGCCCATGGATTGCAGGCCGGCACCGGCCAGCGCGAAACAGAGGCAGCCCAGCATCGGCCCCAGAAGCAGCGGAAGCGGCAGACCGGCAGACAGAAACACGGCCGCGCCGAGCAGGGCGGCAGCAAGGGTTACGAGCCGGGCGCGTGTCAGGTTGGCCATCCCGGTTCTAAGGCACGCGACGGGCAAAAGCGCAAGCGCCCGCAGTCGGTTCGGCGCCGCGGGCCGGTTGCTCAGCCGGTGTGCAGCCCCGTCTGGATAGGCGACAGTTGGCCAGCTTTCCGGTGATGACGACAATGTGTGAGCGTTCTTTCGCGGGAACTTGTATTGCGTCTCGCAGGTTACCTCCCTGACGTTGTTGAGTGGCAAGGAAAGAAAATGAACCGGAAGATACTTCGAACTTCAACCAGCCTCGCGCTGATCATGTCGTTGGCGGCGCCGACGCCGATGCTGGCACAGGCCCTGACACTGGAGGCGCTGCCGGATTGCGGCGCGGATATCACGCCGCCCTGTCTGCAAGACGATGGCATGGTGCAGCTGCAGGACGGCGCTGTCGTGACCTCGGACGAGGCCGAGGCGGCGCTGGCCGCGATGGCTGAAGCTGCCGACGCCGCAGAGGCTGAAGCTGCCGCCGCCGCAGAGGCCGAGGCTGCTGCCGCCGCAGAGGCTGAGGCTGCTGCTGAAGCGGAAGCCGTCGAAGCGGCCGCCCGGGCAGCTGAAGAAGCCGCCGCTGCCGCTGAAGCCGAGGCCGCCGCCGCTGCCGAAGCCGAAGCCGTTGCTGCCGCCGAAGCTGAAGCCGCCGCCGAAGCCGAAGCTGCCGAAGCCGCGGCGCGGGCCGCAGAGGAAGCCGCCGCTGCCGCTGCTGCTGAGGAAGAGGTCGCTGCCGAAGCCGAAGCTGCCAAGGCCGCCGAAGCCGCAACGAAGGCTGCCGAAGATGCCGCCGCTGCCGAAGCTGCCGCCGCTGCCACAGAAGCAGAGGCCGCCGCCGCCGCTGAGGCCGAAGCTGAAGCTGCCGCAGCCGCCGAAGCTGCGACCGCCGAAGAAGCGGCCGCGACGGAAGAGGCCGCGCGTGAAGCAACGGAAGAAGAGGCCGTTGCCGATACCGCGCCGATGGTCATTGAAGAGCCCGAAACGGTCATTTCCGAAGATACCGGCCTGACCGAGGAAGCAGCCGAAGCCGAGGCCGAGGCAGCCGCTGCGGTTGAGAAAGAGGCGCCTGCCGTTGCTGCCGCAGCCGCAACCGAAGGCGAAGCCGCGACCGCAGAGGCCGAACCGGAAGTCACGGTGACCACGGTGACCGAGGAGGACGTCCGGTCGAGCGACGAGGAGTTTGCTCCGCAGGCCGCCGCCAGGTCCGATGCCAAGAAGGCGGACAAGAAGGACAAGGGCCTTTCGGACCTCGAGAAGATCCTGCTGGCCGCAGGCGGTGTGGCGATCGTCGGGGCGCTGCTGAACAACGGCTCTCGGGTCGTGCAGAATACCGGCGACCGGGTCGTGGCGCAGCGTGACGACGGATCGCTCTATGTTCTGAGGGATGACGACGCGCTGGTGCGCCGCCCCGGAAGCACGGTCGAAACCCAGACATTCGCCGATGGCTCCACCATCACGACGGTGATCAAGGAAAATGGTGAAAGCGTGCGCACGATTCGCGACGCGCAGGGGCGGGTGCTGCAGCGGTCACGCGTGCTGGCCGACGGCAGCGAGTACCTGCTGTTCGACGATACGGCCGCGGTCGACAAAGTCGATGTCTCGGTCCTGCCGCGGACCCGGGCCGAGCGACTGGACTATGCCGACGAGGATGCTGCCCTCGAGGCTGCGCTGAACCGCGAGCTTGGCTTTGACGCCGGGCGGCGCTTCTCGCTCAGCCAGATCCGCAACATCCGCGCAGTGCGCGAACTGGTGCCGCAGATCGACCTCGAGGCGATCACCTTCGATACCGGCTCTGCCGCGATCCGGGCCAGTGAGGCCAAGAAGCTGGCGCGCCTTGGCCGGGCCATCCAGAAGGTGATCGAGGAGCGGCCTTACGAAGTGATGCTGATCGAGGGCCATACCGATGCCGTCGGCAGCGCGGTGTCGAACCTGACGCTCTCGGATCGCCGCGCGGAATCGCTGGCACTGGCGCTGACCGAGTATTTCGACATCCCGCCGGAAAACCTTGTCGTACAGGGCTATGGCGAGAGCTATCTTAAGGTCGCCAGCGAAGCCGATGTGCGGGCCAACCGCCGCGTCGCGGTGCGCCGGATCACGCCACTGCTGGGCTTTCAGACCGCGTCGCGATAAGCCACGGGTAAGACAGGGACGGGCGGCTGGATTTCAGCCGCCCGTTTTCTTTTGCGCCAGGCCTCCTCAAAGATCGCGCCGGTGAGCGGCCCGGCACGTCGCCGAAAGCCCTTCTGGACGGGACGGATGTCGCTTATGCTGACGGCGGATCCTTCCGCTCTACGTGCTTTCAGACGAGGTTCACGCGGTCAGAATGACGCTCGGTTTCGACGATATCCCGGAAACCGCCCTGGCCTGGCATCGCGAGGGCAGGGGCGCGGCGCTGGCGACGGTGGTCGAAACCTGGGGCTCCGCACCGCGGCCCGTTGGCAGCCAGCTGGCGATCTCGGGCGAAGGCGAGATCGCAGGGTCGGTTTCCGGCGGCTGCGTCGAGGGCGCGGTGGTGGTCGAGGCGACAGAGGCGCTGACGGAGGGCAAGACGCGGATCCTGACCTTTGGGGTCAGCGACGACGAGGCCTTCGCCGTCGGGTTGGCCTGCGGCGGCACGATCCGGGTCATGGTCGAGCCGGTGGGCCCGGCGCTGGCCGAGGAGATGCTGGCCGGGATCTGCGCGGCGCGGGCCGAGCGCCGGGCGCTGGCCTATGTGGTCGATACCGAAAGCTGGGAGCGGCAGCTGGCGGGTGCCGCGGACCCCGATTTGGGCGATGCCATTGCGGTGCGGTTCCGCGCGGATCAGTCGGGGTTCGAAGAGGCCAGTTTCATCGCGATCCACAACCCGCCCCTGCGGATGGCCGTGATCGGCGCGGTCCATATCGCGCAGCCGCTGATGCAGATGGCGCGGCTGGCAAGTTATGACGCGGTGTTGATCGATCCGCGCGAGGCCTTCGGGGCGGCCGCCCGCTTTCCCGGCGAGTCGATCAGCCATGACTGGCCGGACGAGGCGCTGGCAGCGCAAGGTCTCGATGCGCGCACGGCGGTGGTGACGCTGACCCACGATCCGAAGCTTGACGATCCGGCGATTGTCTCGGCCTTGCGGTCGGACGTGTTCTATCTCGGCTGCCTGGGGTCTAAGCGAACCCATGCCAAGCGCGTGGACCGGTTGAAGGAGGCCGGGTTTTCGGAGGCCGAGATTGCCCGCATCCACGCGCCGGTGGGGCTGGATATCGGTGCACGCTCGCCGGCGGAGATCGCGGTGGCGATCATGGCGGAGATCACCGAGCGGCTGCGGAAGGGATGAGGTTCGGCCCGGTTCCGGTTGGCGAGGCCACGGGTGCAATCCTTGCCCGTTCCCTCTCGACGGCGAACGGGCGCATCCGCAAGGGCAAGGTCTTGACGGCAGGCGACATCGCGGCCCTGGCTGCCGCGGGGCATCAGGAGATCACCGGTGTGCGACTCGATCCAGGCGACATGGGAGAGGACGAGGCCGCTGAACCGATCGCGGCGGCGCTGGTGCCCGATCCTGCGGCGGCAGGTCTGCGGCTGACCGAGGCGGCGACCGGGCAGGTCAATATCCGTGCCACCGGGCCGGGGGTGCTGGGTTTCGATGCCGCGACGATCGAGGCGGCCAATCGCGTCGATCCGATGATCACCATCGCGACGCTGCCGACCTTTGCCCGCACCCGCGTCCGGGGCATGGTGGCGACGGTCAAGATCATTTCTTACGGCGTTGCAGAGCACCTTGTGCGGGCGGCGGCGGGCCGTGCAAGCGGCGCGATGCGACATCATCCTGATCCGGGCCGCCTCTGCCACCTCGGACCCTGCCGATGTCGCGCCCGAGGCTTGCGCCGCGCCGGTGGTGCCGTGACCCGGTTCGGCCTGCCGGTCGATCCGGGGAACCTCTTGTTTCCGGTGCATCTTCCGGGGCATCTAAGGACCCGCCCGGTGATCGGCCCGCCGGGTTGCGCGCGGTCGCCCGCGTTGAACGGTGCCGACTGGGTGTTGGAACGGGTGGTCTGCGGGCTGCCGGTGACAGGTGCCGACATGGCGGCGATGGGGGGTGGGCGGTTTCTTGAAGGAAAGCCCGGCCAGAGGCATGCCGCGTGAGCGGAAGGGCTAGAAGATGCCCTGGGCGGCGATCATCACTACGCCCTCGATCACGATGTAGCCGCCATCCACGCAAAGCGCGTAACCCGATTTCTTGGTGAAGGCGCCACCTGACACCACGAAGCCAGCGGCTGCTAGGATTGCCAGGATCGCCGTTCCCAGCGCGTCCGTCGTTGCCATCACGCCGATCACCAGTGCCAGCAGGAACAACGCCGCGACCTGAAAGGCCATTGCGAAGATCGGCATCGACTGGGCGCCGCCCAAATCCACGCCGGACCCTTCCGCCCAGCCCTTGCCGAATAGCTTCGGGCTGTACCACAGCCAGCCGACCAGAAAGACCACGACCGTGCCGACGATCACCGCCAGCCAGTTCGGCGATACTGCTGCATCTTACATTCTCGTATCTCCAATCAGTTCAAGACCATCTTAGTACGTGTCGTGCCGTTTCACCCACGCCATCGGCCAGGGCAGATCGTCCTCGTGCCGGCCGAGTGCTGTCAGGTCGAGATAGTGATACGCTCCATTCAGCATGTCGAGCCCGCGGCTGTAGGTCGAATAAGTGTGAAAGACCTCGTCCTTCTCGCGGTAGAACGCGCTGATACCCGGATATTCGCCGGGTTTTCCGGTGAAGGGCCGGAAGTTGTATTCGGGCTCGGGATCGTCCTCGGCAATGGTAACTCCGAAATCCTCGTTGAACCCGCTCTCGCCCGCCGAGACCCAGGGAAAGCTCCAGCCCATGCGCTTGCGATAGGCCAGCAGCTTGTCGAGCGGGGCCTTCGAGATAGCGACGAGGGCGGTGTCGCGCGCGGCCAGATGCGTGCCGATGCCCTCGAAATTGTCGGCCCAGTAAGAGCAGGAGGGACAGCCTTCCTGCCAGTCGGATCCGAACATGAAATGGTAGACCAGAAGCTGCGGATGCGGGCCAAAGAGGTTCGCCAGCCCCTGTTCGCCATGCTCGCTGGCAAAACGGTAGGGCTTATCGATCTTCACCATTGGCAGGGCGCGGCGGCGCTCTGACAGGGTGTCGCGGGCTTTGGTCAGCGCTTTCTCTTCGGCCAGCAGTGCCTTGCGCTCTGCCAGCCAGTCTTCGCGGGTCGCGATGCGGGGGGTCATGTCAGGCCACCTCGCCGAGCGTGGCGAGGATCCGGGCCCAGCCGCTTTCATGATTGTTCCGGCTTTCCTCGGACGGGAACTTGACGTGGTGCAGCTTCACCAGCGTGCCGCCGGCGACCGGGGTGAAATCGAGCGTCACAGTGCTGCCGTCGATCGACATCGGCGATTCCCAAGTGAAGACCAGTTGCGAATGCGGCTTGATCAGCTTGTAGGTGCCGCTATGCGGAATCTCCTGGTCTCCCGCCTTCATGACGATGTCGAAGCGCCCGCCTTCGCGCGGATCGGTGCTGGCCTTGGGCCCCTCCATTCCTTCGGCAGGGCGCATGAACTTCGCCAGCATCTTCGGGTCGAGCCAGGCCTTGAAGACCCGCTCGGGCGGGGCGGCGATTGTGCGGCTGGTGGTGAGGGTCAGGTCAGTCATTGTCAGGTTCCTTTCTGAGCAGATCGTCGAGCGCCTCGAGGCGCATGTCCCACATGTTGCGGAGTTGGCTGAACCACCGGTCAATCTCGCCGATGGGGTCCATATTGGCTTCGATCAGGTGTTCGCGCCCATGCATCCGGCGGGTCACCAGCCCCGCGCGCTCCAGCACCTTGATGTGCTTGGAGACCGAGTTGAGGCTGATGTCGAACTGCGCCGCGAGGTCGGTCACGCGGGTCACGCCCTCTTGAGCGAGCAGCGTCAGCAGGGCGCGGCGCGTCGGATCGCTGGCGGCTTTCAGTATTTCGGACAATCTGGCGTCTTGTTGTTCATCCATATGGATGAATAACACGTCTGGACGAGACATTCAACCGGCTGGGTGAATGATCGCGATTCGAATTCCGGTGCCTTGGTCAGATCTGGTGTTCTCAATTCGCGGGGGCCATGATTTACTTGGGTCAAGCGAACTTGCGGGGACAGGGATGACGAAAGTCGCGATGACCGTGAACGGCGCGCCGGTTTCCGGCGATATCGAGGACCGGACGCTGCTGGTCGATTTCCTGCGGGGGGAACTGGGTCTGACCGGCACCCATGTCGGCTGCGATACCAGCCAGTGCGGCGCCTGCGTCGTGCATGTGAACGGCGACGCCGTCAAAGCCTGCACGATCTTCGCGCTTGAGGTGGAGGGCGGCGAAGTGATGACGATCGAGGGCATGGCGAATGCCGACGGGTCTCTGTCGCGGATACAACAGGCGTTCCAGGATCACCACGGTCTGCAATGCGGTTTCTGCACGCCGGGCATGGTGATGTCGGCAGCGGCGCTTCTAAAAGAGGTCGAAATGCCCACGGAAGCACAGATCCGCGACTATCTCGAAGGCAATTTCTGCCGTTGCACGGGCTACCACAACATCGTCAAGGCGATCATGGCGGCCAGCGGTCAGGACGTCTCTCGGATCGCCGCCGAATAGAGGCAATAAAAGCTCGGGGAATACTCATGTACAGGTTCGAGATCGCGCGGCCAACGACCCTGCAGGAGGCTTTGACAGCGCTGAAAGAGGACGAGGCGCAGGCGCTTGGCGGCGGCCAGACGCTGATCCCGACGCTGAAGGCGCGGCTTGCCGCGCCGTCCGTTCTGGTCAGCCTGGCGCGGATCCCCGAACTGACGGGTGTCTGCATCGACGATGCGGGCCGGGTCTGTATCGGCGGGGCGACGACCCATGCCCGTGTCGCGCGGGACTGCGCCGAGAGCTATGGCGCGCTGGCGGACTTGGCGTCGCGGATCGGCGATCCCGCCGTTCGCAACCGCGGCACCATCGGCGGCTCGCTGGCCAACAACGATCCTTCAGCCTGCTACCCGGCAGCGGTCCTTGCCTCGAACGCGCTGATCGTCACCGACAGACGCGAGATCGCGGCTGACGATTTCTTTCAGGGCATGTTCACCACGGCGCTGGACGAGGGCGAGATTGTCATGGAGGTGCGCTTCCCGGTGCCCGAACGGGCGAACTACCAGAAGTTCGTGCAACCCGCGTCGCGCTTTGCGCTCGTCGGAGTCTTCGTCGCCCGGTTCGCGGACAGCGTACGGGTCGCGGTGACCGGGGCCTCCGAGGAGGGTGTTTACCGCTGGGTCGCGGCCGAAGAGGCGCTGTCGGGGCGATTCTCGGCAGAGGCGCTCTCAGTGCTAGATGTTCACGCCGACGGCATGATCGGCGACCTGCACGGGGCGCCGGACTATCGCGCACATCTGGTCAGGGTCATGACCGCGCGCGCCGTGGGCTCTGCCTGAGGCGACTGCCCACCAATGAAAAAGAGCCCCCAAATCGGGGGCTCTGAAATCCTGGCACAGGCCTGTGGCTATTTCGCCGGTGCGATCATCATCACCATCTGGCGGCCTTCGAGCTTCGGCATCGACTCGACCTTGCCGATTTCCTCCAGATCGCCGGAGATCCGCTGCAGCAGTTCCCGCCCAAGCTCCATATGCGCCATTTCGCGGCCGCGGAACCGCAGGGTGATCTTCACCTTGTCGCCATTCTCGAGGAACTTCACGACATTGCGCATCTTCACTTCATAATCATGCGTGTCGGTGCCGGGGCGAAACTTGATCTCCTTGATCTCGATGATCTTCTGTTTCTTGCGCGCCTCGGCCTCTTTCTTCTGAGTTTCGTACTTGTACTTGCCGAAATCCATGATCTTGCAGACCGGGGGTTCGGCGTTCGGCGAAATCTCGACAAGATCGAGTCCGACCTCGACGGCCATTTCAATGGCCCGGGCCGGGGTGACGACACCGACATTCTCGCCTTCGGCGCCGATCAGCCGAATCTCGCGGGCATTTATGCGTTCGTTGACTCTGGGGCCGGTATCACGCACCGGCGGGGCGTTATGGGGTCTGCGGGCTATAGCGCTATTCCTTTGATTGCTATGCGGTCTGGCCGCGAAAAATAGGGGGAGATGCGGGGTCTTTCAACCGGATAGTTGGCGAAATCAGGCAGATCGTCCGCACTGTGCCGCGCCGCCCCTTCACTTCGGACCATGCATCTGCCATATGCGCCCCCGAGGTAATCGGAATTACCGTAAAAGTGAGGATACGTGATGAACAAGAATTGGATCATCGGACTGGTGCTTCTGGCCGTTGCAGGCGGGGGGTACTACTATTATTCCCAGCAGCAGAAGGCTGCGATGGAAGAGGCCGCCCGGATAGAGGCCGAAGCCGCTGCCGCCGAGGCCGCCGCGGAAGAAGCCGCTGCCAAGGCCGCCGAAGAGGCCGCCGCCGCCGAGGAAGCCGCCAAGGCCGAGGCTGAAGCCGCCGCCGCTGCCGCTGAAGAAGCTGCCAAGGAAGCCGCCGAGGCCGCCGAAAGCGCTCTCGAAGATGCCGCTGACGCCGTGGAAGGCGCCGTGGACGCAGCCCAGGATGCCGCCTCGGAGGCTGTCGAGGCGGTCGAAGAGGCCGTTGAGGGAGCCGTCGAAGGCGCCACCGATGCAGTCGAGGAGGCCGCGGATGCTGCCGCCACCGACACCGCCGCGGATGCCATGCCGGTCGAGGACCTGCTGACGATCGAGAATTTCGATCTGGCCAAGATCCAGGAGCTTGTCGACAGCACCAGCCTTTCGGACGCCGAGAAGACCACGCTGAAGACCGCGCTTGAGAATGCCAAAGACAGCCCCGAATTGCTGTCCGCCGTCCTCGACCGCGTCAAGGCCGTTATCGGCCAGTAAGCACCGGCCAAGCCAACAAGAAAGCCGCGCAGGAGCCCTCCTGCGCGGCTCTTTCATTGTGACCTATTTGGGTGGGTAATGCCTGATTTGAGCCCAGACCAGAGATGACGTTTTGGCGCTGCGGGCGTGCGAAGCGATTTCGCCGCCGCACGGTGACGGGAATTCGCACTGCACTGCGGCAATAAAGTCCTGTCATTCGCTCTGATTGCAGCGGTCGACTTGAGACGGGTGAGAAAGAAGCGATGGAGCAGCTGTTCCCAGATTCATTCCACCGGCTTTGAATGAACCGCTTCGCGGATGGCAGCGATTCACGCTATCTCTCGCCTGTTCTGCAATTCAGGCTAGATTTCACTGCGGGACAAGCCGCACTTCATTGGCAAGGCAATACCCTTTTCCATGTACGGTCTTGATCAAATCACCGCGCGCGCCGACCTCGGAAAGCTTGCGGCGAAGGCGGGATATATGGGCGTCGACGGCGCGGTCGGTGACATGAATCGAATTGCCGTACAGGGCGTTCATCAAAGCGTCCCTTGAAACGATCTCGCCGGCCCGCCGAACCAGTGCAACCAGAATAGTATATTCGGCCGAAGTTAACGGCATTTCGGATCCGCCGGGCGCCTTGACACTCCGTTTTTCGAGCCGCACCTGGAAGCCAGAAAACGTAACTGTTTCTTTCCCTTCGGCCCCAGTCGCACCGGCCAGAACCGAAGCACGCCGCAGGACGGCCCGCAGACGCGCCAACAATTCACGCGGCTCGAAGGGCTTGGCCAAGTAATCGTCGGCGCCGATTTCGAGCCCGACAATCTTGTCGTACACGTCGTCCCGAACCGTCAGCATGATAATCGGAATTGTTGAATTTCTGCGCAATTCGCGCAGGATCTGGAAGCCGTCTATGTCCGGCAGCCCAACATCCAGGACGACAATGTCGAATTCGGAATGCTCCATTCTCAGGCCCATCTGGGTGGCCGAGCCTGCCGTATCCACCTCAAATCCGTTCTTGGTGAGAAAGCGTTTTAGGAATTCCGTAAGCTGGTGGTCGTCATCAACGACGAGAACGCGATTGGCCATGACAGTCTTTCAGGTTTGCAGCATTGGGGCGATACTGGGTTCAATGCTTACGGCTTGCAAGGTGGTGAAATGCCCGGGGGTTCCAAATGCGATCGTTGAAGAGAACCCGCGTGACCGTGGTCGCAGCGGCAGTTCTACTCGCGGCGACGGTTGCAACCGCGCTGTATCTGGGGGTTCAGACGCGACGGCAGTTTCTGGAGATTTCCGACAAATGGGCCGGGTATTCCAACGAGGCCGATCGAAAGGGCGCGCTGATCAGCGCGCTGCGCGGGCACCTCGGATATGGCGGGATCATCCATGCATTCAAGAACTACGTCCTCAGGGGTGACAAAAGCTATCGCGAGAACCTGACAGAGGTGCTCGAGCGGTTTGACGCGATCACGACCGAATACCTCTCGCTGCAGGTCACGGCGGCCGAGCGTGAAGCCGTAGAGGCCGTGATCGCCACGGTTGATCTCTATCGGTCGAAGCTGGACATCGCCGATAGGGCGGCGGCTGATAGCTGGCCACCGGAAAGGACCGACGAGTTGGTCCGGGTGGATGACACCAGCGCGCTTGAGGCACTGAGGACGCTCGAAAGCATCTGGCAGTCCAATCGCGCGCAACAGACTGACACGCTGTTTCGCGCAGTTGAGCGCGGCCGCGACCTGATAGGCATCGGTTTCTTCTCGATGGCGCTGCTTGTTATCGCGTCGTTGGCGCTGGCATTCGCCTTTTGGACCATTCTGAGGCAGATGCAGGAAGCGCTGGCACGGTTGTCTGATGAATTAGACAGGCGACGAAAGCTGGAACGCAGTGAGCAACGCCTGGCCGAGGTCGTAGAACAAAGCCCCGCCTCGATCATCGTCACGGACACCGAAGGACATATCGAATACGTCAACGGCCATTTTGAGGATTTGTCGGGCTGGTCACGCGAGGAAGTCATCGGCAAGACCCCGAAATTCCTGCAATCCGGCGATACGGAGGACAACGAATACCAGCGGATGCGGGCGCTTCATGCCGAGGGCAAGCCCTGGCACGGCATACTACACAACGTGCGCAAGGATGGTGGCAGCTACTGGATTGAAAGCACGATCCTGCCGTTGCGCGGCGACGACGGGAACGTCCACAGCCTTCTGGGTATTGGCGAGGACATCACCGAACGGTTGAGGGCGCGCGAACACATGGTGCGTGTACAGAAGATCGAGGCGGTGGGACTGCTGGCCGGCGGAATTGCGCACGATTTCAACTCCGTTCTGACCTCGATCCTCGGCTCGGCGCATCTCGCGGCTCTGGACGCCGAGCCGGACAGCGACATCGCCCACGAGATCGCGCAGATCGAAATCGGCGCGCGCCGCGCGCAGGCGCTGGTACAGCAGTTGCTTGGCTTCGCGCGGCGCAAGGCGGGAAACCCGGTTCCGACCGACCTTCGCGACATCGTCGGCCAAGCGCTGCGGTTGGTGCGTGCAGCAGCCGGCCCTGAGATCAGGTTCGAATTCGATGCGGCCGGCGTACCGGCCTGGGTCAATGCCGACCCCACGCACCTGCACCAAATCGCGATGAATCTTCTTGGAAACGCCAGCGAGGCGATCGGCGGCCAGGCCGGAGTGATCACTATCGCGATTGAAGACGGCGCCGAAGGTGAATCCGACGGGGTCTCTGCACCAAAAGAAATGGTCAAGCTGACAATAAGCGACGACGGGCCGGGCATGACGGAAGATATCCGCCGCCGTGTTTTCGACGCCTTTTTCACCACCAAGCCGATGGGCAAGGGAACCGGGCTCGGGCTTGCGGTCGTACACGGCCTTGTGTCGGACGCTGGCGGCGTGATTGAGGTCGAAAGCGCGCGGGGAAAGGGCGCAACCTTCACGGTTTGCCTGCCGCGAGGCAGCGCGCCGGCGACAGCCGGGAGTGACAGCCCGGAGGCTCAACCATATGGTACCGAGCGCTTGCTGCTCGTCGACGACGAAGTCGAGATCACCGCGACCCTGCGGCGAAGCCTGACGCGAATGGGATATGTGGTCGAGGCGTTCTCGTCGTCCCTTGCCGCTCTGCGCAGCTTTGAAACCGCGCCGGATCGTTTTGACGCGGTGATCAGCGATGTCGTCATGCCTGAGCTGGACGGTTATCAATTGGCAGCGCGGCTGCGGACCATACGGCCGTCGGTTCCAATTCTTTTCCTCACCGGCTTTGCACCGCGCATGAAGACGCTGGACGGTCCCGAACCTGCGATTGTGGTGAAGCCGGTCGATCCGGCAACGCTCGCCAGACGTTTGAGGGATCATCTGGATCAGCACTAGGTCGCCTTGCGACCCGGTTCGTCACATTTCGTCACAAATCACAATAACTGACGGCCCTGCTCGTCACATACGGCCGGAAACGCAGCGCTATTGTTGCTGTCAACCGGCCCTTCAAATGAGTCGGAAAAGAAAAGACGACAATCGGAGGATTCATGATTTCTCGAAACAACGGCGCGGCATTTGCAATTACCGCGCTTTTTGCGATTGCAGCGACTGAGACCTATTCTCAGGACGTCACAGAGGGCGAGAAGGTCTTCAAGAAATGTGCGGCTTGCCACGCGGTCGGCGAGGACGCGAAACAGAAAGTCGGTCCGGTCTTGAACGGCGTGGTCGGCGCCCAGGCCGGTCAGATCGAGGGATTCAAATATTCGGACGCGATGGCCGAAAGCGGCCTGACCTGGGACGAGGAAACCCTTGCGGCGTTTCTGAGCAAGCCGAAAGACGTCGTGCCGAAGTCCAAGATGACCTTTGCCGGTCTCAAGGACAGCGAGGATATCGCCAACCTGATCGCGTATCTGGCGACATTCGGCCCCGACGGGACAACGCAAAACTAGCCATTGGCGCTGACGGCTCACCCTGGAGAGGAGCACCCATGACAAACAAACCGAATCCGAAACCCAGTTGGCTATGGGCGGGGCTGTGCTCGGCCGCGATGCTCCTGGCAAGTCCGTCCCTGACCCTGGCGCAGGACTTCGCGCCACTGCCGGAGGCGCCAGAGATCAACGAAGCCCGCGCCAAGCTGGGCGAGATGCTGTTCTTCGACAACCGGCTGTCGGGTGACACCGGACATTCCTGCGCGAGTTGCCACGATCCGGCCAATGGCTGGGGCACCGGCGAGCCGATGTCGCACGGATACGGAGATTTGCTGTACTTCCGCAATGCGCCCGGTCTATTCAACGTCGCCAACCGAAACTACCTGATGTGGGACGGCCGCCTGGACGGCGCCGATCTGGGCACGCTGGTGCGCGACATGCTGACTGAGGCGCATACGATGCACATGGACAGCCGCATGGCCCAGGAGCGCCTGAAGCAGGTGCCGGAATACATGGTGATGTTTCAAGACGCTTACGGCGCCGAACCCTATGGCGGGCGGATTTACGGGGCGATCGCCGAGTATCTCAAAACGATCCGCACGCAGAACGCGCCGTTCGACAGGTTCCTGCGAGGTGACGAGGGGGCGCTGTCGACAGGCGCAAAGAAGGGCATGGATCTTTTCGCAGGCAAGGCTGGCTGCATAAGTTGCCATTCCGGCGCGATGTTGTCAGATGGCGCGTTGCACAACACTGGCGCGCCGGACAGCCCAGAGTTGGAAGATGATTCGGACCGGCAGATCACCATGTTGCGCCATTTCGCCACCATGGGCACGCCGAACTACATGAACATGCGGGAGGACGTCGGAAATTACGTCGTCACGAAGGACATGGCCGATTGGGGCAAGTTCGTGACCCCGTCGCTGTGGGATGTCGGCCAGACCGGCCCTTACATGCATTCGGGCGCAATCGGCACGCTGGCCGAGGTGGTCGAATTCTACAACGCTGGTGGTAGTGAGGGGCAGACCGCAGGGCTGCAACCGCTGGGCCTGAACGACAACGAGAAGGCCAACCTGGTCCTGTTTCTTGAAAGCCTGACGGGTGACGCGCCGACCGCGACAGCGCCCGAATTGCCGGACTACGCCCTGCGCGAAGCCGGCAAGAACTGAGGAGGACGCACGATGAAACGATTTGCGAGAACCGTTCTCGGCGCCACGGTGGCAGTTGCCGCTCTGGCCTCATCGGCGATGGCCGACGGACATGTGCCGCCGCTGGCCACGCTGGCACCGCCGCCGGTGCCGGCCGACAACCCGATGACCCCCGAAAAGATTGCACTGGGCGAAAAGCTCTACTGGGACGGGCGGCTTTCGGGCAACGGTACTATGCCGTGCTCGGCCTGCCACCTGCCTGATCTCGGTTGGGGCACCGCCTCGCCGATCTCGTTCGGCTATCCCGGCACCCAGCACTGGCGCAACAGCCAGACGATCCTGAACAGCGCCTACTACAACAAGCTGTTCTGGGAGGGGAACGTCACTTCGCTGGAAAGCCAGGCCAGCGCTGCCGCGGGCGGTGCCGTCGGCGGCAATGGCGACGGCTCAATGATGGAAATGCGGCTGCGTTTCGTGCCGGATTACGTCGCGGCCTTCCGCGAGGTCTACGGCACCGACTGGCCCAACATCCACCAGGCCTGGGATGCGATCGCCGCCTTCGAGCGCACGATCGTCACCGACGCCGCCAAGGTGCCCTTCGACCGGCTTCTGGCCGGTGACGAGGCTGCCATGAGCGACGAGGCCAAGCGCGGGCGCGAGCTGTTCGAGGGCAAGGCGGGATGCATCAGCTGCCACAATGGTGCGCTGGTATCCGATCAGCGCTTCTACAACCTCGGTGTGCCCGAGGCGCCCGAGTTCAGCGACGATCCCCTTTATCAGATCACCCAGCGCTGGGAGGTTTACCAGAAGGGTGTCGACGAGCCGACCTATCGCGCCACCGGTGGCGATCTGGGCCTGTACTTCAAGACCAAGCGGCCCGGCGACAAGAACAAGTTCCGCACGCCCAGCTTGCGCGAACTGCGCTGGACCGAGCCCTACATGCACAACGGCGTATTTGAGACGCTGGCCGACGTCGTGGCGTTCTACAACGCCGGTGGTGGCGCGGGTCAGACCGCGGGGCTGGCGCCGCTGGGGCTTTCCGACGCCGAACTGGCCGACATCGTGGCCTTCCTGGAGGCAATGTCGATGGATGAACCGCTGATCCTGGAAGAACCCGAGCTTCCCGCAACCGCAACCTGGGCGGAGTTTGACAAATGACCCAAGCACAAATGGCCGGGGGCGTGGGCCAAAAGCACGCCTGTTCATCCGTCAGCCGCCGCAATTTCCTGATCCTTGGCGGTGCGTCGGTTTCGGTCCTTGCCACCTATGGCGTCGGCGCCGAGGCACAGGAATTGGTGTCGTCCTCCTATGTCCGCAAGGTGATCGGCAAGCTGTCCGGGCTTCAGCCCGGCACGGCGGTGGCGTTCAACTATCCGAACGACGACATCGAGAACCTGTTGATGATGCTGAACGAAGAGGCCGGCGGCGGCGTTGGCGAAGGGCGCAACATCGTGGCCTTCAACACGATCTGTCCGCATATGGGCGGCTACATGGGTGAATCCGAGTTCCGGTCCGAGCATTCGGTGCTTGGCCCCTGTCCGCTTCACCTGTCGACCTTCGACCTGACCAAGCACGGCATGATCGTGTCGGGTCACGCGGTCGAGAGCCTGCCGCAGATCGTTCTTGAAATCGACGGCGACGATATCGTCGCGACAGGCGTCATGGGATTGTTCTTCGGCTACAGCCAGAACCCCAGCGGCGCCTGAGAGAGGAGTTTACACGATGGCCGATACCATCTCCCCGAACCGCGAGCATGTACCCCTGCCTCCGCCGGACGCTGAAGTGCTGACGACGGCCTGCAGCTACTGCATCGTCGCCTGTTCCTACAAGGTCTTCCGCTGGCCGGTCGGCACCGAAGGCGGCGCCCAGGCCGACCAGAACGCATTTGGCGTCGACTTTCCGACCGGGGGCGCACCCTGGATCGCGCGCAGCCAGCACAACATCGGCATGCATGACGGCCGGCCGCACCATTTCGTGGTGACGCCGGACGACAAGGCCGACGTGGTCAACCGCAACGGCAACTACTCGGTGCGAGGCGGTACCCTTGCCCAGAAGATCTACAACCCCGACACGCCGACTCGCGACCGGCTGAAATACCCGATGGTGCGCATCGGCGGCGTGCTGACCCCGGTCAGCTGGGACCTGGCGACCGAGGTTATGGCCGAGGTGTCCAAGCACGTGCTTAAGAAGTACGGCGAGCATGCCTGGGGCATGAAGACCTATTCCTACGAGTATTTCGAGAACACCTTTGCGATCTCGAAGCTGGTGCGCCGTGGTGTCAACACGCCGGTGCACGCACCGCATGACAAGCCGCAATCGGCCGAGGATGCTGCGGGCCTTGACGATGCCGGCATCAATTCGTTCTCGGCTACCTACGAAGACTGGGGCAAGTGCGACGTGGCCTTCATGTCGGGCGTCGATCCGTACGAGACCAAGACGGTGCTGTTCACCGAATGGATGATGTATGGTGACAACCCCGACAAGAAGATGATCTTCGTTACCCCGCACAAGACGATGGGCGTCGAATACGGGGTCAAGAACGGTGGTCTTTGGCTGCCGATCATCCCTGGCACGGACACCGTGCTGCACCTGGCGCTGGCCAAGATCATCATCGACAACGGCTGGCAGGACCAGGAATTCATCGACAAGTGGGTGAACAACAAGTGGGAGATCGAATCCGGCTACGGACGCGGCACCCGGAACACCCGCTGGCAGTGGCGCACGACCTGGGGCCGCTGGCAGTCGGACTGGCAGGATTTCCAGAAATTCATCGCCGAAGAACCGGTGGCCGTGCTGGAAGAGGCGGCGAAGATCACCGGCCTAGATCCCGCCGACATCCAGCGCTGTGCCGAGATGATCGCCAAGCCGCGCGAGGATGGCAGCCGGCCCAAGACCTCATTCATGGTTGAGAAGGGCAACTACTGGTCCAACAACTACATGAACACGGCCTCGCTGGCCTCGCTTGGCCTGATCTGCGGCGCCGGCAATCGTCCCGGCCAGGTGATCAGCCGCGGTGGCGGCCACCAGCGCGGCGGCATGGGCATTTCGGGCGGAAAGGGCTGGCTGAGCCCCGAAAAGCACCCCGGTCGCCGCAAGAAGGCGCTGAACGTCGACCGCTGGGTGATGGACGGCCATGTGCGCTTCATGTGGACCATCGGCCTGACCTGGTTCCCGGCGATGCTGGCCAGCCAGGAACTTGCCAGCCGTGTCGCCGACCTGACCGTGCGCAACCCCAACCAGCCGCGCAGCGTCGACAAGGACCACTTGGTCGAGGTGCTGAAGGCGCGGGTCGACTCGGGCGGCATGGTGCTGGTCGACAGCGACATCTACCCCGTCGAGCCGCTGAACACCCAATATGCCGACATCGTACTGCCGGCCGCCGGCTGGGGCGAGGTGGACTTTACCCGCTGCAATGCCGAACGGCGACTGCGCCTCTATGCCAAGTTCAACGATGCGCCGGCCGAGGCCAAGCCCGATTGGTGGGCGATCGCCAAGTTCGCGCAGAAGATGGGCTACAAGGGCTTCGACTGGAAGGACAGCAACGAGATCTTCGAGGAAGCCGCCAGATATTCGCGCGGCGGCGTGCTCAGCTACAACGTGCTGGTCAAGCAAGCCAAGAAGGAGGGCAAGACCGGCCACGAAAAGCTGCGCGAGCTGGGCACGACCGGCATCACGACCCCGGTCCGGCTGGTCAATGGCGAGATGATCGGTACCAAGCGCCTGCATGACCCCGAAAACGAATGGGGCGAGATCGACGGTGATACCTTCGATCAGAAGTGGCTCTATGCCTTCGGCACACATACCGGCAAGGCCAACATACTGAAGACGCCCTGGGCCACCGACAGCTGGATCGACTTCTACGACGCAATCAAGCCGCGCGAGGACAAGGGCGAGATCTGGATAACCAACGGCCGCGTCAACGAGACATGGCAGTCGGGATTCGACGATCTGAGGAAGCCCTATCTGGCCAAACGGTGGCCTTGGCCGCATATCGTGATCCACCCCGACGACGCGGCACCGCACGGCATCGAGTCAGGCGATCTCGTCGAGGGGTTCAACGACACGGTCTATGTCCAGCAGGGCGAGCCGATCGGGGTGAAGGACAAGGACCTGAGCTTTACCAGCCTGATGAACAACGGACATATCCGTACCACGACGGGTCAATTCGTTGCCGTGGCTGTTGTTTCAGACGAGATCCGGCCGGGCGTGGCCAAGGCTGCGTTCAACTATCCTGGCTCGATGGCCAACTCGGTTTGTCACGCGGTGCCCGACCCGGTGAGCGGGAATTACCGCTACAAACTGGGCCGCGGCGTGCTGCGCAAGGTCGGGGAAAGCGCGTACAAGCACAATTTCCTCGAAATGTCGCTGAAGCCGCGACCGATCGTCGGATGACCTTTTCCGCGGCGCGTACTGCAACGCGCCGCGGACCCTACATTTGCCCCAAGGGCCGAAATGAAGCTTGGATACATCGTTGCGACGGGAACTGGCGATCCGGATTGCAGTCTTGCGGTACTCGCCGCGGGACTCGAGGCCCGTGGCCACCGGCTCGCCGGTACGGTGCAGTCCAATGTCGAAGACGCCCAAGGCGGACGCTGTGACATGGACCTGCGCATTCTCGGAACCACCTCAGAAATCCGCATCAGCCAGTCCCTCGGACCAGGAGCCCGCGGGTGCCGGCTGGATACTGCCGCTCTCGAAGCGGCCGTCGCAGCGGTCGGCCCGCTGCTTGAAAAGTCGGTGGACCTTGTGATCATCAATAAATTCGGCAAACATGAAGCCGAAGGTCGTGGCTTTCGGTCTGTCATCGCCGACGCACTCGAGCGAGGCCTTCCCGTCGTTACTTCCGTGAATGCGCTCAATCACGGACCGTTCCTCAAGTTTGCCGGCGAACTTGCAGAGGAACTGCAAGCAGATGCCGAAACGCTTGAGAATTGGTTCAGGGACGATGTTTCGGATTCTGCGGCTTGAGAACGTCATGGCCGTCCAGCTTTGAAGTTGTGATTCTCAGCGACTGACCCGCTGCCCATCAGTTGATGGCCAATTCGTCACCACAGATCACTTCTGTTGCTTTGATCCTGTGTAATCCCTGATAGGGCAACAAACGGCGATTGGGTTGGCCGAAACGCTGACGGAGGGCATCAGCAATCAGTCCAAGCGCGCAGGGAAGGACCAATGGCCGGGCGTTCCCGACATTCGGCGTCGTCCGCGTCTCGACTGTTGGATCGGCACGCAGACATCGAGGATAACGGTGGAGGATCGATCACCGTTGATCAATGACCGCTCTGGTGAATTGCGCAGCGTCGCAGAGCAAGTGTCCCAGCGACCGCTAAAGCCTTCTGCTCCCGCATCGACCGCAGTTGCAAACGGCAGCTTCTGTCCGCAATGCGGGCTCAACCCGCCGGCCACCACTACCCCACGAAGGCCTTTTCCACGACATATTCCGCAGGATCGGAATTGGCGCCTTCACGCAGGCCGAAGCCTTCCAGAACCGCCTTCATGTCGGTGTTGAAGCCAAGCGAGCCGCAGACCATGGCGCGGTCATGCACGGCGTCGATGCCCGGAACGCCGAGGTCGGCGAAGGCCTTGCCGGAGGTCAGGTTGTCGGTGATCCGGCCCATGCGCGGGCACTCTTCCCGCGTCGTCGTCGGGTAGTAGCGCAGCTTGTCGCCGACGAATTCGCCGATCAGCGGATCCCCGGGCAGGCTTTCTACCAGTTGCCGGCCATATTCCAGTTCCGCCGCCTCGCGGCAGGTATGCATCATGATCACTTCGTCATAGCGCTCATAGGTTTCGGGGTCGCGCATCAGCGACGCGAAGGGCGCGATGCCGGTGCCGGTGGCGAAGAACCAGAGCCGCTTGCCGGGCAGAAGAGCATCGAGCACCAGCGTGCCGACGGGCTTGGGGCGCAGGATGATCTGCTCGCCCGTCTGGATGTGCTGCAGTTTCGAGGTCAGCGGGCCGTCCTGCACCTTTATCGAGTAGAATTCCAGTTCCTCGTCCCAGCTGGGCGAGGCGATGGAATAGGCCCGCAGGAGCGGTTTGCCGTTGTCGCCCAGAAGCCCGATCATGACGAATTCGCCCGAGCGGAAGCGTAAGGACTGCGGACGGCTGACGCGGAACGAGAACAGCCGGTCGGTCCAGTGGCGGACATGCGTGACAGTCTGCGCATCGGGCAGGGTCGGTAGCCTGGTGGCGGTGGCGTCGTTCACGGGTCTCAGATCATTCATGTTGCATTGCCGGACACGGTGGCCCGACCCTTCTCTAATTCGGATTTCGGAATATTAGAAGCCCTTCAGGCGCCGCGCAGCCGCGACTGATAGTCATGGGCACGCCAGTTGGCCCGTGCCTGCCATTGCGGTTCGGGCTGGCGCTTGGCCAGATCGTCGCTGATCTCGACCTCGTCGAAGCCCGAGCGCCGCGCCATCACATATTGATCGGCGATGACATGGCCGGCCGCGCGCAATCTGCCTTGATAGCCCATCAGCCGCAGCCGCCGGGCAATCGAGAAGCCGCGGCCATCTGCGAAACTCGGGAAGGCGACGCGGACCAGTTTCACAGCGTCGAGCTTGTCGGCCAGCGCCTCTACTTGCGCGTCAGGATCGAGGTCCAGCGCCACGGAGCCGCAATCATTCGCGGCCGGTTGGTCCGCGGTGATGTAGCGCCCCTGCCAGTCGTCGGCCCCAAAACCGCTATCGGTCACGATCACGCTCATATCTCGGCCCCCACCGGCAGACCGGTCCGGATCAGCTTGCCGTTCACGAAGTGAATGCCGCATTCCTCTTTCTCGCGACCGCGCCAGCGCCCGGCGCGCGGGTCTTCGCCGGGCTTCACCGCCGAAGTGCAGGGCGCGCAGCCGATCGACGGGAAGCCGCGCGACACCAGGGGATGCCGGGGCAGGCGGTTGTTGATCATGTAGTCCTGCACATCCTCGCGGGTCCAATGCACGAGCGGATTGACCTTGATCCGAAGGTCGGCCTCGGATTCGAAGAATTCCAGTTCCATCCGCCGTGCGCCCTGAAACCGCTTGCGCCCGGTGATCCAGGCGTCATAGCCGGTCAGCGCCTTATGCAATGGGATGGTCTTGCGCAGCGCGCAGCAGGCATCGGGGTCGCTGCGATGCAACTGGCCGTCGGGATCCTGCAGGAAGGTTTCCTCACGGTCAGGCCGGATGACATTCACATTGGTCAGCCCGAGCTTGTCCGCCACCTCGACCTGATAGGCCAGCGTTTCGGGAAACAGCATCTCGGTATCGAGAAACAACACCGGCACCGTCCGGTCCATGACCGACAGCATATGCAACAGCGCCACCGATTCCGCCCCGAAGGACGAAACCAGCGCGATGCTGCCGACCTGCGGATCAGTCAGCGCGCGTTCCAGCACCGCCGTCGCGCCGTGGTGGCGGTAGCGGTTGTTGAGCGCGGTCACCCGTTCGGCGACCGGGGGAAGGGGAGCTTCAAGCGGCATCGGCTTTTTCCTCTTTTGGGTAAAGCGCGTCCTTGAAGGGCTGCGCGCCAAGGCGGCGATAGGTCTGCAGGAAGGTCTCGGCCTTGTCCTCGCGCAGGGCGAGATAGGCGTGGACGATCCGCTCTATGGCGTCGGTGATCTCGTCATAGGCAAAGCCTGGACCGGCGCGCTCGCCGACGACCGCATCCTCGCTGCCGTCACCGCCAAGCGTGATCTGGTAGTTTTCGACACCGGCGCGGTCGAGCCCGAGAATGCCGATATGACCGACATGATGATGCCCGCAGGCATTGATGCAGCCGGAGATCTTGATCTTCAGCGGCCCGATCTCATGCTCGAGCTTCAGTTCCTCGAACCGGGTCGCGATTTCCTGCGCCACGGGGATCGAGCGGGCGGTTGCCAGCGCGCAGTAATCCATGCCGGGGCAGGCGATGATGTCAGAGATCAGCCCGATATTGGCGGTTGCAAGCCCAGCCGATTTCAGCGCGGCGTGAACCGCGGGCAGGTCGGATTTGTGGACATGCGGCAGGATCACGTTTTGCTCGTGGCTGATGCGCAGCTCGTCATGACCGTAGCGTTCCGCCAGATCGGCCATAACGCGCATCTGGTCAGAAGTCGAATCGCCCGGCGTTTGCCCGTGCGCCTTCAGCGAGATCGAGACAAGGGCGTAGTTGGCATGCAGATGCTCGGAGAGGTTGGTGTCGGACCAGGACCGGAAGACCGGATCGCTGTTGCGCGCCGCCAGATAGGCATCGGCGGGCTTTCTCACGAAGTCCGGAGAGGCGAAGCTGCGCTCCAGCTCGGCCAGCAGGTGCTGGTCATGGCCGCTGAAGCCGGGCCTGATCTCGGCGAAGCGCGCCTCGACGAGCTCGCGGATCTTGTCGAGCCCGTTTTCGTGCACGGTGATCTTGATCCGGGCCTTGTACTTGTTATCGCGTCGGCCGAGCAGGTTGTAGACGCTGACGATGGCTTCGACATAGGGCAGCAGGTCGGCCTTGGGCAGGAAGTCTCGCACCACCTGGCCGATCATCGGGGTCCGGCCCAGGCCGCCCCCGACGATAACCTCGAATCCGGGCTCGCCGTCCCTAGTGACCATCCTGAGGCCGATATCATGGGCTTTCGTAACCGCGCGGTCATTCGGGCTGCCGGTGATCGCGATCTTGAACTTGCGCGGCAGGAACTGGAATTCGGGATGGTCGGTGGACCATTGCCGCAGCAGTTCCGCGACGGGGCGCGGGTCCTCGATCTCGTCCGCGGCGGCGCCTGCGAAGTGGTCGGCGGTCACGTTGCGGATCGTGTTTCCGCTCGTCTGGATCGCGTGCATCCCGACATCGGCCAGAGCCTCGAGCATGTCGGGCACGTCCTTCAGTTCCGGCCAGTTATACTGGATGTTCTGCCGGGTGGTGAAATGGCCATAGCCCTTGTCCCAGCGGTCGGCGATCATCGCCAGCTGCCGCATCTTGGCGCTGTTCAGCGTGCCGTAAGGGATCGCCACGCGCAGCATGTAGGCGTGCAGTTGCAGGTAAAGACCGTTCATCAGGCGCAGCGGGCGGAATTCATCCTCAGTCAGCGATCCGTCGATGCGGCGCTCTACCTGGGCGCGGAACTGCGCCACCCTTTCGCGGACGAAATGGTCGTCGAAGTCGTTGTAATCATACATGCTTTCGGTCTTCCTGCTTGCCGTGGGCATAGTTCGACGGACCCTTCGCCCGGAACGCCTCGCGGAAATGAACGGGTTTGGGGCCCTTCGGCCCGGCAACCGCATCGGCCAGATAGGCGCCCACGACATTGCGGGCGCTTTCTGCATCCAAGAGCCGCAGCTGGGCATGGGCCTCATCGTCGATCAGCTCGGCCTCGGAGAGGTCACGGGACCAGCGGTCATCGGCGGTGAGATAGATGACATCGCCCTCCAGCAGCGCGTTGGCGGTGACGATCTTGGGGGTAAAGGCGCGACTCATGATGCAAACTCCTTCGGATCAGAGATTTCGGCCGCAAGCATCGCATGTCTTGGCGACAGTCCGATGAAGGTCAGCGCCGGGCCGGTCACGCCGGCCATGACCTGCGCCATGTCGCCCAATGTCGTTGCGAGAATCCGCTGGCCGGGCTGGCTGGCATTCTCGACCGCGGTCACCGGGGTGTCGGGCGCAGCGCCATACATCATCAGCCGCCCCTGAATGAAACGGGCCGATTTTTTGCCCATGTAGATCGCGGCAACCTCGCCGGGGCGGGCCAGCGTCCGCCAGTCATGTTCGGCAAAGCCTTTCATGTCGTGTCCGGTCAGGATCCGGGCCGAGCCGTTGCGCCCGCGCTTGGTCAGGCTCTGTCCGACCGAGGCCACTGCCGCAGAGGCCGCAGTGATGCCCGGCACGATGCGCCAGTCGATGCCTGCGGCCTCGACCGCTTCGATCTCTTCGTCGAGCCGGCCGAAGACGGTCGGGTCGCCCGATTTCAGCCGCACGACATGCGCGCCCTCCAAGGCATGCGCCACGATCAGCGCGTTGATATCCTCTTGCGGGGTCGAGGGGCCAAAGCCGGTCTTGCCGACATTCAGCAGCACCGCCTCGCGCCGCGCCAGTTCCAGCACTTCCGGCGTGACCAACCGGTCATGGATGACCACATCGGCCCGGTCGAGCGCGTTGCGCGCCTTCAGGGTCAAAAGCTCCGGATCGCCCGGGCCCGCACCCACGAAATCGACCTGGCCTGACGGGGAGTCGTCGCCCAGATGCAAGTTCAGCAGCGAATCGAGTGCCGCCTCGGCCCCGTCTTCACCTTCGGCGTCGATGGCGCGGGGGCCGACATCGAAATAGTAGTCGGCCCAGAATTCACGGCGCTTGCGCCCAATCGCCAACTTCTCGGCCAGCGGCCGGAAAGCCTTGCCGATCCGAGCGAGGATTCCCAGCGACGGAGACAACCGGGCCTCGAGGTCCGCCTTGATCGCGCGGGCAAGTACCGGGGCGGCGCCTTCCGTTCCGATTGCAACGGTCACGGGGTCGCGGTCGACGATGGCGGGGGTGATGAAACCGCTGTCCTCCAGATTGTCGACGATATTGACCAGGGCGCCCTCGGCGCGGGCAATCGCAGCCGTGCGCGCATCTTCGGCTTCATTCTCGTCTGCCGCGTAGAAGAGCGCAGCACCCGTCACGTCGCCCTCCGCCAGACCGCGCCGGGCCAATGCCAGGCGGCCCTCGGCGGCCCAGCCTACGATCTCCGGCGCAGCAACTGCCGCGAAAACCTCGATCCGGGCCTCGGTCTTGAGCAGCAGCCGCAACTTGGCCAGGGCCGCCTCGCCACCGCCTGATACGACGATGCGTGCGTTCCGGACGTTCAGGAAGATCGGAAAATGCTGCATTGGGTCCTCTGGATTTGCACCTTGAATATAGAATATTATTCCGGATACTTGCGAGGGAGCGGCGTGAATAAGGAAGAATGTTCCGATATGCTCGCCCCCAAGTACAAGCGTTCCATCAAACCGGAGAAACAGGAATGTCTGCCCGCCTTGACGCAATAGATCGGAAAATCCTTGGTGAGTTGCAGCGTGACGCCGCCCAATCGCTTGACGAAATCGCCAAGAATGTCGGCTCTTCGAAGACCCCGGTCTGGAATCGGATCCGCAAATTGCGCGAGGCCGGAGTAATCCGGCAGCAGACTGTTCTGCTCGATGCCGAAGCCCTGGGGCTCGAGGCCTGCTTCTTCGTCCTGATTCGCACGTCCGAACACGAGGCCGAGTGGCAGGGAAAGTTCCTCAAGGCGCTTCATGATCGCCCCGAGGTCATGGAGGCGCACCGGCTGGCCGGAGAGATCGACTATATCCTCAAGGTGCGTGTCCCGAATGCCCGCGCCTATGACACCTTTTACCAGGCGCTGATATCCGAGGTGCGGATCTACAACGTCACCGCCCTTCTCTCGATGGAGGAGATCAAGTCGACCACGATGCTGCCGGTCTGACCGGCGCGGGACGCAATCGCTTCAGCGCTTGAGCTTCAGCGACTCAAGTCCATGAAAATGATAGAGATTGGCGTAGCGTGGCTGCTCTGCGATCCGCAGGCCGGGACAGCGTTCGAATAGCGCGGGCAGCGCCAGTTGGAGTTCCAGACGCGCGAGCGGCGCACCGAGGCAGAAATGCACGCCCGCGCCGAAGCTGACATTGGTCTGCACGCTGCGCGCCGGATCGAACCGCTCCGGTTCATCCCAACGCGCCGGGTCGCGATTTGCGGCCGCCAGAAGGCAGGCGACCCGGCTGCCCTTCGCGATCACATGCCGTCCGACCTCGACATCCTCGTAGGCCCATCGGGCGAAAAGGTGCAGCGGCGGATCATGTCGCAGGACCTCCTCGACTGTGGTTTCGATCCTTTCGGGCGTCAGCACCTCTGCGCCCAACCCGGCCTCCAGCAGTGATTTCACGCCATTGCCGATCGTGTGGACCGTCGCCTCCTGCCCGGCATTCAGGAGCAGAATACAGGTCGAGATCAGTTCTTCGATGCTGAGCCGTTCGCCATCCTCCTCGGCGGCGATCAGGTGAGTGATCAGGTCGTCGGCGGGGCGGTCGCGGCGAAAGGCGACGTAATCGCGCAGAAACTCCGAGAATGCGGCCGCAGCCTCTACCGCTGCCACTTCCTCGGTGCGGGTCCGCCGCGCCTGGTACATCCCGACCATCGCGTTCGACCAGGCCAGCAGGTCGCCGGCGCGCGCCGCGGGGACGCCCAGCAGACGGGCGATGACGACGACCGGCAGCCTTTGCGCAAAGGCCGGGATCAGGTCGAAGGCGTCGCCCTCGACTTCGTCAAGCAGCGCATGCGAGATTGCGCTGATCTCGGGCCCCATGGCGGCGATGCGTCGCGACGTGAAGGCCCGCAGCACCAGCCCGCGCAGCTTGGTATGGCGCGGCGGTTCAAGCTCCAGCATCGAATGATCCTCGACCTGCCAGAATGCCGCCTCGTGCGCGGGCCGGTCGCTGCGCAGTTCCGCCGGGATTTCGCGCCCGAAACGCCGGTCGCGCAGGATTGCCCAGACCGCGCCGTATGACAGGGCGCAGGGCATTCGGTATTCCGTCCAGTGAAACAGCGCGCCTGCCTCGGCACGGGCCGTTTCGTAGAACCGGTAAGGCTCCTGCACGAAGGCGTCCTCGGTCGGGGACTGGCTGAGTTCCTGCACTTCGACTCCTCGCGCTTCTCGCCGGATTAGCGCTAACATCATGGTTTTCGTTGCAAATAAGGTCTTGGTCGGCAAGTTTTTCTTGCAGCGAACGGAGTGTCAGTTCATGTAACGTCAGCCCTTCTTGATGAGAAGGCGCCAAAAATCAGCATGTCCATGGGAGGATACCCGCATGAAATTCCTGACAACCGTTGCGGCGGCCGCCGCACTTGTCTTTTCAGCCAATATCGCAATCGCCGCCTGTGACGACGGCGAACTGGTCATAAAGTTCAGCCACGTCACCAATTCCGACAAGCACCCGAAGGGCATCGCCGCCAATCTTCTGATGGAGCGGGTCAATGAAGAGATGAACGGCAAGGCCTGCATGGAGGTCTTCCCGAACTCGACGCTCTATGACGACGATCAGGTGCTCGAGGCAATGCTGCAGGGCGATGTCCAGCTGGCCGCGCCGTCGCTGTCGAAGTTCGAGACCTTCACCAAGCAGTTCCAGATCTACGACCTGCCGTTCATGTTCGTGAACATCGAAGCCGTCGATGCGTTCCAGCAATCCGAAGCCGGCCAGGCGATGAAGGAATCTATGGCCCGGCGCGGCCTGATGGGCCTGGAATTCTGGCATAACGGCATGAAGCAGTTCTCGGCCAAGAAGCCGCTGATCGAACCGGGCGATGCTGCCGGTCTCAAGTTCCGCGTGCAGCCTTCCGACGTGCTGGTCGCGCAGATGGAGGCGTTAGGCGCATCGCCGCAGCCGATGGCCTTCTCTGAAGTTTACGGCGCGCTGCAGACCGGCGTCGTCGACGGTCAGGAAAACACCTGGTCGAACATCTACGGTCAGAAGTTCTTCGAAGTTCAGGACGGAATCACCGAAACCAACCACGGAGCGCTCGACTATCTTGTCGTGGCAGCGACCGACTGGCTGGACGGGCTGGATGCAGATGTCCGGGACCAGTTCCTGACGATCCTGAACGAAGTGACGGTTGAGCGGAACGCAGCGGTGAACCAGGTCGATCTGGAGGCCCGTCAGGCGATCCTCGATGCCGGTGGCGTGATCCGCGAACTGACGCCAGAGCAGCGTCAGGCCTGGGTCGACGCGATGAGGCCTGTCTGGGCACAATTCGAGGAAGGCGTCGGTTCCGACAACATCGCCGCCGCGCAGGAAATCAACGCCGCGATGTAAGGTCCTACTCAGTGACACAGAATGGCCCGGCGAGACCCGGGCCATTTCCTTAGAGATGCAGGGGAGTGGACAAGATGAGCGCCCACAGCAAGTACACGCCCAAGACCTGGCTCGGCCGGATCGTGCACGGGTTTGAGGAGAACTCGCTCGCGATCCTGCTCGGCATGATGACGCTGATCACGTTCACGAACGTGGTGCTGCGCTATGTCTTCAATACCAGCCTGATCTGGGGCCTCGAGGTCGTGCTGATCCTCTTTGCCTGGCTCGTCCTCTTTGGAATTCCTTATGGGTTCAAGATCACCTCGCACCTGGGTGTCGATGCCGTCACCAACCTGTTGTCGAGCGCTGCCAGGCGCAAGGCGGCGATCGTGTCGGCAGTGCTTTGCCTGATCTATGCGCTGCTGCTGCTAAAGGGCGCCTGGGACTACTGGGCCCCGTTTGCCGGGCTGGAGCGAACCACGGGGCGCTGGTTCCCCACCGGCTTTGATCCGAAGACCCGCGACCAGGCCTTCTATGTCACCGAACAGGTGCCGATGGTCGAGTGGCTGCGGTTCCTTGAGGGCTGGATCAATGCCGGCGAAGCCTATGACAAGTTCCCGCGCGTCATTCCCTACGCGATCATCCCGATTGCCGCGCTCTTGATGGTGATTCGCATCGCCCAGGCGCTGAGGCGAATCCTGCGCGGCGAACAGAACAGTCTGATAGTCAGCCACGAGGCCGAGGACGCGGTTGAAGAAGCCGCTTCGCATATCCACGGGAAGGACTGACATCATGGAAGTCGCACTGCTATTCATAATGATCGTCGGCTTGTTGCTCATCGGCGTGCCGATCGCGGTCTCGCTCGGCCTCAGTTCGATGCTGTTCCTGCTGATGTTCTCGAACACCTCGCTCGCCTCGATCGCGCAGTCGCTCTACCAGGCGATGGAGGGGCACTATACGCTGCTGGCGATCCCGTTCTTCATCCTGGCTTCCAGTTTCATGTCGACCGGCGGCGTGGCGCGGCGGATCATCCGTTTCTCGATCGCCTGCGTCGGCCATATGCGGGGCGGGCTGGCCATCGCGGGCGTCTTCGCCTGTATGCTCTTTGCCGCCCTTTCCGGCTCTTCGCCCGCCACGGTCGTCGCCATCGGCACGATCGTGATCGCGGCGATGAAGAAGGCCGGATACAGCAAGGAATTCGCCGCCGGCGTCATCTGTAACGCCGGTACGCTCGGCATCCTGATCCCGCCTTCGATCGTGATGGTCGTCTATGCGTCGGCCACCGACGTGTCGGTTGGCCGGATGTTCCTTGCTGGGGTCATTCCGGGTCTGCTGGCAGGCCTCATGCTGATGACCACGATCTACATCATGGCCCGGATCCGCAACATGCCGAAGGGCGAATGGCTGGGCTGGGGCGAGATCGCCGAGTCCTTCATGGATGCGTTCTGGGGCCTGATGCTGATCGTCATCATCATGGTCGGCATCTACGGTATCCCCGGCGTCACCGGCGCGATCTTCACGCCGACCGAGGCCGCCGCCGTTGCATCGGTCTACGCCTTCCTGATCGCGGTCTTCGTCTATCGCGACATGGGACCGCTGGCCAATACCGACGGGCGGCCCTCGACGCTGCTGCACCGCCCCTACGCGCTCGTGACGGCCTTCTTTCACCGCGATACCCGCGACACGCTGCTGGAAGCGGCGAAGCTGACGATCATGCTGATGTTCATCATCGCCAACGCGCTGATCCTGAAGCATGTGCTGACCGACGAACAGATCCCGCAGCAGATCGCCAGCGCGATGCTGTCGGCCGGGTTCGGGCCGATCATGTTCCTGATCATCGTCAACGTGATCCTGCTGATCGGCGGACAGTTCATGGAGCCGTCGGGGCTGATCGTGATCGTGGCGCCGCTGGTCTTTCCGATCGCGATCGAACTTGGCATCGACCCTATCCATCTTGGCATCATCATGGTCGTGAACATGGAGATCGGCATGATCACCCCGCCGGTCGGCCTGAACCTCTTCGTGACCTCGGGCGTCGCGGGCATGTCGATGATGGCGGTTGTCCGCGCGGCACTGCCGTTCCTGGCCGTGCTCTTCGTGTTCCTGATTATCGTGACCTACGTCCCGTTCATCTCGACCTGGCTGCCGATCCTGATGATGGGACCGGAGATCATAACGAACTAGGTCCGGCGGGGAGCGTGTGCAGGCTTGCGCGCGACCACACCTGTTCGGTCAGAATGCTGCAAGGCGCCGCCCCGGTCGGGGCGGCGCCATTCGATTGTGTCGCGGGTGCTTCCTGAAAAGCACCTGAGGGACACGTGTGCCCTCAGGGCGCCAGGCTTCAGGTCTTCTTCATCGGGCAGGTCGACAGCCCCAGAATCGTGTAGAGCGGGCAGCTCGACATGAATGCGGTCGCCAGCGGCACGATGCCGATCAGCAGAAACCAGCGGTAGCTGGCGTCCGGAAACGCAAAGAAGGCGCCGAGCAGCGCGATGCCCAGCACGATGCGGAGGATACGGTCGATGGAACCGACGTTTTTCGAGAACATGGGGGACTCCTTTTCTGTCCTGATGGGGCATTGGTACCAGTGCCTGCGGATTCGGTATGTGACCTCGTCACATGCCTTCGTCTTCTGCGATGCGAGTCAGTGCGGCGCGGTCGATCAGCTCGATCCAGCCGCGGTCGGCCCGGATCAGACCGCGCCGCGCCAACGCGTCGAGCCGGCGCGAGATCACCTCGCGGGCGCTGCCGATGCCGCGCGCCAGTTCCGCCTGGGTAGCGCTGACGATGCCCTTGGCATCGGCCCGGTCCAGCAGATGCCGAACGAGCCGCGCCTCGACCTTGAGAAAGGCGACGTGTTCCAGGATATGCATCACCCGCTGCATCCGGTCGGCGAAGGCGGCAAAGACCAGGCGGCGGAAGACCGGCGCGCTGTCGATCAGGTCGAGAAACAGCGCGCGCGGCAACAGAACCGCACGGGATTTGATCTCGGCCACCGCCTCGGCCGAATAATCCTCGCCGCCCAGAAGTCCCAGCGTCGACTGGATGCAGGACTGGCCTGGGGCCACGTCGTAAAGCAGGATCTCGCGCCCCGTCGGGCCGACCAGGTGCACGCCGATCCGCCCTTCCAGCACGATGACGTAGCCCTGTACCGCGTCGCCGGGGCGGAACAGAACCGTGCCTTGCGGCACCTCCATCGGCCTGACCGCGGCAAGCCGCCGACGGGTTGCCGGGTCGAGACCGCAAAGTGCCGGCGTGTCTTCGGTCCAGTTCATTTCGCGCGGTGGCGTTTTTCGAACCGCGGCAACATGGCCGAGAAATCCCGGCCCCTGCCGTCTTCCTTTTCGACGAATTCTGCATAGAGATCCGCCGCCGCCTTGCCCATCGGCGTGTCGGCATCGACCGCCTCTGCGGCCTGCTGGCTGAGGCGCAGGTCCTTCAGCATCAGGTCCGCCGCGAAACCCGGCTTGTAACCGTTGTCGGCGGGGGATTTCGGCCCGATCCCGGGGGCCGGGCAATAGGCGTTCATCGACCAGGAATAGCCAGAGGAGGTGCTGACCACGTCGAACATTGCTTGCCGGTCGAGCCCCAGCTTGTCGGCCAGCGCAAAGGCCTCGCAGGTTGCGATCATCGTGACGCCAAGGATCATGTTGTTGCAGATCTTTGCGGCCTGCCCGTTGCCGGAGGGCCCGCAATGCACGGCCTTCTGGCCCATTACGTCAAAAAGGTCGGCGACGGCCGCAAAGGCCATGTCCGGCCCGCCGACCATGAATGTCAGCGTGCCCGCGGCCGCCCCGGTGATGCCGCCCGATACCGGCGCATCGAGCGGCTGGATGCCCGCCGCCTCGGCTTGGGTGGCGACCGCGCGGGCGCTCTCGACATCGACGGTCGAGCAATCGAGGAACACGGTGCCCTTGCCCATGACCGGGATCACCTCGTCGGCCACGGCGCGCAGGATCGCCCCGTTGGGCAACATGGTAATCACCACATCGGCGCCGCGGGCGGCATCGGTTGCGCTGTCGGCCTTGGCGACGCCGACAGGGCAGGGGGCGGCCAGATCGAAGCCCGTCACCCCGTGCCCCGCCGCCACCAGGTTGGCCGCCATCGGGGCGCCCATATTGCCCAGCCCGATAAATCCGATCTTCATTTCGTCCCCCTAGAGTTTCAGCGCGTCTTTTCCCAGCGGCATCAGCATGCGGCTGACTTCGACAGGGGTGACGCTTTCGATCCCCTGATGCCGCCAGCGCGGTTTGCGATCCTTGTCGATGATCGCCGCCCGGATGCCTTCGATAAAATCACCCTCTTCGGCGGAGCGAAAGGTGAAACGGTATTCCTGGTCGAGCGCCCGCTCGATCCGGTCGGCGCCGCGCACCCGGTGGATGATCTCGACCGTGCAGGCCACCGAAAGTGGGCTTTGCCGGGCAAGGGCCCGTTCCGCAGCCTCCGCGAAATCGGAACGCCGCGTTCGCAGCGCCCGAAGGATGTCGCCCGCCGTTTCGCCGCCGAAGGTAGCGTCGATCTCGGGACGCAATTTCGACAATGTGCCTTTCGGAGCCGGGCGGGCGGCGCGGTCGATCTTGCCGGGATCGCCCGAAGCCTCCAGCTCTGCGATCAGCCCCGGCCATTCACGTTCTGGAATGTAGTAATCGGCGAACTCGGACAGGAGCGCGTCGCCCGCCCGCATCCGCGTGCCGGTCGTCCCGAGATACTCCCCCAACCGCCCAGGTGCGCGGGCCAAGAGCAGCGACCCGCCGACATCGGGCACGAGGCCGATGCCGCATTCCGGCATGGCGATCTGGCTGGTATCGCCGACCACCCGGTGCGAGCCGTGGCAGGAAATGCCGACCCCGCCGCCCATGGTGAAACCCTGCATGAAGGCGACATAGGGTTTGGGGAAGTTGAAGATCTTGGCGTTCAGCCGGTACTCGTCGGCCCAGTACTTGCGGCCATACCCGTAGTCTCCGGCGATCGCGGTGGCATACATCTCGGCAATGTCGCCGCCCGCGCAGAATGCCCTGTCGCCCACCGCATCGATCACCACCAGCGCGACATCGGCGTCGTCAGCCCATTGATCAAGTGCCTGCTCGATCGCCAGGCACATCTCGTAGGTCATGGCATTCAGCGCCTTCGGTCGGTTCAGCGTGATCCGCCCGGCGCGTCCCGTCTTGTGGATGCGGATATCGTCGCTCATCCGCGCCCTTCCAACGGCGACCGGGCGTCAATCAATCGCGTGATCTCTCGGCTTCCCCTTGGGATCTGGTTCTCCTGCCAAAGGCGCATGATGTTATTGATGCAACAATTGGCTGGGTTACCATGTCTGGGGAGCAGTCGATGGCGCTGATCGGCTACTCTGCGTCTTGGCAGGGTCATGATGCGCTCTATCATCGCGCAGAACGATGTCGCATCCGGGGCTCCG
>JBFKFZ010000029.1:0-38553 GCA_041633555.1 Paracoccaceae bacterium | reverse complement strand
GGACCCGGTCGAGGCGCTGCGACTGCGCGCCAACCGGCTGTGCGTCGTGGCCAATGGGCAAGTGATCAGCACGACCGCGCGCGCGGACGCTGCTCTGCAGCTTGAAGGGCGCCCAGCTTTGGTCCGCAGAAGGCACTCCGTTAATGATGATTAGATCCAGTCAGAGCTTCTGCGCAAAAATCATTTCACACAGAGTACCTTCGGATTCTTTCTGGCAGATTTCTGGAACTGGTCTATCATTTCGATGACGACAGATAGCGCCAGCATCGACACGAAACCCAACCGCTTGGCCTGCACAAAAAAATCTAAGACACTGTCGTCGTTCGCTGTATCCGCGCCAATGTCAGGTTTCTACGAATTTCGCCTACGATGGAGAGCAACACGGACGGGAAGGAGTTGTTCGTTGCACTCACTGCGACTGTTCGCTGTGGGGAGTTTTTTGGTGATTGATTGAGCGCACGCATGAACCGGCGCATTCTGGTCATGTAGGTACTCTTTACCGGACGTTACGGAAGCCGAGGAGAAGCGATGAAAGCCATCCTTCAGGACAGGTATGGAGGGCCGGAGCACCTTCGACTTGCCGATATCCCGGTTTGGGAACCCGCCAGGTCACAGATCCGGGTCAGGGTTCTGGCCTGTGCTGTGAACCTCTCCGACTGGGAATACCTGATTGGCGCGCCGTTTTATGCGCGGCTCGTGGGTGGTCTGATGCGACCGAAGCACCCAGTTCTGGGGTCGGACATCGTCGGCATCGTCGACAAGCTTGGCCCAAATACCACAGGGTTCTCGATTGGCGACAGGGTCATGGGTGATCTTGTCATGGTGCGCGGTGGGTTTGCGCAATATGCCTGTGTGTCCGTCGCTGAGATGGTCCGGGTTCCGGATGGGCTATCTGACGAAATCGCCGCATGTTTGCCACAGGCCGGTGGCATCGCTCTTGCGGGAACGGCAGGACTCAAACAGGGCGACGCTTTCTTGATCAATGGGGCCGGTGGCGGATCGGGAACCATGGCGCTTCAACTGGCGAAAGCGGCAGGCGCACATGTTACGGCTGTGGACAATGCCAGCAAGATCGATTGGCTAAAGTCCTTGGGGGCCGATGAGGTGATCGACTACCGCAAGCAGGATTTTACTGAATCAGGGAAGCGGTGGAACCGGATTTTGGACATGGTCGCCACGCGCGGCCCGGGCAAGATCGCCCAGGCCCTCTCTGGCGGCGGCATCTACAGGGCCGTCGGCGGCAACGTAAGTGCTTTGCTGCTTCTTGTGTTCGGCGGTCTGCGCTTTCGCTTTCAGAACAAGTCTATCGGGATTCTGATGGTTCCCAGTGGCCGGGACCTGACCGAAAGGGTTGCGCGAATGGCCGTCGAGGGTGAACTCACTCCGCATCTGGAGGCCGTGTTGCCGCTGTCGTCAGTACCGGAAGCCTTGCGGCGTACAGGCCTTGGCGAAGTGAAAGGCAAATTGGTGATCAAGCCCTGATTTTCAGCTGGTGCATTGCCTTTTCTATCGAACGTTGATCAAGACTATTCCGGTCTTTTGCCCCGTTTCCACGTATCGGAATGCCTCGACGATGTCTTCCAAGGGATAGCTGCGATCAAAGACGCCCCTGAACCGGCCTTCTGCCATCATCTGTGCGAGATACCGGAGGAATTCCGGGGCGTTCTCAGGGTATGGAACACGCACGCGGCGGCTGCCCGTGATCCCGAACCACATACCCAGAAGGATATTTGACCAATAGGGGCCAAGATCGGTCGCGACGAATATTCCGTTCCGGTTCAAAAGCCGGCGACAGGCGAACCAGGAGGTCTTGCCCACGGCGTCGAAAACCAGATCGAAGGTTTCGCCGATATCGGTGAAATCTTCATCTTCGTAGTTGATAACCCTGTCCGCGCCGAGCCGCTTGGCAAGGTCCAGGTGTCGCCGTCCGACGACGGCCGTCACCTTCACGCCCCGTGATTTTGCAAGTTGAACCGCAGCGGTTCCGATGGCCCCGGACGCCCCGTAGATCAGACACCCTCGGCCCTCGGAAAGCAGTCGGGTCGTTGCGCTGGCATACCATGCACCCTCACCGACCACTGCCTCGTCAAAACGAAGATCTCCGGGAATGCGGACGATCGCCCCGTCGACTGGCATACACAGGTATTCGGCATGGGCGCCGAAGGTATCTGGCAAAAGTCCAAAGACCCGGTCGCCCGGCTGGAAAGCGGTCACGCCGTCGCCCAGTCCATCGACCGTTCCGGCAAAATCCATACCGAGCGTCCGCATCTTCGGGCGCAGGAGCCCTGTCATCGCCCGGGCAAAGAACGGGTGCGCACGAAGTGTGGCGGTGTCGGTGCGGTTGACCGTCGTTGCGCGAACCCGCACCAGGATTTCACCCGGTGCCGGGCGCGGGACAGGCACCTTTCGAAGTGAAAGCCTTCCCGGTGGGCCGTATCGGTGAAAGACTACCGCCTTCATCATCGCAGCATCGGTCATACGGGCAGACTACCGGATTCATTTTGCTTTGTCGGAATGTTGACGGGCTTGTGTTTGCAACATGAAATCGAGCGACGCTGAGGTCGCGCAGGCACACTCATGGCCCTGGGCTTCCAACGACGATGAGCAAATGACCGCGCCACTAGAAACCGAGCAGGAGCAAGATCAGGCCAACGGCGCCCCATAAGGCGATAAGAGGAAGGACCACCCAATACTGTGCCTCTTTGGTCAAATCCCAGCCCTTAGCACCGCGGGCGGCTTTAACGGTCCACAGGCACGCGATGGGCCAGTAGACCGTGACACCGAGTGCTGCAGCAAGAGACAGGTCGGCCCACGATGTCCGCAGAAAGTGCCCGACAAGCGCGATGCCCAGAAGTGGCGTGTAGAAGAGAAGATCGGCACCTGCATAACCCTTCCAGAAGGCGACGCCTATTTCCGTAACGCGTCGAGCCGGTTCCTGCGTTCCCATCTTTACGCCCAAGGAGTAGCTGATAGCAGCCGTACATTGGGCCACCAGCAGGTAGGCAAACAGCATCCACCCGGGAAGCTGAATCGTCCAAAATGCGATACCGGACACGGTCATCTCCAGTTTTGCTTTACCATGATTTTACCCTCCTTTCGCCTCCGCAAGCACCCTGATGATTGCCAAGGACCAGAAATGCGCGAAGTGCAGGTGTCGCAGATATAATTACATCGAGTTACGTCGTCTTTGTCTAAGGTTGATCGCCGCTGGATGGCACGCATGCAGCACTCACAAACCTTGGTCGGAGCCAACCTCTGCTGTACGCGCCTGAATGTCCGCAGCTTGCGGCTTGCGATTGATCTCTGTCATCCTCGATGATTCCGATTTGGGGTATGTCTTCCTACGTTGATACCGAAGATCTGGAGGATTCAACGATGCCAGAGACAGAGACTTACGAACGAGCCCGAGGACGTGCGGAGGTCAAGTATGGGTTTTTCGTTCACGCCGTCGTCTACGTCGCCGTCATGGTTCTGCTGGTGGTCATCAACATGCTCACGTCGCCCGGGACCATCTGGTTCATCTGGCCGCTGGTCGGTTGGGGACTAGCCGTCGCGCTTCATTCGGCCCTGGTGTTCCTTTTTGCTGACAGAGACACAATCGTCGACGCTCTGACCGAACGCGAGCTGAGGCATTCCCAATCACCGCCGTTCGCTTGTCTTCGCTCTCTCGGGGGGGGGTGGACTGCCCCACTTCGCGTGCAGTATGTGTGCACTATGGACGCGAAAACCGGGTCGCGGTCCATGGGAGACTTGTTAATGCCCAACAACACAGCCACTGCGGCAGCGAGGTTATCTACTGCGCCCATGATGGACTGGAATGATTTCGAATTGAATCCAGTCGCTTAAGAGGCATCGTGTGCAGTCGCTGTGCATGTCTGGATCGTAGGTTTTCTTGCTCTGGCGCATTTCCCAGCCGCGGGGGCAAGTGAGGTCGAATAACGTTCCACGCACTACGCCAGGCCCTTTGCTCGTAAGTCGCCATACAAACTCAGAAATCGTCGCTGACCGCGACCGAAACATCCAGCAAGACCTGCCGCCCTTCGGTCCTTATGACGTCGATAGCGCGAGCCAGCGCCGCCGGCAGCTCGTTAGCGTCTTCGACCCGCTCAGCGTGCGCGCGGCTCGCGCGGGCGATTTGCGTGAAATCCGGTAAGGGTTCGAGAGAGGTGAGTGGCATACGGTTCATTCGTGCGGCAACTCCGTCGGGATAGCCCTTTACCACTGACCGGCGCACAGCGTTCCACATCGCGTTATTCTTGATGATCGTCAGGATCGGCAGTTGCAGCGCCTCGGCAAGCTGATGACAGGCAACGGGATTGGCGAACATATATGAGCCATCACCCATACAAGCGATCACCAGGCGGTTCCGATCCAAAAGCTGCGCACCAAGCGCGGCGGGCATGGCCCAGCCCAAGCCTCCTGCATGGACGTTCGAGAACACGCGGTTCGGCCCCTTGAGTTTCATTGCAGGGAGGACCAATCCGAGTTCGGTAAACGCCACCGCGTTTTCGTCCATGATGTCCGAGACGCAGCGGCTCAACCAACTGGCGGACATCGGACCCGGGTCGCCGGGTGTCGGGGCAGCCGGTTTCGCGACTGCCACCCGTCTTGCCACTTCTTGACGCCGGACGGCCGCCGATGTGTCTGGCGATTTGGCCAAGAGGCTTTCAAGTGTCATCACAGGATCGGCTACGATCGCGAGGTCGGTCCGGTATCCACGAACCGGCATCCGGCTGAACGAGGGATCGGCGCCGATGTGAACGACGCGACTGCTTTCGGACAGCGGATTGACGGCCTCTATCCACGGCACTCCGCTGTCGAGGACAATTACAAGGTCCGCGCCGGTCAGCGCCGCGACCGCATCGTAACCCAATAGGGCGGGATCGTCCGAAGCAAGCAAGTTCCGCACGCTAAAAGGTTCGGCAACGGCAAGGCCGAATTTGTCTGCTGTTTCAGATAGCAGTGCGCCCAGCCTGCCCGCGGGGTCGCCTCTCTGGCAGAGAACGACTGGCCAGGACGCTTCCGCGATCCAAGCCGCAAGGGTGTCTACTGCCTTGGTCGAAGGAGCGGCGGGAGTGGCAGAAGCGGGGATGGAGGCGGGTCGAAATTCTTTTGGCAGCGCCTCGGTGAGAGGCTCTTTCGGCAGGCTCATATAGACCGGACCGAATGGTGCCGTTTGCATGATGGCCGCGGCGCGTTTGGTCACGGTATCAGCCTGTTCAGGGTAACGAAGCTCGTAGTCGAATTTGACGACATCCCGCACGAGGCTCGTCTGATCGAACATTTCCTGGCCGTACTGGATTGGCGTCATGCGTCCGCCCTTCCGCCCGGTTTCGGTCAGAGGCGTGCGTCCGGAGAGCAGGAAAACGGGGATATCGTCCGAAGCAGCGTTGATGGCACCCATAACAGCGTTTGCCAGACCCACATTCACGTGGACCATCACGGCCTGCGCACGGCCCGTCACAAGCCAATGTCCGTGCGCCATTGCGACGCCTGCCGTCTCATGCGGAACGGTAACGGGGATCGGGACCGCAGATGCAGGAAGACGTGCGAGACCTTCGATGATCGGCGGAAAATCCGTCCCGGCATTCGCAAAAAGGTAATCGATTCCTGAAGCCTTGAGCGCCGTCAGCAGCGCCTCGCCACCGGTCCGGACGTCCGGGCTTTCGTCGCTCATCAGCCTCCTCCCGTTTCATCGCTTGATATTCCTTCGGTGTGACGTAATGTCAACGTAGTCTCAATAATTGGGATTTTGCATCAAACACGGAGCGACTAAGGGAGGAAGAGAATGAACATGCTTTTCAAGGCGGCAGCCGTAGCGACTGCCGTTTTCGCCGGATGTGCAGCGTCGGCTCAGAATGTTGGCATCGCGACATCAAACCCCGGCTCTCTGTTCCACAACATCGGCACGGCGGTGGCGAATGCCGCCAACGCAGGCGGGTTGAACACAACCATACAACCTGCCACCAGCCCCAACCAATTCATTCCCTATGTTGATCAGGGTGGGATCGAATTCGGTGTGGCAAACCTTCAGGAGGTGAATTACGCCATCACTGGTGAAGCGTGGTGGGATGGCCGGACGAACCCGAACCTTCGTGTGGTCGCGCATCTGATGCCGCTCGTCGAAGCGATCTTCGTTCGCGCCGACAGTGACATCATGAAGGTCTCCGACCTTCGCGGACAGCCGATGACGGATGGCTACACGGCGCAGAACACGATCCTTCCGCAGCTTTCCGCCTTCTATGCGACCGCAGGCATGACGCGCGATGATGTCGAGAAGGTATCGGTCGCAAGCGTCGTCGCGGGTGCGGACGCCTTCATGGCGGGCGACACCGTTGGCTTCATCTTCGCTCACGGCGCAGGAAAAGTGCGCGAGGCAGATGCCGCCGTGGGCGGGCTTCGCGCGCTTGGCGTCGAGGACGACAGCGACGAGGCACTTGCAGCCGCCCGCGCGCACTGGCCGACGGCGTTCTTCATGACGCTGCCAGCAGGCGCGATGCCCGGTGTCCTTGAGGACACGGTCTACATCGCTTTCCCGCAGGTGATCTTCACCCATGCGAATGCACCAGATGACGTCGTCTACCAGATGGCAAAGGCGATGTACGAGAATGCGCAAGTCATGGCCGACACCTTCCCGCCGTTCCGGGCCTTCCGTCCGGAGAACATGAAGGGCGATCCCGGACTTGCGGAATTCCACCCCGGCGCGCTTCGCTTCTTCGAGGAAGTCGGCCTGAACTGATGCCCGCAGCCCGTCCCGCTTATGCGGGACGGGCCACCCAATCCAAGCACGAAATAGCCGGATGACATCACTTCCGCATCGTATCGCGAAGCCGATCGGCGACGTTCTTGCAGCCTGCCTCGTGCTCGTGGCGATCGGGTGGGCATTGTCGATTCAACGAAAGGTCGGGCTCGACCTCTATCCGCAGCAGTTCTTCGCGGCGGTTCTCTTTTTTGCGTTACCCCTGGCGTTCATTTCACTGCCTTTCAGGCGTGGCAGGGAGAGGACCGACGTGCCGCTGCCCGACGTCCTTCTGTCGGTCATTGCCATGCTGGTGGTGGGCTATGTCGTGGTGGCCTATCCCGATCTGGTCCTGATGATTTTCGCCCGTCCCCCAGAACTCTGGATAAGTGGATTGGTCGTGCTGATCCTGCTTCTTGAAGCCCTGCGGCGTGCGACAGGGCTGGCACTCGTGATCATCATCGCCGCGTTCGTTCTTTACGCGCTCTTCGGTGATCTCATTCCGGGACGGCTTCAGGGCCGACCGCAGAACTGGCAGCTTCTTGCAGGATACCTGGCCGTGGATTCGAACGGCGTTCTGGGTCTTCCCATCTCGGTCGCCTCGACGGTGGTAATCGCTTTTATCCTGTTCGGCGTCCTGCTGGGCATAACGGGCGGGTCGCAGTTCTTCACGGATGCCGCGATGGTTCTCATGGGACGCTTTCGTGGCGGGTCAATGAAGATATGCGTCGTGGCCTCGGGGCTTTTCGGATCAATCTCCGGGTCGGCCGTGGCAAATGTTGTGGGCACCGGCGTCGTGACGATTCCCATGATCAAGCGCGACGGCTATCCTGGGCATAAGGCCGGCGCTATCGAGGCCGTAGCGTCGACAGGCGGGCAACTGATGCCCCCCGTGATGGGCGCGTCCGCATTCCTGATGGCCGAGTTCCTTGCCATCCCCTATAGCGAGATCGTCTTGGCGGCACTCATCCCGGCGGTTCTCTACTATGTCGCCCTTTTCATTCAAGCGGACCTTGAGGCTGCCAAAATGGGAATCGAGCGGGTGCCGGAGGACCAGATTCCCTCAGGAAGATCCGTCTTGCTGGGACTTCATTTCATTTTTGCGTTTGCCGTTCTAATCTACTTGCTCTTCTGGGAGCGGTTCCAGCCAGAGCGGGCCGCGCTTTGGGCCGCGCTGGCGCTTTGCGGATCGGCTCTGATTTTCGGCTACGGCGGGACGCGGCCCGGTGTCAAAGCCCTTTTCGGCAGCTTTGCCCGCACCGGGCGAGGTGTTGTCGAGATCATCCTGATCTCGGCTGCGTCGGGTATGGTGATCGGCATCCTCAACATCACCGGCCTCAGTTTCAACCTGACCTACGCCCTTGTGCAGGTGGGCGGCGGTAGCGCGATCCTGCTTCTCGCGCTCTCGGCCATTGTCTGCATCATTCTCGGCATGGGGCTCCCGACGCTTGGTGTTTATGTCCTTTTGGCCGCGCTTGTTGCTCCTGCCTTGATCGAAGTGGGAATCGAGCCGATCGCCGCCCATCTCTACGTCCTTTACTTCGGCATGATGTCGATGATTACGCCCCCAATTGCGCTTGCAGCTTTTGCGGCCGCGGCGATTGCCAAGGCGCCAGCCATGGCAACTGGCTGGGCCGCCATGAGGTTCGGCTGGGCGGCGTACGTGATCCCGGTGCTTTTCGCGTTCAGTCCCTCGCTCATCCTGATCGGTGAGACGGGTGAAATCGCCTTTGCCGTCTTGACGGCCACGTTAGGTGTATGGCTCGTCTCGGCCGCTCTCGCCGGCCACTTCCGCGATCGCCTTTCCGGGCTTAAACGTGCAGGATTTGCAATTGCCGGGATGATGTCGCTAGTTCCGGCCGGGGCCTTCGAAGGCGCCCTTCTGACCGATGTGGCGGGGGTCGCTCTTGGCGTCCTGCTGATTGTGTCTGAATACATGCGTCGGCCTGCCGGGATGAAAGGGGAGGTCGCGGAATGACTTCTGTTTCTGGATCAGGTGAACGGATTCTTGCAATCCTCGACCTCTTTTCGGAGGAACGACCGGAATGGCGTACCGACGATATGATGGAGGCTCTGGGCTACTCGCGCCCAACACTCTATCGCTATGTAAAGACGTTGAAGGATGCGGGATATCTTACGGCCTCGTCTCAGGCGAGTTATGCGCTTGGCCCCAAAGTGACCGAGCTTGACTTCCTCATGCGACGCGCAGACCCTTTGATCGCTCTCTCAAATCCGTATCTCGCGCGACTTGCCGAGCGGTGCTCGGGATCTGCTTTCGTCCTTAGATGGTATGGGAACCGTCTTCTGTGCATCGCTTCGGTTAGTGTTACGGACAAGCCACGTTCATCCTATCCCCGCGGACGTCCGATGCCTTTGGGTCGGGGGGCGGGCAGTCGGGCCATCGCGGCTTTTCTTCCGGCCGCCGAGCGAAGGGCCCTTGTGGATCGGCACTTTACAGAGTTCACCACGATCGGCATTGGCGATACCAAGGACGCGGTCACGGCAGAGCTTCGCAGGGTGCGCCGTGCGGGTGTGGCAATCGCTTATGGAGAGGTCACCCAGGGGCTAGTCGGGATAGCGGCACCCATTCTAGCGGGCGATGCCGTGCCTCAGGGTGCTCTTTGCCTATCGGCCGAAGCCGCCATGATCGACGAGAGCACCAACGAGGATCTTGCCGCCGACATCAAACAGAGTGCCGAAGAAATAACAAGATGCCTGGACGACCTTCTGGCGGAAAGAGCTAGGCCATCAGGCGGAGAAGCTATTGCAGAGAAAGGTTCCGCGCGTCTTCGGATCGCTGAAGAACCAGTCGGAGATAGCAAATGAGTGACGCTTACGATGTCTTGATCAACGGTGGTGGGCCTGTCGGCATGGGGCTTGCGATCGAGCTCGGCCAGCGAGGGGTCCGAACCTGCGTTGTCGAACGCTATCCGTCACCGCAACCGATTCCCAAAGGTCAGAACTTGACGCAACGGACGGCGGAACACTTTCAAGCATGGGGTTGTGAAGCGGAACTTCGAAACGCCCACCCACTGCCGCCGGATGCCGGCATCGGCGGCATGACGATGTACGGGGCGCTTCTTTCCGAATACGCTATCGATTGGTTTAATCGGGCCTCCGTCGGCGCCTACTATTTTGCGAAAAATGCGCGTGTGCCGCAGTACAAGACCGAGGCCGTGCTTCGCGCACGCGCAGCCGAAATCGGCAGCGTGACGATCAGATATGGCTGGTCGGGGAAGTCACTTGAACAGGATGCAAACGAGGTTCGCCTGACCATCGAGAATAAGGATACCAAAGAGATTGATGTCGTTCGGGGAGCCTATCTTGTCGGGGCCGACGGCAGCCGCTCAATGGTCCGCACGGCAGCTGGCATTCCCGAGACGCGCCGAGATCATGATCGGCTGATGGCCCTTGTCGTTTTCGATTCCGAGCACCTGCATAATCTCGTGAGGCGCTACCCCAGAAAGGCGATCTACAAGGTGCTCCATCCTGACGAGGACGGCTATTGGATGTTCTTCGGAAGGGTGGATTACGGGAAAAGCTGGTTCTTCCATGCCCCTGTACCAGCAGGTACGACAACTGAGAACTATGATTTCAGTGCTTTGCTGCACCGCGCCGTTGGCCGCTCATTCGACCACGAATTGACATATGTGGGTCTTTGGGACCTTCGGATCGCAGTTGCCGACAACTATCGGGCGGGCCGGGTGTTCATCGCCGGCGATGCCGCTCATTCGCATCCGCCATATGGAGGCTACGGAATCAACACGGGCCTCGAGGATGCGAGAAACCTTGGCTGGAAACTTGCGGCAAGGCTTCAGGGTTGGGGAGGGGAGGCCTTGCTCGACAGCTACAACGCCGAGCGAAAACCGGTCTTCGCGTCGACCGCGCGGGATTTCATCGAGCGCTACATCGAGAATGATCGCAAGCTCCTGCGAACTTTCAGTCCGGAACGTGATGCAAAGGAATTTGAGAAAGCGTGGACCGAAAGTCAAAGCGACACGTGGGACGTGGATAAATTCGAACCGAATTACGAGGGATCTCCGATCGTTCCGAAGTCGACTGGGAGGCCAAGTGCGGTCGGCAACCACGGCTTCGCTGCTTTGACAGGGCACCATCTTCCTCCGGCAGGACCAGTCGGAAATGAAGTTGCGCTCATGCTAGGCAATGGCTTCACGCTTTTGACGTCTAACGACGACGCAAGGTCAGCGTTCCGCACGGCTGCTAGAGAACTCGATATTCCACTTGAGACACCGAAGCCGGACCCCGAATGGTTTATCTCTTGGGAAGCGTCGATGATCCTTGTTCGGCCTGATGGCTTCGTGGGATGGATCGGCCACCAAATGGACGAAAATATCGCCCGTAGTGTCTTTCAGAATGTGACTGGGCGGAACTGATTGGGTGACTCTTCTTGCGTTTGAATATCAAGAAACCAAGGCCGTAGCACAGGTTTAACCTGCCGCTGTGGCACCTGGAAAAGAAATCTGTTCAGGACGAACGAATCGAAATTCTGCGGGCTGGGCAGAATGGCAGGGTGCTCGGGGAATGCGTCAGGCGGACCCTCCGATCTATGCTCAAAGCAGAGATCTGACGGGTGCGGTAAGTTCCTAGACAATCATCGGCTAGGCGGTACAGGATGACGCCACATCTGCATGCTGCCCAGTACGGGATGGTCAAAATGCTTCTCAAATTTTGCGCCCATACGCCGGGCCAGACCTAAAGATCTGTCATTGTCTTCCTTGATTAGGCTGATTGCTGTTCTCCATCCCAGTGTCGAGTAGGCAAAGTCGCGCGCGGCGAGTGACGCATCGAAGGCTATGCCTTTGCCTTCTCCATTGGCAAAAACCGACCAAGCCACTTCCGGTTCTGGCCAGCTCTCAGGATACCACAAGCCGACGACACCAAGGGGCTCATCCGTGACGAGATCAGCGACGATCCAGCGGCCAAAGCCACGTAGGATCCAGTGACCGAACAGCTCGCCAAATTGTTGGTAGGCTTCTGAACGTGAAGAGGGGCCAGCGACACCCCGCGCACAATCTGACATTCGGAACTCGACGCAAAGTTCGAAATCTGATGCGAGTGGTTCGCGCAAACGCAAGCGTTCGGTTTCGAGAACTTGTATATTTGTAATGGCTGGCTTCATCACTGAATGCGCACATACGTCGGATGCCGTTAGGACTCCTTGTCTTTACCGGCCACGCCATCGAGGTTTACCCCGATCTGCTCGCCGACCTTCTTCATCGCGGGAAGCGCCACCGCCATGTCGAGTATCGAGTCGATGGTTTGGCTTACCGGCGAAACCTGTGCTGAACCGGAGGCCGGACGTTCCAGACTGGTAACGTGGTTGATGTTGATGCCCTTGATTTTTTCAACGGGTTTGACCAGTTCGCTGACGATGGCAGGCAATTTTTCAAGCCGAATACGCTCCGCCTCAAGCGCCATTGCGCCTTCGGAGCGGCTGTTCTCGGGCTTGATGCGGGCGGCCTCGGCCTCTGCTTCCGCAAACCTGTTGACCTTCATCGAGGCGGCTTCTTCGCGTCGGATTACGCCTTTCGCCTTGGCGACCTCCTGATCTGCTTCGGCACTGATGCGGGCACGGCGGGCGTTTGATTCCGCGTCCTGCTCGGCGGCAACAAGGGCAAGGCGTTTGCGTCGTTCGGCCTCGGCCATCTGCTTGAGTGTGGCGATGTCCTCTTCGGCCTTGACGAGCGCAGCGCGGGCAGCCGTAGCTTCAGCTCGAGCCTTACTCTCTTCCTGACTGTTTGCGGCGATCTGGATCGTCTTGTCCTGCTCAGCCATCTCGAGAGATCGCAACCGTGCGATTTCGGCCTCGCATACTTGAAGCTCTCGCTGAATCGATGCGACCTGAATGTCCTGCTCCATCCGAATGCGGGCTTGCGCCGCTTCACGTTCGGCGTTGGACTTGCGACGCGCAACCTCGGTCAACTGCGCGGCGAGTAGGGTTTCGATTTCCTGCGCTTGTGCAATCTCGGCGCGACGCTCCTCAAGTTCGATCTGGAGCCGACGCTGAGAAGCCTCCACTTCCGCCTTCCGGACAGCGACCGAGGTTTTTCCTTCGATCTCGGCCCGCTCTCTTTGGGACTTTGCAATGACTTCCGCAAGTTTTCTCATGCCAACCGCGTTGAAGGCCCAGAGCTGGACATTCGGCCAAAAGGAGACTGCGGCGAGTTTGCGGGCAAAGTTCGGACGCGATGATCGAAATCTGGCAGGCAGATGCAGCGGGTCTCGATCCATCACTGAATGAAACGCGGGGCAAGGCCGACCCCAACTTAACCGGCTTCGGACGCTCGCCCGGCGATCCGGAAACCGGGAAGTTCGTATTTGAGACGGTCAAACCCGGACGCGTGCCGTTTCGGGACGGCACCTTGATGGCGCCCCATGCGACGCTCTGGCTTGTTGCACGAGGAAAAAACATCGGACTTCAAACGCGGGTCTACTTTGAAGACGAGGCCGAGGCGAAAGAGGAAGATCCGATCCTGACGCGGATTGAACATCAAAGCAGGGTAGTGACGCTTTTGGCGAAGGCCGAGAGCGACGGCGTTTATCGGTTCAACGTCCACCTGCAAGTTCCGAGCGAGACGATCTTTTTCGATTTCTGACCGGTTCAGGACTTCGGGTCGATCATCTGTTCTGTCTCGAGCATCGCAGTCAGTCCACCGTCTGCCTCGATGTTGCAGCCTCGGACCCATGCCGATGCAGGACTGGCCAGAAAGGCAATGACGTCGGCGACTTCTTCGGGCGCGGCCGCGCGCCGCGTCAACGCAATACCGCGTGTCGCCCGCTCGCCAAAAGCCCTTTCGAATTCTTCCAGGATGGGTGTCCTTGTTGCTGCTGGACTTACGGCGTTCATGCGCTGACCTTTCGCGATCAGCGGTGCTGTCATGAACTTGGTCCAGACAATTACAGCTTCCTTGGACAAATCGTAGGAGCGGACAGGGTCGATGCCCTCCGCCGCGACGAAGTCATCGAGCGTGGCGTCATCGGGTCGATCGAGGAGTTTACGGACTTGCGCGATGTTCTCCCGCCAACTCGCGCCGGCCTTCGATGCCATGTTCACGATGGAGCCGCCCGGCGTCAGATACGGCAAGACATGCAGAGTAAGGCGGCGGAGTGCCAGGAAATTCACGCGAAGGACCTTTGCCTCGGTCCCAGGGCGTGGGGGCAACCCGGCGGCGTTGACCAGAACATCGACCGGGCGGTCGATCGCTGGCAGGGGCTTCGTGGCATCGTCCAGATCAACTTGTTGCCAGCGATCCGCGGCGTCGCCCGGATCGCTGAGGTCAATGACAGTGATCTCGAACCCGCTGCGGCGAAGCGCTCGGGCGGCGGCGGCGCCGATGCCGGATGCTGCGCCAGTGACGATCGCGTGCTTGCTGGTCATGTCTTGCCTCCGGCAGTGTCGCGTCGGGAATATTGCAGGCTCGGTTCAGCCGGTCTGAATGGTGCAAAAAGGAAGTGACCCATTCCGTCACCGCGCGTATTGCGATATGATCCCCGCTTCCAAATAGATGTGCTTGGTTTCCAGGAAGTCGTGCAGACCTTCAGGGCCGTGAAGTCGACCGAGACCCGACTTGCCGTAACCGCCCGTTTCACCTTCGGCGAAGAGCCGAAGGTGCGAATTGATCCAGACGGTTCCTGCCCGGATCGCACGGGAAGTGCGCATCGCGCGCGCACCATCACGCGTGAAAACCGATGCGGCCAGACCATAGGGCGTTGCGTTCGCCTTATGGATGGCTTCGGCCTCGTCGCCGAAGCGCTCGACGGAAACGAGCGGGCCGAAAAGCTCTTCCTGCACGAGGTCCGATTGAAGGTTGTCTATCCGAAAAAGCGACGGTGTGAGGAAAGCGCCCTGACCGACAGGTTTCCCCTTGAGCAGCATTTCCCCTTCGTCACCCGCCTGTTCCAGTAGACCAAGAACGCGGTTCCGGTTCGCTTCGTCGATCAGGCTGCCCATGTCGCTTGCGGGGTCGCTGCCCGGACCTGTTCGCACCGCCTTGAATGCCGCAACGATGCGGACCTCGAAATCGGCGGCGATGCTCTCGTGGACAAGAAACCTTGCCGCCGCGACGCAAATCTGACCGGCCATCGCAAGTGATCCGTGGGTCAGTTCTTTGACGGCGAGGTCGAGATCGGCATCGTCGAAGATAACCGCTGGCGCCTTGCCACCAAGCTCAAGCCCAACCCTTTTGAGCGTTGGTGCGGCAGCCGCCATTATCGCCGCGCCAGTCCGGCTCGATCCGGTGAAGCTGATCACGTCGATGTCGGGCGACACGGTCATGGCCTGTCCGACTTCGATGCCGTTCTCGTTGACCGAGTTGACGACGCCGGCGGGAAGCGAGGGGGCGGAAGTGATTGCTTCCATGATCCGCGCATGGACGAGCGGCGTCTGCTGGGCGGGTTTGATAACAGCGGTGCAGCCTGCGGCCAGCGCCGGCGCAAGCGAGCGCAGCAGGAGAGTGACCGGCGCGTTCCATGGCACGATCACGCCAACGACACCGGCCGGTTCCCTGCCGAAGAAGGACATGTTGCCCGGCGCGGTTTCCATCATCGTACCACGGATGTTGCGGGTCAGTCCGGCGTAGTACCGCGTCTCGGAAATCGCGCCCATCGTTTCGCCCAGGGCTTCAGCGCGGATTTTTCCGTTTTCGGCTACGACCAAGTCGGCAATCTCGTCCTTTGCGGCTTCAAGACGATCGGCGATCTCGAAAAGCGCCTGCGCCCGCATGCGCGGCGATTGCGCCCACGGCGTTTCGAAAAAGGCTATCCGCGCGGCGGCGGCGGCGGCATTTGCAAGGCTGGCGCTGCCGGGGAAATACTTCCCGAGGGCACCAGAAGTCGCCGGATTCATACTGTCTTCTGGTGTCCCGCCTTCCGCAACCCATTCTCCTGCAATGAAATGTCGCGCTGGATGTTCTGTCATGGCTTGCCTCCCTGTTCTGTCTCGGGACATTGGCTGTGTGCCAGCCATTACGCTGGGCTCTACAGCGGACGAAACGCCGTTAAGCCCCGAGTCCCACCTTATGTTCTAAAGCCATTTACGGCATAGGCGAGACGCATTTCGCCCGCTTCATTGTCTACGTGTTGCTAAGGATGTGCGCTGGGTGTCTATACGGTCTTCGAGAAAGCGGCCTCGCGGTCAGTCCGGAGAGGCAAGCGGGTCGAAGCAACGTCTTGGCAAACCCATGAGAAACAAATGACAACCTTTGATTTGTTGTTGGCGGCCTTCGGACTGGCGCTTGGAGGTTTCCTGAAGGGTGCAACCGGTGCCGGTGCGCCGGTCGTTGGCGTTCCGATTCTTGCTTTGGTCTTCGGTGTGCAGAAGGCCGTTGCGATCTTTGCAATCATCAACCTGATGTCGAACAGCTGGCAGGCATGGGCTTATCGAGATGGGTGGGAAAACAAACGTCTCGTCGCTCGCTTCGCCCTTGGCGGCGCGCTTGGAGCGGCAGCAGGAACAGTTTTGCTCGCATCGCTGTCGACCGAAGCGTTGATGGGAGGATTGGCTGGTGTTGTTTTCTTTTATGTCGGACTTCGATTTGCGCGTCCTGACTGGCGAATATCTCGCGAACATGGCGAGCGTTGGTCGTCCGGGGCAGGCTTCCTGGGCGGACTGATGCAGGGTGCCGGTGGTATTTCCGCGCCGATTTCGGTCACTTTCCTCAATGCTATGCGAATGGAAAGACGCGAGTTCATTGCCACGATCTCGGCGTTCTTCTTCACGATGTCGATCTGCCAAATCCCGACCCAAGTCTTCTTTGGCGTGCTTGACTGGGAACGCGCCGGGCTTGCCGTTTTGGCGGCGATCCCGCTGTTTGGTGCCATGCCTCTTGGAGAGCGGGCCGCAAAACGCGTGTCCCGCGAGGCCTTTGACCGGCTAATCCTGCTACTTCTGACGGTTGTCGCAATTCGCCTAGCCTATCAGGCGCTGACCTGATGGGCAAAATGACATAGGCTTCGTTCCAAAGGGAGGAAGCCATGAGAGACACGACGCCAGCCGTCGACCTGAGTGCCGCCGAGGCCGAGGTCGACCTTCCGGAAATCGGGGATACGTCTCGATACGAGGCGTTGATGCAGGTCATTCGAAACCGGGTGACCGTACGCAAGTTCGATCCGGACTACGTGGTGCCCGACGCCCATTTCGAGATGATCATCGAAGCTGCGCGGCACGGGCCATCCGGTGCCAATGCACAGCCTTGGCAGTTCATTGTGGTGCGCGACCAGACGTTGAAGCAGGAGATAGCCGACTACTTCGTGACCGAGCAACGCTTTCGCGCGAAGGCCAAAATGAAGTTCCCGACACCCGATTACCGCGGGCTTGCGACTGCGCCCGGCTTTGTCGTCGTTTGTTCCGATATGCGCTGGACCAATGCGTTTCCTGTATTGAATGACGGCACCGATCTCGACCGGATGTATCACGAGAATGCTGAACGGATTCTTTTGCAGTCCGTCGCTGCAGCCACCATGTCGGCGCACCTTGCGGCGGCTGCGCTTGGCTACAACGTCTGGTGGGTGACGGCGATTGGACAGGAAGAGGCACAGGCGGCCATGCGGCCGCTCCTCGGCATACCGGACGAAATATCGGTGCTCGACATAATGCTCTTTGGTCCGGCAGCCGCAGCTCCGTACAAGCGTTGGCGACGTCCCCAGGAGGAGATCCTCCATTGGGACGGCTACAATGCCGACCACTTCATGACCGATGAACAACTTGCGGAGTGGATCAAGACGCGCCGCCACAAAGTCATGTACAAGGACGCTTCCAAGATTGACTAAGGCCCCTCAGCAATTCCTGTATACATTTTTGTCGCGTTTTGGCAAGATATAGCGCGAAATCTTCGCTCTTGACCTGATAATGTATACAATCTAAAAAAACCTGCGGCGGGCGGACGCAGGCTTGGTTCGCGTTCTGGGAGGAAGCGTGGGCGAGAGCGATCGGATAACACAGGTCGAGAAAGCCATTATTGGCTTGCGCGGATTGGTCATGTCCGGTGCCTTCGATCCGGGCGAGCGTTTGCCAGAGGTCGCGCTTGCCGAGCGTCTGAAAATCTCCCGTACTCCCCTTCGACAGGCGATGGATCGCCTCGTGTCCGAAGGTCTGCTTGAGCGTATCGCGACCGGTGGTTGCCGTGTGGCCAGCTTTGATTTCGAGGATCTGACCGACGCGATCGAGTTGCGGGGCGTCATCGAAGGCACGGCAGCGCGGTTGGCTGCCGAACGTGGGGCTGCAAGGGGCCTCATGGATGATGCGCGCAGGATCCTCGCCGATATCGATAGGGTGGTCGCCGATGTCGCGTCGATCGATCTCGATCGCTACGCTCGGCTCAATGCGGAGCTGCACGAGCTTTTGGCCCAGATGTCGGGAAGCAATTTGATCTGTCGCGAGCTGGACCGGATCAATCGTCTGCCGATGGCGGCACCAAGCGCATTTCTCGGCGCGCAGGAGAGCGTCCCAAATTTCTTTGCCTCGCTTTCCCGCGCACAGGACCAACATCACGCAATCCTCGATGCCATCGAAGCCCGAGAAGGTGCGCGCGCCGAGGCGCTTTTGCGCGAACACGCGCGGCTCGCCCGCCACAACCTGAATTTCCTAAAAGACGCCGATCCGCGCGTCGCAACACGGGTGCCGGGCATGTCGCTCGTCACGGCGAATTAACCCTATTGGAGGACCCTCGATGCCTAGCCTGTCCGACGTCATGGCCCAACACGAAAACCCCGTCGAGATGCTGCGTAATTCGCAGATCGGTATGTATGTATACCCTGTTGTCACGCCTGAGTTTCGGAACTGGAGGGTCGAGCAGGAGGCCTGGCGTCATTCGGCCGTTCTGTTCGATCAAAGCCACCATATGGACGAACTCATTGTCGAGGGACCGCAGGCAGAGGAATTCCTTGCCTATCATGGCATAAACGCGTTCTCGAATTTCGGCCTCAACCGAGCAAAGCACTATGTCCCGGTCACACCAAACGGCCATGTCATTGGCGACCACATCATCTTCCGCGAGCGCGAGGACAAGTTCATCCTTGTCGGCCGTGCGCCGACGTCGAATTGGCTGATGTTCTGCGCCGCGTACGGCAAATGGAATGTGCGGATCAAGCACGACCCACGCTCGACCTCACGGCCCGAGGGCGAGCGGGTGCTGCGGACACACTATCGCTACCAGATCCAGGGACCGGATGCGCCGAAGATCTTCGAGAAGATGAACGGCGGACCGATCCCTGACATCAAGTTTTTCCATGTCGACTGGATCAATGTCGGCTCGAAGAAAGTTCAGGCGCTGCGCCACGGCATGTCGGGGGCGCCCGGTCTCGAAATCTGGGGTCCATACGACGACAAGCATTACATTCACTCGTCGATCCTTGAGGCAGCCAAAGACGCCGGCGTCGATCTGGTTCAATGCGGCAGCCGCGCCTATTCGACCAATACACTCGAGTCGGGGTGGATCCCGTCTCCGCTACCCGGCATCTACACCGGCGATGGTATGCTGGCCGACTACCGCGATTGGGTTGGCGCCGACATGTACGAGGCTGCGGGCGCAATCGGCGGCAGCTTTGTATCGGACAATATCGAGGACTATTACGTCAACCCATTTGAACTCGGCTACGACTTCTACATCGGTTGGAAGAAGGACGATTTCGTTGGGAAAGCTGCGCTTCAGAAGATGAAGGAAGGCGGCGAAAACCGGCAGAAAGTCACTTTTGAGTGGAACAAGGAGGACGTGCTGAAAGTCATTGCGTCGGCCTTTGACGAGGGAACTCCCTACAAGTGGATCGACTTCCCGCAACCGAACTATGCTTCAAGCTCTGCCGACATGATCATGGACGGCGACAAGATGGTCGGGATGTCAATGTTCAACGGCTATTCCTACAACGAACGCTGTGTTCTTTCGCTTGGTGTGGTCGACCAGTCGGTCGAAGTGGGCGACGTGCTTACGCTGCGCTGGGGCGAGCCGGACGACACAGCCAAAACCTCAACCGAGAAACACCGCCAGGCCGAGATCCGCGTCCGCGTATCGCCGACACCTTACTCGAGCGAGGTACGTGACAGTTACGCTGCCGATAGCTGGCGGACAAAGGCTGCCTGATGAAATTGGCCCGGCCCCATCCTGGGTCGGGCCTTTGCGTCCGAAGGGAGATCGCAGCAAGATGAATGAGCCGATCTACGATGTCGCGCACCTCGGCCACGTCGAGATGTACACCGACAAGTTCGATGAATCGCTCGACTTCTTCACGCGTGTCTTCGGACTCAAGCTCAGCGCTCTGGATGGCGACAGTGCCTATCTGAGGGCGTGGGAAGACTACGAATTCCACAGTCTGAAGCTGACGCGCCATCATACGACCGGCGTCGGACACATTGGCTATCGGGTGTCATCCAGGGCGGCACTTGAGCGGCGCGTCGCCGCAATCGAAGCTAGCGAGTACAGGGTCATTGGTTGGGTGGATGGAGACAAAGGCCATGGCCGCGCGTTTCGGTTCGAGGACCCGTTTGGCCATGTCTTCGAGCTTTATTGGGACACGGTTCGATATGAACCGGAGCCGGATGACCGCCCTGCGCTCAAGAATATGGCGAGCCGATTTCATGCTCAGGGCGCGTGCCCGCGCCGCATCGACCACCTGAACCTTCTGGCCGAAGACGTGACTGTCTTCCGCGATTTCATGCAGACTTGCCTTGGCAGCCGCGTGACCGAACAAATCCAGCTCGATAACGGGCGGCTAGGCGGGTGTTGGTTCACCATCAACAACAAGACCTACGACCTTGCATGTACCGAAGAGCACGGGCGCGGAACTGCCCGACTTCACCATGTGACCTATGCCTGTGATCAGCGCGAAGACATTCTCCGGGGCGCCGACATCTTCCTCGAAAATGGCGTGCATATTGAAACCGGGCCGCACAAGCATGCGATCCAAGGCACGTTTTTTCTGTACGTCTGGGAACCCGCCGGGAACCGTGTGGAACTAGCCAATGCCGGTGCCCGCCTGATCCTCGCGCCGGACTGGGAAACAGTGACCTGGACCGAGACCGAGCGCAAGAAAGGTCAGGCGTGGGGATTGAAGACCATCGACACCTTCCACACGCACGGAACACCGCCTATAAAGGAGACGACCTGATGCCGGTTCTTCCCTTTCGCACGAAGAAGAGGGCCGCTGCGAACGCGAATGCGATTTCGCGCGTTCTAGACGGCTACTCGATCGAGGTGATGCCGCGAACGGCGGCAAAGGTCGAGGATTTCCGCGCGCTGTTGCCGACGGGGACACGCGTTTACATCGCTCACATCGAGGGGACGCCCATCGACAAGATGATCGACACCGCGAAGAGACTTACAAACGACGGTTTTTCCGTGATGCCGCATTTCCCGGCACGCATTATCAAGGACGAGGACGAATTTCGGACCTGGGTGGCGCGGTATCGTGACGAGGCCAATGTATCCGAGGCACTCGTCCTTGGCGGCAACCCGCGGACGCCGGTTGGCGCATTCGAGAATTCCATGCAACTTCTTGAAACCGGCGCATTCGAGGAAGCTGGCTACAGCCGCCTTCACGTCGCGGGTCATCCGGAAGGCAACCGCGACATTGATGCCCGAGGCGGTACGACCATTGTAGACAGCGCGCTTCGCTGGAAAGAGGCATGGGCCGTCGACAAGGGCATCGACATGGCCGTCGTCACACAATTCGCATTCGATGGTGCGGGAGTGACCAACTGGGCCAGGCGGCTTCGCAAGGAAGGCGTCGAGCTTCCGATCCATCTCGGCGTGGCCGGTCCCGCCAAGTTGCAGACGCTCATCAAATTCGCCATCGCTTGCGGTGTCGGACCGTCGCTGAACGTGCTCCAAAAACGTGCCAAGGACATGACCAAGCTGGTCCTGCCGTTTGAGCCGGATGATTTGTTGGCAAGTGTCCCGGATGCGACGGACAGGAACGGCGATGCCTTATTCGAGCAAATGCATCTCTTCCCGCTCGGCGGTATCAAGGCATCGGCGATCTATGCCGCGCGCTACGGCGTTGGTGCGGACGCTGTTGTTTCAGCGGCGGGGGGCAACAAGTGAAGCTGGGAGAAAACGTTATTGCCGAAAGTGGCTTGCGCCCATTTTTCAAAGTCGCAAATCCCGGTGCAACGGGGCTCGTGCCACCGGCCATCCGGCACGGCGAGGCGGTCCGTACGTGGGTCCGGTCGCTGTCCGGATTCCAGAAGGAAGCGCTTGCTGTATCGGCGCGTTCGGGCCTCATGTGGCGGTTTGTTTCGGATGAAGGCGCCTACCTCAACGGCTATGACGAGGCGCCGTGCCCACTCAGTTTTCTGACGACGGGTATGGTCGCAAGCTACATGAACGAGATCATCGCGCTTGCCGATAAGCAAGGCGTACGGCTCCGGCACCTTCGTCTCATTCAGAACAACTATTACACCATGAAGGGCTCGATGCGGAAACGCACCATGGTAGGTGGCGCATTGCCGGTCGAATTGGAGGTCGAAGTTGACTGCGACCTCGACGACGCCGCGCTCAACCAGCTCTTGATGGATGCCGTCGACGCGTCGCCCTTGAATGGATTGATGCGGGGCGTGCTGCCGAGTCTCTTCACTCTCACGAAGAACGGTCACCAGATCTCGCTGGGCAAGGCGACGGTGCTGGAAGCAGAGGTGGTGCAGGACCCAAAGGGCGAAGCACCGATAGCCTGTGATACTGACTTGAAACTGATTGAAAGGCTTGGTCTTTCGCCAAAGAAAGAGGTTGCCAAGGGCACGGCTGCTGCGGCCTCCAGCCTGACGGACGAACAGGATAGAACACTTAATCCCGCAGCGATCTGCACGCTACGGGAAGACGGGATCAAGGAAATTGAACAGCACCTCTACAGCCCGCACGGCTCGATCTTTCGGTTCTTGAGCGATGAGGCGCCTGAAGCAGGCGGCAAAGGCCGGGCACCGGACGCGACAAGCTTCGTATCTGCCGGAATCGCATTCTGCTTCATGACCCAATTCGGGCGTATGGCGTCGATGGAAAACCTTGATTTGCCGCACTACTCGATCGCGCAAGATACACATTTCTCGCTTGGCGGTGCATCGGGCGGCACCGGCAAGGCGGGCAGCGCCGACCCTGTTGAGACGCACGTTCATCTTCAATCGTCCGAGAAAGACGATGTCGCTCGCGAAATGCTGGACGTGTCCGAGCAGACCTGCTTCCTGCACGCCTTTTGCAGAACCGACCTGAAAACGCGTTTGAAGGTCACCAGGAAATGAAGATCCAACAACCGAAAGTTCCCATGAGCGAGGGACTTAGATTGTAACGGGCCAAATGAGCCTTATGATTTCAACAGCCCCGGAAGCCGGCGAAGGATCGGCGGGGCCATCACCGGGAGGACCAGATGACCATATCCGTAACTTTCAGGACCGCCGTTGTGGCCGCCTCATTTGGCGTCGCATCGGTCTTCGGTGCCTTTGCACCAACCGCGGCAGCCGCTCAGACCGAGCTGCGCTTGCACACATTCGTGCCACCTGGGCACATCATCGTACGCGAAATCATCGAGCCGTTGGCCGCAGACATTGCGGAAGCATCGGGCGGGGAACTGACAATGACTGTCTACCCCTTGATGCAACTGGGTGGTAAGGCACCGGATTTGATCCGGCAGGCGCAGGACGGCACTGTCGATCTCGTATTCACTCTGCCAGGCTATACCTCACCGGTTTTCCCGCGCACTCAGATGATCGAGCTTCCCGGTCTTCGTCCCGATGGGACATCGACCACGGAACTCATGTGGGACCTTCTTGAGGGCGGTTATTTTGACCCCGAGTACGAAGGGCTGAAAGTGGCCGCGCTCTGGGCTGCGGACGACGCGGGTCTCTACACTCGTGACAAACCTATCCGCTCACTTGCCGATGTCGAAGGCATGCTTCTGCGTTCGCCATCGGCAGCCCAGGCTGCCCAGATAGAGAAGATGGGCGCAACACCCGTTGCCATGCCGATCCCCGAGCTCTATCCGCAACTCGAGCGGGGAGTGATCGACGGCGCGATGGTGCCGTTCACTACAATCCTCGACTTCCGGATGCATGAAGTGGCGAACTACTTCACCATCACCGGTCCGCTCTTCGGGCGTTCGCAGTTCCTCATCGTCATGAATGAAGACAGCTACAACGCACTTTCGGAAGAGCATCAGGCCATCCTAGACGGTCTTTTCGGTGAGGAGCTGAGCCAGAAGGCCACCGACGCCTATCTCGATCGGGCGGCGGAGAGCATCCAGTTCGTGCGTGATGCAGCCGACAAGGAAGTCATCGAACTGACACAAGATCAGCAGGACGAAATCGCCGCTGTCCTTCGCCCGATCTACGATGAATGGCTTGCCTCAATGGCAGAGCAGGGCATCGACGGTCAGGCGATGCTTGACGCAGCAGGCGTAAGCCTTTCGAACTAAGCGTCCATGCTTGACGCTTTCGAACGCCGGTTGGATCAGGTACTGAGGCTGCTCGCACATGCGGGCGGCCTCGTCCTCGCCGGCCTTGCAGTGCTTGTCATCTATGAGATTTGCGCGCGTTACTTTTTCGGCCGTCCGTTCCGTGGCGGTTTTGAAATGACCGAACTTGCCATGTCGGTGATCGTCGCATGCGGTCTGCCCTATACGGCCATCCAAAGGGGGCATGTCTCGGTCGACATCTTTTCGAAGTTCCTTGATCGTCCGTCCATGCGCTGGCTGAACTTCGGCATCCACGCACTTGGGGCGATCGTACTCGGCACCCTCGCTTACCAGAGCTTTGGTTACGCCATGAAAAGCTATGGCTACGGGGACGTCTCCAACATGATGCGAATACCGAAGCCCCCGTTTCAATTCGCCGTCGCGATATCGGCAGGCCTTTTCACAATCGTACTGATCCTTGACGCGCTCAAGGCACTGAGACCAACGACCGAGATCCGAGAGGACGCTCAATGACACCGGAACTCGCGGGCCTGTTGGGATTTCTCGCCCTTTTCGTTCTTCTCGCCGTACGCATGCCCATCGGCCTTGCCATGATGACTGTTGGCGCGGCGGGTATTGCTGTCCTCAATTCACCGAATGCTGCGCTTAACAACTTGGGATCGTTCGCTTTTTCCTATTCTGCGGTCTTCACGTTGAGTGTCATCCCGCTGTTTGTTCTAATGGGGGCCTTTGCGAGCGTGTCGGGCATGGGGGCCGGCATGTACCGAACAGCATATAGCTTTGTCGGTCACAGGCGCGGCGGCCTTGCCGCAGCAACCATCATTGCCTGTGCGGGCTTTGCCGCGCTTTCGGGGTCGTCCATTGCCGCAGCCGCAACGATGGGCAAAGTCTCGCTCCCCGAGATGGATCGCTACAACTACTCGCCGCGCCTCGCCACAGGCTCAATCGCCGCTGGCGGCACACTCGGCATTCTGATCCCGCCGTCCACCGTTTTGATCGTGTACGCACTCCTAACAGAGCAATCTGTGGGACGCCTGTTCCTCGCGGGTTTCCTTCCGGGCCTTCTCCTGACGGTGCTCTTTGTCGCAACTGTCTTCATTGTGGCGATCATGGATCCGAACGCCGGCCCTCCGGGCGAACGCGTTCCGATGGGCGAACGCATCAAAACGCTCTTCGGATCAGGCGCGCTGATCTTTGTCGTGCTGATCGTGATTGGCGGGATCTACGCCGGTGTATTCACAGTCACCGAGGCCGCGGCTGTGGGTGCAGGCCTGACCTCCCTCCACGCGCTCTGGTCCAGGCGACTGACGATCAAGAAGTTCTTCGATGCGCTTCTCGACACGATCAAGACGACCGCGATGGTCTTCTTTATCCTGATCGGCGCACATTTCTTTGCACCGTTCCTTGCGCTGACCCGAATTCCGGTCAACCTTGCAGACTGGATCGGCGATCTCGCGATTCCGGCCATTGCCATCCTGATGGTCATCATCCTCGTTTACATCATTCTCGGCACCTTCATGGAAGGTTTCGCGATGATGGTGCTGACGGTGCCGATCGTGCTCCCGATCATCATGACGCTCGGCTACGACCCGATCTGGTTCGGCATCATTATGGTGGTGGTCCTCGAGATGGGGCTGATTAGCCCACCCGTGGGTTTGAACGTCTTTGTCGTGAAAGGGGTGGCTCCCAAAGTGCCGCTTGGCGAGATTTTTTGGGGCATCCTGCCGTTCTGGTTGGCTATGGGCGTCTGCGTTACGCTGCTTGTTGCCTTTCCCGAAATCGCGCTCTTTCTGCCGAATACGATGCTGGGGAGATGATCCGATGACCTTGGTCAATCGCAGAGAGGTCTTGATCGAATGGGGCGACTGCGATCCGGCGGGGATCGTGTATTATCCCCGCTATTTCGTCATGTTCGACAACTCCACGGTTGCTCTTTTCTCGGCGGCCGGACTCAAAAAGCACGAGATAGTCAAGACCTACGACATGGTTGGTTTCCCAATGGTCGACACAGGCGCTAAGTTCATCATTCCCTCGAAATGGGGCGAGACGATCACGATTGAAAGTCACGTGTCGGATTGGCGACGGTCGAGCTTCGACATCAAACACCGCGTCTTGAAGGGCGACGACCTCGCCATCGAGGCTTGGGAGACCCGGGTCTGGGTCGGGCGACATCCAGACGACCCCGAAAAGATCAAGAGCCAACCTATTCCCGTGGAGGTGAAGGCGCGATTTTCGTGATGTGCGTCTGGCATGAGGAGGCAAGCTGAATGGAAGTCTCATTCAAAAAAGAGATTGAGGACCTGAAGCTCGGGCAGGGCGACACCTTTTACGGCGAGGGCATACTTGCGGTTACCAAGGCTCTTCTCCAGTCGGGCGTGGCCTATGTCGGAGGGTACCAAGGCGCCCCCGTGAGCCACCTGCTTGATGTGCTAGTTCAATCAGAAGACATCCTGAAAGAGCTGGGCGTCCATCTTGAAACGTGCACGAACGAATCTTCGGCCGCCGCGATGCTTGCGGCGTCTGCGCAATACCCCCTCAGGGGCTGTGTGACGTGGAAATCCATTGTTGGAACCAATGTCGCCGCCGATGCACTGTCGAATCTCGCGTCGCCGGGGGTCATCGGCGGAACCCTGATCGTCGTGGGTGAGGATTATGGCGAAGGCGCAAGCGTTATTCAGGAACGGACGCATGCCTATGCCCTCAAGTCTTCGCTTTGGCTCTTGGACCCACGACCCGACCTGCCCAAGATCGTCGAGATGGTCGAGAAAAGTTTCGAACTTTCCGAAGCGTCGAACACGCCGGTCATAATGGAACTGCGTATCCGTGCTTGCCATGTCTTCGGCTCGTTCGAGACCAAGGACAACGTCGCAGCGCCACATTCGACGCGCATGAAATTCGTCGAGCCCGCTCCGTTCGACTACTCGCGCCTCGCGCATCCACCGGTCACTTTCGTTCAGGAGAAGGACAAGGTCCAACGTCGCCTGCCGGCGGCTCGCGAATTCATTGTAAAAAACGCCCTGAACGAATTCATGGGAACCAAGTCGGGTGAGATTGGCATCATCACACAAGGCGGGCTGTTCAATGGCCTGAATGGATGCCTTGCCGAGGCGGGCCTGTCCGACATCTACGGGAACCTGTCTGTACCGACGATGGTTTTGAACGTCACGCATCCGCTGGTGCCCGATCAGATCACCGAATTCGCCCGTGGCAAAAAGGCGGTGCTGGTGGTCGAAGAAGGATCGCCCGAATACATAGAACTGGCAGTCGGCAAGATCCTGCGTCAGGCTGACATTCAGACCGCGGTGCATGGCAAGGACATGCTGCCCGAGGCAGGGGAGTACACCGCCGAGGCTATCGGTCGTGGTCTTGCAGCTTTCGTTGAAAAATACGGTCGTAGTCCAGGTGGCCTTGCCGATTGGTTGGGGGCGGTCGACGAAAATCGCGCCACTCTTGCCAAGGATGCGCCCGAAGCGTTGCCTCCGCGTCCCCCCACGTTCTGCACCGGCTGTCCGGAACGGCCGGTCTTCTCGGCCATGAAACTTGTCCGGGAGGAACTTGGTCCCGTCCACGTCTCGGTCGACATCGGTTGCCATGCACTTGCTACCTTTCCGCCATTTAGCCAGGGCCATTCCATTCTGGGCTATGGGATGTCTCTGGCGGCCAATTCGGCGGTATCGACCACACAGGAGAAGCGACCCTTCACCGTCATGGGGGACGGCGGCTTCTGGCACAATGGGCTTCTGACAGGTGTCGCTGGCGCGGTCTTCAACGCGGACGACTCGGTCCTCGTCGTTATGGACAACGGGTATTCCAGCGCAACTGGTGCACAGGACTTGCCATCAAGCCGACCCAGGGATGTTGGACGCGGGAAGGGGTTGCCCATCGACAAGGCGCTCAAGGCGCTCGGCGTGACATGGGTCAAGCGCGTGAACAACTACAAGGTCTCCACGATGGTCAAGGTACTTCGGGAGGCGCGAACGACGCGCGAGAAGGGTCTCAAGGTGATCATTGCCGAAGGTGAATGCCAATTGGCCCGGCAACGCCGGTTGAAACCCGCCTTGGCCAAAGCAGTTGCCAAGGGGCAAAGGGTCGTGCGGACCCGGTACTGGGTCGATGAGGAAACCTGTACAGGCGATCACTCATGCATCCGTCTTTCAGGGTGCCCTTCGCTGACGATCAAACCCAATCCTGACCCGCTGCGCACCGATCCTGTGGCGCATGTGAACAACGATTGCGTCGGCTGTGGGCTGTGTGGCGAGGTTAGCCATGCCGCCCAGCTTTGCCCATCCTTCGCGCAGATCGACATCATTCAGAACCCTGGCGTGGTTGATCGGCTGCTGAAGAGCATGTCGGATCGTCTTATCAGGCTTTTCGGGGGCGATGTTGAACCAAACGACAGCGGTGGTGTATCGACACCCGGCGCGCCCGGAGTTCCGGCAGAATGAGCGGCCCTCAGCAAATCCAGCCGACCCGGCTATTGATCGCGGCGATGGGCGGCGAAGGCGGCGGTGTTCTTGCGGGTTGGCTGACGAGCGCGGCGATCGACGCGGGTCTCTGGGTTCAAAGAACCTCGGTGCCGGGCGTTGCGCAGCGGACCGGTGCAACGACCTATTACCTCGAGTTCCTTCGAAAGACAGGCGGCGCCAAGCCGGTCATGGCTCTTCATCCTGCGCCGGGACGAGTCGACGTACTGGTCGCGACCGAACTTCTCGAAGCTGTGCGGATGGTCAAGGCCGGGTTCGTCACGCCGGACCGTACCCGTCTGTTTGCATCGAGCCACCGGACCTACACCGTCGATGAAAAGAGCGCGATGGAAGATGGGCGCCTCGATGTCGAGCCGATGATTGCGATCTGCAAGGCATTCGCGGCAGACGCCTTGGTCCGCGACCTGTCGGTGATCGCGCAGGGCGTCGATGCGCACCTCAACTCCGTGGTCATGGGCCTTTTGGCCGGGTCCGGTGCCCTGTCCATCCCGGTCGAGATTTGCCGCGCTGCCTTACAGTCCGGCAAGCGCACATCGGAAGCAAACCTCAGGGGATTCGAGGCGGGATTGGCGCTTGCGGAGGAGGCAAGGGCAGTTCCCGATCTGAAAGGTCGAGGCGACGCAGCTAGGCAGCCCACATCAGCGGTTGCACCAAGACCGACACAGACGGCGACCGAGGAAACCGCATTCCTGCCCGAAGAGGTGGCAGGCATCGCCGGAGAGGGCTTGCGCCGGCTGACCGACTATCAGGACGCGGCCTACGCCGAGACCTATCTTGAACACCTGCGCCGCGTGTCCGGACACGAGAACGCAACCCCGGAACTGCTCGCCGCACTTGCGCGTCACATGGCAGTCCGCATGAGTTACGAAGATACCCACCGTGTCGCCGAGTTGAAGCTGAGGCAAGTGCGCCTGTCACGGGTGCGGGCCGAGGCCAAGGCGCGGGACGGCGACATTGTCGATGTGAGGGAGTACATGAAACCAGGACCGGAGGAGGTTTTCGGCATGTTGCCAAGATCGCTCGGCGAACGCCTCGTCGCGACGTCACGGCGCAAGGGATGGGGCAGTAAGTCCCTTCCCATGAAGATCAAGACGACGCGGTTTTCGGGTTTCATTCGTCTCAAGTTCCTCGCCTATGCCAAACGCTGGCGCCAAAAAAGTCTTCGCCATCATGAAGAGATGGAATGGCTAAGGCTTTGGCTGGGTCATGTCGAAAAGGCGCTTGATGTCGCACCCGACGCGGCCATCGAAATTGTCGAGACCGCGCGCCTCGTGCGTGGTTACGGCTTGACATACAAGCGGGGCGTCCGAAACTGGTCCCTGATCGAGGCCGAGATCATCGCACCATGCCTCGATGGGAGATTGCCTTCGGATCAAATGTCAGGCGCTGTGCTTCAGGCACGGATTGCAGCGGTCAGGGACCCTGACAGCACCGCGCTGGACAAGGTCGTGGCGGCGTTCAAGGCGTTCGCAAGCAAAACGCCTCCCCAGGTCGATGCGGCGGAATAGGAGAGCATCATGAGCAAAACCGCGTTGGTGATTTCCGCGCACTCAGCTGATTTCGTGTGGCGCTGCGGTGGTGCAATCGCACTGCACAAAGAACTTGGATATAACGTGACTGTCCTATGTCTGTCCTTCGGTGAAAGAGGCGAAAGCGCCAAACTCTGGAAACAGGAGGGCATGACCTTGGAGAAGGTCAAATCCGAGCGTAAGGCCGAGGCCGAAGCGGCGGCAGAAGCGCTCTGTGTGCACGACATCCAGTTCTTCGATTGTGGCGACTACCCGCTTGAACTGCCAAAAGAGCAGAAGTTTCGCGTCGTCGATGTGATCAGGCAGGTTCAGCCCGCCTTTATGCTCTCACACTCGCAATACGATCCCTATAACACGGACCACATGTATGCGATGCAACTCAGCCTCGAGACGCGCATGATCGCCCAGGCTTGGGGCCACAATCCGGGTGAGACCGTCCTCGGGGCGCCGCAGCTATATCTCTTCGAGCCGCATCAGACCGAGCGGATGGGGTGGAAACCCGACACTTTCCTCGACATTTCCCCGGTCTGGGGCAAGAAACGCGCCGCAATCGAATGTATGCGCGGACAAGAGCATCTTTGGGACTACTACACCCGCGTCGCTGAAAACCGTGCGAACCACTTCAGACGGAACTCCGGCGGACAGGCGGGTGGCCGGAAGGCGGAATACGCCGAAGGATTCCAGTCGGTCTTCCCGCGGACAGTGGACGAGCTTTGAAATGGCTGTGGTTGTACAAGATATCGCACGCGCGGACCGTGACATCATCGCACGCCTTGGCGCAGCGGGTGTTGCGACCGTTCACGAGGCGCAGGGCCGTACGGGGCTTATGGCGGCTCGGATGCGTCCGATCCAACAGGACCTCGGAATAGCGGGGTCGGCCGTGACGATTTCGGCTCCCCCTGGCGACAACTGGATGATCCACGTGGCAATCGAGCAGCTTCAGGACGGGGACATTCTGGTGCTCGCGCCGACATCGCCCTGCGACATGGGGTATTTTGGCGATTTGCTCGCCACATCGGCGTTTTCGCGCGGCTGCCGCGCCGCCGTTCTGGACTGTGGCGTGCGGGATACGCGCGACCTGCGTAAGATGGGCTTTGCCGTCTGGTCGACGGCGGTATCGGCGCAAGGCACCGTCAAGGAAACTCTCGGCTCGGTGAACCTACCTGTTGTCTGTGCGGGCGCACTTGTTCACCCCGGCGATGTGGTCGTTGCCGATGACGACGGTGTCTGTGTCGTCCCGCGTGCCACAGCGGCTGACGTTGCAGAGAAGGCCGAAAAGCGCATCGAGAGCGAAGAGTCCCGCCGGGCCCGGTTCGAAAGCGGCGAACTTGGTCTGGACATCTATAACATGCGTGGGAGGCTTGCGGACAAGGGCTTGAAATATGAGTGATGGCATACCGTGCATGTGGATGCGCGGCGGAACGTCGAAGGGGGCCTTCTTTCTGGCAGAGGACCTTCCCAGAGACACCGAAGATCGAGACCGGATACTACTTGGCGTCATGGGGTCCCCGGACCCAAGACAGATCGACGGCATGGGGGGCGCTGATCCACTGACTTCGAAAGTCGCGGTCGTTTCGCCTTCCAAGCGAGCCGGTGTCGACGTCGACTACCTGTTCTTGCAGGTTTTCGTGGACGAAGCGCTTGTGAGCGACGCGCAAAACTGTGGTAACATGTTGTCCGGCGTCGGGCCGTTTGCAATCGAGCGTGGGCTTGTGTCCGCCAGAGATGGCGAAACGCAAGTGACCATCTTCATGGAGAACACCGGGCAAATCGCAACAGCCAAGGTTTCGACACCAGGGGGGCAGGTTTCCTACATCGGGGACGCAAGCATCGACGGTGTTCCCGGCACATCCGCCGCCGTCCCCATTGAATTCCGAGACACGGCAGGGTCCAGTTGTGGTGCGCTTTTTCCAACCGGCCTAGTTCTGGATACGATCGAGGGAGTGTCGGTCACCTTGATCGACAACGGGATGCCTGTTGTTGTCCTCTGCGCCGAAGATTTTGGCGTAACCGGAAAGGAAGGGCCATCTGAACTGGAGGCGAACAGACCGCTCCGGGAACGGCTTGAGGCGATCAGGCTCGCTGCAGGTCCCATGATGAACCTAGGCGACGTTTCCCGCAAATCGGTTCCGAAACTGAGCCTTCTCAGTCCACCTGCCTCCGGCGGCGCCATCTCAACTCGGACGTTCATTCCGCATCGTTGTCACAAGGCCATCGGCGTCCTTGGTGCCGTGAGCGTGGCGACCGCCATTGCTACGCCCGAAGCCGTAGGCCACGGCATTGCGCATCTGCCATCCGGCAACCATGTATCGCTTTCGATCGAGCATCCGACCGGCGAAATGACCATCGTCGCACGGTTGGAGAATGGCGCGGTCGCTCGTACCGAGGTCTTAAGAACCGCTCGAAAGCTTATGGATGGACTCGTTTATCCTGCGTAAGACGTGGGAGGAGTAGTCATCAAAGTGGTTCCTTTTGATCAACTTCAGAAATGATGTCCCACCTGAGACTGGTTCGCATTCGTCTGGTCGCGGCCTTGCTGCGGCGAGGTGGTTTCCCAACCGCGCACATGTCGTCTATATGCAGGTCGATGAGGTCGCCAAAGGTCGCGAGGCGGGCGGCGATGACTTGTTCGGTGACAGGCCCTGATCGACACGCGTTTCCGCCTGACGGGCCCATTTGTAGGCGTCGTCACGACGGTGAAAGGTCTCGCTGGCATAGCGGCCCTTGCGTCTGATCTGGACCCGGTATCCACCGGAGGGAAGCTCGATTATGGTGGCCATATCGTGTGCGCTGAGTCGTCGAAAAGGGGCAAATCGTGGGATATTGGGACGTATTCCTGCATAGCAACTTTGCCCCGCAACAGTTTGAAGATACATGAAAAATGCAAATAAATCAACACGCTAGATTTGCCATTGCGCCCATGATGGATTGGACCGATCGTCACTGCCGGTTTTTGCACCGGCAGATGACGTCTCATGCGTTGCTCTATTCGGAAATGGTCACGGCGCCCGCCCTCATCCGCGGCGGGGCGCGGCATCTGCTGCGGTTTAACTCAGCCGAGCATCCGGTGGCGGTGCAGCTCGGCGGGTCGGATCCGGTGGAACTTGCCGAGGCATCTGCTTTGTGCGCCGCGGAAGGTTACGACGAGGTCAACCTCAATATCGGCTGCCCCTCGGACCGGGTGCAGTCCGGGTCGTTCGGCGCGGTGTTGATGGAACGCCCGGACCTTGTGGCCAGTTGCGCAGCGGCGATGATCGCCGCTTGCCCGGTCGAAGTCACCGTGAAATGCCGCATCGGTGTGGATGATCAGGATCCGGAGATCGTGCTGCCGGATTTCCTCGAGCGCGTCAGTGCCGCAGGAGTCAGGCGCTTCGCGATCCATGCCCGCAAGGCCTGGCTGCAGGGGCTCAGCCCGAAGCAGAACCGTGATGTGCCGCCGCTCGATTACGGCCTCGTTTACCGGATGAAGGAGCGGTTTCCCGATCTGCACCTGACGATCAATGGCGGCGTGCAGAACCTTGATGAAGCCAAGACGCACCTGGCGCGCGGCATGGACGGTGTGATGATCGGGCGCACTGCCTATCACGATCCCGCCCCGGTCTTGCTTCCCGTGGACCAGGTGATCTTCGGCAAGGGCGGCCAAAAGACCGCGGAGGAAATCGTTCACCTGATGCTCCCCTATATTCGGTCGCATCTGGCCCAGGGCGGCCGGCTGCACGATGTTACGCGGCATATGCTGGGTCTTTTCAACGGCCGTCCAGGTGCCCGGCGGTGGCGGCGGCTTTTATCAGAGGGGGCAGCGCAGCACGGTGCCGGACCGAAGCAGGTTCTGCATGCGCTCGAGGCAATCACAGTCGAGTCCGTCGCCGTTGCGTCATGAGCGCGCCGCTTGCCGACCTTGACCGTCGCGGCTGGCAGAAGTTTCCGGCTGATCCGGAAGTTGCCGGCTGGGCCAGGGCGGTCCCGCCGCACGCGAAAGCTGCCATTGCCGATCCAGCCAATTCACATTGGCTGCGTTGTGGCGGAAGCTGGTTCGCCGGAGTGAATGTGCTGCCGAATACGTCCGATGGCTCGATAGGCAATACCGGTCCGTTGCGAGGCCGGGCTGTTGACGCGCTTGGTGCCATGATGGGGCAGGTGCCGGAATGGGACGCTGGACAGATCTCTGTGGTCTATCCCGGTTATCCGCGGCAGGAGAACGAATCCGACACCGCGTTTGGCTATCGCATGCGCCGCGACGCAGCCCATGTGGATGGGATCGTGCGCATAGGGCCGGAAGACCGCCGGTACATTCGTGAACCGCATGGTTTCGTGCTTGGCATTCCGTTGAACGACTGCGACGACCGGGCCAGTCCGCTGGTGATCTGGGAGCGCAGCCAGGTCATAATCCGCAGGGCGCTGCGCGACGCGCTCGGCGATGCGCCCCCCGAGGAATGGTCAGAGATCGACATAACGGATGCCTATCGCGCCGCGCGTCGCCGGTGTTTCGCGCAGTGCCCGAGGGTGATTGTTCATGCCAGTCCGGGTGAGGCCTATGTCATTCACCGCCACGCTCTGCACGGCATCAGCCCGTGGTCGGACGGCGCAAAGGCTGGGCCAGAGGGCAGGGTGATCGCCTATTTCCGGCCGGTGATGACCAGCATCGAAGAGTGGTTGGCCGGCTAGATTGGGTAGAGTCCCGCGATTGAGCCGATCAAACCGGCGCAATCCAAGTCTAAACCAGCCGGGCAATTGCCATTCCGAAGTTCGAACTTCATCATTCGGCCTTCCAATTCATCGGGAGAGAGCGATGACGAATGTGATGGAGGCGCTCGATCAGGCAGAGGTCATAGAGCGGAAGCTGAGGCGTCTGACCGAGGACCTGGCGGATCATTTGCACCTGCCAGCGTCGCAGCGCGATTCCGGTCAGATTGCTGCCCATTGGTCAGCAATTGACCGGCTGCGGCCGAAGATGCAGGCCGTCGGCGCCACGCTGAGGAAGGCCGAAAGGCCGGTGCGCAGTCGGTTGAAGGCCGCCGAGTACCGGTCGCAGCGCCCGAGATACGAGATGGCCCGGGACGTACTGCGGCGACTGCGCGACTGGGACGAGATCGGGTGTATTGTCAAGCGGCATCAAGACCCCGTGCGCACGCCGCTTCTTGTTCTTCGGCCCCCGAGACGGCAGGATCCGCTGCTGACTCAAATCTACGAGGCCCTGCATCGCCTGGCCAATCCTGCCACGCAGGATCCAGCGGCCTACACTTGCGGCAGTTATGCCGATATCGCCTTGCCGATTGCGCCTTTCGACCTGCTGATGTCAGCAGCCTACCGGGTCGGCCTCGCGCGGTCCCCCAGACGGGCGCTGCGGTTTCTGGATGTCGGCTGCGGGGGCGGGACAAAGGTCTTTGCCGCGACACGGTATTTTGCGCAGGCCGATGGGCTCGAACTAGACCCTGGCTATGCCGATGCGGCACGCCGGACGCTGAACAGGCTCGGCCCCACCCGCAGTGAGATCATCAAGGCCGATGCCCTTTGCTTCGACAGATACGCCGACTACGACGTGATCTATTTCTATCGTCCGCTCAAGTCCGACCTTCAGCTTGCGGAGTTGGAGCGCCGCATTCTCGAAACGGCCCGGCCCGGCACCATTCTGGTCGCGCCGCACGATGCTGCACTTGCGGCGCGTCCAGGCATGGTGTGCACGCAGCTTGAGGGCCCGATCTTCGTGACCGGATTGACGCCTCCGGAAGCCATCCGGCTGAAACAGGACGCCGAGGCGACCGGCATAGAGATTCTGAGCCGCAGCGCGCACCGGTCCTTTGACACGGGCCATTGGGCGCCCATCCTCGATGCTGCGTCATTCGGCGCTGGCCCATAGGCAAATCAACTGCCCCTGCGGCGGGTTTGCATTCGGCGGGGCAAGTCCTTTGCCGCGTGGACCAAGCCGCCAGACGACGTCAGGGTTCGAACCGTGAGCCTTTGCGGGAGAGCTCTGCCACCGCCGGTGGCTTCCTGTCAACGTCCAAGCCATCCCCCGTCGACGGGAAGGGTGCAGCCGGTGATGTAACACGCTGCAGGCGTGGCAAGGAACGTGACCGCACCTGCGATGTCCTCCGGCTCGGCCCATCTGCCGATCGGAATACGATCAAGGATCGCCTTGCTCCTTTCGTCATCGCTGCGAAGCGCTTCGGTGTTCTTCGTGACGACATAGCCCGGAGCGACAGCGTTGACGGTCACGCCCTTGGATGACCATTCGTTCGACAGGAGTTTCGTCAGGCCATCCAGTCCGCTCTTGGACGCGGTGTAGGACGGAACCCGGATGCCGCCCTGAAATGACAGCAGCGAGGCGATGCTGATGATGGTGCCGGGCTTGTTGGCGGCGAAGCGAGCGCGGGCAAAGGCCTGCGACAGAAAGAAGACGACCTTCAGGTTGATGTTCATGACATCGTCCCAGTCCTTTTCGGTGAAGTCGACGCTGTCGGCGCGCCGGATGATCCCGGCATTGTTGACGAGAATGTCTATCGGTCCGAACTCGGCTTCCGCCCGGGCGAACGCCTCTGTCGCGCCGGCAACATTGCCAAGGTCGGCCATCACGGTTCCGAATGTGCCGCCGACGGATTCAACCTCTTGTTTTGTCGCGGTCATTGAGGATCGGCCGACGCCGATGACGTGGCTTCCGAGCCGGGCCAGGTCGGTGGCGATTGCCCGACCGATGCCGGTATTGGCCCCGGTGACGAAGGCTCGCGTCCCGTCAAGTGAAAAGCGGTTCATCGCAGATTTCCTTTCGTAATCATCTCAGATCAGGATTTCGGCCTTCTTCCACTCGCCCTTGAAGAGCCGCGAATGAAAGGCAGGGAACTTGACCAGTTCCTCGAACAGCAGCAGCGAAAACACCCAAGCTGCCGGAAGATCGAGATAGACCACCATGAGGAGTGTCACCGGCACCCGGAAAACCCATTGCGACCAGACGAATACATGCATGACGTAAACGGTTTCTCCGGCCGCTCGGAGCGTATTGCCGCAGATGGCGTTCGAGCCCTTTGGAAAGGGTAGCAGTAGCAGGACGGGCAAGAAGCTCAGAAGTGTCGCGCGCGTCTCGAGGGCCAGTTCGGGATAGAGCCAAGGCGAAGACAGGCAGACGCCAAGGTAGATCATCGCGACCAGTGCCGCCGCGACGAGGGCCGCGCGCCACGCGCCGCTGAGGAATTCGTCCAATGTCTCCGACCGGCTCTGACCCAGCAGTTGGGCCACGAAGATGCCGGTCGCCTGCGCCCACGACATACCCACAGTTCCCGCGACCATGACCCAAGGCATGATAAGTGTCATTGCCGCGAATTCGTTCACTCCGAGCTTGGCGTAGATGAGCGTGCAGACATTGGTGGCCAGGGTCGCGCTGATGAAGGTCGCGGCAATCGGAAGGGAGAAGATCAGATGCCGGCGAACCGACGCTGCGAAGGTACTATTGCGCCATCCGGCAATCCCTCGAAATCCTGATGTCCTGCGGTGAAAGCAGATTGCAAGATAGCCCACCTGAATAAATGCCGAGATTGCGCTTCCCACTGCGGCCCCCACTACGCCAAGCTCGGGCATCCCGAGGAGCCCGTGAATGAAAATGATGCTGGAAGCGATGTTGATCGGCACGGCCAGGAGATAGCTGTAGAGCGGGCGCTTGGTGTCGCCGCAGCCGTTGAAATAACTCGACAGGCATTGGCCGACCGCTTCGCAGATAATGACCACGGAAAAGACGGCAAGGTAGCGTTTGGCCTGATCTGCGATCCACGGGTCCTGCGCGAAGGCCTCGATGATCGGTCCGCCAGCAAGCAGGAGCACGATGAGTCCCAGCAAACAGACAACGATGTTGATGGATAGCCCGGCATAGAGCACCGACTTCAGGAATGTCGGATCCGACACGCCAAAGGCTTGAGCGAACCGGATCTGCGTCGCGTTGGAGAATGAGAACAACGTGCCGAGCAGCATCCCGGCTATCGCCGCGGCAAGGCCCATGGCCGCGAGGGCGGGTTCCCCCAACGCCGAGACCAGATAGGCGTCGATCACGACGATCCCGTGCAGCATGATGGCTTTGATCGTCAGCGGCCAGGCCAGCTGGAAAACGTCCTGGACGGAAGGGGGCAGCGGGTTTCGTGATTTGTTGGGCATGGGGGAGATCAGCCGTTTTGGTCGAGGCGCGAGAGGAATGCTGTCGAGGCATGGCTCGCATCATATGGAATGTGCGGCTACCGGCGTTTACGGCGCGGAGCGGGGCTTTCTGTTCTTCAGTCTTCCTCCGGCTCGAAATATTTGGCGTTTGTCGCCTCGATCGCGGCGATGGTGGAATCGAGGCGCGAGAGGTGCAGACGGACGGCACGGACCGCCCGGTCCTCGTCGCCCGCAGCGATAGCCGCAGCGATCTCCT
>JBFKFZ010000028.1:0-39426 GCA_041633555.1 Paracoccaceae bacterium | reverse complement strand
CTCGGGCGAGGGCGTGCAGCAGGCGCTCCTGAAGATTATGGAAGGTACCGTCGCCAGCGTGCCGCCACAGGGCGGGCGCAAGCATCCGCAGCAGGAATTCCTACAGGTCGACACCACCAACATCCTGTTCATCTGCGGCGGCGCATTTTCGGGGCTTGAGAAGATCATCGCGCAACGCGGCAAGGGTTCGGCAATCGGGTTCGGCGCCGACGTGAAAGACAATGACAGCCGCGGCGTCGGCGAGATCTTCAACGAGTTGGAGCCGGAGGATCTGCTGAAGTTCGGCCTGATCCCGGAATTCGTCGGCCGCCTGCCTGTGATCGCGACGCTCGAGGATCTGGACGAGGATGCGCTGGTGACGATCCTGACCAAGCCGAAGAACGCGCTGGTCAAGCAGTATCAGCGGCTGTTCGAGCTCGAGAGCACCGATCTGACCTTTACCGAGGATGCCCTGACCGCGATCGCCAAGCGCGCGATCGACAGGAAAACCGGCGCGCGCGGCCTGCGCTCGATTATGGAAGACATCCTGCTGAACACGATGTTCGATCTGCCCGGAATGGACAGCGTCGAGGAGGTCGTGGTCAACGAAGAGGCCGTGAATGCCGGATCGCCGCCGCTGATGATCCATGCCGATCCGAAAAAAGAATCGGCCAGTGCGAGCTGAGAAATCGTGCCATGTAATGATCGGTATCGTGGCACCGTGTCCGGACTTGCTGACGACAGGATGATTTCTTTCACACGTTGGTCTGGCGGGATCGCGGGATATTGAAACGCGGCCAGCCAAGTTTTCACCTTGTCGGTTCGGGTCGTGGCGGCACGAGCCTTCTGGCTGGTCTGCTTGACGCCAATCCCCAGATCGAGATGGGTTTCGAGCGGTTCGCGCCTGTGCTTTGTCACGGGATTCAGGGTGATGCCCTGACGGGGCGCTGGGCCGAACGTCTGCATCTGACGGATTTCCTGCATCGCGTCGGAACTGTCCGTTCTGCCGAGACCCGGATGCGCACCTATCTTGCATCCTGCCGCAGAGAAGCGGAACGGCATCCTGCCTGCTACTGGGCGAACAAGATCACGACCGAGCAATTGCATTGGCTCGATGTTCGTGAACCCGCGCCCGAGCAAACCAACGCCATGCTCAGAATGTTCTTCATCGAAAAGCTTTCTGGCACGCCGGTGATTTTCATCCTGCGCGATGGGCCTAGCTGCGTGCGGTCAAAGGACGGGCGCACCGGAATGGATTGGCTCGAAGCGAGCCGACGCTGGATCTACTCGGTGACATGCTACCGCTTCTTTGCCGAAATGCACCCGCGCGCGCTCTGTGTCCGGTTTGAGGATCTGCTGCGGGATCCCGAGAAAGAACTGGACCAGGTCTGCTGCTTCTTGGGCATGGACTACGACCATGCAATGCTTCAAGGCGCGCAAAGCAAGAAGATGCGGCCGGCATACCGGCGCAAAGAGGTCGATCCGTCGAAGGCGGAAATCGCTGATCTGCCCAAAGCGGTGGAGGCGATGCTGACGCCGTATCTTCTGGAGCTGAATTATGTCTGAGTTGCTGCAGGGGGTCGCCCGACCGTACGCCCGCTGCTAGCTTCCGCGTCAGGCCTGTTTCCGGCAATGGAGTTCACATGACGGTCAAGCACATCAGCAGCGGTTCCCCGTTCGAGGTTGAAATCGGCTATTCGCGCGCGGTCGTCGCCGATGGGATGATCTTCGTCGCGGGCACTACCGGGTACGACTATGACACGATGGCGATGCCCGAAAGCATCGAGGATCAATGCCGCAACTCGCTGGCCAATATCAACCAGGCACTGGTCGAGGCCGGCGCCGGGCTGAACGATGTGGTGCGGGTCCGGTACATCCTGCCCGACGGCACGGAATTTCCGAAATGCTGGCCGTTACTGAAATCGGCCTTTGGCGTGGCACGGCCTGCCGCCACGATGATTGTGGCCGGGCTCATGGACCCGGCGATGAAAATCGAGATCGAGGTCACCGCGCGGCTGCCGGGATAGGTTGTTCCACGATAGCTAGGCGGTCAGGTTCCTTCACTCGCACTCTAACCCTCTTGCGCCTGCCCTTCAGGGGTAGTGATCCTTCTTGCCACTGGACCTCGCCAGCCCATTGGTCCATATCTGAACCGAACAATTCCGGAGGCTCCTGATGGGCATTCTCAGATCGGTCTTGCGTGTTTTCACCTGGTGGGACGGTCAGACGCTCAACACGCAGCTCTTCACCTGGCGCAAGGGCGTCAAAGTAGGTGAAGACGACCAGGGCAACGTCTTCTACACCGACAAGGCCGGGCTGAAACGCTGGGTGATCTACAATGGCGAAGCCGAAGCAAGCCGGATCAGCCCCGACTGGCATGGCTGGCTGCATCACACCTTCAAGGAGCCGCCGAGCAAGACGCCATTGCCGCACAAGCCTTGGGAAAAGCCGCATGTCGAGAACCTGACCGGCACCGCGCTGGCCTACGTTCCACCGGGGTCCATCCGGAAGCCGCAGCCGGCGGAGCGCCGCGATTACGAGGCATGGCAGCCCGAATAGGTCAGGCATGGCGGAAAGCACAACCGAAGTTCTCGTTGGCGGCGCGGTTCTGGCGGTGGCACTGGGATTCGTGGTCTATGCCGGGCAGTTGACGGGTCTCTCGGGCGCCGCGCCGACGCAGGAATTCAGCGCCTCATTCCGTTCGATCGAAGGCGTCTCCATCGGTACCGACGTGCGGATGGCCGGGGTCAAGGTGGGCAGCGTCACGGCGCTCGATCTCAACTCCGAGACTTTCCGCGCCGACGCGCGATTCACCGTGGCCGACCGGATCAGCCTGCCCGACGACTCGGCGGTCATCGTTTCCTCCGAGGGGCTTCTTGGGGGCAATTTCGTCGAGATCCTGCCCGGCGGGTCGCCGTTCAACCTCGAGCCGGGATCCGAGATCGAGGATACGCAAAGCTCGGTCAGCCTGATTACGCTGCTGATGAAATTCGTCACCGGCGAACAGGGGTCCGAATGAGGGTTCAGGCTGTTCTCGCGGCGCTTTTTATGGCGTTCGGACTTTCGGCCGCCGTCGCGCAGGAGGCTCGAGTCGCGCCCGATGGCGTCATGCTGCGGGCGATGGACAAGGTCTCTGGCGATGTCGTCGATTTCGACCTGACGCCGGGCCAGACCAAGCAGCTCGGCCGCATTCAGGTCACGCTCGGTGAATGCCGGTATCCGGCCGGCAATCCGACTGGCAATGCCTATGCCTATCTGGTGATCCGCAATGCCGGTGTTGAGACACCCAGTTTTACCGGCTGGATGGTTGCGGCGAGCCCGGCGCTCAATGCGCTCGACCACCCGCGCTACGATGTCTGGGTGCTGCGCTGTATTACGTCCTGAGGGCTTTGCGGCCCGGGCCGGGCGGTGATGTCGGCAGCGATTGCAAGCGCCAGTTCCAATCGGTCGTGATAATCCTGCCGCGAGATCTCGATCGCGCCCAGCGTCGTCAGGTGCGGGGTGATGAACTGGGTGTCGAACAGCACAAAACCCGTCTTGCGGAGCCTGTCGACCAGATAGGCCAGCGCGACCTTTGACGCGTCGGTGCGGCGCGAGAACATGCTTTCGCCGAAGAAGGCACCGCCAAGCGCCACGCCGTAGACGCCGCCCACCAGCTCTTCACCGTCCCAGACCTCTTGCGAGTGGGCATGGCCTGCCTGATGCAGGGCAAGATAGAGATCGAAGATCCTCTCGTTGATCCAGGTCTCTTCGCGGTCCGCACAGGCGCGCACGGTGGCCGCGAAATCGCGGTTGAACCACGGCTGGAACCGGTCCGACAGGATCGCCCGGCGCAGGGAGCGGGAGATATGAAAGCCCTCCAGCGGCAGGATACCACGGCGGCGGGGATCGACCCAGAAGACTTCGGTGTCATCATGGCGCTCGGCCATCGGAAAGATGCCCGCAGCATAGGCCTGCAGCAGCAGTTCAGGCGTCAGGTCGGGGTCATCCATTGCCGGTTCCTGACGGTCTGAACCTTCGGGCGGAGCAAATCACGAACAGCACAAGTACGGATCGGCGCCGGACCCGTCATGTGGCCAGGTTGCGCTCCAGCCATTTCTCCAGCCAGTGGATGTTGTAGTCGCCTGACTGGATGTCGGGCTCGGCCAGAAGCTGGTGGAAAAGCGGGATCGTCGTGTCGATACCGTCGACGATCAACTCGCCCAAGGCGCGCTTGAGACGGGAAATCGCCTCGTTCCGGTCGCGACCGTGAACGATGAGCTTGCCAATCAGGCTGTCGTAATAGGGCGGGATCGAATAGCCGTCATAAAGCGCAGAATCCACCCGGACCCCAAGGCCGCCGGGCGCGTGATACTGGCTGATCCGGCCCGGACTGGGCGCGAAGTTCGGCAGTTTCTCGGCGTTGATGCGGACCTCGATCGCGTGCCCGTTGATGGTCAGGTCATCCTGTGTGAAGGACATCGGCAGACCTTCAGCGACTCGGATCTGTTCGCGCACGAGATCGACGCCGAAAATCGCCTCGGTGACGGGGTGTTCGACCTGCAGGCGAGTGTTCATCTCGATGAAATAGAACTCGCCGTCCTCGAACAGGAATTCGATCGTGCCGGCGCCGATATAGTTTATCGAGGCGACCGCATCCGCGCAGACCTTGCCGATGGTCTGGCGTTGTTTCTCGGTGATGACGGGGCCGGGGGCCTCTTCCAGAACCTTCTGGTGACGGCGCTGCAGCGAGCAGTCGCGCTCAGCCAGATAGACCGCGTTGCCCTTCCCATCGCCAAAGACCTGCACCTCGATATGGCGCGGCCTCTGAAGGTATTTCTCGATATAGACCTCGTCGTTGCCAAAAGCGGACTTGGCCTCTGAACGGGCGGTGCGGAAGGCGTGGTCGAGTTCCTTTTCGTTCTTGGCCTGCTTCATCCCTCGGCCACCGCCGCCGGCCGTTGCCTTGATGATGACCGGGTAGCCGATCTCTTCGGCGACCTTTCGGGCGACTTCGAGCGTCGGCACTCCGCCAGCGGAGCCTGGAACGCAAGGGATACCCAGCCGCAGAGCGGTTTCCTTTGCAGTGATCTTGTCGCCCATGATCCGGATATGCTCGGCCGAAGGACCTATGAAGGTCAGATCGTGATCCTCGACGATCTGCACGAAATTGGCGTTCTCGGAAAGGAAACCATAGCCCGGATGGATCGCCTGCGCGCCGGTGATCTCGCAGGCCGAGATGATGGCCGGAAACGAAAGGTAGCTTTGCGAGGAGGGCGGCGGGCCGATGCAGACGGCCTCGTCGGCCATGCGAACATGCATCGCGTCGGCATCCGCGGTGGAATGCACTGCGACGGACTGGATGCCCATTTCGCGGCAAGCACGGATCACGCGGAGGGCGATTTCGCCGCGATTGGCGATCAGGATTTTTTCGAACATGCCGTCAGCCCTATTCGACGATCATCAGCGGCGCGCCGTACTCGACGGGGTCGCCATCTGCCACAAGGATGCGCTTGACGGTGCCGGCATGGGGGGCGTGGATATGGTTCATCGTCTTCATCGCCTCGACGATCAGCAAGGTATCGCCCTCGGCGACCTTGTCGCCAATCTTGACGAAGGCGGGGGTGCCCGGTTCGGCCTGAAGATAGACGGTGCCGACCATCGGCGAGGTTACGGCACCCGGATGCCCGGCCGGATCGGCGTTGTTGTCGGCGGCGGCAGGCGCCGGTGTCTGCGGAGTGGCGGGAGTTGCAGGGGCCGAGGGCATGTGAACCGCCGCCTGCTGTACGATCTGCTTGGCGCGGCTGACGCGCACGTTAAGCTTGTCTGCCTCGCCATATTCGCGCTTGACCTCGAGCTCGGTCAGATCGTTTTCATTCAGCAGCTCGGCCAGAGCCTTGATGAAATCCACGTCTGCATTGGTGTTCTGTTTTGCCATGCCATCCTCGAGCCATATTGCGCCTGTCTGATGCAGGCTTCCTATCTGGACGGTTATACGCGACAGGGAGAAAGGTTGAAAGCGCGGTTTGGCAGTTTTGTTGGCGGCGTCACCTGCAGGTCCGAAAAATTTACCAGTTGATAAAATTACTGACTGTGGCAAGCTGATGCCAAGCTTGATGTCAGCCATGGGAGACTGGGATGGCCAACAGCCAGATGACGCGGGGCGTCGCCGCGGCGCGCCTGCCTGCCGAAGAGATTGCCCGGAACTTTGCCGACCTGCATCCGCCACTGGACAGCCACGAGGCGGCGGTCGCGGCGGATCGCTGCTACTTCTGCCACGATGCGCCCTGCATGACGGCTTGTCCGACTTCAATCGACATACCGCTCTTCATCCGCCAGATCGCCACTGGCACACCCGAGGCGGCGGCACGGACCATCTTTGACCAGAACATCCTAGGCGGCATGTGTGCCCGGGTCTGCCCGACAGAGACGCTTTGCGAAGAGGTCTGCGTTCGCGAAGTGGCCGAGGGCAAGCCGGTGCTGATCGGCCAGTTGCAGCGCTATGCGACCGATCGGCTGATGGCGGCGGGCGAGCATCCTTACCGTCGCGCCGAGCCGACCGGCAAGCGGGTGGCCGTGGTGGGGGCCGGCCCGGCGGGACTGGCCTGCGCGCACCGGCTGGCGATGAGGGGCCACGATGTCGTGATCTACGATGCCCGGCACAAGCCGGGCGGCCTGAACGAGTTCGGGATTGCCAGCTACAAGACGGTGGATGGATTTGCGCAGGCAGAGGTGGACTGGCTACTGAAGATCGGCGGTATCGAGGTGCAGGTCGGCAAGGCTTTGGGCGAGGAGCTGTTGCTGAAGGAACTGACGGAGGAATTCGACGCTGTGTTCCTCGGGATGGGGCTGGCCGGCGTCAACGCCCTGCGGGTTCAAGGCGAAGAACACGCCGAGGACGCGGTGAGGTTCATCGCGGAGTTGCGGCAGTCGAGCGACCTCAGCCAGCTTCCGGTGGGCCGCAATGTCGTGGTGATCGGCGGCGGCATGACGGCGGTCGATGCGGCGGTGCAGTCAAAGCTACTGGGCGCAGAACATGTGACGATCGCCTATCGACGGGGCCGTGACCGGATGGGTGCGTCGGGGTTTGAACAGGATCTGGCAGCCTCGAAAGGGGTGCGCATGCTTTACAACGCGATGCCGGTTGCCGTGCATGACGGCGAGATCGAGTTGGAGTATACTGCCGATCAGGCGGGCAAGCTGGTCGGCACTGGCGAGCGGTTTCGCCTAGCTGCGGATCAGGTCTTCAAGGCGATCGGGCAGGTGCTGGAAGGCGCGCCGGAGGGTCTGAAGACCGAGGGCGGCAAGATTGTGGTGAGCGGTGCCGGACGGACCTCGATGGCGGGCGTCTGGGCAGGCGGCGATTGCGCCTCGGGCGGGGATGACCTGACCGTGACAGCAGTGGCCGAGGGCCGCGACGCGGCGATGGATATCGACAAGGCTTTACGCGGCTGACCTGGCGCAGGCGGTCCCCGCTGAGAGGAGAGGCAATGACATATGTTATGACCTACGTGGCTTCGGTGCCGACCGGGAAGAAGGCGGCCTATATCGAACTGGCGGCGACCATGGCGGCGGTTTTCAAGGAACATGGCGCGACCCGGGTCGTCGATTGCTGGGGGGTCAACGTGCCGCCCGGCAAGCTGACATCGTTCCCGCTCGCGGTGCAGGCCGGACCTGACGAAACGGTCGTCATGGGCTGGCAGGAATGGCCGGACAAGGCAACGCAAGAGGCCGGCGCGCCCAAGGCGATGCAGGATCCACGGATGGCGGGCATGCATGACGGTCCGATCAACGGCAAACGGATGATCTTTGCCGGGCTCGACGTGGCCGTGGACATTTAGGGAGGATAGATTGGCCAACCTTTCATTGGAATTCGTGGGGATCAAATCGCCCAATCCGTTCTGGCTGGCCTCGGCGCCGCCGACGGACAAGGAATACAATGTCCGCCGTGCTTTCGAGGCAGGCTGGGGCGGTGTTGTCTGGAAAACTCTCGGCGAAGAAGGCCCGCCGGTTGTCAATGTCAACGGACCCCGCTACGGCGCGATCTGGGGCGCGGACCGGCGCTTGCTGGGTCTCAACAACATCGAGTTGATCACCGACCGTCCGCTGCAAGTGAACCTGCGCGAGATCAAGGCTGTGAAACGCGATTACCCGGATCGCGCGGTCGTGGCCTCGATCATGGTGCCTTGCGAGGAAGCGGCGTGGAAATCCATTCTGCCGCTGGTCGAGGATACCGGCGCGGACGGGATCGAGCTCAATTTCGGCTGCCCGCACGGGATGAGCGAGCGCGGAATGGGCTCGGCCGTCGGTCAGGTGCCTGAATATATCGAGATGGTCGCGCGCTGGTGCAAGCAGAACACCCGCATGCCGGTGATCGTGAAACTGACGCCGAACATCACCGACATCCGGAAGCCGGCGCGGGCGGCAAAGGCCGGCGGCGCCGATGCGGTCAGCCTGATCAACACGATCTCGTCAATCACCTCGGTAGATCTGGATACGATGTCGCCGGAGCCGTCGATCGATGGCAAGGGCAGCCATGGAGGCTATTGCGGACCGGCGGTCAAGCCGATTGCGCTGAACATGGTGGCCGAGATTGCGCGCGATCCGGAAACGGCCGGTCTGCCGATCTCGGGCATTGGCGGGGTGACCACCTGGCGCGACGCGGCGGAGTTCCTGGCCCTTGGCGCGGGCAATGTGCAGGTCTGCACGGCGGCGATGACCTATGGCTTCAAGATCGTGCAAGAGATGATCTCTGGCCTGTCGCAATGGATGGACGAGAAAGGGCATGCGTCGGTTGCCGATTTCGTCGGCCGCGCGGTGCCGAATGTCACCGACTGGCAATATCTGAACCTGAATTATGTCACCAAGGCGCGTATCAGCCAGGCCGATTGCATCAAATGCGGCCGCTGCTACATCGCCTGTGAGGATACCAGCCACCAGGCGATCACGATGTCGCCGGACCGGGTGTTCGAAGTGAAGGATGACGAATGCGTCGCGTGCAACCTCTGCGTCGAGGTCTGTCCAGTCGAGGGCTGCATCACCATGGAAGAGCTGGCCCCGGGTGCGCTGGACGAACGCACCGGCCGCAAGGTCCAGAAGGATTACGCCAACTGGACCACGCATCCCAATAATCCCGCAGCGGCGAAGGCGGCAGAGTAGGTCAACCTTCGCCCGAATAGGGCTCGGCCAGGCGCGGCGTCCCGTTCGTCTCGGTCGCCGGGTCGGTCTTTGCCGGCTCGGCCGGTATTGTCGACGGGCTTTCAGGCGCTACGGCTTGCAGTTCGCGGGCCTTTTCGCGCGCCGCTTCGACCCGCTTGATGACGCTCTTCAGATCCGATTCAAGCTCCAGTAGGCTCGCCTCGAAAGCGGGCGGCGGTCCGGGAATGGGATCGATCGCCGGATGGCGTTTGGGTGTTTCTTCGGAACTGCGAGACCGGCTTTGATCGGTGGCAGTGCCTGTTGCGCCGCCCTTTTCCGGCGCGGGCACCGCTGGACGTGGCGGCACGGGTGCCGGTCTTGCCGCATGGCTGGCCGGGCCAAGAGGATTGAGGCCGATACTGTCCAACATTTCATGCTCCATAAGCGGAGCCCCCACATCGCCTAAGTTTAGAGCGAATCGATGCCAGACAGGTTAACGTGCAGAAATAATTAACAATCTGGTTAGCTGGGAGTTAACGCGCGGCGATAGAGCGTCGACAGGAACTGGGCGGCGTCTTCGAAATGCGCATCGTCGCTGGCCTTCAGGATGCCGCGAATCTGGACATCGAAATCGGCATAGTGCTGGGTGGTCGACCAGATCGAGAAGATCAGATGATGCGGATCGACGCTGGCCAGCTTGCCGGTCAGAATCCAGCTTTCAATCAAGTCGGCCTTGTCGTTCACGAGATCGCGCAAAGGCCCCCTGATCTGGTCAAGAATGTTCGGCGCGCCCTGCACGATTTCATTCGCAAAGAGCCGGCTTTCGCGGGGATAGTCGCGCGCCATTTCCAGCTTGCGCAGGACATAGGCGACGATCTCATCGACCGGGTTGCCCTCGGGGTCGAGCTCTCGCAGGGGCGCCAGCCAGGTTTCCATCAGTCCCGTCAAAAGGGCCGTGTGAATCGCTTCTTTCGAGGCGAAATAATAGAGCAGATTGGGTTTCGACAGGCCCGCCGCCTGCGCGATCTGATCAAGCGTGGTGCCGCGGAAACCGTGCTGAGAGAAGACGTCCAGCGCGGCTTCGAGGATCGCCGACGTGTTCTTTCTCTGAATACGGGTCTTCGGTCTGGTCATATTCATTAATGAAATCCTGTGCGTATCCTGATGATAGCTGAAATCGCGTCTCCGGCAATCGCCCGGATCCGGCGACGCTCTAAATCCTTGACTGCCCCTTTTGCTCTGTTAGCGTGATCCTGACCATTTGGTCAAACTCTTGCCGGTGCTAGGGAGGCGCACTGCCCGACGATCGGCGACATGCCATGGGGTCAATGATGCCGCGCGCCGCTGCCAGAGCCACCAATATCGCCCTTGATGACTGCGCTCCCGCCGCCAGTTCTGGCTTCGCGGCGATCGCGAATCCCGGCGGGCAAATGCGCGGCTTCGATTACGTCACCACGTCGGACGCGGAATGCTCTATGATACCGAAGGACCCCGGTGGCGGGACTCGCAGGTTTCGGAAACTGCGGGCGTTGCCTGTCACCAGGGCGAGGGGACAGGGCATGACGTCGTCGGAGACGGGGTCGCAAAGATGTCCTGCGCCAGGGTGGAATTGAAATAGGAGGATCGCATGGCCGCGCCCGGAGAGAACCTGAAAGTCAATGGTGACCGTCTGTGGGACAGTCTGATGGAGATGGCCAAGATCGGCCCCGGCGTGGCGGGCGGCAACAACCGCCAGACCCTGACCGATGCCGATGGCGAGGGCCGCAAGCTGTTCAGGAGATGGTGTGACGAGGCGGGCTGCTCGATGGGCATCGACCAGATGGGCACGATGTTCGCTCGGCGCGAGGGAGAGGATCCAGACGCACTGCCGGTCTATGTCGGCAGCCATCTCGATACCCAACCCACCGGCGGCAAGTATGACGGTGTGCTGGGCGTGCTTGGCGGCCTCGAGATCATCCGCACACTGAACGATCTGGGGATCAAGACCAAGCATCCGATCGTCGTGACCAACTGGACCAACGAGGAAGGCACGCGCTTCGCCCCCGCCATGCTCGCCAGCGGCGTCTTCGCCGGGATGCACGAACAGGACTGGGCCTACGGTCGCGAGGATGCCGAGGGCAAGAAGTTCGGCGACGAGCTGGAGCGGATCGGCTGGAAGGGCGAGGAAAAGGTTGGCGATCGCAAGATGAAGGCCTTCTTCGAGCTGCATATCGAACAGGGCCCGATCCTCGAGGCCGAAGGCAAGGATATAGGGGTTGTCACCCACGGCCAGGGCCTCTGGTGGCTGGAGGTCCGGTTGACCGGCAAGGACGCCCATACCGGCTCGACGCCGATGAACATGCGGGTCAATGCGGGTCTTGGCATGGCGATGATCACCGAGGCGGTGCACCGGATCGCGATGGCGCATCAGCCGAACGCGGTCGGCGCGGTAGGGCAGGCCAATGTCTATCCGAATTCGCGCAACGTCATACCGGGCAAGGCGGTCTTTACTATCGATATCCGTTCGCCGGATCTGGCCAAGCTGACCTCGATGCGCGAGCAGCTGGAACTGGCCGCCGAACAGATCGCCCGTGATCTCGGGCTCGGGATCGAGATCGAACCGACCGGGCATTTCGACCCGGTCGAGTTCGACAAGGATTGCGTACAGGCGGTCCGAAGTGCTGCCGAACGGCTGGGCTACAGCCACCTCGACATAGTCTCGGGCGCGGGCCACGATGCTTGCTGGATCAACCGCGTTGCGCCCACGGCGATGGTTTTCTGTCCCTGCGTCGACGGGCTCTCGCATAACGAAGCCGAGGATATTTCCAAGGAATGGGCCACGGCCGGGGCCGATGTGCTGATGCATGCGGTGGTCGAAACGGCGGAGGTTGTGGGGTGAGGTGGACACGCTGCCTTGTTTGCATTTGTGCATGCCTGATCAGTGAAATTGGTGTTGCCCAGTCGCCGAACGAAAACCGGGTACTCATGCTTGGCCGAGGTGCGTTTGGCTGCGAACAAGTGCTTAACTACACAACGGAAAATGGCTCTCCCGGTGGCTTGGCTCCTTGGGTCTATGGTTCTTGGAGCGGAATGAATCTTGTTCGTGGAGCGAACAACGGGGAAGATGTTTCATTGGATGGGGCAATGGTCGATCCTACCGATCTGCAAGGTTGGTTGTTCGCGACGTGCGAACAAGATCTGGATCAAAAAATCTACTCTGTCGCGATGGAGGCCTACTTTGAGTTTTCCAAATAGCGCGCTGATAATCCGGGGAGATATTAGGAATGAACACAGTCATCAAGAACGGCACGATCGTCACGGCCGACCTGACCTACAAGGCCGATGTGCTCGTGGAGAAAGGGAAAATCACCGAGATCGGGCCGAACCTCAAAGGCGACGAGGTGCTCGACGCCACGGGCTGCTACGTCATGCCGGGCGGGATCGATCCGCATACGCATCTGGAAATGCCGTTCATGGGCACCTACTCGACTGACGATTTCGAGAGCGGTACGCGTGCGGCGCTCGCCGGCGGCACCACGATGGTCGTCGATTTCGCCCTGCCGGCCCCGCAGCAAGGCCTGCATGACGCGCTGCAGATGTGGCACAACAAGTCGGGTCGGGCCAATTGCGATTACAGCTACCACATGGCGGTGACCTGGTGGGGCGAGCAGGTTTTTGACGAGATGAAGACGGTGATCGAGAAGGAAGGCATCACCACCTTCAAGCATTTCATGGCCTACAAGGGTGCCCTGATGGTCAATGATGACGAGATGTATGCCAGCTTCAAGCGGTTGGCGGAACTCGGCGGCATCGCGCTCGTCCATGCCGAGAATGGCGACGTCGTGGCCGAGCTGCAGCGCAGGCTGATGGAAGACGGCAATACCGGTCCCGAGGCGCATGCCTATTCCCGCCCGCCGCAAGTCGAAGGCGAGGCCACCAACCGCGCGATCATGATCGCCGACATGGCCGGGGTGCCGCTTTACGTGGTGCACACCTCCTGTGAGGAAGCGCACGAGGCGATCCGGCGAGCGCGGATGCAGGGCAAGCGGGTCTGGGGCGAGCCCCTGATCCAGCATCTGACGCTGGATGAGAGCGAATATTTCAACAAGGACTGGGATCATGCCGCGCGGCGTGTCATGTCGCCGCCCTTCCGCAACAAGCAGCATCAGGATTCGCTCTGGGCCGGGCTGCAATCGGGTTCGTTGAGCGTTGTGGCGACGGACCACTGCGCCTTCACTACCGAGCAGAAGCGCACAGGTATCGGCGATTTCACCAAGATCCCGAATGGCACCGGGGGCCTTGAGGACCGGATGCCGATGCTCTGGACCCATGGCGTGAATACCGGGCGGTTGACACCGAACGAATTCGTCGCCGTTACATCAACAAACATCGCCAAGATATTGAATTGCTATCCGAAAAAGGGTGCAGTCCTGGTCGGGGCGGATGCCGATATCGTGGTCTGGGACCCCAAGAAGGAAAAGACCATCACCGCGAAGACCCAACAATCCGCGATCGACTACAACGTTTTCGAGGGCAAGACGGTCAAGGGCCTGCCGCGCTTCACCCTGACCCGCGGCCATGTGGCTGTGCATGACGGCGAGATCCGGACCAAGGAGGGCCATGGCGATTTCGTGCGGCGCGATGCCAATGCGCCGGTGAACCGGGCGCTTTCGGCGTGGAAGGAGCTGACTGCACCGCGGCCGGTGCAGCGTGGCGGCATTCCCGCGTCCGGGGTCTGAATGACGCTCAGGCCCGATGAGCGGCAGGCGATGCGGATGGCCGCCGATCTGGCGGTCGGCTTTCGCGCGGGCGTTGGCACCTCGCGGGTGGCACAGGCGCTGCGGCCCGATGACGTGGTCAGCCGGTTCGATGCCCCTTTGGCCGAGGCAGTTGCGCCCGCCGCTGAAGTGATCGAGCGGCTGGCGCAGGATGCGGCAGACGGGTTGCACGGACACCCTTCGGCGCGGTTTTTTGGCTATGTCTGCGGCGGATCCATGCCGGTTGGCGTGGCGGCGGATCATCTGGTTTCGGCCTGGGGGCAGAACAGCCCCTCGTCCTGGCATAGCCCGGCCGTCGCCGCGTTGGAGCAGACGATGAGCCGATGGTGCCTCGAACTGCTGTGCCTGCCGCCCGAAAGTGGCGTCGGTGTGGTCACCGGTGCGACAGCTGCGAACACGCAGGCGATCATGGCAGACCGGCACGGGCTTTTGAAGCGACGCGGCTGGGACGTCGAGGCCCAGGGGCTCTTCGGCGCGCCGGAATTCCCGGTGCTGATCGGGGCCGATGCGCATAAGGCGCCTCTGGACAGGCTGCGTCATGCCGGTCTTGGCGCGGACCGCGCAATCCGAGTTGCGACCGACGATCAGGGCCGTATGCGGACGGATGCCCTTGATGCGGCGCTCGCGGCGTGCGACGCACCTCCGCTTGTCGTCCTGCAGGCGGGCCAGATCAATACCGGCGCCTTCGATCCATTTGGCGAGATCATCCCGCTGGTCCATGACCGCGGCGGTTGGGTGCATGTGGACGGGGCCTTTGGCCTCTGGCTGCAGGTGGTGCCGGAACTGCGCGAGATGCTGGATGGGGTGGAGCAGGCGGACAGCTGGGCAGTCGATCTGCACAAGTGGTCGAGTGCCCCCTATGACGCGGGGCTCTGCATCGTCCGCGACCGAGCGGCGCTGGTTGCCTCGATGTCGGCGCGGGGTGACTATCTGCCAACGGCCTCGGAACATTGGGACCCGTCGGACTCGGTGATGGCACTGTCCGGACGGGCGCGCGGCGTGCCGAGCCATGCGATATTGCAGCACCTGCGCAAGACCGGCCTGCGCGAACTGGTGTCGCGGCACTGCCGGCTGGCGCGGCGCGTCGCCGAGCGGCTGAGCCGCGAACCGGGGATCGAAGTTCTCAACGAAGTAGTGAGCAACCAGGTTATTCTGGCCTGCAGGAGCGATGCCCGGACCGAAGCGCTTCTGGCCGAGGTGCAGCGGCGCGGCAGGGTTTATCCGAGCCACGGCGAATGGCGCGGTCGCAAGGTCATTCGCGTATCGGTGATCAACTACGCGGTGCAAGAAGAGGATGTGGACCTGTTGGTGGAGGAAATCATTTCGGCAAGGCGAGGGATTGCATGACCGACACCCGAGAGGTCATCGTCGAGGCGAAGAACCTCGACCTGACATTCGAGACGAATGACGGGCCGGTTCATGCGCTCAAGGATGTGAACCTGACGATCGGCAAGGGCGACTTCGTCTCGTTCATTGGGCCTTCAGGTTGTGGCAAGACGACCTTTCTGCGGGTCATCGCCGGGCTGGAACAGGCGACGGGCGGCAGCGTCACGGTCAACGGGATGAGCCCCGAAGAGGCGCGAAGGTCGCGGGCCTATGGCTACGTCTTTCAGGCAGCGGGGCTCTATCCGTGGCGCACCATCGCGGGCAATGTGAAACTGCCGCTCGAGATCATGGGATTTGACCGTGCCGAGCAGGGTAGACGCGTCAAGAACGTGCTGGAACTTGTTGATCTTGAAGGATTTGAGAAGAAATACCCTTGGCAATTGTCGGGCGGGATGCAGCAGCGCGCCTCGATCGCGCGGGCGCTGGCCTTCGATGCCGACATCCTGCTGATGGACGAGCCGTTTGGAGCACTGGACGAGATCGTCCGGGACCATCTCAACGAACAGTTGCTGAGCCTCTGGGCGCGGACCGAGAAGACCATCGGTTTCGTCACCCATTCGATCCCCGAGGCGGTCTATCTTTCGACCCGCATCGTCGTGATGAGCCCACGGCCGGGGCGGATAACGGATGTGATCGAAAGCTCGCTGCCAAGGGAGCGGCCGCTCGACATCCGCGACAGCAAGGAGTTCATCGATATTGCGCATCGGGTGCGCGAGGGCCTGCGGGCGGGGCATTCGGATGTGTGAGGGCTGGTCATGAAGTCCCTGGTGCCGGTTCTGGCAGTGGTCGCGGGGATCGTTGCGATCTGGTACGCTGCAGCGGTCGGGCTGAACGCGCAATGGACCTACGACCAGGCGGCGCGCGCCGGGGTCGAGCTCGGGTTTACCGATGTCTTGCGCGATGCGATGGTGCAGGACCGTCCGGTCCTGCCGGCGCCGCACCAGGTGGCGGTGGAGCTTTACGACACGGTGATCGACAAGAAGATCACCTCGAAGCGCAGCCTCGTCTATCATGGCTGGATCACGGTGTCGGCGACGCTTCTGGGGTTTGTCATCGGCACTGGGCTGGGGATCCTTCTGGCAGTGGGCATCGTGCACAACCGCGCGATGGATATGAGCGTCATGCCCTGGGCCATCGCCAGCCAGACGATCCCGATCCTTGCGATCGCGCCGATGATCATCGTGGTGCTGAACTCGGTCGGTGTGCAGGGGCTGGTGCCCAAGGCGATCATCTCGGCCTATCTAAGTTTCTTCCCGGTCGTAGTCGGAATGGTGGCGGGCCTGCGCAGCCCCGATGCGATGCAGCTGGACCTGATGCGGACCTACAATGCCAGCCGGGTCGAGACGTTCTGGAAGTTGCGGCTGCCCGCCTCCATGCCTTACCTCTTCACCTCGCTGAAGGTCGGCATCGCGGCTTCGCTGGTCGGCGCGATTGTCGGCGAGTTGCCGACGGGGGCGGTGGCGGGGCTTGGCGCGCGGCTGCTGTCAGGGTCCTATTACGGGCAGACTGTGCAGATCTGGGCGGCGCTGATCGCGGCGGCTTGCGTCGCGGCGGCCCTAGTCGGGATCATCGGGCTGGTCCAGCGGCTGATGCTGCGCCGGATGGGGATGGGCCAATGAGGATGGCGGCAACCGGTCCGGGCGGTAAGCGGTCCCGCTGCAAGGACGCATCTGAGTCGACGAATACTGGAGGCTTGGCATGGGCTGGGTGATCTTCGCAGCCGTCTTCTGGGCCGCGGCCTGGTGGGTGAACGGACGGCTATCGACCTCGGTACTCGCGGACCAGCGTGGCGTGAAGCTCATTGTCCCGACGATCTTCGGCCTGACGATACTGGTGGTCTGGGAAGGGCTGGTGCGGGGTCTAAATGTGCCCGGCGTCATCCTGCCGCCGCCTTCGGTGATCGTCGGAACGATCGGGGACAGCCTGCCAATTCTCTGGGAGGATTTCGTGCAGACCTTCGTCAAGGGCGCGCTGTCGGGTTATGCCATGGGCTGCGGGGCGGCATTCCTGATCGCCATCGTGATCGACCGCTCGGCCTTCCTGCAGCGCGGCCTGTTGCCGGTGTCGAGCTTCATCGCGGCGCTGCCGATCATCGGCACGGCCCCCATCATGGTGATGTGGTTCGGCTTCGACTGGCAGTCGAAGGCGGCGGTCGTCGTCGTGATGGTGTTCTTTCCGATGCTGGTGAACACCGTGCAGGGGCTGGCCAGTTCCGAGGCGATGCAGCGGGACCTGATGCGGACCTATGGCGCGGGCTACTGGCAGACGCTGATCAAACTGCGACTTCCGGCGGCGATGCCCTTCATTTTCAACGGGCTGAAGATCGCCACCACGCTTGCCTTGATCGGTGCGATTGTGGCCGAGTTCTTCGGCTCGCCCATCAGGGGAATGGGGTTTCGGATTTCCACCGAAGTCGGGCGGCTGGGGCTGGACATGGTCTGGGCAGAGATTACGGTGGCTGCCATTGCCGGATCGGCATTCTACGGTATCGTCGCCTTGATAGAAAAAGGGGTCACGTTCTGGCACCCTTCGCAGCGGGCGGGATAACGGATTCGTTCAACACTGGAGGAGTGAAACATGAAGAAGATACTGACGAGCGCCCTCGCGGTGGGGTTGATGACCGGGGCTGCGCAGGCGGCCGACGATCTGACCTTGCAGCTGAAATGGGTGACCCAGGCGCAGTTCGCTGGATATTACGTGGCCAAGGATCAGGGCTTTTACGATGAGGAAGGTCTGAACGTCACGATCAAGGCGGGCGGCCCCGATATCGCCCCGGTGCAGGTTCTGATGGGGGGTGGCGCTGATGTGATGGTCGACTGGCTGCCCTCGGCGCTGGCCGCAAGAGAGCAGGGGGCGCCGATCGTGAATATCGCGCAGCCCTTCAAGTCCTCCGGCCTGATGCTGACCTGCCTGAAAGAGCATGGAATTTCCAGCCCGGCGGATTTCCCGGGGCATACGCTTGGCACATGGTTCTTCGGCAACGAAATCCCGCTTTTCTCCTGGATGGGCAAGCTCGGCTATCCGACCGATGGCTCGGAAGGCGGAGTGACGATCCAGAAGATCAACTTCAACGTCGATCCGTTACTGCAGAAGCAGGTCGAATGCGCCACCACGATGACCTACAACGAATATTGGCAGGTGATCGACGCGGGGCTGACGCCGGACGACCTCGTGGTTTTCAAGTACGAGGATGAGGGAATTTCGACGCTCGAGGACGGGCTTTATGTCACCGAGGCGAGCCTCGCCGATCCGGCCATGGTCGACAAGCTGACGCGCTTCGTGCGCGCCTCGATGAAGGGCTGGAAATGGGCCGAGGAGAACCCGGATGCCGCCGCCGACATCGTGCTTGAGAACGATGAGACCGGCGCCCAGACCGAAAAGCATCAGCGCCGGATGATGGGCGAGATCGCCAAGCTGACAGCTGGTTCGAATGGTGCGCTGGACCCGGCGGATTTCGACCGGACGGTCGAGGTTCTGCTGTCCTCGGGCGCCGATCCGGTGATCACTGCCGCCCCGGAGGGCGCATGGACGCATGCAATCACCGATGCGGCGCTGAACTGATCCCGCAAAGTCTTTGACGCGGTGCGGGGCCTGCGGGCCCCGCATTTCTTTACGAAGCGCCCTTGCGGGCGCGAGCCTCAGGCGGGGATATCTCCTGACAAGCAGCGGGGAGGGGCGATGAATCTCGGACTTTGGCTGGCGCGGGTGGCGGCTGTCGAGCCGCGGCGCCGAGCGCTCTTTCAGGGCGAGCGTGCGTTTGCGGATTACGGCCAGTTCCACGATCGCGCTGCGCGGGTTGCCGGGGCGCTGAAGGCGCGGGGGATCGGGTCGGGCGATCGGGTCGCGATCTTCATGAAGAACGTGCCGGATTACCTGATCGTGCAATATGGCATCTGGTATGCGGGCGCCGTGGCGGTGCCGGTCAATGCCAAGCTGCACGGCCGGGAACTGGCCTGGATCGCGGCAGATGCCGAGGCGGCGCTGGTCTTCGCGACACCGGATGTCGCGCGCGATCTGGACGGGATAGAGTTGGTCTGCCCGATCGTCGATGTGGTCGAAGCCGATTATGCGGCAATGCTTGCGGCGAAGCGGGTATCCGAGGTCGCGCATCGGAATGATGCAGACCTGGCATGGCTTTTCTACACGTCGGGGACGACCGGTAAGCCCAAGGGCGTGATGATCACGCATGGCATGCTGATCGCGATGTCGCTGTCCTATCAGGTCGACGCCGATCTCGTGCAGCGCAACGATGCGGCGCTATATGCCGCGCCGCTCAGCCACGGTGCCGGCATTTACAACATGATGCATGTCCGGGCCGGCGCGCGGCACGTGTTTCCGGCCTCGGGCGGGTTTGAGCCCGAAGAGGTCTTCGACCTCGCAAGGGCCTTCAGATCGGTCCACATGTTTGCCGCCCCGACGATGGTGAAGCGCATGACCGAAGCGGCCCGGGCGGGTGGCGAGACCGGCGAAGGCCTGCGCACGGTCGTTTACGCCGGCGGACCGATGTATCTGGCCGACATCATTGAGGCGGTCGAGGTTTTCGGACCGGTCTTCGTTCAAATCTACGGGCAGGGTGAGTGCCCAATGTCGATCACGGCGCTCAGCCGCGCCGATATCGCCGACCGCGCGCATCCGCGCTGGCGTATGCGGCTGGCCTCCGTCGGGCGGGCGCAGTCGGTTGTTGAAGTCCGCATCGGCGATGCCGAGGGCCGTCCGTTGCCGGAGGGCGAGGCAGGCGAGATCATGGTGCGGGGTGCGACGGTTATGCCGGGCTACTGGCGCAACGACACCGCAACCGCCAAGACCATCGTCGATGGCTGGCTCTGGACCGGCGATGTCGGACATATGGACGAGGACGGCTATGTGGCGATGCAGGACCGCTCGAAGGATTTGATAATCTCTGGCGGCACGAACATCTATCCACGCGAGGTCGAAGAGGCGTTGATGACGCATGACGGTGTGGCAGAGGTTTCCGTCGTCGGCCGGCCAAATCCGGAATGGGGTGAGGATGTCGTGGCCTTCGTCGTCCGCACCCCGGATGCGCTGGTCAGCGAGGCGGATCTGGACGCGCATTGCCTGAGCCAGATCGCGCGGTTCAAACGGCCCAAGGCCTATTACTGGCTCGATGAATTGCCGAAGAACAATTACGGCAAGGTGCTGAAGGCAGAGTTGCGGGCGCGGCTTGCATCTGGCGAATGAGGCCGGTTGGGTGGCCCGCTTGCCCTGAGCCTTCCGCTACCTTCAAAAAACCGTGACGGGCGTGCCAATGGGCACCCTCTCATAAAGGTCGATCACATGCGAATTCAGCATCCTGATGCAGCCGTTCGAGACCGAGCGGCCGATTGACCGCGGTTCGGTCGTTCCGTGGATGCGGTAGAAAGTGTCGTAGCCGTTCTGGAACAGGTAAAGCGCACGGGCGCCGAGGGGATTGTTCGGACCGCCGGGCATGCCATCCTTCCACCTTTCGTAGAGATGGGGTTCGCGTTCGATCATTTCGTCGGTCGGCGTCCACGATGGCCATTCCTTCTTGGCCTGGATGATCGCGGTACCCTTGAAGTCGAGACCGGCCTTGCCGACACCGACCGAGTAGCGGATCGCCTTGTTCTTTTCGGTGATCAGATAAAGAAAGCGGGTTTGCGGCACGATCATGATCTGGCCGGGGGCGTAATTGGTCTTGACGCGGACGTAGCGCGGCAGGAATTCCTCTGGCAGCACGTAGCGGGAGGCGGATTGGGCGATCGCCGGAGCGGCGAGGAACGTCGCTGCAGCAGTGGCGACAAAGTGGCGTCTGGTCGGCATGGCTGTCCTTCGTCGGGCGCGAGCCAGATAAGCCTATCGAACTTCCCGTAAAAATCCAGATAATCGAGGACTGTCCCCGCCGAGGCCACCGGCGGGGAAATTTCAGAAACAATGACGCGTCACTTCATCCGATTGCTGATCAGATCGTCAACGACCGTGGGGTCGGCCAGGGTAGAGGTGTCGCCCAGTGCGCCGTAATCGTTCTCGGCGATCTTGCGCAGGATGCGGCGCATGATCTTACCAGACCGGGTCTTGGGCAGGCCCGGCGCCCACTGGATGTGATCCGGCGAGGCGATCGGGCCGATTTCCTTGCGCACCCAGTTGCGCAGTTCGGTTTTCAACTCGTCGGTATAGTCGCAGCCGTCCATGAGCGTGACGTAGCAGTAAATGCCTTGGCCCTTGATGTCATGTGGGAAGCCGACGACGGCGGCCTCGCTGACGGCCTCATGCGCCACCAGCGCGCTTTCGACCTCGGCGGTGCCCATCCGGTGGCCCGAGACATTGATCACGTCATCGACGCGTCCGGTGATCCAGTAATAGCCGTCCTCGTCGCGCCGGCAGCCGTCGCCGGAGAAATAGTAGCCCTTGTAGTCGGCGAAATAGGTCGCAACAAACCGGTCGTGATCGCCGTAGATAGTGCGCATCTGGCCGGGCCAGCTGTCCTTGAAACAAAGAACGCCCTCGGCTTCGGTCGTGGTGATTTCCTTGCCCGTCGTGGGGTCGAGGATCACCGGCTGCACGCCGAAGAACGGAAGCGTTGCCGAACCCGGCTTGGTGGCGATTGCGCCGGGCAGGGGGGTCAGCAGGTGGCCGCCGGTTTCGGTCTGCCACCAGGTGTCGACGATCGGCGCCTTTCCGTGGCCGACATGGTCATTGTACCAGTTCCAGGCCTCGGGGTTGATCGGCTCTCCGACCGTTCCCAGGATCTTGATGGACGAGAGGTCATGCTTTTCGACCGGCTCGTGGCCGTGCTGCATCAGGGCCCGGATCGCCGTCGGGGCGGTGTAGAACTGGTTGACCTTGTGCTTTTCGCAGACGGCCCAGAAGCGGCCGTAATCCGGATAGGTCGGCACGCCTTCGAACATCAGCGTCGTCGCACCGTTGGCCAGCGGGCCGTAGACGATGTAGCTGTGGCCGGTGACCCAGCCCACGTCGGCGGTGCACCAGAAGATATCGCCGTCGTGATAGTCGAAGACATACTGATGCGTTATCGCCGCATAAACAAGGTAGCCACCGGTCGTATGGACAACGCCCTTCGGCTTGCCGGTTGACCCCGATGTATAAAGGATGAAAAGCGGGTCTTCGGCCTTCATCGCCTCCGGTTCGCAGCTGGTCGAGGCGCTTTTCATCAGTTCGGTGTAGCTGTGGTCGCGGCCCGGGGTCATCGGAACCTCCGCGCCGGTGCGTTCGACAACCAGCGTATTCACATCTCCACAAAGCGCCAGCGCCTTGTCGACATTGGTTTTCAGCGGCGTTGCCTTACCGCCGCGCGGCGCCTGATCGGCGGTGACGACCAGCACTGCCTCGGAGCCCTCGACCCTGGCCGCCAGCGCCTCAGGCGAGAAACCGGCGAAGACGATGGAATGGACCGCGCCGATACGGGTGCAGGCGAGCATCGCATAGGCGGCCTCGGGAATCATCGGCAGGTAGAGGACGACGCGGCTGCCCCGCTCGACGCCGAGATCCTTCATCACGTTGGCGAGCTTGTTCACGTTCTCCGACAGTTCGGCATAGCTGATATGCTTGTCCTGTGCGGGATCGTCGCTTTCCCAGATGATAGCGGTCTGGTTTGCACGCTTCGCCAGATGCCGGTCGACACAGTTGACCGAGACGTTCAGTTCACCATCTTCGAACCACTTGATCGAAACATCGGGGTGCTTGAAGCTGGTATTCTTGACCTTCGTATAGGGCTTGATCCAGTCCAGACGCTTGCCTTCCCGGCCCCAGAAAGCTTCGGGGTCGCTCGTCGACTCGGCGTACATCTTGTCATACTTCGCTTTGTCGCAATGGGCGGTTTTGGCAAGTTCGGGGGAGGGCGGGTAAAGCTTTGTCTCGGTCATATCATTTTCTCTCACTGTCTTGCTGACCCCGACTCGGGGGCGGGCCGGTCACGAAGCCGTCAGATCGCCAGATATTCGGCGCGAAGCTTGTCGTTTTCCAGCACTTCCTGCGCGGTGCCGTCGAACACGACGTGACCGGTGTCAAGAATGACCGACCGGTCGGCCAGCGCAAGCGCCCGCAGCGCGTTCTGCTCGACGATCACTGTTGTGATGCCCTGTTGCTTGATCAGGTTCAACGTTTTTTCAATTTCGTCAACGATGACGGGGGCGAGACCCTCGTAGGGCTCGTCGAGTAGCAGCAGCTTGATGTCGCGGGCCAGAGCACGGGCAATGGCCAGCATCTGCTGTTCTCCGCCCGACAGCGTCACGCCCTCCTGCTTGCGTCGCTCGCCGAGCCGCGGGAAGAGGTCGTAGATGCGCTCCAGCGACCAGCCGACGGGGGGTGCGATCTGGGCCAGCAGCAGATTTTCCTCGACGCTCAGGCCCGCGATGATTCGTCGATCCTCGGGCACGAGGCCGACGCCGGCCTGGCTGGCCTGGTACGCGGACATGGTGTGCAGCGCCTGGTGATCGAGCCAGACCTCGCCCGAGCGCAATTGCGGCGAATTCAGCCGCGCGATGGCGCGCAAGGTAGAGGTCTTGCCCGCACCGTTGCGACCCAGAAGGGCAAGGATCTCGCCTTCGTGGATGTTGAAGCTGACGCCCTGCACGATGTAGCTTTCGCCGTAATAGGCATGCAGGTCCCAGGCCGAGAAATAGGCCGGAGCGGTCGCCGCGACATTGGCGTTCTTCGAAAAGTCGGGTTTCTCGTTCATGTCCCTGAATCCCTATCCGTGCGCCTGGCCAAGATACGCTTCCTGCACCTTGGGATGGCCCTTGATGTTATCCGGCGTGTCCTCGACCAGCGGCGTGCCCTGTGCCAGAACGGTGATCCGCTCGGCCAGCGAGAACACGACATGCATGTCGTGTTCGATGATCGCCATGGTGATGTCACGCTTTGACTTGATTTCCTTGAGAAGGTCGATCGTGTTGTTGGTATCGGCCCTTGCCATGCCCGCAGTCGGTTCATCGAGCAGCAACAGGCGCGGCTCCTGCACTAGGCACATCGCCATTTCCAGGCGCCTCTTGTCGCCCCGGCTCATCGAGGCAGCAAGCTGGTTACGCTGGTCGATCATGTTGACGTCAATCAGCATCTGTTCGGCCTTTTCGACCAGGTCTTTCTCATTCGGCACGGATTCGAATGCATGCAACCGGAAGGCGCCGTCGCGCTTGGCGAAGCACGGTATCATGACATTTTCCATTACCGTCAGATCACCGAAGATCTCGGGTGTCTGAAAGACGCGGCTAATGCCCATCTGGTTGATCTGATGCGGCTTGCGTCCCAGCACCGATTTGCCATCGAACATAACCGAGCCGGTATCGGGGATCAGCTTGCCGACGAGGCAGTTCAGAAGAGTGGACTTGCCCGCACCGTTCGGCCCGATGATCGCATGGACTGTGTTCTCGTTCACGCTTAGATTGACGTTGCCTAACGCCTGCAGCCCGCCGAAGCGCTTGTTGACGCCCTTGACTTCGAGGATACCCATATCCGCCTCCTATTCCGCAGGTTTCACGTCGCCGGCTGTGTCGTCCCCTTCCGCCGGTTTGCGGCTGAAGAGGCGCCCGATCCGCTGACCAAGCTCGACGAGGCCGCCGGGCAGGAAGATCACGACCATCATGAACAGCAGTCCCAGGGTCAGGTGCCAGCCCTTGCCCACAAAGGGGTGGATGACCGCGACCAGGAAGTCCTCGATCCCGTCCGGCAGGAAGGCGAACCAGCTGTGCAGCACGTTGTCGTTGATCTTCGAGAAGATGTTCTCGAAATACTTGATGAAACCCGCGCCCAGAACCGGCCCCAGAAGCGCACCGGCGCCGCCAAGAATGGTCATCAGTACGACCTCTCCAGAGGCGGTCCATTGCATCCGCTCGGCGCCGGCCAGCGGGTCCATCGAGGCCAGCAGGCCACCGGCAAGGCCGGCATACATGCCTGAGATTACGAAGGCGGCCATTGTGTAGGGCCGAGAATTCAGGCCGGTATAGTTCATGCGCTGCTGGTTCGACTTGATTGCGCGCAGCATCATCCCGAAGGGCGAACGGAAGATCCGTAGGCTCAAATAGAAGGCCAGGATCGCGATGATGGCGCAGAAGTAGTAGCCGTTGTTGAATGTGAACTGCCAGCCGCCGATACTCGGCTCCCAAAAGTTGTCGCGCATCACGATGCCGAAGAAATGCGGGCTGGTAGGCTCGGTCGCCCCAAGCAGCAGCTGCTTGTCGCTGGTATAGACCTGCAGGCCGGTTTCGCCGTTCGTGATCGGCGTGTTGAAGAGCCGACCGACGAGGTCGGAATAGGCCACCGCAAACAGCATCTGTGCGAAAGCAAGTGTCAGGATCGAGAAATAGATGCCGGAACGGCGCAGGCTGATGAAGCCGATCGCGAGTGCAAAGATGCCAGAAGTGATGATCGCCAGCGGCAGGCCCCAGATAACGTTGTAATCCAGAAGCTTGTACATCCAGACCACCGAGTAGGAGCCGATCCCGAGGAAGGCGGCATGACCGAAGGAAAGATATCCGGTCAGGCCAAAGAGAATGTTGAAGCCGATCGCGAAGATGCCGAAGATCGCAAATCTTTGCATCAAGTCGGGATAGCCCGCATTGAACTGGGCCATGCCGGAGCCCTCGGGAAATGGCTGCAACAGGATCGGGGTCGCCATGGTCAGGAAGATAACGATGAGCAGGAACTTGGTGTCTTTTGGATTGAGTCCGAACATTGCCCTATTCCTCCATTACGCCTCTGCGACCCATCAGGCCCCGTGGCCGGGTCAGCAGAATAACGATGGCAATCAGGTAGATGATAATCTGGTCAATGCCGGGAATGAGCGACTTGATCTCGTTCATCGAGGCGAAGCTTTCGAGGACACCGAGCAGGAAGCCTGCAAGGACTGCGCCCGGCAGCGATCCCATACCGCCCACGACGACCACGACAAAGCTGAGGACAAGGAAGTCCATTCCCATGTGGTAGTTGGGTGAGTTGATCGGCGTGTACATCACTCCGGCAAGCCCTGCGACAGCTGCGGCGACGCCGAACATGATGGTGAAGCGCTTGTCGATATTGATGCCCAAAAGGCCGACGGTTTCGCGGTCTGCCATCCCGGCGCGGACGACCATGCCAAAGGTAGTGAATTGCAGAAACCCGAAAACGGCACCGATGATGACCAGCGAGAAGATGAAGTAGACCAGCCGCCAGAGCGGGTAGATGATTGCGTTCGGGTCAAAGCCGAGCAGCACGCCGAAATCGAACGAGCCGGCAAAGGCGGCCGGCGCAGGCGTCGGGATCGGGTTGGCGCCGTAGAAGTACTTGATGATCTCCTGCAGCACGATCGCAAGGCCGAAAGTCACGAGGATCTGGTCGGAATGGGGACGCTTGTAGAAATGCTTGATAAGGCCGCGCTCCATTATGAAGCCGATGCTGATCATCACCGGTATGGCCATGAGGATCGCCAGCGGCACCGCCCAATCGACGATGGCACCGCCCATTTCGGGACCGAACCAGATCTCCACATAGGGCGTTTCGACTTTCAGCGGATTGCCAAGAAAGTCCTTCTTGGTATCGTCGACCGTGATCCTGCTGATCGTCAGGATGCGCTGCGTCGTGACGGCGCAGAAGGCCCCGATCATGAACAGGGCGCCGTGCGCGAAGTTCACCACGCCGAGCGTGCCGAAGATCAGTGTCAGCCCCAATGCGATCAACGCATAGGCAGAGCCCTTGTCGAGCCCGTTCAGGATTTGCAGAAGGATGGCGTCCATGGTCCCCACCTGGAAATTGTCATGTGGCGGTGCCGGTCAGCGCACAGCGCGTGGGCGACACTGGCAATGTGCCGGCCGCGCATCCCCGCGCGACCGGCTCTGTCGTGGCTGCGCTCAGGCACCCGGGTTGCACTCACCCAGTGAACCGCCCGCGAACATCGGGTGGTCGGGCGCATACTCGACCTGCGCGCGCGGCGTGACTTCCACGATTTCCAGCGTGTCGTACTCGCTGGACGGGTTCTCTTTACCCTTCATGACCAGCACGTCCTTGAAACACTGGTGGTCATCGGCACGATAGAGAGTCGGGCCGTTGCCGAGCCCGTCGAACTCGAAGCCTTCGAGGGCCTCGACGACGCCGCAGGGGTTGAAGGTACCCGCACGCTCGACCGCATCGGCGTAGAGCATGACCTGCGCGTAGCAGGTATGCGCCGAGTTGGAGGGCGGACGGCCGTACTTCTCGCCGAAGGATTTCACGAAGGCCTTGGTGCCTTCGTCCTGCAGCTGCCAGTTCCAGTTCATGGAGCCGAACACGCCCTGCACATTGGCGCCCGCACCAGCGGCCATCAGTTCGGAGTAGAGCGGAACGACGATCTGGAAATCCTTGCCATTGACCTGCTTATCCCGCAGGCCGAACTGAATGGCGTTGGTGAGGGAGTTCACCATGTTCCCGCCGTAATGGTTCAGAACCAGCACGTCGGCACCGGAATTCAGAACCGGCGCGATGTAGGACGAGAAGTCGGTTGAGGCCAGCGGCGTGAGAACGTTGTTGACGGTCTCCCATCCCAGCGCTTCGGTCGAGGCTTGTATCGACTCCTGTTGGGTCCATCCCCAGTTATAGTCCGCGGTCAGGTGATAGGCGCGGCGGTCGTTGCCATATTCCTTGCCCAGAACCGGCGCAAGGGCGGCACCAGACATGTAGGCATTGAAGAAGTGGCGAAAGCCGTTGGCCTTCCTGTCCTTGCCGGTCGTGTCGTTGGCATGGGTGAGGCCGGCCATGAAGATCACGCCCGCTTCCTGACAGAGGCCCTGAACGGCTACGGCCACACCGGAGGAGGAACCGCCGTTGATCATCACCGCGCCGTCTTTTTCGATCATCGACTTAGCCGAGGCGCGCGCAGCGTCCGACTTGGTCTGGGTGTCGCCAGTGACGAAGGTGACCTTCTTGCCGAGAATGCCGTTACCTTTCAGCGCCTTGGACGAGAAGGTGCTCATCATGCCGCCATCGCCTTCACCGTTGAGGTGCTGAACGGCGAGTTCCTGGGCGCGCAGCTCGTCCAAGCCCTCTTCGGCATAAGGACCGGTCTGCGGCACGTTGAAGCCGAGCGTGACCGTGCTGCCCGTGGGTTCGTTTGTGTAGGCTGATGCGCGGCCCGCGGCAAAGATCGTCGGGATGGCAAGCGCGGCACCACTAACGGCACCGGTCTTGATCAAACCCCTACGAGTGAAATTGGTTTTGGACATTGATATCCTCCCGTTACTTTATTTGCGCAGCGTTCGCGTGCTCTGCACCCACTGCCTCGCCCTTTACAGGACTAACACTCTTATGGCGTTGCGCCGATAATTTCTCAACAAATGCTTTAAATGTAAGACTTTTTTTGTAAAGATATATACAATGCAACTGCAGCAACTGTGAATTAATTATCCCGCACTCGCAGAAAGCGTTAATAATCAGGGAGTTTCGCGATGCCACGGAGCGGACTGACCGGCAGCCGGATCAGGGAACGCAGGATGCATCTGGGAATGCAGCAGGCTATTTTGGCGCGAACGGTCGGGATCTCGGCCGCCTACCTCAATCTGATCGAACATAACCGCCGCCGCATTGCCGGCAAATTGCTGAACGATATTGCGCGTGTGCTGAGCGTCGAACCGAACCTGCTGGCCGAGGGCGCCGAGAGTGGGCTGATCGACGCACTGCGTGACGCCGCCGCAGGGCCGGGCGACCGGCCTGATGGCCTGTCCCGGCCCGAGGACTTTGCCGGCCGCTTTCCGGGATGGGCCGCGTTGGTCGCCGCCCAGCATCGCCGTATCCTCGCGTTGGAGCACACTGTCGAGGCCCTGACCGACCGGCTGACCCATGATCCGCAGCTTGCCGCCTCGATGCATGAGATGCTTTCGGTGGTCACTGCAATCCGCGCCACCGCCGGGATTCTGGCCGAACCGGGGGAACTTGATCCCGACTGGCAGTTCCGGTTTCACCGCAACCTCTACGAAGACAGCCGACGGCTTGCGGAAAGCAGTCAGGCGCTGGTGGAGTATCTGGACAGCGCTGATGACGGAAGCGGCGAGACAGGGCTGACGCTGCCGCAGGAAGAGCTGGAAGGCTGGCTGGAAAGGCGCGGTTATCATGTCGCGGAACTCGAGGATGGCGCGCGTCCGCAGGACGTTCTCGAAGGTGCGCAGGCGCTACAGGGCAGTCCCGCGGCGCGGTCGTTGGCGAACGATTACCTGACCCAGTATTCCACGGATGCCCTCGCAATGCCGCTGGAAACATTCAGCGAAGCGATCGACGAACTTGGCCATGATCCGGCGGCGCTTGCCGGCCGGTTCGGGTGCGATCTCGCGGCGGTTTTCCGTCGCCTCGCAAGCCTGCCCACGGCGCCTGGTGAGGCCGGTATCGGCCTTGTCGAATGCGACAGTTCGGGCACGCTGACATCTCGCAAGCCGGTCGAGGGGTTTGCCCTGCCACGTTTCGGGGCGGCCTGTCCGCTCTGGCCGCTTTACCAGGCGCTGGCGCGGCCGATGACGCCGGTGCGCGCCCGCGTCGAGCAGGCCGGACGAAATGCGGCGACTTACCTCGCCTATGCGATCAGCCAACCCGCCGCGCGCCCCGGCTTCGATCTGCCGCAGGTGTTTCGCGCGACGATGCTGATCCTTCCCGAAGAGCTTGCGGGCCGCGGGGCAGAACCAAAGATCCTGCCGATCGGTTCGAGCTGCCGGATATGCCCGCGTTCGGGCTGCACGGCGCGCCGCGAGCCCTCGATCCTGACCGATGGGTTTTGACAGGCTCCGGTTTCCCGGCAATAGTCGCCTGCAACACGAAGTCGGATACCGCAGGGGAGGGGTCGGCGGATGAGCAAACGCGTCCTGCTGATCGAGGATGAGCCGAATATCATCGAGGCGATCCGGTTCGTCTTGAGCCGGGCAGGATATGCGGTCGATACCCATTCCGACGGATCGTCGGCGTTGGAAGCCATCCGGGCGAAATCGCCGGACATGGTGATCCTCGACGTGATGCTGCCGAACCGGTCAGGCTACGACATCCTGCGCGATCTGCGCGAGAGCGACGGGATGGCCGCGCTTCCTGTGCTGATGCTGACTGCGCGGGGCCAAAAGAAGGACCGCGAGATGGCTGAACGCTATGGCGCGAGCCGGTTCATGACCAAGCCGTTCTCCAACGCGGAAATGGTCAGCACCGTGACTGAACTCCTTGGGCAATGAGACCGGGGCGGCCTCTGTTCGTGGCGCGTACCGGCTATCGCCGCCGCCGGGTCATGGATGCCGCCCGGGTACTGCCGATACTGGGGGCGTTCCTGTTCTTCCTGCCGCTGCTCTGGGCGGGTGATAGCAAAACCGGGATGGGCGTCATCTATCTCTTCGCGGTCTGGGCCGGCCTGATCCTGGCGGCGTTCGGCCTTTCGCGTTTCCTGCGGCATGACCTTGACGGCCCGGACCCGCCGCGGGACGAGGACGCGGGCTGATGCTGACCTTCAACCTGCTTGTCGTTGTCTGCCTGCTATATGTAGCACTGCTCTTTGGTGTCGCCTTCGCAGCCGAAAAGCGGGCCGAGCAGGGGCGGCTTGGCTGGCTGAGATCGCCGCTCGTCTATACCCTGTCACTGTCGATCTATTGCACTGCCTGGACGTTCTATGGAGCGGTCGGATATGCGGCGCGGTCGGGGCTGGAATTCGTGACGATCTATCTCGGACCGACGCTGGTGATGGTCGGCTGGTGGTGGGTGGTCCGCAGGCTGGTCCGGATCGGGCGGTCGCAACGGATTACCTCGATTGCCGACTTGATTTCCAGCCGCTACGGCAAGTCGAGCCTTCTGGGCGTGATCGTCACCCTGATGGCCGTGGTCGCCTCGACCCCCTATATCGCGCTGCAATTGCAGTCGGTTACGCTGTCGTTTGCCGTCTTCGCCAGCGACCTGCCGGAAGGCCGGGCGGTGCCGGACCTGAATTCCACGGCACTCTGGGTGGCAGCGGGGCTTGCGCTGTTCACGATCCTCTTCGGCACCCGCAACCTTGATGCAAACGAGCGCCATCACGGTGTCGTCACCGCCATCGCGCTCGAGGCTGTGGTTAAGCTCTTTGCGCTGCTGGCGGTCGGGATCTTTGTCGTCTGGGGCGTTGCGGCCGGGCCATCGGACATCCTGTCACGGATCGAGGTCTCGCCGATTGCCGACTGGCAACTGAATGGCGGCAGGTGGGCGACGCTGATCTTCCTGTCTGCCGCCGCATTCCTCTGCCTGCCGCGGATGTTCCAGGTGCTTGTCGTGGAAAATTCCGATGAGCGCCACGTCGCCACCGCAAGCTGGGCCTTTCCGTTCTACCTCCTGCTGATGAGTCTTTTCGTGGTGCCGATCGCTGTCGTCGGTCTGTCGGAGCTGCCCGCCGGCGCCAATCCCGACCTTTTCGTGCTGACCGTGCCGCTCTTGTTCGACCGCGAAGGGCTGGCGATGCTGTCATTTCTTGGCGGCTTCTCCTCGGCCACCTCGATGGTGATCGTCGCGGCAATTGCGCTTTCCACGATGGTTTCGAACCATATCGTGATGCCGATCTGGCTGTCGGCGCGCAGCGGCGGCGCCTCGATGTCGGGCGACGTGCGCAACCTCGTGCTGCAATCGCGGCGGGCCAGCATCGCGGCGGTACTGGGGCTTGGCTATTTCTACTACCGCTTCTCGGGTGGGGGCGCGGCACTGGCGGCGATCGGCCTGATCTCTTTCACCGGCGTTGCGCAAATCTTGCCAGCACTTCTCGGCGGCATCTTCTGGCGCGGCGCGGCGCGGGCCGGGGCCGTACTGGGCCTGATCACCGGTTTTGTCGTTTGGGGCTATACTATGTTCCTACCGAGTTTCGGCGAAAGCTTCGTGATGTCGGCGGCGATGCTCGCCGAGGGGCCTTGGGGCATTGGCTGGCTGCGCCCGCAAGCCCTGTTCGGTGTTGAGGGTCTGGACCCGCTGGTGCACGCGGTTTTCTGGTCGATGTCGCTCAACGTCATCGTCTTCGTCCTGGGGTCGCTGGCCAGCTTTCCCGGACCGCTGGAGCGTCTGCAAAGCGCCCAGTTCGTCAATGTCTATGACCATTCCGCCTCGGCGCGCGGCTGGTCCGGCGGGGCGGCAGAGGCCGAGGATCTTCTGGTCATGGCGCAGCGGATCATCGGCGCGGAAGAAGCCCAGTCGCTGTTTCAGGCTGAAGCCAAGGCACAGGACAAATACGGCTATCTGCCCGACACGACGCCGGATTTCATTCGCAGGCTGGAACGCGAACTGGCCGGTTCGGTGGGGGCCGCGACGGCACATGCGATGATGGGCCAGATCGTCGGAGGGGCCTCGGTCTCGGTGCAGGACCTGATGGCGGTGGCCGATGAGACCGCGCAGATGCTGGAGTATTCCAGCCAGCTTGAGGCCAAGTCGTCCGAACTCACCCGCACCGCGCGGCAACTTCGCGAGGCGAACGAGAAGCTGACCGAACTGTCGGTGCAGAAAGACGCTTTTCTCAGCCAGATCAGTCACGAATTGCGCACGCCGATGACCTCGATCCGTGCCTTTTCCGAAATCCTGATGGAGAGCGGAGACATATCCCAGGAAGAACTGACCCGCTATTCCTCAATCATCCATGACGAGGCGATCCGGCTGACCCGGTTGCTCGATGACCTTCTCGACCTCAGTGTCCTGGAGAACGGGCAGGTCTCGTTGAACCTGCAGAAGAGTAATCTGCATGACGTGCTCAACCGCGCGATCGCCGCGACAAGCTCGATGCCGGCCGAACGGACCCTAGCGATAAAGCGCGATGCGGCGGGCGAGAACGTGCCCCTGATCACGGATTCCGACCGGCTCCGGCAGGTTTTCATCAACTTGATCGCCAATGCGAGGAAATATTGCGATGCCGAAAGCCCCGAGCTTCGGATCGAGGTGCGGCGCCAGAGCCGGGGAGTGCATGTCGATTTCATCGACAACGGGTCCGGTATCCCAATGAAGAGCCAGAACCTGATTTTCGAGAAGTTCTCTCGCCTCACCGATCAGGCGGCAGCCGGTGGTGCCGGTCTGGGGCTGGCGATCTGTCGCGAGATCATGACCAAGCTGGGCGGGCAGGTGGCCTATCTTCCGGGGCAGGGCGGGGCCGCCTTTCGCGTTACGCTGCCGCTGACCCAGTCGCGGGCCGAGGCGGCGGAATAGCCACATCTCAACGCTTTGGTAACCTTGCAGGTTCTAGAGTCGGACAACCGATCTGACAGAACCGGACCGATGAGTGACGATGTAGCCATTTCCGCCCTGAGGCGCAAGGCCGGCGCCGGGCGTCCGCCGCCGGAGCCCTCGGCGCACTCGCCGGGCAGCCTGCTGCGCAAGGCGGTGGCGCAGGCGGCAGAGGACTTGCACAGTCTCGTGGCCGTCGTCGCGGGGTTCAGCGAGAGCCGCCCTGGCCTGACGGCGCTAATGGAAGCGCTGCCTGACCCGGCCCTGCTGATGTCGATGACCGACGCGAATGGCCGGCGGGGTCTGGCGGTGGCAGATGGCCAGGTCGTCACGGCGCTGGTGGAGCATCTGACAACCGGGCGCGTTGTGCCGGGCGAAGCTGCGCCGCGCCGCCCGACCCGCACCGACGCGGTAATGGTCTCGGACTTTCTCGATCGGATCCTCGGCCTCTTTGACGAGGTTCTGCTGGCCTTGCCGGATGCGCCGCCGATCCGCGGATTTCGCTATTCCTCTCGCCTTGCCGAACCGCGCATGGTTCAGATGGCATTGAGCGACGCCGAATACCTGCTCTACCGGATGCGGCTCGATCTCGGTCGCGGGGCGCGGTCAGGCGAAGTGCTGCTGGCCTTCCCACCGGCCACAGCGCGTGTCTCGGGTTCCAGCCCCGTCGATGCGGCTGGCTGGCAGCGCGATCTCGATGCTGCCGTGATGCAGTCCGAAGTGCCTATACGGGCCGTTCTGAACCGGCTGGCGGTGCCGCTGGACGAGATAACTCGCTGGAAACCCGGTGACATGCTCGACATTCCAGTGGCGGCCCTGACGGCGGTTGAACTGGAAGGCGTCGACGGCCGGGTGGTGGCGATGGCGAAGCTCGGTCAGGTTTCCGGGCACCGTGCGGTGCGCATCCAGACCCTCGGCGGTCCCGAAACGAAACCCGCCGCCGCAAGACCGATAACGGCTCGGCGAGATACCTCTTCAGAAGACGATCAGACGATTGATGACAGCGTCGCCACTGAAAAGTGATGCGATGGCGGCGATTATCGGCCCACACTTGACTTGTATCAAAGAGTAACGACCTGAAGGGGAGAGTATGAACTCAGCCCCACGGAGGAAGTCGGATGAAATCCCTGCAAGACCGCAAGGCGTCGCTGATATCGCGCAAAGACTATCTGGATACCAAGCTGCACGAAATTGACAGCGAACTCGATTCGCACAATTCGCCGGATTGGGAGGAATTGGCCGTCGAACGCGAGACCGACGAGGTGCTTGAAGGGATGGGACTGTCCGGCCAGCAGGAAATCCGCGCGATCAACGCGGCACTTGAGCGGATGGATGAGGGCGAATACGGCCATTGCGTGAATTGCGGCGAACGGATTTCAGAGGAGCGTCTGGACGTGCTGCCCTACACGCCGTTCTGCCGTGTCTGCGCCTCCGAAAAGGCAAAGAACTGACGGGTCCTACTGACCCATAAGTTGAGAGGAAGTCATGACGAGCAAACTGGAAATCGAAGTCATCGAGGCCGTCGTCGACCGGGTTGTCGAGGATGAAGCGAAGGCGCGGGAGCTGAAGCGTGCGCTGCATCGGGCCGGTGACGATGAGGATGCCGACGAGACCATCAATCTTGAAAAACCTGAGGAAGCGGAGGATTCGGACGAACTTTGGGATGATGTGCCCGTCTGATAGGCACACGGTCGCGGCGCGGCGCAAGTTACCGGCACCGCTTCACTTTTTCTGCATCGTAAAGTGGCGCTTCTGCTCGCAGAGGTTGGCCGACAAGCCGATTACCGCCGAGATCGTTAAAACAATCGGAAGTTGAGTCCCGAAAACGGCGAATAGATGCTACGGTACGGCCGATTCGAATGGAACAGTTGGGAGGCTGCCATGATCGAGACTTTTGCAGATGATGAGATTGATCAGATCGTCGACCAGGTAATCGAGAACCCCTCGAAAGCGGCCAAGCTGAAGGAAGCATTGCACAGCAAGGGTCTGGCCCGCCACTTCGGTCTGGCCCCCGCCGCGCCGGCGCAATCATCCTACGACGAAAGCGTCGACGATCTCTGGGACAACGTCCCGGTCTGACGGCATGAGACAGAACCGCCAACTCACCTGACCTTCGGCGACTTATAGCCAACTTGCCAGCGGCAAGTGTTGTCGCCGGGTTTCAGAGTTTCGCTTGCGTGTAGCGCCGCAACTCGGCCCTGGCGACCTGCCGCCTGTGCACGGCGTCCGGTCCATCGGCCAGACGCAGCGTGCGCAGGGCAGTCCACTGCTGCGCGAGCGGCGTATCTTGGCTAATGCCCGCCGCCCCGAACATTTGCACGGCCTGATCCGTGATCTTCAACGCCACGGCGGGGGCTACGACCTTGATCTGGCTGATCCAAGGGGCGGCGGCGCGCGCATCGCCCTGATCCATCATCCAGGCGGCCTTGAGGCAGAGCAGCCGGGCTTGCTCGATCTCCATCCGCGCCTCGGCGATGACGTCGTGATTGGCGCCGAGCTGGGCAAGCGTCTTGCCGAACGCTTCACGCGCCAAAGACCTGCGGCACATCAGTTCCAGCGCCTTCTCGGCCTGACCTATGGCGCGCATGCAGTGGTGAATGCGTCCTGGGCCAAGACGGCCTTGCGCGATTTCGAAACCCTGTCCTTCGCCAAGCAGCATGTTCGCGGCGGGCACCCGGACATCCGTGAAGCGGATATGATAGTGGCCGTGCGGTGCGTCGTCATGGCCATAGACCGTCATCGGGCGCAGTTTCTCGATGCCGGGGGTTGCGGAATCGACCACGATCATCGAATGACGCTGGTGCTTGGGGCCGTCCTCGGTGGTGCGGACCATGACGATATAGACCGCGCAGCGCGGATCGCCCGCCCCCGTCGCCCACCATTTCTCGCCATTCAGAACATAGTCCTCGCCATCCCGCCGACAGGACAGCGCGATATTCGTCGCGTCGGAAGAGGCGACATCCGGTTCAGTCATCAGATAGGCCGAGCGGATTTCACCGGCCATCAACGGTCTCAGCCAGGTCTCCTTCATTTCGGCGCTGCCGTAGCGCAGAAACACTTCCATGTTGCCAGTATCGGGGGCGTTGCAATTGAAGACCTCTGGCGCGAGGTGGCTCTTGCCCATCTCCTCGGCCAGATAGGCATATTCGACGGTGCTGAGCCCGGCACCTTCGCTGCTGCCGGTCAGCCAGAAATTCCAAAGACCACGCGCGCGGGCCGACGCTTTCAGCCCCTCGTGGATCTCGGTCTGGCGGGGGGTGAACTGCCAGCGGTCGCCAATTTCGACCTCGGCCAGGAACTCGGCGTCGAGGGGGGCAATCTCGTCGCGTGTCATCGCGGTGACGGCTGCGTGGATCGGGCGCAGCCGGTCGGTCATGCCAAGGGCCATATCGGTCATCGTCGTGCCTCCGTTCACACCGCAGCGAAGCAGCCGTCGGCCGAACTGTCAATCTTGCGTCGTGACCGCGCGCATGGTCAGACTTGGACCATGATCGAGGGGCTTGGGATCACGCAGGACGCCCTGGGCGGGTGGCTGGAGAACCATGTCGAGGGGTTTTCGGGGCTCCGCGAGGTTGTGAAGTTTGCCACCGGGCAGTCGAATCCGACCTACCGGATCGAGGCAGAAAGCGGGCGTTACGTTCTGCGGGCGAAGCCGCCCGGACACCTATTGAAATCAGCGCATCTGGTCGAACGCGAATACCGGGTGATGAAGGCGCTGACGGGCAGCGGCGTAGCGGTGCCGCGAGTCTGCTGTCTGGCCGAAGATGGTGCCTCCCCGATTGGCCGGGCCCTCTTCGTGATGCAGCATCTTGAAGGCCGGATTTTCTGGGACCCGGCTCTGCTAGATCTGGCGCGGGATGAACGAGGTCCAATCTATGACGCGATGAACGCCACTCTGGCGGCATTGCACAAAGTGAATGTCGACGCCGTTGGTCTGGGCGATTTCGGCAAGCCGGGCAATTACTTCGCGCGCCAGACGGAGCGCTGGAGCGAGCAGTACTGCGCCACGGCGCGCCAGCCATCGCCGCAGATCGAACGGGTTATGCATTGGCTGGCCGGGAACCTTCCAGCGGATGACGGGCAGGTGGCGCTGGTCCATGGCGACTTTCGCCTTGACAACATGATCTTCGCACCCGATGCGCCCGTGGTGATCGGGCTTCTCGACTGGGAATTGTCGACGCTCGGTCACCCGCTGGCCGACCTGGCCTATCAATGTGCCCAATGGCGGCTGCCGCATGAAGGTGGGATACGCGGCCTTGGCCGGCTCGACCGCGCCGCGTTGGGATTGCCGGAAGAGGCGGCCTATGTGGCGGCCTATCTGGACAGGCGCGGGCTGCCGCCAGTCGGGAACTGGCCGTTCTATCTGGCCTTCTCGCTATTCCGGATTGCGGCGATCCTGCAAGGTGTGGTGCGGCGGGCCGAGGATGGCAATGCCTCGAACCCTGAAACGGCCGTGAAGTATGCCTGGGCAATCCCGGTTCTGGCGGAAATGGCCACCGAGATCATCGAAGGTGCCTAGCCCAGCAGGATGCCGATCATGACCATCATCAGCCCGATGGCCGACACCGCAAGCGCGCCCATGTTCCAGGCGACTAGCACTTGAAGCCGCGACTTCATCGCCTCTTCCTCCAGCTTCTCGCGCCGGGCGCGGGCCGCGGCCATGACGCACCCGACCAGTCCGGCCACGCCAACCAACGAGATCAGGGCCCCGATCCAGATCAGCATTTCCATGGGCGCATCCTTTCCGTTCGAGGCGCTTCAGCGCCTAGCATCCGGGGCAGGGGCCGGGCAAGCGGGATCGGCTTGCCACCGTCTTGCAGGGGCGCTAGGGAACGGGCTCGACACAACAATGAGGCGAGCCAGATGAACGATTCCGTCACCGACACCACCTACCGCGTCACCGCCGACGAGTTGCGGTCCTTCATCGAGCGGTTCGAGCGTCTGGAAGCCGATAAGAAGGACATTGCCGACCAGCAGAAAGAGGTCATGGCAGAGGCCAAGGGAAGAGGTTACGACACTAGAGTCATGCGCAAAGTGATCACCATGCGCCGGCGCGACAAGGATGATCTGGCCGAGGAAGAGGCAGTGCTGGAAATGTACAAGCAAGCGCTCGGGATGTAGCGCGCCGCGATGGGTCAGACTTGGACGACGGCCTCAGCCCTTCGCCGCCCCCTTTTCCAGCTTGGCGATGCGTGCCGCCAGCCCGTCCATCATCTTTCGGGCCGAAACCAGCTGGTCATTGTTGTGCTTGGTCCGGGTCTGCATGTCTGCGGAATAGACCTTGCTGGACTTCTCGACCTGCCCGACTCGCTTTTGTTCCTGGTCCAGGAACTGCAGCGTCTTCTTTCTCCAAGCAGCGTCGTCGGTGCTTTGCTTTTCCAGGGCCACCATGCGCTTCTGTTCCTGATCAAGGAATCGCATCGTCTTGGTCTTCCAGGCGTCGTCGTCCATGCTGCGTTTCAGCAAGGCGTCGACGCGCCGTTTCTCTTGGTCGAGAAACTGGGCGGTCTTGTTGTACCGCTTGACCTCGTCGATGGTCCGCTTGTCGAGTTCGGTCAGGGATTTCAACTGCGAGTCGAGCGACTTCTGGGCTGACTTCTTCCAGTCATTCATCTGTCGAAGCTGCTTCTCCAGCGCCTTTATCTGGTTCGCCAGTTTTGACACATCCTGATTCGACATAGCCCTTCCCCCCGGCAGGATCGCCTCAGCATATCGCGACATCGGGAATCCTCCAAACCTGCACGCCCTGCGTGCGCATTGAATGGACCAGCTCAATTGCCGTGGATCGGATCGCTCCCCTGAGCCGCCGACGCCGGTCTGGCCGCCGAGAGAAAACGGTTGGGCGAACCGCAACAACGCATTGCCGATCAGGGCGAGAGAAATGCCTCCCCCGCCATGCGCCGAATCTCGTAGCGGACATCCTCGCAGATATCGGTCAGATCCTCGCCCAGATCCTCGGTCCAGCGCGGGAGGATGCTGCCATCCGTCCAGATCCGGCATGACCGGGCATAGGTGCTGTGTCCCGATCGGGCGAGAACCGCACGTTCGGCGAGTCACTCCCGTCGTTTCT
>JBFKFZ010000027.1:0-39789 GCA_041633555.1 Paracoccaceae bacterium | reverse complement strand
CCATTTGGGGCCGGTGCATCTGCCCCCCGGTTTGTATTCCCCGACCAGCTGATCCGCTTCGCGAGGCGCGTCGGAGAATCGCATCTCAAGATCAGCTTCGGTGATAGAACTGGCACGAGCCTCGACGCCATCGCCTTCGGTGCATTCGACGGCCCGCTGGGTTCTGCGCTAGAGGCTCATAGCGGCAAGCGCTTTCATCTTGCCGGTCGGTTGGAACTCAATTTCTGGGGCGGCCGCAAGCGCTTACAACTCCGGCTAGAAGACGCCGCCGAGGCCAGCTGAATTTCAGCGCCAAACTGCGAAAATATTCTCTTGCCCTTCCCGCGCGCTTTGCCTAGATACGCCCACATTGCGCCTTGGCCCGTTCGTCTATCGGTTAGGACGCCAGGTTTTCAACCTGGAAAGAGGGGTTCGATTCCCCTACGGGCTGCCAGTTACCATTGAAATAATTAAATATTTTTGAATATCGTAGAAGCTGCCCTACCTAGAAAAAGCGTCTGAAACTGCGTCGAATTGCTTTCAGCCTTTTGGTTTCATCTTGCACGCGCGTAAGTTTGGCTGACCGCGCCGGTCCAATCTCAAAGGATGTAGAGATTCGTCAAACCCCTCCCGAGTTGATTCATCGCAATTGGCAATCCCGTCCTTGAAAGTCCCCGTAGAGCCCCGAATGCCGATACTCGCGAGTTGGTGACCCAATGACAGACCAAGACGGCTAATCCTGATCCTCTCATGGCTATTGCTGAAACGCTGGGATCTAGTGGGACTCAAGAACAGGTCCGGCGCAGCCTGCCATCGCCACAATTTGGGTCGCCCAATACGGAAGGTCGTCATTCGCATTGTTGCGGAATTCTGGCTGAATGGGCTCTAGGCCGATTTCGGTAGTATAGTGAACCGCCCGAATTCTCGTCGCCCCGGAAACGTCGTAAGCCGGCCCAGAGCCACCGCTGGAGCCGATGGTTGGCGCCGCAGCGCAGCTTTGACATTTCTGTCGTTCATGCAATGCGCAGCATTCACATCAGGGCAACGACTGAGTCGCGGGACAAAGCCGCCACTAGTGGTGTGCACTCGATCCACTCGCGGTCTTTGCTGAAATCAGGTTTGGAATAGGGATTTGGACAAAGCGCAGCGCTCGAAGTAGTGCTAGACGGCAACAATCAGAAAATGAGATTGAGGGGCTAAACTCATGCACGCAGCGCTCCAACTGCTAAACAAACTGATGATGAGGGCTGTCTTCGCCCTGACGATTGCCCTGAGTTTGAGTATCAGCCTAACCCCTGCTGAAGCTCAATCCACCGTTGGCGCTCCGGCTGATGCAAATACAGTAAAAGATAATACCGCACTCAAGACCTTGCTTGATGTGCTTAAAGATGAAGCTGCGCGGACCGCCCTGATTGAGGAATTGGAAGCGACCGTGGCCAAGGTGGCGGACCCTGCGAAGTCGGTAGGCGAACCCGTTGTAGAAGTCATTTCTCTCGGTCGGCGCATCGCATTGATCACCCAAGAATTTGGCCAGGAGACCATTGCCACAATAAGCGGATTGTGGACCAAACTTTCCAGCGGTCAGAGCGTTTTCTCAGGTCTTCGAGGGGACGAATTCAGCATCCTTCTCAGAGCGTTGCCTGACCTATTGCTAGTTATCGTTATCACCATTGTCGTTTTCTTGGCTCTGCGCACGCTAGCCAAGACATTCTACGCCCGTTTGGGCCGCCATGCCGAGAGGGCAGGTTTCTTCCGGACGGTTTCGCTTTTCCTGGTTTCCAACATAACTGACCTGTTTATCGTATTGCTTGCCTGGACACTTGGCTACCTGGCGACGATATTGGCAGTGGGTGAATTCGGCTCGTTAGGTATCCGTCAGTCGATGTACCTGAACGCCTTTCTTCTTGTGGAAATCGGCAAGGTTGTCGTCCGCACCGTGTTGTCGCCCGCCGCAAGCGGATTGCGCCTGGTGAATGTAACCGACCACGCAGCGATCGCGATAACCAGATCCCTCAGCCTGGTGATAAGCGTGCTTGGCTATGGCCAGCTACTTGTGGTGCCGATCGTCAATCGAAGCGCTTCGATGGCCGCAGGCAGTGGCGTTTCGGCACTGCTTTCGGTCTTCGTGCTGCTCTATCTGGTCTACGTGGTGATTCGCCGCCGTGATGAAGTCGCAAACTGGCTATCGCGCCCGGTCGACGCCCTCCCTCAACCAAATGAAGGATCAGATGAAGATGCGCTCGCGCCCAAACCGGGTTGGACCAACGGTTTGATGGTCGGGCTGGCAAAACTGTGGCATTGGATCGTGCTTGGGTATCTGGGTGTGATGTTCGTGGTGGTGATGACGCAGCCCGCCGAAGTGACGTTCAATGCCTTGATCGCGTCTGGAAAGGTGCTTGCAGCACTTATCGTAGCCTCGCTGGTATCGGGCTGGCTGTCGGCGGCGATGGTGCGCGGCGTGACCCTGCCCGAAGACATCAACCAAAAACTGCCGCTACTTGAACCGCGCCTTAACCGGTTCGTTCCACGCGCCTTTGGTGTGCTACGGCTTTTCATCCTGTTCGTGGTGCTGTTATTCGCCCTCGACGTAATCGGCATGATCGACATGCGCAGCTGGCTGGAAAGCCAGGTCGGACTACAGGTTGCGACGTCCATCATCTCGGTCGCCATGATCCTGCTCGTAGCATTTGGGCTATGGCTGGCGCTGACTTCCTTTGTGGATTACAGGCTAAATCCGGAATATGGTGCGGTGCCCACTTCGCGCGAGATGACCTTGCTGACTTTGTTGCGTAATGCGGCCACCATCGCGCTCATCGTCGTCACGCTTATGTTCTGCCTCTCCGAGATTGGCCTCAATATCGGGCCGCTACTCGCCTCTGCTGGTGTTCTTGGTCTAGCGATAGGTTTTGGCGCTCAGTCCATGGTCAAGGACATCATTACCGGCGTCTTTATCCAGTTCGAGAATGCAATCAATGTGGGCGATGTGATCACAGTAGGGGGTATCACTGGCACAGTTGAAAAGCTGTCAGTGCGCTCGGTCAGTCTCCGTGACGGTCACGGCGTATTCCATATCATCCCGTTCTCAAGCGTGAACATGGTCAGCAACGCCATGCGCGAATTTTCCTACTCCGTCTGCGAGATGGGCATCGCGTACCGAGAGAACGTGGATGACGCCAAGCAGGCCATGCACGACGCTTTCGAAAGGCTTATGGAGGAAGCGGAGTTTGCAGAATCCATAATCGCCCCACTGGAGTGGTTCGGGATCACCAGCTTTGGCGATAATGCGGTCGTGCTGCGTGTGCGCATCAAGACCATTCCCGGCAGGCAATGGGCAATCGGACGCGCTTACAACGGGTATCTTAAAACCGTATTTGACGAGCGCGGGATCGAGATTCCATTCCCGCAAAGAACGGTCTGGCTTGGTGAAGCCAAGGACGGAAGCACTCAGCCATTCCGCATTGAAGATGCGGCAAATCCGGCCGACGTAGGTGCGCAGTCGAGACTAAAGAGAAAGACCAAGCAAGATACAGCCGACCCTAAGGCTAAAGACACCGAGGGGTCCGAGGAAGACAGCGCTAGCGGCAAGACCTAGTGTGACCTGCACCCCTTGATTGGACCACCCGGATGGAGATTATCCGGGTGGACTGCACTGCTCCCCAACGCTGGACCACCGGCCTGAGTGTCTTCCCGTCATCCAACCCATCGGGCGGCAGGTCTTGTGGTCTTTGCGTGTTGTAGTCGATCCTCCGGGAGTCGATGATGTGGCGGGCCTCTGCGAGGTTGCCGAACAGGTTTTCGTTCAGTTGGCGTAATCGGGGCTCGGTCCTCGGGAACGCCGGTATTCTTCTTGCCGGTAAATCCAGAACCGGGAAAACGACTATGACCAGAGTATTGTATGTGGGCCTCGACGTTTCGCTTGAGATGACCAGCATCTGCGTTATCGATGCCGAGGGCGGAATGATCCTTGAGGCGAAGGCGGTCTCGGACCCTGCCGATATCAGTGAAGTACTGGGCGGGATCGATGGCACCTTTGAGCGGGTTGGTTTTGAGGCCGGGCCCTTGTCGCAGTGGCTCTGCAATGGGCTCACGAGCGCCGGCCTGCCCGCCATCTGCATTGAGGCGAGGCAGGCCAAGGCTGCAATGGTGGCCATGAACCGTAACAAGAACGATCGCAACGACACGCGATCTCTGGGACAGCTCATCCGCTCCGGCTGGTTCAAGTCAGTTCACGTGAAGTCGACCGAGTGTCAGGAGATGCGCAAGCTGCTCATTTCGCGCGAGTTCTTTGTCAACAAACTGCGCGACCACGAGAACGAGATCCGCGGCCTGCTGCGTCCATTCGGCCCGAAGGTCGGGCGCGTCGCGGCGCGGGCCTTCGAAGCCCGGGTGCGTGAGCTCGTCGAGGGTTACCCGAACCTCGAACTCTGCATGTCCGCATTGCTTCGCGGGCGCGCCGAGATGCAGGTGCGACTCGCCGAACTCCACCGGGCCCTGTTACGTCTCACGGCCAATGACGAACTCTACCGCCGGTTCATGACCATCCCTGGCGTCGGGCCCGTAACAGCACTGGCGTTCAAGTCGACAATTGACGACCCGAGGGGCTTCCGCCGCTCAAGCGATGTCGGCGCGCATCTTGGCCTGACACCGCGACAATATCAGTCCGGTGAGACCGACTTGAGAGGTCGCATCAGCCGATCCGGCGCTGCCTTCACCCGTACGGCGCTCTTCACTGCGGCCGACGTCATGGTCACGCGCTCCCGCCAGTGGACGTCGATCAGAGCCTGGGGTTTGAGGATCGCCTAGCGGAGCAGTCTGAAGAAGGCGAAGATCGCGGTGGCCCGCAAGCTCGCCGTTGTGATGCACCGCATGTGGCGCGACGACGCCCCGTTCCGCTGGGGAGCCGCCGCATGATCTGATCCCGAAGCCGTGGCGCCAGTTCGCCCAGTGATTCGGTACGGTTCCCGTCAGGGAGGGGAATGAGGCGAAGGCCGCACGAGTGCCTGGTGCTGCTTTCTGCGCGCAATCACGCAAGCCCGCCGTTTAGCATCGTCCGCCTCACCTTCGACCGCCAACATGCGGCGCGCTCGACGGGCCGACCGCGGACAGAAGCATGATCCCATGACGGAACCGGAACCGATCGCACTTGACGAACACGCCCCGATTACAGAAGGCCTCGGTTGGAATGACAGAACTTCATCGATGAATTCGGATTCATCCGCCTCACTCATCACAGCCAAGGTGGCATATGCTGGTGCAGCGACTTCAGACCGTGAGAGACTCAGCGATACGATGGTGGAAAAGCCCCCACCAGCCATATTAGTCTCCAAGAATCAAGGCACATCAGAGTGCTCGCGCCGCAGGTTTTTTTAGGCTGGAATAGCAAATTGGAAGATCGCAGAATGGTTGGACAAACCGTTGGTTTTCCGTTTGATCGCTATGGCCTCATTCTCTGAGGTTGGACGATCTAACGTTTTGATATTATTGGATACGCGGCCTCCCCTACGGGCTGCAATCGCGCCAATCAGTCCCATCAATCTGGATACGGTTTTCTAGCTCGCGCGACGTTGGGCCCGCATTCATTCCGCCTGCGGGATTGTTACTTGAACGTACCTTGGCCGCTTATGATCGGCGGGCGCACATCGAGACATCTCTGCATATCGATATAGATTGAATTGTAGCCATTCTCGACCCCTAACCAACCGCCGGCTCTGTTCTTTGATTACTCGGCTGCTTCGCGTCTTGGCAAAACCCAATCCGGCCGGACGAAATGACAGGTATAGCCGTTCGGAATTCGCTCGAGGTAGTCCTGATGCTCGGGCTCCGCCTGCCAGAAATCTCCTGCCGGTTCCACTTCGGTCACGACCTTGCCGGGCCAGAGCCCTGATGCTTCGACATCCGCGATCGTGTTCAGCGCCTCGGAGCGTTGTTTGTCATTGGTATAGTAGATCGCCGATCTGTAGGACGGTCCGAGGTCGTTGCCCTGCCGGTCGGGAGTGGTCGGGTCGTGGATCTGGAAGAAGAACTCCATAAGCTTGCGATAGCTGATCTCGGTTGGGTCGAAGATGATCTCGATCGCCTCGGCATGGGTGCCATGGTCGCGGTAGGTGGCGTTCGGTACATCGCCGCCGCTATATCCGACGCGGGTTGACTCCACGCCGGGAAGCTTGCGGATCAGATCCTGCATGCCCCAGAAGCAGCCGCCCGCGAGAATTGCACGTTCAGTCATCAGATATCCTCCACTTGATCCAGAAATTCGCCATAACCTTTGGCTTCCTTGGGGTCACGATGGATGAATCGCAGTCTGGCCGAGTTAATGCAGTAGCGCAGTACGCCGCGATCCGCAGTTCCGTCGTCAAAGAAATGTCCCAGATGGCTGTCGCCATGCTTGGAGCGGACCTCGGTTCGCACCATGCCGTGGCCTGCGTCATGATGCTCGGCCACGGACTCAGTTACAATCGGCATTGTAGCACTTGGCCAGCCACAGCCCGAGTCATACTTGTCGGAAGAGGCGAATAACGGCTCGCCCGATACGATATCGACGTAAATGCCGCGCGCCTTGTTACCGATCAGCGCCCCGGTATGGGGATGTTCGGTACCGTTTTGCAAGGTCAAGCGATACTGCTCCGACGTCAGCCGGGCGCGCGCTAGCGGGGATTTTTCGTATTTCAGTGTGCGATTCCTTTTGCTGGTCCCGATACCATCGAACAGAAGATAGGGCCGGGGTAACATGATTTCCAATCCCCAGCGCCAAATCTGCCGCCAACGCATAGATACTTGTTCTGCATAAGCCTGACGTAGGACCTGCTCCCTCCCGCAAGAAAAACCGCAGGCCGGACCGATGGTCAACCGGGCATTGAAGACTACCTATGCGCACCGACTTTGGTTTCATTTTCAATGCTTAGACGACGTTTAGTTGTACATGATATCGGCCAGCATTGCGAACTTGGTGCTGGGCTTTTCGGCAAGCAGTCATCGTCACGACGGATCTGCTTGGGGCAGATTGAGGGCGGTCAATACTCGATGGAATCAAAAGCCCGAATTCCCGGTCGAAACAGGAATTTGGTTGACCAGAGGCGGCTCAACAGTGTCACGTTGCCGCAGGAAACCGCAATTCATGATAACAATATGCCGGTTTCTGTCGGAAAGAAGACAACCAAACAACAGTGAGGGACGAATGTCAGCAAAACTAGTAATCGGGTTGGACGGCAGCGGATCGGGTGGCCGCGCCCTCGACTATGCTAAAAAGATGGCCAAGTTGATTGGGGCCTGCGAGATTATCCCGGTCCATGTGATCGAATGGTCACCCTATTCCTTTCAGACGCCAGAGGAGAACGCCGAGCGTCACAAGCGGCGGGAGGAAGAGATTCACCTGGCGCAGGACCGGATCCTGGAGCCAGCTGTGAAGCAGCTGGAAAAGGACGGGTTCAAGGCCCGCGGCATCGTCAAGCATGGCCATGTCGCCGACATTCTCGACGAAGTTGCGGTGGAAGAAAACGCTGACCAGATCATCGTTGCCCGCACATCCGAAGGCGGCCTGGCACAGCGGATCTTCGGATCTTCGACAAGCAATCTCGTGATGCATGCCCGCGTCCCGGTAACTGTCGTCATCTAGGAGAGCAGACATGAAACTAGCATTCTCAACTCTGACGGCCGCGCTGACGCTTGCTGCCACATCGGTTGCGGCCCAAGAGGTCAAAACCATCGACCAGACCGTAAACGAGATATTCGCCTCTTCGACCGGCTGGTTCGTCAATGCGATCTTCGCGCCGCTGCCCTTCCAGATCAACGGGGCCGCTTTCCCATGGATTGTGATGTGGCTCGTGGTGGGTGCGACGATCTTCACCCTCTATTTCGGCTTCATCCAGTTCAGGGCCTTCGCGCATTCGATCTCGCTGGTCAAGGGCGACTATTCCGACCCCAACGACGCAGGCGAGGTCAGCCATTTCCAGGCCCTTGCCACGGCACTTTCGGGTACAGTCGGCCTTGGCAATATTGCCGGCGTTGCCGTTGCCGTCGGCATCGGCGGACCCGGAGCGACTTTCTGGATGATACTTGCGGGCCTTTTGGGCATGGCATCGAAATTCACGGAATGCACCTTGGGTGTGAAATACCGCAACGAATACCCGGATGGCACCGTTTCTGGTGGCCCGATGTACTACATGTCCAAAGGGTTTGCCGAGCGTGGCATTCCCGGCGGCAAGATCATGGCCGTCCTCTTCTCGGTGTTCTGCATCCTCGGCGCGTTTGGTGGCGGCAACATGTTCCAGGCCAACCAGGCGCATGCACAGATCTCCGGCGTCGTCGGCGAATATCCGGGCTGGATCACGGGGCTTGTGTTCGCTGCGGTGGTCTACGCGGTGATCATCGGTGGAATCAAGTCGATCGCGCGTGTGACCGAGAAAGTGGTTCCGTTCATGGGTATTCTCTATGTTGGCACGGCACTGGTCATCCTGCTTATCAATTACCAACATATCGGCTGGGCCTTTGGACAGATCTTCGCTGGTGCCTTCACCGGACTTGGTGTAGCAGGCGGTCTTGTCGGCGCGCTGATCCAGGGCTTCAAGCGGGCCGCCTTCTCGAATGAGGCGGGCGTCGGCTCGGCGGCAATCGCCCACTCGGCGGTGCGCACCAAAGAGCCGATCACCGAGGGATTCGTTTCGCTGCTTGAGCCTTTCATCGATACGGTCGTGATCTGCACCATGACAGCGCTGGTCATCACCATCTCTGGTGTACAGTTGATTGATCCCGAAACCGGGCGGTTCATCTTGGCAGAGAACGGCATGATCGCGACGACCGGTGACGTGCAGGGTGTCGCACTGACTTCTGCAGCCTTCGCTTCGGGCTTCTCATGGTTCCCCTATGTGCTGGTAATCGCGGTGGTGCTGTTCGCCTTCTCGACAATGATCTCGTGGTCCTACTACGGCCTCAAGGCCTGGACCTATCTGTTCGGCGAGGGCAAGACGACGGAGTTGGTGTTCAAGCTGATCTTCTGCGTCTTCGTGGTAATCGGCGCGGCGGCCAGCCTTGGCCCGGTCATCGACTTCTCTGACGCGGCGATCTTTGCGATGGCGGTGGTCAACATCTCGGCGCTCTACGTGCTGATGCCGATCGTCAAGAAAGAGCTGAACTCCTACCAGTCAAGGCTGAAATCAGGCGAGATCCGGAAATTCGTCAAGGCCTGACCAACGGGAGACCGACAACCGAATGGCCGGTCCGGACTGATCCGGGCCGGCCCTTTTCTTAGCGCAACATGCTCCTTTCGCTGACGCCCTGTGCAGCGAGGCGGGGGGGATTTAGGCGGTCAGCTTGTCACGATCCGCCCGATCCGAGTCCCGGCTGTCCATCTCCGTAATCAGCGTCACGCAGGCCCGGCCTTTGTGCTTGGACTCGTAGAGCGCCGCATCGGCATCGCCGAGCAGGGTCTCAGCAACCGGGTCGGGGTAGAGCGTGCTCATGGTGATGCCGACGCTGCCCGAAATCCGGCATGTCTGACCCTCGAAATGCACCGGCTCTTCCAGCCGCTCTATGATACGCGCGGCGATCCCGCGCAGCCGATCCGGGTCACATTGCCGATCGAATATCAGCACGAACTCATCGCCTCCGACCCGCGCAATGGTGTCGGAGTCCCGGGTTTGCTCCAGCAGAACGCGAGCGACAACCTGCAGCACATGGTCGCCCGCCGCATGTCCATAGCTGTCATTGACATCCTTGAAATAGTCCAGATCCAGATGCATCAGCCCGAACTGCGCCCCCACACCGACAAGCCTTCCCAGAACGTGATCCATCGCGCGCCGGTTCTTCAGCCCTGTCAGGGTGTCGGTAAAGGCCTGTTCCTCGGCCGCGATCCGTGCGCCTTGCAGGCGCAGGTTGAGGTTGCGGGATTCGTTCATCACCGCCGATTTCGCCTCGATCAGGTAAAGCATCTCAACGGTTAGATCGGTCGGCGCGAAATCGGCGCTTGTCAGGTTATGGTCTCGAACGGCGTCGGCGACAGCGATACCGAAGGAGAGGTTCACAAGCAGGCCGTCATCTTTCGGCATCGCAGCCGCTATGCCGCGAAAGATCGTGTGCGGCGCTTCGCGGAAACGCAGATGCAACGCAATTCCAACGGCCCTACGCAGGTCGGCCATGGATCCGATGTTGCGCGGGCGCCGAAGCTCCAGGACTTCGAGGAACCGCTGCCCCGATAGGACGCCGTCGGGGGCAAGTTTGGCGAGCGTCGGAGCCGCATGCATTATATGACCGGTACCCGAAAGCCGCAGATGCATGGGCATCAGGCGATCCAGATCGGAAACGGCCAGAATGGTAGCTTCGGTTTCGGTGTTTGCCGTCATCTCAGGCTGCCGACATGCCTAGCGCAAAGGATCGTCCCTCGGCATAGCCGATATCCAGAACCTCGATCGTGATCATCTCGCTGCCGTCGCCGTCCCCGAGATGTTCCAGCAACACCAACGCGCCATAATCGTCGGCCATGGCCCGCAGAATGCCGACAAACACATGGCCATAGCCGGATTGGTGGAAGCGGCAAGTCAGCGTGAAACTGGCCGAGGTATGATCGCGTACTTCGAGCGCGGGCAGCACGAGATCCGGGACCGCCAGTCGTACCCGATCCTGCAGATCGTCGAGAGAATGCAGAAAGTCCACGAAACTGACGCCGCCGAAACGAAGCAGCCGACGCAGTGCGCCGGAGCTGGCATTCGAGATCAGAAACGTCCCGAGATCCTCCAACAGGACCGGCACCGGCTTGTCGAGCCGGGTCGATGCAGCTTGCAGTACGCGTTCCGTGATTACGTCTTCGTAGATCATCAGGGCTTCGAAATTGTCGAATTCGAGCCCCGCTGCCGACGCGATCTCTGACCAGGCGTCATCGCCGTAGGTATCACGCAAGAAACATTGGATTGACCGGTTAATCAGCCCGTGCATCGCAGCTTTCCCTCATGTCCAGAGTTCAGGCTAGCGCGCCAATGTTAACAACCGGCAAATGTCAGGGCAGCATGATGAAGCGGGTGTCGCCAAAGCCGATCGTGTTGACGGTCGCGGGCGCGAGGTCGAATTCTCCGGCGATGATGAGGTCGATCACTTCGTCCGAATTCACACTGATCTCGGGGCCCGCCAGCCGCGCCGGTATGCCGTGATTGCGCCAATGGCCCGTCTCGGTCCGGCTCCACATCTCGATCCGAACCCAGTCGCCGGGCTGCTTGGTGACGAGCACGATCTCGGACCCGTCACGACCGGGTAGCAGATCGGCAATGACCAATGCGCAGCCCGGGTTCTTCGCGGCCGTTCGCCGGGCGCAGGACTCGATCCACCCGGCCGGGGCGGCTGCGCTGCCAAAGACGCCTTCGGGGATCTCTGCCCCGACCGGGCGCACCGGCACGAGGTCTAGAAACTCCCGCATCCGGTCGGACTGGGCCCCGCTGAGCAACCGTTCGTAGCTGAAGAAATCGTTGGATCTCTCCAGTGCAGCGAGCTGTTCGGCCACCACTTCCCGTCCCGCGCGCTCCGCTTCCGCGAAGAGCGGTGCGGCCTCGCGACCCGCTCGCCCCCAATCCTTGCCGATGGTCCAGAGGTCCAGATCCTTGAGATGGGTCCTGCCTTGCTCATATCGCGCCAGTTGGTCGTTCGCAGAGATCCTTTGCGGGTTCATCACAGGCGTCAGCCAGAGGGCCGCGACTGCCAGAACCGCCGGCGCCAAACAGGTGTTGAACCAGCGAATATTGGCCATCCAACGGTTCCGCCGTATGACCGCGACGAAATAGAGCGAGGAATAGGCCAGGACGACCGCGGCAACGGTCGCCGCTGCAAGCCGCTCTGGTGACCATCCGTATTGCGCCACCCGCATCCAGATCGCCATAACCGCCAGCCCTGCCAGCACGGGCAAAGACAGGGCCAGAAGCTGGCTGCTTGCCTGCATGAACGGCATGGAAACGGCCTCGTCGTCGGACTGGTCGACGGCGGTGCTGACAAGTGTGACGGCACCGATTGCCATCGCCATCAAGATGCCCGCCGCCGACAGGCCGCCAAAGAGACCGGAAAGCCCCCGAAACGGGACCATGATGACGAAGATCGCCACTACGAGCAGCACAACGGGCAGCAGCAGCCTGAGCAGCCGAAGCACCAGATAAGGCGAGACAAACTCCTTGAGTTCGTTGACCACGGCCAGCGCCAACCCCAGTACCAAGCCCGAAAGCAGGTAGGGAACCGGCGGGATCTCTAACAGCGTATCGATGATCTCGAGGCCGATAATCCCAAAGAGCGCATTGGACAGCAGAACGACAGCCCAGAACAGCCCCTGGAACAGCCATGCCGCGACATAGCGCACCACGATGTTCCAGGACTGGTTGAACAATTCGGGATAGTCGCTCCAATCGGCGACCGGCCCCAGCTTTGCGATCAGAAAAGGTACCGGAAGCGAGGCTAGTACGGCGAAGGCAACGACGGGATGGCCTGTTTCCAGATAGTCCTTGACAGTATCGAAACGAAAGCTTCCCCAGAGCAGAAGCAGCGATGGCACCACAGAAACGGCAAGTCCGACGACCGTCGCCGCGCCGGTTCGCAGCGGTCCCGAAGCCGCCAGCAGCGCAAGAAAGAACGACCCGGCCAAGGCCGCCAGGAACATGACCGCCCGGTCGTTGCTGATCAGGTTTGGTAGGACATCGACCAACACCCACAGGGCCAGCCCCGCAACCGCCCCCATCGCGGCCATGCGGATCCGCTCCGCCGACGCGCCGCCCATACTTGTAATGTTCATCTGCCCACTCTCGATTTTTCGTTCAGTTTAAAGCAGATCGACGGGATGTTGAATCACAACATGCGCGTTGGGGCGGAATGCCCCGACCAGCGGTCGCGTCAGAAATCCGTCGGAGCGCCGCCTTCGGACTTTCGCCTGGAAACGAAGTCGGCAAGTTCCTCCTGGATGGCATCGTCCATCGCCGGGGGTTCAAAACTTCCGACGATGTCCTTGAACACCTTGTGCGCGCGCTCCGCCGTCCAGACGCCCCCGGCCAGATCCCAGGCCTCGTAGTTGCGCCAGTCGCTCAGGAACGGCTGATAGAACGCCTCTTCGTAGCGCGCCTGCGTGTGCTCGATCCCAAAGAAATGGCCATCATGGCCGACCTCACGGATTGCATCGAGCGCGATGTCATCCGGGCCCGTGGCATAGGTCGCAGGCTCGAAATAGCGCTCGATCTGCTGCAGGATCTCGCAATCCATGACAAATTTCTCGGGGCTCGCGATCAGACCGCCCTCGAGCCAGCCGGCGGCGTGATAGACCATGTTGGTCCCCGATTGAACGCTGGCCCAAAGACTGTTCGAGGTCTCCCACATCGCCTGCCCGTCCGGCACGTTTGCCGCGCAGACGCCCGAGGACCGCAACGGCAGCCCGTAGAATCGCGCCAGCTGCCCGGTCATCTGGGTGGCCCGCATATATTCCGGTGTCCCGAAGGCCGGGGCGCCGGATTTCATGTCAACGTTGGAGGTGAACGTGCCGAAGGCGCAGGGCGCGCCGGGTTTCATCCATTGCGCCATCGCGATCGTGCAGAGGCCTTCTGCGATCGACTGCGCAACCGCGCCCGCCATTGTCACAGGCGCCATAGCGCCCGCCAGTGTGAACGGCGTCACCACCGTCGCTTGCCCGCGCCGGACGCAGCGCATGTAGCCGTCAAGCATCGGCGTATCATGTTTCAGCGGCGACGTGGAGTTGATGTTGGTATACATCCGCGGCGAGGCTTCGAACGCCTCATGGCTCAGGCCGCCCGCGATGCGCACCATCTCCATCACATCCTCGACCCGTTCCTTGCCGAGGGAATAGGCATGCGCCACCTTGTCTGTGAGTGTGAGCTTGTCAAACAGGACGTCGAGGTGGCGCACACTTGCATGCACGTCCACCGGCTCGACAGGATAGCCGCCAGCGACGTGGATGCAGTTGAAATATTGCGTCAGTTTCAAAAGGTTCGCGCAATGCGCACGAGTGCCCGGCACCTTGCCGGTTTCCAGATCCCAGTAGTTCGGCGGCGACGACACATTGACGAAGACCATATGCTTGCCGCCGATGGTGATCTTGCGCTCCGGGTTGCGAGGCGTGATCGTGAACTCGGCGGGGGCGCGAGCCAGCATTTCCATCACGAAATCCCGGCCCATCCGCACGTTCGTCTCTTTCACCGTGCAGCCGGCTTCTTTGAGGATCGTAAGGCTTTCGTCATTCAGGAACTCGATGCCGATCTCTTCGAGGATCCGCATCGCGCCATCGTGTACCGCCTGCACCCCTTCCTCGCTCAGGGGTTCGGTCGGGCGGTCGGTATTGAGAGGCACCCGCCAGGGCATCTGTTCGATCACATTCGGGCTTGAACGCCGAACATTGCCAGACCGGCCGCCGGTGCGCTTCCTGCGATGTGCTTCCTCGTTCATGGGTATCTCCCTGTTCTAAGACAGGGAACCCGAATGATCGGCCAGGTTCGGCAAGAAAAGCGACGAAGCATGTCGTTTTTCACTGGCGAGGCGTCGATTAGCCTTCGTTTTTCGCGCGGAATGGACTGCAATCGGCGGTCCGGGCGATCCTGCAGCAGCAACCGCAACAAGTCGTTCGCCCGCAGCCGATCCCCTCTCCGGGCTTGCCTTGCGAAACGGGTCCGATTACCAACAATCGCGCTTGAGGCAGCAGTTGGGGACGGCGGAATGGACGCGATAATCGGCTTGGCCGCCCAGAATCTGTTGTCTCCGATCATCCTGAGTTTCGTGCTGGGACTGGTTGCCGCCCTGTCACGGTCAGACCTCAATATCCCGGAGGCCATCGCCAAGGGGATGTCGATCTATCTTTTGTTTGCCATAGGCTTCAAGGGCGGCGTCAGCGTCGCGGCCCAGGGCGCCGATGCCCAGTTGCTCTTGTCCCTTCTGGCGGGAATAGCCCTCTCCGCTGGGTTACCGCTTGTCGCATTCGTGCTGGTGCGGGCCCTGACCAGCCTTTCGATCATCGACGCTGCAGCAGTGGCGGCCCATTACGGTTCGATCTCGATCGTGACATTCGTGACAGCCACCTCGGTGCTGCAGGCGCAAGGTGTGGCATTCGAGGGCTACATGGTCGCCGTCGCCGGAGCCATGGAAGCCCCGGCGATCGTCTCTGCGCTCTGGCTGGTCACGCGCAAGAGCAAATCGCCAGACGGGATGAGCGTCGATCTTTGGCGCGAGATCCTCTTGAACGGGTCGATTGTGCTGCTGATCGGCTCGATGATGATCGGCTGGCTGTCCGGCGAAGACGGAAAGCGAGAGATCGACGCATTCATCACCGCGCCGTTCAAGGGAGTACTGTGCCTCTTTCTGCTCGATATGGGCCTCGTCGCCGGGCGCGGGATGCGCAACATGGGCAGCGAGCTGTCTGGCGCGCTGGTTTTCTTCGGCCTGATGATGCCAGTCCTTGGGGCCACGGCGGGGCTGGCCGCCGGCCTGCTCTTGGGTCTTTCGGTCGGCGGGACCAGCCTGATGATGGTGCTGGCGGCCTCGGCCTCCTACATCGCCGTTCCCGCGGCCATGCGTGTAGCCTTGCCTGAGGCAAATCCGGCGGTTTATCTGACACTGTCACTCGGGATCACCTTTCCGTTCAACCTGACGCTCGGTATCCCGCTCTATATCTTCGTGGCTCAAGCCGTTTCCGGAGGGTGAGTGAATGCAGGTCCATCAAGCAAAGCGAATCGAGATCATCATCGAAATGGTGATGCAGCGGCGTCTGACCACGGCATTGGTCGAGGCCGGGGTATCTGGGTTCAGTGTCCTGCCCGTTAGCGGCGGATCCGGGCGGTCCGGGCAATGGTCCCGTGACGCGCAGATCGGCCGGGCCGGCGGGATGGTCGCGGTTGTCTGCCTCATCCGGCCAGAGCGCCTGGATACCCTGCTCGACGCCATCTTCCCTGTGCTCGACAAGCATATCGGTGTCGTTAACATTACCGACGCCAGCATTCTCCGGGCGGAACGTTTCTGAGCGGAATTCCGTGTTTGCGCGGGCAGCCGGAATGCGATGCCGGCACCCGGACCCCTTCGCGGCCTTGACCCGCCCGCCTGCCGCTTCAGTATCTGCCGGTGATCCATGCCGAGAGATGCCCAATGTCGGGCAGGACCGCATCGGCGTGGTGTCTGAGATCATCTTCTGAAGCCACCCCGGTCAGCACGGCCACGGTCTGCATCCCCGCGTCGCGACCGGCATGCAGATCATGCACGCTATCACCGACCATGATCACCTGATCGGCGGGGATCTCGCAGGATAGCGCGAAAGCGGCGCACATTCCGGGATCAGGCTTGGCGCCGTGGCCGCTGTCATAGCCCGCAACGAAATCGAACATGCCCTCGACCCCAAAATAGCGCAGATGCCGCCGCGCCGCCGTCTCGCTGTCATTTGTGGCAAGGCCGAGATAAAGATCCATCGCCGCCAGTTCGGCCAGAAACGGCACCAGCGGCATCACCTCAACCGGAACCAGCCCAACCGCGGTCTGGTGCAGATGCGCCTCGAGATCCTGCAGCACCATGCCCGGCACGAAAGGCAACAAAAGCCGGGCCACGTCGCGTTCCGTACCTGCAATCGCCGGACTGCCGGGCAGGATCATCCCCGTCTCAAGATCAAACCCGACTGCTGCCGCGATCTCAGTCGCCACGGCCGGATCGCCGCCCGACATCTGCACCACTTCCCGCCCGATCCAGCCTGCCCAGCTCTTTTGGAAATCGAACAGCGTCCCGTCCTTGTCGAACAAAACCGCCTTCGCGCGCATCCCGAACTCCCTTGATTCCGCTCCGTCTTGCCACAGTCGGAACCGGGTTGACAGAGGCGGTGTCAACGCAACTTGTAACGGCGTTGATCTTTGCACCGAACGGGCATGTCCGCAGCAAGGCCTTGACGCTTGGACTCCATCGACTCCCTCAAGGGGCGGTGTCAAAGCCTGACCCGGCTCTAGGTCCAACTGAGGTCCGCGCCTCCCGGCAGGGACTGCCGTGCGCGCATGATTTCTTCATAGGGCAGCTCCGAGCTGTCGCAAAAGCCGACCACCCAACCGTCATTCATCATCAAGAAATCCAGCACGGAACCCAGAAATTCAGGCTCTGCCAGACGCGCCCGCAGATCACTTTCAGAAGCGCCTGTAGATCCCAGAAATACCGGCAATAATTCGTCATTACCCGCCAACCAGGCCACTGCTCGGATCGCAATCGTTTCGGCGTTTTCTTGACGCATCTCGGGACCTCTCTCTGATCCGGAAACCTCTTATTAACCAATCTCAAAGATACCTCACTAATACCAGTCAAATTGGACTTAACGGCAAGGGAACACATGACGGGGCGCATTCTGATCGCGGACGATGTGGCAACCAACCGCATAATCATGAAGGTAAAGCTGTCCGCGGCATCCTATGGAGTTGTCCAGGCGAACAGCGCCGCCGCGGTGCTTGAGGCCCTGAAGGACGATCTTCCGGACCTGATCATCCTTGATGTCGATCTTCCGGATCTCGATGGCATTTCCCTCTGTCGCAAGATCCGGGAGAATCCGGCCACGACGGATATTCCTGTGATCGTCGTGTCGTCCCGCACCGACCCCGATTCGCGCCTTGCCGCATTGCGCGCCGGGGCCGAGGAATTCCTGCCCAAGCCGCTCGACGAGATGATCCTGCTGGCACGGGCGCGCAATCTGATCCGCTCGCGCGCTCTGAGCGAGGAACTCAAGCTGCGCGAGGGTACTGCCATCAGGCTGGGATTCGCCGAGGCGCCGGTCAGCTTCGCGCGGTCCGAAAGCGTCATGCTGGTCGCCCGTCGCCCGGATATCGCCCTTCGGTGGCGTCGCGCGATCGACGGCAAGATTGGCGCGCAGATCGACGTCATGCCCTATGAGAAATTGCTCGAGACGATCGGCAAAACCAGGACCGGGCCAGATCTTCTGGTCATTCCGGCTGGATTAAAATCTGGCGCCAATGGGTTGATTTTGCTTGCAGAGTTGCGCAGCCGTGCCCAGACTCGCCATTCCGCGATCGTCGTGGTGCACGAGGATGGAGACCTCTTTAGCGCCATCGCGGCTCTCGATATGGGCGCGGATGACGCTCTGGCAGGCACCTGCTGCGGCACCGAGATGGCCCTGCGCCTGCGACGCCAGCTTGACCGCAAGGCCCAGGCGGATCGCCTGCGCTCTACGGTCGAGGACGGGCTGAAGCTGGCTATGACCGACCCGCTGACCGGGCTCTTCAATCGCCGCTACGCCCTGCCGCACCTGTCGCGAATCGCCGCGCGTGCAGTCGTCGATGACCGGCCCTTTGCGGTGATGGTCCTAGATATCGACCATTTCAAGCGGGTGAATGACCAGCATGGCCATGCGTCCGGCGATGCGGTGCTGCGCGAAGTCGCGCGGCGGATCAAGGAGAATCTGCGCAGCGTTGATCTGGTCGCCCGGTTCGGCGGCGAGGAGTTCCTTGTCGCGATGCCGGATACCGACCTAGCATCGGCCCGCGTCGCGGCAGAGCGCCTGCGCAAGGTGATCGAGAGCAAGCCCGTGAACGTGCCCGGCGAATCCGCTCAAGTGGCGGTGACGCTGAGCATCGGCGTTGCCATCGGCGGGCTATCGGGCGATTCCCCGAGGAACGTGGAAAACCTGGTTGATCGGGCCGACAAGGCGCTGCTTTGGGCGAAATCCGAGGGTCGAAATCAGGTCACCTTCGGTCAGACTGCGGCCTAGCGTCGGCGCTCGCGCGCGACGCGCGTCAGCGCTCGTTCCAACCGGTCGGCAAATTCGCGGCGCTCGGCATCCGTCATCGCGGTGATCCGCTCCATGAGCAGGGCCTGCCCGATCTCCTGGCGCTCTGCCAGCTTGCCCTTCTGCTGCTCGACCACTGCCGTCAGGGCATTCGTGTCAAAGGGCTGCGCCCGAAGCGCGGCCAGCATCTCTGCAAACTGGCGGCGAAGCTCTTCGCGATTGCTGCGCAGATCGCCCGCGCGATCGACCAGCCTCCGTCCGAGTTCGTGGCGGTCTTCCGGAGACAGGGCCGCCCCGAACGGACCGTAGCCGAGATCCCGCAGCGGCGGTCGGCCATCGAACCGGTCAGGCCGCAACAGCGCCCCGGCAACCAGTCCGACGACAAGCAGGTTGAACGCCAGCGACGTGAAAAGCACGATCCGCCCCCAGGGTAGGCGTCGTGATTTCTGCGGTTTCGGCCCTTCGGTCATGATTTATCCTTCGACCAGCAAACTGTCGTAATCGGGCATGAAGTCCCCGAGATCATAGCCCGATCCGGTCGCCAGAACGCCCTCGGCGACATTGGCGAGCGATCCCGGCTGCGCGAATCCGATCCAGATGCCCCCAACGGCGGCCGTGGCGAGGCCGGTAACGGCTGGCCAGCCGCCGACCGCTTGCAGGAGGTCGCTCATCCAGCCTCGAGAATCTGTGACCCGCCCGGCGGCCACCCTGCGTTCCGCCAGCACCGCATCGGCATCGGCCATAACCCGCTGCATCAGCGCCTCTGCGGGCACCGGATCGCCGGTCTCCGCCAGCAGCCGATCAAGTTCTGCATCCGATCCGTTACGCTTCGTCATATCCCAACTCCTCGCGCCGACCCGCCAATGCGGCGGCCAGCGCCCGTTTTCCTCGCGCGGTCAGACTTTCGACCGCCTCCACCCCGATGTCCATAACCGCGGCAATCTCGGGATTCGCAAGTCCCTCGATATGCCGGAGCACCACGGCCTGCCGCTGCCGTTCCGGCAAGCCCTGCAGCGCTTCGGCCAGTGCCGCCTGCCGGTCCTGCTCTTCCAGTCCGGCCTGTGCGCTGACCGCGTCATCGGGCGGCTCGGGGATCGCATCGATATCCACCCAGCGCCGCTTGCGCAGCCGGTCCGTGCAGAGGTTCGTGACCACCCGGTAGAGCCACGTCGTCACCTTCGCCTCGCCCTGCCGCCACTCGTCCGAGATGCGCCACAGCCGCAACATGGCCTCCTGCGCGACATCTTCGGCCTCGGCCCGGTCGCCCAGAAGCCTTGTCGCATAGCCCAGAACGCGCGGCACCAGCCGTTGCGCTAGCTCCATCGCCGCCGCGCGGTCGCCAATGCCGAAGGCGACCAGCAGGGCTTCGTCGGAGAACTCGGTCCGGGCGTCGAAGGGCAATGTCATTATCCGCTCTGCTATCCCGAATCGTACGCTCCGGCAATTGCGGCGGGCCTCGGCTGGGGAACCGAGACCCGCCACGGCGTCAGCCGCGGTCGCCTTGCATCCCGTTGCCGCCACCATGCGACCGGTCCCAGCGATGCTCGCCGCGCCGGTGTTCTCGGTCGCCGCCGAACTGGCCTTTGCGCATCCGCTCTTCCATGGCCGAATATTCTTCGGCCGAGATGGTGCCGTCTTCGTCGGCATCGAGTCGGTTGAACATGCGCGGTCCGGCGTTGTCGCCTATCTCGGCTTCGCTCAGCAGGCCGTCGCCGTCGGTATCACGCCACTCTATCATCCGGGCCATGCCCGCTGCCGCGCGTTCCGCGGCCCGCGCCGCCACTGCCGCCGTTAGCTCTTCAGCGCTGAGCTTGCCGTCGCCGTTGCTGTCAGTCTCGGCGAAACGGGCCGAAGCGCGCGCCTTGACCTCGGCGATCGTGATGCTGCCGTCTCCGTCGCTGTCAAGTTCGGCGAATGACGTGCGCTCCACCCCCCCCATGAAGCCGGCACCCCTCGTGTCGGCCTGTGCTGCCCCGAACGCCACACCTGCAACGGTCGCAACGGCCAGGCTTCCCAGAATGATCTTATTCATCTCGTTCATCTCCATAATCGGTTTCTGCCCGACGCGGCCCCTTCTGACCGCGCCTTGTGAACCTGATACGTGGCCCGTCCGATATTCCGTCGCTCGACTGTCAGATTTTTCTTCCCGTTGCGCGACATCCCGACGCAATGGCCGCGCAACGCCTTCAATTCCGGCCCGCGATAGCTAGACTTGGGATTTCCCGGCGAAGGTGCGATAATTGAGGACCATGACAGACTCGGCAATTCCAACCGAAGAACGCGAATTGCGGCCAGCACTTTGGCGCGGCTGGCGGCGGCGTTGCCCGTGCTGCGGTTCGGGCCCGATGCTCAAGGGCTACCTGAAAGTGCGCGACACCTGTGCGGTCTGCGGCGAGGCGATGCATCATCACCGCGCTGATGACGGTCCGGCCTATCTGACGATCCTGATCGTTGGACATGTCATGGCCCCGTCGATACTGGCAGTCTTCACGGCCTTCAGGCCCGAGCCCCTGGTGCTCTTCACCGGATTCGCGATCGGATGCGTGGGGTTGTCGCTGTATCTTCTGCCGAGACTGAAGGGGCTGATGGTGGCATTTCAATGGGCTCGGCGAATGCATGGCTTCGCCTGAGTTTTGGCAATGCGGGAGAGAAAGCGTCGATGACCAGTCCCCCGATCCGCGATGCCGCCACGATCATCCTTGTCCGGGACGCGGCAATCGAACCGAAGATCCTGATGGGACAGCGCGGCGCGAAAGCCGCCTTCATGCCCAACAAGTTCGTCTTTCCCGGTGGCGCCGTTGACCCCGATGACGGCACCGTACCGCGTGCGTCCGACCTCTCCATGACCTGCGAGGAGCGGCTGCGCATCGGTGCCAGCGCCGAGCTCACCGCCGCTCTGGCAGGTGCCGCGATCCGCGAACTCTGGGAGGAATCGGGCCTGATCCTCGGCAGTCCCGGCGCTTGGCCGCATCCCGTCCCAGAGGACTGGCAGAGCTTTGCCGCCACCGGTCACCTGCCCCGCGCCGACGCCCTGCACTACATCTTCCGCGCCATCACCCCGCCCGGCCGACCACGACGCTTCGATGCGCGGTTCTTTCTGGCCGACGCCGCGCATCTGACCGGTGACCCCGACGATTTCAGCGCCGCAACCGACGAGCTGTCGCACCTGCAATGGATCCCGCTTTCCGACGCGCACAGCTTCAACCTGCCCTTCATCACCGAAGTGGTTCTCGCCGAGGTCGCCGCCGCCCTGCCCCATATCGGCCCGCCACCCTCGGTGCCCTTCTTCAACAACAGCGACGAGGCAAGCCTGTTCGAGCGCCTTGGTGGCCAAAGCCCGCCCGGGTGAGTCCGCACGCTCGCCCCTTTCCTATTCTGCCATCCAGCCGTTGCCGCGTATCAGTACCGGTTCTCGGTTTGATCTCGGACAAAGTACAGCCCTCCCCTCTGGCATAGGGTGATACCGGGTGCTGACCCCAAATCGGGGGCGGCGCGGCAAAAGATCGCCTTTCGGTGGACTGTCGGGCAATAAGCGTGCCGATGGCGGCAGGTGTTCCCGTCGATCTTACAAGGAGACCGATATGAAAGTCCTCATTCTGTTTGCAACCGTGGAAGGTCAGACCGGCAAGATCGCCCGCCTCGCCGAGGAAGAAGTCCGAAAGGCCGGCCATGATGCAGCGCTGATCGACGTTTCAGACAAGACCACTTCCGTTTCCTTTGACGGGGTAGACAAGGTGATCCTTGCCGCACCGGTGCACGAACGCCGCCATCCCAGGGCGTTCGAGGTATTCCTTGCAAGTAACCGGAAGGAGCTTGAAGCGCGCGGCACACTGATGCTGTCCGTCAGCCTCAGTGCGGCATTCCCTGAAGGCCGAGAGGAAGCGCAGGAGTACTTGACCGAAATGGAGATGCGCACGGAGTTCAAACCCGACAAGGAAGCCCTGGTCGCCGGCGCGGTGCGAACCAGCCGCTATGATTATTTCGCATCACAGGTTGTGCGTCATGTCGTATTGCGTGACCGCGACTATACTCCGGGCGCTGAAGAGCATGAATTCACCGACTGGAACGCGCTGGCGAGGACCGTTTCGGGATTTCTGTCCGCTTGAACCTGACTGCCGCAGCTTCGCGTCCATGGTTGCTAGTCAATCAGCCCGGCGCCGAATTGCGGCGAACCGGACAGACCGGAAACGAATGATGCGGTCCGTTCTGCCAGCACGCTAACCCAAGCCGACCAGCAGCACGATGCTAATAAGAAGGACCGCCATTCCAAGCATCTCCCGCCTGCTGATCCGCTCTTTGAAGAACAAAACCGAGGCGAGGATGCTGAAGATCAATTCTAACTGGCCGAGCGTGTTCACATAGGCCGCATTCTTCAGGGTGAAGGCCGTGAACCAGCAGAAACTGCCGACCATGCTCGCCAGCCCGACCAATACTGCGATCCGCCACGCCCGCGCGACGGCCATGATCTGCGCCCGGTCACGCCATCCGAGCAAGGCTAGCATCGTGATCGTCTGGCCGACCGTCACGACCGCCAGGGTGAACCCGGCCCGGAGCGCCACGTCACCGGAGCCGAGGGCGAGCGAGGCGCCGCGGTAGGAAACCGCCGAAATGGCGAAGAATATGCCCGACAGCAGCCCCAGACCTGCCGCCCGGTTGGCAATCCGGATCCAGTACCGCCCCAAGCCGCCCGATTGGTCGGACAGGATCACGACACCGACAAAACCGAGCCAAACTGCAAGCCAACCCGACTGGCCGAGGCCCTCGCCCAGCAGCAGATAACCGACGATGGCGGTCTGGATGACTTCGGTCTTCTTGAAAGTGATGCCAACCGCGAAATTGCGCTCTGCGAACAGGGCCACAACGCACAGCGTCGCGAGGATCTGTGATACCCCTCCGGCCAACGCGAAAGCCCAGAACGTCCCTTGCATCGCAGGAAGCGGCTGCCCGCTGACCCGTGCGTAGATCCAGATCAACACGGCCACCAGCGGCGCCGAATAGACGAACCGCGCGAAGGTCGCCCCCGTCGTACTCAACGCCGTAGATGTCAGGTGCTTCTGCAGCATGAACCGCAGGGTCTGGGTGGCGGCGGCGGCGATTGTGATCGGGATCCAGGCATCCATGCCTGGACATCTGCCACGTCCGGTCTATCGCCGCCAGATCGGATGCGGCACGGGATCTTTTGCCTTGAACAGGTAGCGCCGGAACACCTCGCCATAGGACTTGTAGCGGTAGCCGTTATTGCGGGTCAGATAGCGTTCGCGATTGGCAAAATAGATCTCTGGCAAACGGTACCACGGCACCCTCGGATGCATGTGATGAACGACATGCAGGTTGTTGTTCAAAAAGAGGAAAGAGAGGATGCCCCTGTCCTCGATCACGACCGTTCTGCCGCGTGCGCGTTCATGCGCCTGATGCTCCAGGAACGTGCGGATCTTCAGGATCGAAATCGCCGCATAGGCCGACAGCGCATAGGCCCAGAACGGCATCTCTGCGACGTAGACCAGCCACAGGATAACCGGAACCAGCGCCGGCAGATGCCACAACCAGCCGCGCAGCACCGCGCCGTCGCCGGCCCGCGCCTTGCGCCAGTCGCCCAGCATGAAGGCGACCTGCGAGATCGCGGGCCCGACGAGCAGCCGCCCGATCAGGGTATTGTTGAAGCTCAGCAGCGCGCGCGAGATCCATGGCAGCCGTTCCCAGACCGCCGGATCCAAATAGTTGGATTCCGGGTCGTCATAGGGGTCGGTCAGGATCGCGTCCTGATGATGCGCAAGGTGTGTGTCGCGAAAGCGCAAGTACGGAATGACGAGGATGATCGAGGGGAAGACCAGCGCTTGGGCCAGGATCCGGTTCGCCACAGGATGGCCGTGGATGACCTCATGCTGCAGTGAAGAATGCAAGGCAATCGCCATCGTGGTCAGCACGATCGCCAATGGCAGCCAGAGTGCCGAAAGATAGGTCGTACCGGCCACCCAGGTGGCATAGCCAAGAAGAACCAAAGACAGGGTCGGCCATTCAACCCAATTGCGGGACCGTTCGTTCAACCATTTCCCCAAGATGCAGCGCGCCCTAGCCGCGCTTAGTTGTAAGTGAATACAACAAAACAAACACTTGGGAAATAGGGTTTCGCGTCCGGAGCAAACGGCTCAGTCGATACAGATCGTTGCCGTACCGCCATTGTCGGTCAGCACTTCGTTGCATCCGAACAGCGGTTTGACGGGCGCGCAGGTCTTCGAGCGAGCCAGGCACAGACCCTCGCAATCGCCAGCCTTGCTGCAGCTTCTGTTGGCGTCGCGGGTGTTCTCGTAACACAAGAGCCCGCCGCCAAGCCCGCCCGGACCAAAGCGGCCACCCTTCCTCAGGCAATCCGCGCGGGCGGTCTCGACGAGATCCGGATCATAGCCTTCGAGCCCGGAATCGAGTTTTGGCGGCTCCGGCTTGCAGCCCGTCAGCGCCAGCAGCGCCAGCATGATCAGGATGGATCTCATTTCCACATTTCCATCTATTGCCCTATCTGCACGGGCCGGGGAGCAAAGTTCAATAGGGCATCGGATGGGCGCGGTGCGCGGTCGTGATTTCTTCGCTGACCTCGTCCGAAAGCGCGATATCTGCAGCACCTAACGCTGTCTGCAGTTGTTCCTGCGAGGTCGCACCGAAAATCACCGATCCCATGAAGGGCCGCGACGCGCACCAGGCCAGCGCCATCTGGCAGGGATCGAGCCCGTGTTTTCGCGCGATCCCGAGATAGGCGTCGATCGCAGGCCAGACCCGCGGGGTCAGCCGCCCGCCCAGCCCGGGATTGGCGACACGCCGGGTGCCGGGCGGCGTGATATCGGGCCCGTACTTGCCCGACAACAGGCCGCAGGCGAGCGGCGAGAATGCCAGCAGCCCGACATCCTCGTGGTGACAGAGTTCGGCCAGATCCAGATCGAAGATCCGGCAGAGCAGCGAATATTCGTTCTGGATCGACACCGCCCGCGGCAGTCCGTTCGCCTCTGCCAGCCGCAACCATTCCGCCATGCCCCAGGCGCTTTCGTTCGACAGGCCAAAATATCTCACACGACCGACCTCGACCTGCCGCTGCATCTCTTCCAGAATGTCGAGCATCTGCGCCTCGCACTGCCCCATGGCCTGACGGGTCGGGTCGAATGTCCAGTTCTGCCGGAAGTGGTAAGAGCCGCGGTTCGGCCAGTGTAGCTGATAAAGGTCGATCGCGTCGGTCCTCAGCCTTCGCAAGGACCCTTCGATCGCCTCCCTGATGGCCACGGCCGAAATCGGCGCGCCATCCCGGACCAGCTTCTGCCCAGCGCCAGTAACCTTTGTTGCTAGGATCACCTCCGCCCGGCGTCCGGATTTCGCGAACCAGTCCCCGATAACTTGTTCGGTGCCGCCGATCGTCTCGGCGGATACTGGGTTTGTCGGATACATCTCGGCGGTGTCGATGAAATTGATGCCATGATCCAGCGCCGTATCGATCTGCGCGTGACCCTCCGCCGTGGTGTTCTGTGTGCCCCATGTCATGGAACCCAGACAGAATTCGGAAACCTCCAACCCGGTTCGGCCGAGTGTGTTGTAACGCATGTCTTGTCCTTCACACCGATTGCGCCGCCAACCTAACCGCATGGCAGGGCGGAACAACCCCGGACCGGTGATTCGAAGGCACTACGCCTGATCGGCGCGCGTCGCGGCGTCTTCGGCAGGGATGTTGAGGCCAGTGGCGGCCGTCACTCCGTCAGCACGCGGGCGGTCAGCAATTCGCTGCGCGATGGCTGCCAGATCGCGCCATGCTCGGTTTCGTACATCCTGTCGATGAAGGGCCCGGCAATGCCGCGCGCGGCGAAATACCGGCGGTCCCTTTGCTGTTCGGCACGGGCATCCGGATAGAGGCCGGCTCCCCTGTCCTCGAAATCGGCGAGGTGGTACTGGTGAAATCCCAAGCTCCCTCCCTGCCCCAGATTGCGACGGATTCCGGCGACGAAGATCAGCGTACAGGCGGAATAGCAGCGGCCCTCTGCGATGGTTTGCAGGTCGGCATCACTGACGAGCCGCGCGAGCCCGCGCGCGGCATGAATATTGCCGCCGTCGCTGGTCAGGACCAGCGTGCGATACGGGTGGGTGCCCGCAAGCATCTGCGCCATCGCATTGTAGGTCCGCAGCGTAATGTCGCCGTCCAGCCTTATGATCTCGCCGTCCGCCGTCAGTGACGATGGCGCGGGATCAATCCGGGCCGTCACGATATGGCTGGCGGCGAGAATCCCGGCGACCTGGTAAAGGCTGGATCCGACGAGGCCGAAGATCACCGCGTAATAGAGCGCTGCGAACTGCGCGCCGTCGGGGTCACGCAGGGATCGGTCCGCCGCCCGAAAGCCACCGACGACCTGCCAAATCAGAACCGCCCCTTGAACTACGACCAGCACCGCGACGAGGCCAGATCCTGCGCCCCGCAACAGAAAGAGAAGCCCCGCTAAGACAATGTGCGCCCCAATCAGCGGTCCGGCCAGGGAAAGGCCGAGTGGTAGTGCTCCGCGCCAGTGACCGCCGATGATCGTGCCGAGACCGTTCATAGTCACAAGCATAGGACTGGCCACCGCATTGGCAACGCGCCGCGCCGCTCCCGGGCAGAGCCGCCGACCACGATAGGGTCACGACAAAATGAAGCTGGCATCGGTGCTGTGCGGCCTATCCTTGCATGAAAGGAGTGCCATATGCGCCTTGTCGCCATCCTCTTCGTGCTGATCCTTGCCAGTGCGCCCGCCACCGCCGCTCCGCGCGAATACTCGCTGGACGCGCAGCAGTCGCTGGTGGCCTTTGCATGGGATTTCGGGCGAAACGAGATCAGGGGCAAGATGCCTGTTGCCCGCGCCGACCTGACGCTCGATTTCGCCTCCGTGGCGAATTCGCGGGTCGATGTCGCAGTAGATGTCACGCGGGCCGTTGCGGGATTTCCCTTTGCGTCGCAGGCGATGAAGGGTCCAAGAATCCTTGATGCGAAGCGCTTTCCCCTTATCACCTTCGCCAGCACGCGCATTCGCCGGAACGGTTCGGGGGCGCTCATTGAAGGGAATATCACGGTGCGCGGCGTCACCCGCCCGATCACTCTTGCGGCGCAACTCTACCGACAGCGCGGCACCGATCCTTCGGACCTCAGCCGGTTGGCCGTGTTCCTGACCGGTGCGCTCAACAGGTCCGATTTCGGCGCGACCGGATGGTCCGACCTTGCCGGAGATCAGGTGCGGCTGCGCATCCTCGCCTATATCGAGCAGGACATCTGACCATGCCCGCACACAACTCGCACAAGAGTTTCGGCTGGGTCAGTCGGGCCTTGCACTGGATGATGGCGCTGATGATCCTCGGCATGCTCGGCTTCGGCACTTATCTGGGGCGAATGGAGCCTGCCTTGTCGAATCTCTGGCTCTACGGTCTGCACAAATCCTTTGGCATCACGCTTCTAGCTCTGGCGCTGCTGCGGATTTCCTGGCACCGCGTCAGCCCGCCTCCGGCAAGCCTGACGGCGGACATCCCTGACTGGCAGATCCGCGCCGCGAGGCTAACCCATTCCGCGCTTTACGCTTTGATGCTCGCCGTGCCGCTGTCCGGCTGGATCGCGAGTTCCGCCACAGGCATCGACACGGTCTTCTTCACCTACCTCTCCCTTCCCGCCATTGCCCCGATCTCGGCAATTTGGGAGGACGTTTTCTTTGCAGTGCACGGCATCCTGACCAAGCTGCTGCTGCTTTGCATCCTGCTGCATTTCGCGGGCGCGCTGGACCGGCATTTTCTGCGCCGGGACGCCACTCTTCGCCGCATGATCAGGGGCTGAGGCCGCCCTGCTTCGCCCTTGCAAGCTTGCTCCGGCTGTTGTCTAGCTGAGCCATGCGCCTGATGATTTCCTTCGCCGCCCTCTTCCTGTCGGTCGTTCTTCTGCAGCTTGGCGGCGGCGGCATCGGCCCGCTCGACGCGATATCGGGCCTTGATCTGGGCTTCACGAAGGCTGAGGTCGGGCTGCTCGGTTCGGCGCATTTCTTCGGCTTCTTCATCGGATGCTGGTGGGCGCCCCGGGTGATGGGCACGGTCGGCCATTCTCGCGCCTTTTCGGCCTTCGTGGCGATCGGAACGATCGGCATCATCGCACATATGCTGATCATCCACCCGTTTGCCTGGGTCGGTTTCCGCATCATGTCGGGCTTCTGCATCGCGGGCTGTTACACGATCATCGAGGCTTGGCTGCAGGCCAAGGTCACCAATGAAACGCGAGGCCGCGCGATGGGCGTCTACCGGGTCGTGGATATTCTCGGCTCGCTCGGCGCGCAGCTATTCATCGGCGTACTCGAACCTGGCAGCTACGTCGCCTACAACCTGCTGGCGCTGATCTGCTGCGCTGCGCTTCTGCCGATCACGCTGACCCGCGCCGAGCAGCCCGAAACGCCCGACGCTCCCCGCCTGCGTCCGCGCATGGCCTGGGACCGGTCGCCGCTTGCCGCCGCCGGGGTTGTGGTTTCGGGCCTGACGACAGCCGCCTTCCGCATGGTCGGCCCGATCTACGGTGTCGAGGTCGGCCTCAGCGTCGACCAGATCGCGCTCTTTCTCGCCGCCTTCGTCCTTGGCGGCGCGCTTTCGCAATACCCGACAGGCTGGCTCGCCGACAAGTTCGACCGGCGCTGGGTCCTGATCTGGATTTCCGCCGCCGCCATCGTCGCCTGCGCGGTGACCGTTGCGCTGGCCACGCGCGGCAGTGGCGCGGTGATGCTCGCCTCGGCGATCTTCGGCTTCGCCACCTTCCCGATCTACTCGATCTCCGCCGCCCATGCCCATGATTTCGCTGACAGTTCCGAGCGGGTCGAACTGTCTGCCGCCCTGATGTTTCTCTATGCAGTCGGCGCCATCGCCAGCCCATTCATCACGTCGGGCCTGATCGAATTCTACGGCCCCGGTGCGATGTTCCTGTTCATATCGGCCGCGCATGTCGTCCTGATCGTCTTCGGCGTGCTCCGGATGCGCGCGCGCCCGACACCCGACGCCCGCACCCGCTATATCTACGCACCCCGCACCAGCTTCCTGATTGGCCGACTGCTCGGCCGCAGCCGCGACGGCCAATAGAGGGCATCGTCTCGATGGACAATACCGGCAAGACCAATCCGAACCTTCACGAAATCATCACCGAGATCGCCGCGGATATGGCTGCCGACATAGATCGCGGCGCCGTCGCCGACTACATTCCGCAGCTTGCCAAGGTCGATCCAAACCAGTTCGCGCTGGCCATAACGACCGCCGGGGGGGAAATGCTGACGGCGGGCGATGCCGACACGCCATTCTCGATCCAGAGCGTTTCCAAGGTCTTCACGCTGGCCCTGGCCCTCGGCAAGAACGGCGAGCGGCTCTGGACCTCTGTCGGGCGCGAACCGTCCGGAGATCCGTTCAACTCGATCGTCCAGCTCGAATACGAAAAGGGCGTGCCACGAAATCCGTTCATAAATGCCGGCGCGATCGTCGTGACCGACAGCATCCTGTCGCATTACGCGCCGAAAGAGGCGTTGGGGCAAATCCTGCAATTCATCCGCTTCCTCGCCTCGGACGAGGATATCGCGATTGACCCGGAGGTTGCCCGCTCGGAACTGGAGACCGGGTACCGCAATGTCGCGCTGGCCAATTTCATGCGCGCCTTCGGCACCGTTGCTGGTCCGCCGGACCACACGCTTGGCGTCTATTTCCATCATTGCGCCATCGCAATGACGACCCGGCAACTGGCTTTGGCCGGTCGATTTCTGGCCTTCGACGGACGCCTTGCACCGAATGGCCCGCGGGCGATATCGTCGCGGATGGCGCGCCAGATCAACGCGTTGATGCTGACTTGCGGTCATTATGACGGGTCGGGCGAGTTTGCCTTTCGCGTGGGGCTGCCGGGCAAGAGCGGCGTCGGCGGCGGCATTGTCGCGGTCGTGCCCGGTCAGGCGTCCATTGGCTGCTGGTCGCCGGGCCTCAATGCGGTCGGCAACTCGCAACTTGCCTCGCGCGCCCTCGAGCTTCTGGCGCACCGTACCGGCTGGTCGGTTTTCGCACCGCGCTAGCCGTCTTCGGCCATTTGCCAACCCGTCTGGTCACCCGCTGCAACCTGCCCTAAAAGGCGGGACGCATTGCAGACAGGCACTTGAATGGCACGTATCCTCATCACTTCGGCGATCCCCTACATCAACGGAGTCAAGCATCTCGGCAACCTTGTCGGCAGCCAGCTTCCGGCGGACCTTTTCGCCCGCTACATGCGCGCACGCGGCCACGAAGTGATGTTCATCTGTGCCACCGACGAACATGGTACCCCTGCAGAGCTTGCCGCCGCCAAGGCCGGCAAGCCGGTCGCGGAATATTGCGCCGAGATGTGGGCCGTGCAGAAGGAGCTTTCGGACGGCTTCCGTCTGTCCTTCGACCATTTCGGCCGCTCCTCCAGCCCGCAGAACCACAGGCTGACTCAGCATTTCGCGGGTCGTCTGGCCGATGCCGGGTTGATCGAGGAAGTCACGGAAAGCCAAGTCTATTCCAATGCCGATGGCCGATTCCTGCCCGACCGATACATAGAGGGCACCTGCCCGAATTGCGGCTACGAGCGCGCCCGCGGCGACCAATGTGAAAACTGCACCAAGCAGCTTGACCCAACCGACCTGATCGAACCGCGTTCGGCGATCTCGGGCTCCACAGACCTTGAGATCCGCGAGACCAAGCACCTCTACCTGCGGCAATCCGCTCTGAAAGAGGAACTCGACAAGTGGATCGACTCTAAGACTGGCTGGCCTGTCCTTACCACCTCGATCGCCAAGAAATGGTTGCATGACGGCGACGGCCTGCAGGACCGCGGCATCACCCGTGATCTCGACTGGGGTGTGCCGGTGAAGAAGGGCGACCAAGACTGGCCCGGCATGGAGGGCAAAGTCTTTTACGTCTGGTTCGATGCCCCCATCGAATATATCGCGGCGACCAAGGAATGGGCCGACACGAATGGCAGGACCGAAGAGGACTGGCAACGCTGGTGGCGCACCGACAAGGGCGCGGACGACGTGACCTATGTGCAGTTCATGGGCAAGGACAACGTGCCCTTCCACACGCTCAGCTTCCCCGCCACGATCATGGGGTCGGGCGAGCCGTGGAAGCTCGTCGACTACATCAAGAGCTTCAACTACCTCAATTACGATGGCGGCCAGTTCTCGACCAGTCAGGGCCGCGGCGTCTTCATGGATCAGGCGCTTTCGATCCTGCCCGCCGATTACTGGCGCTGGTGGCTGCTGAGCCATGCGCCGGAAAACTCCGATAGCGAGTTCACGTGGGAGAATTTTCAGGCGAGCGTGAACAAAGACCTCGCCGACGTGCTGGGGAATTTCGTCAGCCGTATCACCAAGTTCTGCCGTTCGAAATTCGGCGAAGCCGTGCCTGATGGAGGCGCCAATGGCCCAGAAGAGGCCGCGCTCATCGAGCGCCTGACCTTGGGACTGCGCGCCTACGAGGAGCACATGGCAGCGATGGAGGTCCGCAAGTCCGCGACCGAACTACGTGCGCTTTGGGCCGCGGGCAACGAATATCTGCAGACGACCGCCCCCTGGACGGCCCACAAGTCCGACCCGGAACGCGCTGCCGCAGTCACTCGCCTGTCGCTAAACCTCGTCCGCTTTTACGCGGTGATCTCACAGCCCTTCATCCCGGTCGCCTCCGCCGCCCTTTTGACGGCAATGCACACCACGGACGGAAGCTGGCCACACGACGTTGCTGCCGCCCTCGGGACATTGCAGCCCGGCCATGCCTTCACAGTACCGGAAGTGACCTTTCGCAAAATCACCGACGAAGAGCGCGAAGGCTGGCAGCAGCGGTTTGCCGGCATCCGGGCCTGAAGGTAGAGCATCGGGCGACCGTCAACCACTTGCACCGCTACTCCGCCCGCGCGACAATAGCGTTGCAAACGATAGGAGGATCCCATGGCCGCCACTCCACCCGTCTGTGAATTCGGCTGGAAAGCCCCCGACTTTACTTTGCCCGCCACCGATGGCAAGAGCTACTCCTACGCCGATGTTGCGGGTCCGAACGGGACGCTGATCATGTTCATCTGCAACCACTGCCCCTACGTGCTGGCCGTGCTGGACAGGATCAATCGCGACGCCGCGGCGCTTCGGGAGCTCGGTATCGGCGTTGCCGCGATCTGCGCCAATGATGCGAGCACCCATCCCGCCGACAGTTTCGAGAACATGGCTGCAATGGCCGAAAAGGAAGCGTTCCCCTTCCCATACCTGCACGATGAAAGTCAGTCTGTTGCAAAGGCTTACGCAGCGGTCTGCACGCCGGACTTCTTCGGCTTCAACGCCAACAAGGAACTGCAGTATCGCGGCCGACTTGACGCTTCAGGCAAGAAACCGGCCGATGATACCACACGACGCGAACTCTATGATGCCATGAAGCAGGTCGCCGAAACCGGCAAGGGACCGCGTGTTCAGGTGCCTTCGATGGGTTGCTCGATCAAATGGAAAGCCGCTTAGGACCGGCGATCTATTGTCACTTCTCGCATTTGCAGCAACATGGGCTGTTCGGGTGAAAGACCGGCCACCCTGTTCCGCCTTTCGCTAGAATGCCAGCCGGAAGCCGATGCCCGCAGCCGTGTCGCTCTGGCCCGCAACATGGCCCTCATTCAGGCGCCGCACCGCGTGGAACGTGATTTCGGAGCGCTCCGACATGGGCACAGCATAGCTGAAAGTCAGGTCCATCTGCCGCTTTTGGGGGGTCAGAGATATGTCGAACTCGTCAAACTGCAGGTCGCCTCCAGCGCTGCGGGGGCTGGGCAGCGCCACCTTTGCCGAACCCGCGTGAACCACTTGCGGCAGATTGACACCCAGTGTCATCCGGTCGCCTGCCGCGAGCAGGCCGTTGATCCCATAGCTCACTCCGACAGCGTTGAAATTCACGCCCGACATCTGCATCGCCGGAATATCGCCATCGGGCCGCGCAACGCCCAGCGTGCCGGTAAGCCGCAGCTGATGGCGGTCGGACAAGGGCATATCCAGCCCCATTACCGCGGCCAGATGGGTGCCGCCGATCTGGCTGTCCGATATGAGCGACTGCATGCCGACATAGCTTTCGCCTTCGCGCATCGCGGTCAGCCCGAGGCTGAGGCCGGGCAGATTCCCACCAAGCTCCTGCAGGACGGAAAAGCCGTAATTCCCGTCAGAGCCATTGGTCGGCATCAGCAGCGCGATGCGGGTATCGCCGAGTTCGATCCCCAGTTGCTGTCCTGATACATAGCTTGGAAATGCGTTTCGCATGGGGTCTTCGGTCAATCCGGTCAGCAGCGTCAGCGCGCTGTCCTGCCCGCTGGAGATCAGAGCTTCCGACGTCAGGATGCTGGCCGGCATTTCAAACCCTGCACCGAGCCCATCGACGATCGCGATATCGTGCCTGGCCAGCCGCTGCGACAGGGCATTCCCCGCCATCCCGCCGGTCTGTATGATCGGCTGGTCGACCCGCACGGATCTGCCCTTCGATTGTGGCATGAACGACCCGCCGATCGGCATCAGCGCGGCCTTCATGTCCAGAAAGCCGTGGCCATATCGTTCATCGAACCCATGCCGGATGCCCGGCGCGAAGCGGACATAGCCGGTATGTTCGTAAAAGCTGTTATCGGCCGAGGCCAGGAGCCGCGCCCGCAATTCCTTGGCGCTAAGGCCCGGGAAGGCCTCGGCCAGAAGCGCGACCGCGCCTGACACCATCGGTGCCGCCATCGACGTGCCGGTCACGAAATCGTAGTCGGCGTTCCCAGTGCCTGTCGCGGCCGTCCATGTTCCGTCAGCGGCCATGCACCATGCCGCCGCCTCAAGACACTGTGCCGAGATCAGATCGGCACTGGTGACCCTGCCACCGCTGACGGTTGGCACGGCGTTGATCACCGTGATCCATGTTTCCTCGACGTCTGAATGCATGATCGGCAGGCCGGGCATCAGCTCGACAGTGGTGTCACCGACCTTGTTCGATGCTGCAAAAACGATGACCGAATCGCGCGCCAGATCGCGCAGGCTGGTGACATAGTCCTGTCCGGCCGTGCTGCCGAGCACGAGGTTGTAGTTACTCTCGGAATAGGAATAGTCATAGCCCCAGGAATTGTTCTGCACGATCGCGCCGATGGACCTGGCCTGATCGGTTGCAGCCTTCATATTGCCGAAACGCTCATTCGCGCTGGCACCGACATAGGTTCCAAGCTGCAGATCGGCACCCGGTGCAACCCCGATGACGTCATCTGGCCCACCCAATCCGCCGGTCGCGGATCCGGCGGCGATCGACGCCACATTCGTACCGTGCGAGGCAACGCCCGGAGCGTGGCTGCCACCCGGCTGCGACAATGCCTTTCCGTTGAATTCTACATGCGACGTCCGAAACCCGTTGTCGAGGATGGCAATCGTCTCTCCCGCGCCCGTCAATCCGGCCGCATGGGCATAGTCTATGTTCGCATGTGCGAGCGGATCACTTCGATAGGTAGTGCTGGGCGTCGGGGCAAAAAACCAGACAGCATTCTGGATCGTGTAGCGCGGATCGAGGGTGCGAAGGGCAATCGTCGCGGCCTCGGTGGCCGTGATATCATGCGGAAATGAGGCCGTCAGCGCCGCCAGGTTGACCAGTCGGTCGAGACCCACAATCGACGTCGATCCGGAACCAGATCCGTTGCAGCCGCCAAGGAACACAAGACCAAGCCCGGCGCCCAATAGCCATCGGTTCCTCATGGTATGTCCCCCGGTCCACCTTCGTTTCTAACTGCGAAATGGCCATAAATCGACGTCGGTGCGATTTTTGACCCGCACGCTAAGAAGAATACATGGCGCTACTATGGTCGCAAGCGCGGAAAAGACGATTGCCCGACATTGGTACCCGCGGCCGGACTTGAACCGGCACGGCCTTTCGGCCCAGGGATTTTAAGTCCCATGTGTCTACCATTCCACCACGCGGGCCAGACTCGGGCGACAATAGACACTGAACACATGGTGTAAAGCCGTCGCCGATGCGCAGCACCCGTGGTCAAATATCCTCGCCGGGCTGCTTTGTCAGCATGTGCCGCTCCGGGAGCCAGGGGTGCAGCTTGAGGGCCTCGCGCAGAACTGCCTGACCTTGCACCGCCCGACCGAGGCTCATCAGCGTCAGGGCCTGACCGGCCAATGCTGCGACATGGTTCGGGGCGAAGTCGATGGCGCGCTCCAGATCCACCAGTGCTGTCGCGAAATCACCCCGGATGAAATGCACGAATGCCCTTTGGTTGTACCCCTCAGCATAGTCCGGGCAATCAGCTGTCAGGGCATCAAGGGCCGCAAGCGACGTCTCGAAATCATAGGCCGCGCGGCGCTGCACGCCATGATAGAGAAGCCTCTGCGCCCGTTCATCCGGCGCCTTGGTCAAGATCGCCCATAGTCCATCGGTCAGAAGTTTGGAAGTCGTTTCGTCGGGGGCTGCCCGGATCCTGCTCAACACTTCATCCAATTGAGCCGTCCGATCCGGAACCGCCGGGCAGGGCTCTGCAATCGCCGTGAACGGCGAGGACAGGAGGACCGCAAGCGGGAGGATCTTCACCTCTAAGATCTGACCCGCAGGTACGATCTGTCAAGCGCCTGTCAACCGAGTCGCGCGCGGGTACCTCTTGTTCCGTGGGCAACGCCATCGAATGTCAGGTCACGCAAGAACCACCGAGTCTAGCCGTTTCGGATCACCTTGGCGAACTGGTTGAAGAGCGGTTCATTGGCACAAAGGATCCCGCCATCGTTCAGGATGTCGCAGCCCTTGGCGATCGGCTCGACCAGCCCGCCGGCCTCTCGAACGATCAGCATTCCGGCTGCCATGTCCCAGGGATGCAATCCGCGTTCCCAGAAGCCGTCATAACGCCCTGCAGCGACATAGGCCAAATCCAGCGCCGCAGCCCCCCAGCGCCTGACACCGGAACAAACCGGCAGGACCCGCGCAAGATCCTGCAGCGTGTTGGGCAAGTCGGCGCGCCCGCCGAAAGGAAGCCCTGTCGCGAAGCATGCCTCGATCATCTTCGTCCGCCCCGAAACCCGCAGACGGCTTTCGTTCATCCAGGCGCCCTGGCCCCTTTCGGCGACGAACATTTCATCTTTTGCCGGGTCGAAGATCACGCCCGCCACGATCTCGCCCTTGAATTCGAGCGCGATCGACACGGCCCAATGCGGCAGTCCATGCAGGAAATTGGTCGTCCCGTCCAGCGGATCGACGATCCAGCGCCGAGTCGGATCGGTGCCCTTCACCTCGGCGCTTTCCTCGGCATACCAGCCATAGTTCGGCCTTGTGCCCATCAGTTCTTCGCGAATGATCTTCTCGGCCGCGAGATCTGCCCGGCTGACGAAATCGCCTGCACCCTTCATCGAAACCTGCAGGTTCTCGACTTCGCGGAAATCCTTGACCAGCGAACGCCCGGCCAGACGCGCCGTCTTGATCATGACGTTCAGGTTTGCACTGCCCTGCATGTCAGGCTCCTTGGCAAGTTCAGAGGCTGGCTATAGTCGCGCCGCCTCGCAATGCCAAGGGCATGCATGGGCGCATTTCTTTGTCTTCTCTTTGTCTTCTGCCAAGTTTACTCGCCGGAGGTCTGGTGGCAGATCATTTCAGGCGCGTTGCAGCTTCACCGGCTCGGCGCGCGCCAGCTTGATCAGATGCGCCATGAAAGGCTTGCGCGTATCGTCGTCGCGCGTCGCGGCATACATCCGCCGTGTCACACCACCCTTGGTCAGCGGCCGCGTGACGTAATCCGAGCTGAACTTGACCTCGCGCAGCACCCAGTCGGGCAGCACAGTCACCCCCCGGTTTGAGGCGACCAACAACAGGATCACCGCCGTCAGTTCGACCCGTCGGATCGAACGCGGTTCGACCTTGGCCGGCATCAGCAGCATCTGGAACACGTCAAGCCGGGTCCGGTCCACCGGATAGGCGATCAAGATCTCGTCGCGGAAATCCTCGGCCTCGATCCATTCCTTGGCTGCCAGCGGATGGTTCGCGGCGGCGACAAAGAGCGGCGAATAGTCGAAAAGTGGCGAAAAATCAACGCCGTTGAGGTTTTCCGGGTCAGAGGAAATCACCAGGTCCACCTCTTCGCGCTGCAAGGCATTCAGCGCGTCGAAGGCCAGCCCGGCACGGATATCGACATCGACATCGGGCCAGGCCTTTCGAAACTGCTCCAGAACCGGAAACAGCCATTCGAAGCAGGCATGACATTCGATGGCGATATGCAGCCGGCCGGAGCGCCCCGATTTCAGGCCGCGGAAATCCTCCTCCAGCGCTTCCATCTCGGGCAGGATCCGCTCGGCAAGCCGCAACAGCTTGATCCCAGCCGCCGACAGTTTCAGCGGTTTCGAGCGGCGCACGAACAGGTCCATCCCGACCTGATCCTCCAGCCCCTTGACCTGGTGCGACAGGGCCGATTGCGTGATGTTCATGGCATCCGCAGCCCGCGCCAACCCGCCTGCCTCGTGGATCGCCTTGATCGTCCTGAGATGCCTGAACTCGATGTACATTCGCGGTTTGACTCATGATGTTAATGAGATCTATGAATTTGTCTCACATGGCACCGCGTGAGACAAGGGCTCAACACAACTAGGATGAGCCTGCCATGACCCCGCCGCGTATCTCGTTTGAATTCTTTCCACCTAAAACGCTCGACGCTTCGTTTCGGCTATGGGAGACGGTCAATACGCTCGCCCCCCTCGATCCCAACTTCGTCTCTGTCACTTATGGGGCCGGCGGCACGACCCGCAGGCTCACACACGAGGCGGTCGAGACCATTCACAAGCATTACGGTCTGAATGTCGCCGCGCATCTGACCTGCGTCGAAGCGACCCGCGAGGAAACGCTTGCGATTGCCGAAAGCTATGCCGATATCGGCGTGACCGAGATCGTAGCTCTTCGCGGCGATGCCCCCCAGGGTCAGAGCCGCTTCACAGCCCGCCCCGATGGTTTCGCCGACGCGCCCGAACTGATCGCGGCGCTGGCCGAAACCGGCAATTTCAAGATCCGCGTCGGCGCTTATCCCGACCGGCACCCGGATGCGACCAGCGATCAGGCCGACGTCGACTGGCTCAAGCGCAAGATCGACGCCGGGGCCCATTCAGCCATTACCCAGTTCTTCTTCGAGGCAGAGACCTTCTTCCGTTTCCGTGACCGCTGCGACAAGGCCGGCATCACCGCGCCGATCATTCCCGGCATCCTGCCGATCGAGAACTGGAAAGGTGTCAGGAACTTCGCGAACCGCTGCCGGACGCCGATCCCAGGCTGGCTCGAAGAGGCCTTCGTCGCCGCGCTGCGCGACGACCGCCATGATCTTCTGGCCATCGCGCTCTGCACCGAGCTTTGCACCGACCTGCTTGAGGGCGGCGTTGAAGATCTGCATTTCTACACGCTGAACAAGCCGGAACTGACCCGCGAAGTCGCACATGCCCTTGGCATCTTCCGCCCGGTGACGCTGGAAAAGGTCGCCTGATCGGGCGACCGGATCGTCCCCCGGATCATCTCTACGATCTGATGTGAGCATCACCTCCTCCGACCGGCAGGTGCGGAGAACGATGCTATAGCGGCGGTCTTCGCAGGTACGGCACTAGCCCGTTGTGCCTGTCGTTGGACCAATCACGGGGTCTTGACCTGAACCGGCATTGACCGATCTTGCCAAGGCACTGGTCAAGGATGCGGCAGCCTCCGCCGCCCTGCATATTGCCGCTGTCGGAACAGGCGGACGAGGCGCCCGTTTGCTGACGCTGGCGTCATAGGCACTCTGGCTGACCATACAGATCGACGGGCGCCTGATCGGTTATTCGATTGGCTGACGGTTGAACGGATCCGGTCACACGTTGAACACTTGGATCTGCCGGTCTAGTTTCCCGCCGAACGGGGAAAGTACGACATGACGCACTACCGCATCGCCGGATCCATGGCGGATCTGCCAGCCCGGGATCTCCTGCTGTCGATCTCGGGGCTCGAGTTCATGCAGCGGATGCTGGCCGGAGAGATCAACGGCGCACCGATCTCGGGGCTGATGAATTACCGCCTTCACGATGTTGCCGAGGGCCGCGTCGCCTTTCGCGGCACACCGGAAT
>JBFKFZ010000026.1:0-40416 GCA_041633555.1 Paracoccaceae bacterium | reverse complement strand
GAACGTCGCCGCGTTCGAGCAGTCCCACGACCCGCTCCAATTCGGCCATCGCTTGCTCGAATGTCATCCCGGAAACCGCAGTCTCGCTCATCCGCCTCGCTCCATCAAAACCGCCACATGCGCGGCCACCGACTGGCCGAGAGCGGTCAGATCATATCCGCCTTCGAGTGTCGAGACCACGCGACCCTCGCAGTGTTCATCGGCTATGTCGCAAAGCCGAGTAGTCAGCCATGCGAAATCCTCAGTGGACCAGTCCAGGTTGGCAAGCGGATCGGCCCTATGGGCATCAAAGCCCGCCGAGATCAGAATCAGTTCCGGCCTTAACGCGGCGAGTGCGGGAAATACTTGCCCTTCATAAGCCTTGCGCATCTCGGCGCCGCCAGTTCCGGGGCGGAGCGGAATGTTGATGATGTTGTCATGCGCGCCACGCTCGCTTGGGTCACCGGTTCCCGGCCATAAGGGCATCTGATGGCTCGATACGAAAAGCGCTCGCGCCTCGTTCCAGAGCAGGTCCTGGGTTCCGTTTCCGTGATGCACGTCGAAATCGACCACGGCCACGCGCTGCAAACCGCGCCGCTCCAATGCATGTTTTGCCGCGATCGCGACGGTTCCAAATAGACAGAAACCCATCGGGGTCTCGGTTTCGGCATGATGCCCGGGCGGCCGGCAACCGATGAAGGCATTGTCCGCCAGCCCATCAAGAACAGTGTCTATTGCGGAGATTCCGGCACCGACTGCACGCGTCGCGGCCTGAATGGATCCTGGTGACATGTGAGTATCGGCATCCAACGCGATTGTGCCCGATTCTGGCAAAACCGCGGCCAGCCGGTCGATGTATCGTTGCGGGTGGCAGAGAAGCAGGTCGATCTCTTCGGCCAGCGGTGCCTCGATCTGATTCAAATCGTTGAACCGTGCATCTGACAATGACGTGTCGATTGCCTTCAATCGGTCGGCCCTCTCTGGGTGGCCTGCTGGGGTCAGGTGCTGATAGCCGTCCAAATGATGGAAATACGCTGTCGTCATCCGAGCAGACTAGCTGATCCCCCCGCCCGAAAACAAGGTGATGAAATTGGCCGCCGGTGCTAAGCCGCCGCGAACGCGATACTCCGCAATCCGCGGCCCGAGATAACCGGCGACCGCTGCCCGGTGTTTTAGGACGGACCGCGAATCCCGGTCGCGGTTGTGCCGGTGGCCAGGACGCGACGGACGCGCACGGGAGAAGTGCCGCCAGCGGCGATGCAGACGTCGCTCAGAAGTTCCGTCCACGGTCATCACCCGAACGATGCCCGGGGTCGCGACGTTCAGCGCGCGAGTCACATGGCTGAGGTCATTCTGATCATCCGGGAAGATCTCTTCAATGATGGTCGCAGGGCTATGGCGCTTGCGCTCGTCAGACGAAGATTTATCGATGGACATTGTAATACTCCTGTCAATGACGCGACGGCACGGACTCTGCGCCGCCCGGCACAAAGGGGTATCGGTCAAGCCTTGACACGGGGCAGGTTGGCCAGCGCGGTGTTCGTGCAATTCGCGCAATTCTGCCGTAGGAAACTAGTCGGGCGCGAGCATATAGCCCTCACCCCTCACCGTCTGTAGATAGCGTGGCTGCTTCGGGTCGGCCTCGATCTTGCGGCGCAAGCGAGTGATCTGCACATCAACCGCCCGCTCCTGCGCCTGGCCCTTGTCACGCCCCAGCTTCTCGACCAGCGCCGCGCGACTCACCGCCTCGGCTGGGGTGGCCGAGAAAATCTTCATCAACTGGCTCTCGGTCGCTGTCAGCCGGACCGGATCCTCCCCCTGCCACATCTCGCCGCGCTCCACGTCATAGCGAATCGCACCGAGATGCAGCACTTTGGGAATGCCACTGTCGTCGGGCTCATACGGCACACGGCGCAGGATTGCGTTGATCCGGAGCAGCAGTTCCTTGGGTTCGAACGGTTTCGGCAGGTAATCATCCGCACCGGCCTCGAGCCCACTGATCCTATCCTCGGTTTCGCCTTTTGCTGTCAGAAGAAGAATCGGTGTTTTCAGTGTCTCGCGCAGGGACTTTGTGAAACTTACGCCGTCCTCACCCGGCATCATCACATCCAGCACGATCAGGTCGAAATCCAAACCCGAGAGTATCCGGCGGGCATGCCCCGCATCACGCGCAGCGGTTACAAAGAAGCCGCTTCGGATCAGGAATTTCTGCAGCAATCCCCGGATACGTTCATCGTCATCGACGATCAGCAGATGTGATTCGGAAGTCGTCATGACCCGGCATCCGTCAGGGTATTGTACTGCCGGCGCATCTCTGCATCCATCATCGCTTCCAGTACCTGCCGGAAGCCGGAAACAGCTTCGGGTCCGGCCGTCCGGAAGGCGGTGCGCATTCGGTTGCGCTGCGCTTCTGATAAGTCTTTCTCCAAGTCTGCTCCCTTCGCGGTCAGGTGCAGGTTTCGCTCTCGCTTGTCGCGCCGTCCAACCCTGCTTTCAACCAGACCATCCTCGATCAGCGTACGCAAGACGCGGTTCAACGACTGCTTCGTGACGCCGAGAATCGACAAGAGATTGTTCACCGTCGTACCAGGACTGCGATTGATGAAATGCAGCGCCCGATGATGCGCACGGCCGTAGGCGTAATTCTCTAGAATCCGGTCGGGATCGGCGGTAAAGCCTCGATAGGCGAAGAACATTGCCTCGATCCCTTTCTTCAACTGCTCGTCTGTCAGGAACAATAGGGTTTCCCCGCTTGGCCCGCGCAACCCACCGTGTTGACTCATGATACTCTCCGCTCACCGGAAACTTGCTGACCGGATTTTATGTCAGCCTTGTTGACTTTCCAAGATTCAATTGATAGCGATTCACGGAGTTTGCGTAACTTTATGTCCGTTTTGGGCCTATCTTGCGCAATTTTCGGAAATCGGCTACGGGCCACCTAGGAGAATGCTGAAAATGGCAGGCGCTTACGACGATCGCGACGGCAAGATCTGGATGAATGGACAACTGATCGAGTGGCGCGATGCCAATGTTCACATTCTGACCCACGCGCTGCACTACGCCTCCTCGGTCTTTGAGGGCGAGCGCTGTTACGAAGGCAAGGTCTTCAAGAGCCGCGAGCACTCAGAGCGGTTGCATTACTCCGCCAAATGTCTCGATTTCCAGATCCCCTACACGGTAGATGAGATCGAGGCCGCAAAGCAGGAAGTCCTTGCCGCCAACGGTTTCACCAATGCTTACATTCGCGCAGTCGCCTGGCGCGGGGCTGGTGAAGACATGGGTGTGGCATCCAAACGAAACCCAGTGCAGTTGGCCATCGCTGCCTGGGAGTGGGGCAGTTATTACGGCGACGCCAAGATGAAGGGTGCCAAGCTCGACATCGCAAAATGGAAACGCCCCAGCCCCGAAACCGCCCCCAGCCACGCCAAGGCCGCCGGTCTCTACATGATCTGCACCATGGCCAAGCACGCAGCCGAGGCAAAGGGCTGTTCGGACGCGATGATGTTCGACTATCGCGGCTATATCGCCGAGGCGACCGGAGCCAACATCTTCTTCGTCAAGGATGGCGAGGTTCACACCCCCGATCCCGATTGCTTCCTGAATGGCCTGACCCGGCAGACCGTGATCGGGATGCTCAAGGACCGTCAGGTTAAAGTCAATGTCCGCCACATCATGCCCGATGAGTTGGAAGGCTTCGAGCAGTGCTGGCTGACCGGCACGGCCGCCGAAGTCACGCCGGTTGGCCAGATCGGTGACTACAATTTCGAAGTCGGCGCCCTTACCCGCGAAATCGCCGAAGGCTACGAGAAACTGGTCCGGAGCTAGCAGGCCTCTTTAGAGACCATTTTCACCCCGGCCGAGCCAGCGTGGTGCGTCAGATTTCTGAGACGCCGGAATCACTTCGCGGGAATCGCCCTGGTTGGTATGATCCGAAGAAAAGTTGGACTGCGCGATGCCCACGACAATTCTTATCGGTACGACCAAGGGCGCCTTTCTTCTCAATGAAACACCAGATGGCTGGCGCGCTTCGGGTCCGCATTGCGATGGCGCGCCGATCAATCACGTGGTCGGCGATCCTGAATCCGGAACGATCTGGGCCGGCGGCGGCGGTGAGTGGCACGGTGCTGGAGTCTGGAGAACGGAAGACGGCGGCAAGTCATGGAACCAGGCCAAGCTAACCAAGGGCCAGGTCGATGATTGGGCCGCGAATGACCCCGATTTCGCAAAGATGATCGGCTGGCAGCCGAATACGCCGCCCTTCGGCGAGGAGTTCCAGCAGATCTGGTCGCTCGGATACTCCAAAGGCGCGCTTTATGCCGGAGCCAAGCCCGCGACACTCCTAAAAAGCACCGATAACGGCGCAACATGGGAGAGGATTCGGGGCCTGAACGATCATCCCTCCGCCGGAAGCTGGACACCGGGGGCAGCCGGTCTGACCCTGCACACGATCCTTTTTGATCCGTCCGATGCGGCGAAGGTCTGGATCGGCATTTCCGCCGCTGGTGTCTTTGCAACCGAAGATGGCGGCAAGAGCTGGGATCGCCGCAACCGGCTGTCGAATGCCGACGCGTGTGGCCAGCATGACCACCCTGCCGCGCCCCGTGACGGAGAGACAGGACACTGCGTGCACAACATGGTGCGTGCGCGGGCCGGGTCAGGAGATCTGCTCTATCAGCAAAACCATCACGGCGTCTTCCGCAGCCGTGATGGTGGCCGCAGTTGGGATGACATCACCGAGGGTCTGCCCTCGACCTTCGGCTTTCCGATCGCCGTCGATCCCGACGACGCCAGCACGATTTGGACGATCCCGCTGAATGGCGACAGCCAGGGCCGGTTTCCCCCGGATGGCGCGGCTGCCGTCTGGCGCTCGCACGACGGTGGCGAAAGCTGGCAGGCACTCCGCGAAGGCCTGCACCAACGAGACTGCTTCTTTACGGTGCTCAGACAGGCAATGGCGACCGGCGGCCCGGGCGAAAACAGTATCTTCTTCGGCACGAATTCGGGTTCGGTCTATGCGACCCGCGACGGTGGAGACAGCTGGTCCGAAATTGCCCGGCACTTGCCGACCATCACCTCTGTCGAGACACTTTCGACCCCGGCTTAACACTTCCTGAACCGCGAAGACCCTAAGCTGTAGGCCAACCAGGCAATCGGGTCCGGCGTCATGCGCATCAACCTGCTTCTTCTTGCAATAATCATCGTCGTCGCCATGCCCGGCACCGGAGCCTATCTCTATTATCGCGCCACCAAGGACCCAACGCTGCGACCTCTTGGCGTAACGAAAGAGGAACTGGCCGCCACCCTTGGAGACGAACATGTCCTCGATATCGTCGTACAGATCGACTGGGGTCGCGATCGCCAGTCCCGTTCGCCGAAATCCGATCTTGAACGCGCAATCTCTCGAACGCTGTCAGCCTTTGCCGTCGATCATCGCTTTCGTCACAAGGACGTCGCGGGGGACAGCGTACAGATCACCTATGTCGTCGCACACAATCAGTTCGGCCCTTACACGCCAGCCCGCGCCGCCGAAGGCATCCGCGCCGCGGTTTCGGCGATGCAGATCATGCAACCGCCGGGCTAACTTTACCCCCCCGGCGTCATCGCCCGGCGCTGCTTTTCGCGCTCCAGCCCCAGTTGCCGCTCGCGGAAAATGATGATCACGCCGGCCAGAATGATCAGTACTGCGCCGGCCAGCGTCGGTAACGTCGGCACCTCGCCGAAAAAGAAGAAACCAGACCCTATTGCGAGCAGCATCGAAGCATACTCGAACGGCGCGATAACCGAAACATCCGCATGCCGATACGCCGAGGTCAGCAGGATCTGACCGATTCCACCCAATAGACCGGCCATCGCCAGCATACCGAATATTGTCCACGATGGGATGACCCAGCCATACGGGATCGTCAGAAGTGACAGGCAGGTTGCCGAGATCGAGAAATAGAATACGATGGCGGCGGTCGACTCGATCTGCACCAGCTTTCGTACGAAAACCTGAGCTAAAGCGGCAAAGAGCGCCGAGCCCAGCACCAGAACCGCGCCCAGCGTCTGCGCCATATCGGTGCTCTCCAGCACTGTCATCCGAGGCGACAACACGATCAGAACGCCGACAAGTCCCAAAGCCACCGCAGACAGCCGGTAGATACGTACCTGTTCTCCCAGAAACATCGCCGCCAGCACTACGACCAACAGCGGCGCGGCATAGCCGATCGCCGTGACCTCGGGCAACGGCAGCAGCCCAAGCCCGGCGAAGCCAAGCCCCATCGCGCAAGTGCCGACCAGACCGCGCCAGACATGAGCCAGAGGGTTTGCGGTTTTCAGCCCGTCGTGCAGATGGCCAGTCGCCCCAAGCCAGACCAGAATGACCGGAATTGCAAAGAAAGACCTGAAGAACACCGCCTGGCCCGGTGGAACGTCGGCCGATACGGCCTTGATCAGGCTCGCCATGGCCACGAAGACCGTGACAGAGGCTACCTTCAAGAAAATTCCGCGCAGCGGGTTCATCGGACCGTCCTGAACTCTTCCCGCCACCCTAGGCAGGGTCACTGCTTAAGGGAACAACGAAAACCGGCCTTGGTTGCGTGGGCTTGAGCCTTCATTGCAAGCCACTATGCTTATGCCGAAATCTCAGCCAGAGGCGCTCCCATGACACATCCGCTCTTCGACCTAACCGGCAAGACCGCTCTGATCACCGGATCATCTCAGGGCATCGGCCAGTCGCTGGCCGACGGCCTTGCTTCGGCCGGGGCCGCGATTGTCATGAACGGGCGCGATCCTGCCAAACTCGGCCTGGCGGCCAGCGCCCTTCGCGACACCGGTACGACGGTTCATGAACTCCCATTCGACGTCACCGATCACGACGCTGCCCGAAACGCCATCGACGGGTTCGAAGCCGCGACCGGGCCGATCGACATCCTCATCAACAATGCGGGCATGCAGCATCGCACCCCGCTAGAGGATTTCCCCTACGACGCTTTCGAGCGGTTGATGCGAACCAACGTCACCTCTGTGTTCAACGTAGGCCAAGCTGTCGCCCGCCACATGATCGAGCGCGGCCGGGGCAAGATCATCAACATCGCTTCGATTCAGACAATGATGGCACGACCGGGCATCGCTCCCTACACTGCCTCGAAAGGTGCCGTTGCCAACCTGACCAAGGGCATGGCGACCGACTGGGCGGGGAAGGGATTGCAGGCGAACGCCATCGCGCCCGGTTATTTCGACACGCCCCTGAATGCCACGCTGGTAGCAGACAAGGAATTTACTGCCTGGATCGCCAAACGGACCCCGACCGGGCGGTGGGGCAAGTTGCCCGAACTGCAGGGCGCCGCGATCTTCCTTGCCTCCGACGCCTCAAGTTATGTCAATGGCCAGACGTTGTTTGTCGATGGCGGCATGAGCGCCTGCCTGTAGGCAGTGTCTAGACTGGGGCAGTTCTGAAACCGTCTTGCCACAAGACCGGCAACGCGCCGGACCCACATCGAGAAGGCGCAACCCGAGGGATCAGTTCCGAAAATGTCCGACGGTTTGGAGCGATTAGGTCTTTTTGCCGCGCTCGATTTCAACATAGGCCTTCAGCCGCGCGGACTCTTCGCGCTCTTCCGGCCGGGTCTGGAGCTTCTTGGTCGCCGGGTTTGGCACAGCTTCACGTTCGATCCGTGTATATTGCCGGACGCGTGCAGTACCGGGTTCTGAATGATCCTTGTCAGCGACATGCTTGGTCATCTCTGATCTCCGTTCAGGGAAACGAATCGACCTTAACACGATCCCTGCGCGCCGCCAAATTCTCACCTGATCGGCGCGGACGCTTCGCGATAGACAAGACAAACAGCACGCCCTGGCGTCGGCAATGTCGGCATGTGGTCGATCATCGTGATCATGCCGGCGGTGCAGAGCAAGTTCGGTATCGACCGAGCCGGAGCGTCGTTTCCCTATACGATGACGATGGTCGGCTTCGCGCTCGGCAATGACGTAATCGGCCGCGCCGCAGACCGCTTCGGCGTCACCTTGGCACTTGCCGGAGCGGCCGCCACCATCGCATTCGGCTTTGACTTGGCCTCCATCAGCCCATCGATGCAGGTGCTGGCGGCGATGCAATTGCTGATTGGATTCGGCACTGCGGCCAGTTTCGGGCCGCTGATCGCCGATATCTCGCAAGGTTTCCAGCGCAAGAGGGGCATCGCCGTGGCCATCGCCGCCTGAGGGAACTGCTTGTCCGGCGCGATCTGGCCGATGCTGCTCGGCGGCCTGCTCGACGACACCAGCTGGCGCATGGTCTATCTGGCACTGGCGGCGATCACACTGGTCGGCGTTATTCCGCTTTCTCTGCTGCAGCGCCGCCGCGTTCCCGAAGAGTTTGATTTGCCCGCCTCCACCGCGCGCATCCCGCCCAGCGCCATCAGTTTTTCGCCGACCCAACTGCAATGGCTGCCGGCTCTCGCGGGGGGTCGGCTGCTGCGTCGCGATGTCGATGCCATAGCTCCATATCTTTTCATTCTGCGGCGATCTCGGCTAGGGCCCGCAGTCGGGGCCGAAATGCTCTCGCTGATGTTGCTCGGCGGGGTGGCGTTGCGCCTCGTCTCGAGTCTTATCGCCGACCGACTTGGTGGCGTGAAAACCCAGCCGATAGGCTCGGCACTGCAATGCGTTGCGCTGTTCCTCTACCTGCCCTTCGACGCGATGGTCTCGCTTTATTTCGTCAGCCTGATCGTTGGCCTGGCGCAGGACGGCATCGTCCCGAGCTACGCCCTGATCGTGCGCGAGAACTTGCCCGCACGCGAGGCCGGGGCACGGGTCGGCTTGGTCATGTTGGCGACAATCGTTGGTATGGCGCTTGGCGGCTGGATGTCGGGCTGGATCTACGACATGACCGGCAGTTACCAGATGGCTTTCCTGAACGGCATCGGCTGGAACTTCCAAAATATCGGCATCATGGTTCTGGACCTGATGAAAGGCCGCTGCCATCGCGCCGCGGCTGCCTAATGCAGGCCGGTTTCCCGCAGCATTCCACTGCGCTTGGCCTCATAGTAGTAACCCCGCGCATACCAGCCAACCGCCTCGTCGTGATCACCATTAGCCACGATGTAGGCGCCGCGCAGGTATTTCACCGCGTATTTCAGGTTCGTCTCGGCATCGAGCAGCGAACTCGGCGATCCACGATGCCCCATCGTCGCAGCCGTTTGGGGGTGAATTTGCATCAGCCCGTAATAGGGCCCGTTTCTGGCAGCCGGATTGTAACTGCTTTCGCGCTGGACGACCCGGTGGACCAGCGATCGAGGGACGTCATAAACGCCTGAATACTTGTTGATCAGCCGTCGCACTTCAGGCGATTCCCCCGGATGCAACCCGCTCGATTTCCTGCGTCTGCGACCCGGAACCACGGCGCAACCCGAAACTCCGCCCATGAGCAGCGCCAGCGCCGCGCGACGTCCGATCCTTACCATGCCTGCTCTCTCTTTTGCCTATTGGAACTGAGTCTAAGCAGCCGCCTCCAGCCGGGCAACCGCCCATCGAGCCGCTTCCGCCACGACTGGATCTGGGTCCTCACAAAGCTCTTGTGCGACAGGCCCCAACCCCGGCGCACCCGAATTCCCGATGGCGTAAAGCACGTTCCGCACGAATCGGTTTCGCCCGATCCTCTTGATCGCAGAGCCAGAGAACTTCGTCCGAAAGCCGGCATCGTCCAGCGCAGCCAGCTCTGCCAGCTTCGGCGCGCGCAGGTCGCCCGTGCCGGCATGGCGCAATTCCTTCGCCCTTGCCGCGAACTTGTTCCAGGGGCAGATTGCAAGGCAATCGTCGCAGCCATAGATGCGGTTGCCCATCTTCTCGCGCAGCTCGATTTCGACCGGACCATGGTGTTCGATCGTCAGATAGGAAATGCAGCGTCGCGCGTTGAGCTGGAATGGGGCCGGAAAGGCGTCCGTAGGACAGATGTCGAGGCAGGCTCGACAGCTGCCGCATTTCTCGACCGCAGGCATATCGTGGGGCAATTCGATAGTCGTGAAGATCGCTCCCAGAAAAAACCAATTGCCCAGTTCCCGGCTCAGCAGATTCGTATGCTTGCCCTGCCAACCCAGTCCTGCCGCCTCTGCCAGCGGCTTCTCCATGACCGGGGCCGTATCGACGAACACCTTGATCTGACCACCCGCCTCTTCCAGCAGCCACCGCCCGACCCGCTTCAGCCGCTTCTTGACGATGTCATGATAGTCGCGCCCCTGCGCATAGACCGAGATCGCTCCCAACTCATTCTGTTTTAGCACCGCCAATGGATTGTGCCCCGGCGTGTAGGTCTCCGCCAGCATCACGACCGACCGCGCCTCGGGCCAGAGGGCCGCGGGATTTCCACGCCAGCCCATCCGCTCGGCCATCCAGCCCATCTCTCCGTGATGACCGGCCGCCACGAAAGCCGCGAGACGCTCGGCGGCCCGCGGGATTGCATCCGGTCGCGTCACGCCAACGCGTGAGAAACCCTCAGCCAAAGCCTGCTTTACAAGACGCTCTTTCAACCCCGCGCGCATGCGAGGCCTCCACCATCAGATGTCCAAATCAGTCTTGGGGAGGCCCGGGGCGCGGACAGCACCCTTGCTCGGCCAGCAGACCTCAAAAATCAAGATCCGAGTAGTGCGGAGGCGGCCGGAACCCGGATACCTGATCCGCCAGGATCGAGCGGAAAGCCGGTCGAGACTTGATTTTTGCGTACCAGTCTTTGACGTTAACGTTCCGGTGCCAATCGACGTCGCTGATATAGTCCAGCGCCGACAAATGTGCCGCCCCAGCGAAATCCGCCAGCGTCATCACATCTCCCGCCAGCCAGCGTCGCTGATCCAGAAGCCAACCCATGTAGTCCAGATGATACTTGATCGCCTTCGCTCCGGCCTTAACGTTCTTCGAGTCCGGGTAGCCCTGCCCCATCACCTTCTTGTTCACGCGCTCATAGAGAAGCTTCGAGGTTACTTCCTGGTGGAACTTGTCGTCGAACCAGCTGACGATCCGCCGCACTTCGTATCGCGCATCAGGTGCGGTCGGCATTAGGGCCGGTTCTGGATGCCGCTCCTCGATATACTCGCAGATCGCCGAGCTTTCCGCCATCATCCTGCCGTCCATCTTCAGCACCGGCACCTTGCCGGCCGGGTTGCGGCGCATGAAGTCGGAGTCCTGCTCCCAGTATTTCTCTTCGACCAACTCCACTTCCAGCTTCTTTTCGGCCAGCGACAGGCGCACCTTTCGGCAGAAGGGTGATAGCGGCACATGGAACAGTCGGATCATCGGCAAATCAACCTAAGGGATTTTCACCTTCAATGACGCGTTCAGGCTGTTAATTCAACTCTCGAAGCAGGCCGCACGACCATCTGCCGCGATTGTGGCGGCTCCGTCCGCGATCGAAACTGCGCGCCGCCGGACGAAGGAGGAAGGCTTTGTCGCCGACCGTTTCTTCGGGCTCGGCAGCACTGCCGCCAGGCGCGCGGCCTGGGTCGTCGTCAACTCTCCAGGACCGACCCGGAAGTATGTTCGCGCTGCGGCTTCAACTCCGAAGACACCTTCTCCGAACTCAGCGATATTCAGATAGACTTCCAGAATACGTCGCTTAGACCACAGGAGTTCCACGGCCGGAGTCATCACCGCTTCAAGCGCCTTCCGGGCCCAGGTGCGGCCTGGCCAGAGATAGGCGTTCTTCACGACCTGCTGGGTGATCGTCGAAGCGCCGCGGCCGGACCCATCTTCAAGCGCATCGCGGATCGCCGCCATGTCGAATCCCCAGTGCAGGCAATAGTTCGCATCTTCGCCTGCAACGACCGAACGTGCCATCACTGGCGCGATCTCTTCGAAATCGACCCAGATCCGATCAACACCGCCCAATCGCCGCGACTCGGCGGAGATGTAAGGCGTCGTCGGCGGATTGAAGAGCGCATAACCCAGAACGGCTAGAAAGAGCAGAGCGAGGAATGCCATTCCACCCCTCAAGCCCCATCTGAGGGCCAGTCGGGCCGGGCGCAGACGCACCCCGGCCTTCGCAGATTTCGCGCGGTTGCTCTTTCTTGGCGGTTTCTTCTTGGATGCCTGTGCCACGGCGCCAATAGCCACGCACTGAAGGGCCGGGTCAAGGGCCGGATTTGCGGCTCGTCAGAAGTTCAGGCCGCACGCTGCAACTGCGCATCATGCCCTTGGGCCACCTGCCGCGCGGTCTTGAGAAAGGCGGGTGCAGTGTCATTGAACAGATCCGGGAACAGCGCCTGCAACTCTTCCCGAAGTTCCGCGTCACGTTCCAGCACCTGCGCGCCGGGAAAGAAGCTTTCGGTAGCAGCGCCTTCTGAAAACACCACTTCATGTTGGTCGAAGAGGATGTGGAAATATTCCACCCACTCCATCCGAAAAACTTTGACGGTATCGCCATTCACCAAATGCCGCGCCGCGACCAGCCGTTCTGTGCTGCCGAATTCCTGCGCAGCATTCTGATTGCGTACGAGAATCCGGTGCTGCGGCGAGACCTTAAGATCACGGCTGTTGCCGATCGCCCCTGCGCGAAAACGGATCGGGGCGAAAATTCCGGTGCCGTCTACCGCGCGTCCACCGATCCACTTGATTGGCTTCAGGCCGCTGTCCATCGTCTGAACGAGATCGCCTGGACGGAGATCTTCAACCGCGACCGCCCCGCGAACCGTAGCGATCCGCGTACCAGCGACGAAGCAATGCGGCGCCGCTTCGGTGGACGGCGCCCGATCGGTCGGCGGTTTTGTAGGTTGAACTAACATCGACATTGCACTCAGTATCTATTGTTTACTGAGAACGATACTAACGGGGGAAAATGTCTAAACATTACCCGAATCGTGCAAAATTTGGGTAGAATCAAAGCAGAACCCGGCCAAATGTGGCGGATTCTGCCTCAACTTTTAGTTGAATGGTGGCTACTCGGCAGGCATTGCACTCTGCTCGAGACTCAAGGGATGCGGCAGGTGGACCAGCATCTCTTTAGGACATATCTGCAGGAAGTACTGACTTTCGTCGACCCAGTCGTTCAGGATATTCTTGGCCTTCACACTGCCGGTCTCGGCGGCATGGCGCTCGATCAGACCCTTCAACTCGACCTCCCAATGCGCAACGGTCACTGGGCAAGTCAACAGGGTTTCCGCGTTCAGATAATCCGGTACGACGCCCTTTGGATCATATAAATAAGCCATTCCTCCCGTCATGCCGGCCCCGAAATTCGCGCCAACCGGTCCCAGAATTACGGCAACCCCGCCGGTCATGTATTCGCATCCATTTGTGCCGCAGCCTTCGATCACCACGCGCGCACCGGAGTTGCGGACGGCAAACCTCTCGCCGGCTCGGCCAGCGGCGAAAAGGTGCCCTCCCGTTGCGCCGTAGAGAACCGTGTTTCCTATGATTGTGTTTTCACTGGCAACCAGAGGTGAATGCATCGGTGGTCGCACCACAATCGTGCCACCGGACAGCCCTTTTCCGACATAGTCATTTGCATCCCCTGAAACCTCAAGTTTCAGCCCAGGGGCTGCGAAAGCGCCCAGCGACTGCCCGGCATTGCCGGTCAGTTTCACTGTCAGGTGATCGGGCTGCAACTTGTTGCGCATCCCGAACTTTTGAACGATGTGGCTAGATGTCCGCGTGCCGATTGTCCGGTGGGTGTTTCTGACCGCATAGGACAGCTGCATCTTCTCGCCGTCCTGTAGGAACCGCGCCGCATCCGCGACGATCTCGGCATCCAGTGTATCGGGCACCGCGTTGCGGGGTTTCGAACGGTCGTAAACGATCCGGTCCGCGCCGTCGACGGTGATCAGAAGCGGGTTGAGGTCAAGGTCATCCAGATGCGCCGAACCTCGACTGACCTGGGTAAGCAGATCGGCGCGACCTATAACCTCGTCCAGTGACCGAGCGCCGATTGAGGAAAGGATTTCGCGGACTTCCTGCGCATAGAAGGTGATCAGGTTGACGACCTTCTCGGCCGACCCCGTGAACTTCTCGCGCAGTTTCGGATCCTGGGTGCAGACGCCCACCGGGCAGGTGTTCGACTGGCACTGGCGCACCATGATACAGCCCATGGAAATCAGTGCCGCCGTCCCGATCCCGTACTCCTCGGCTCCCATCATCGCCGCCATCACGATGTCGCGCCCTGTGCGCAGACCGCCATCGGTGCGAAGCGTGATCCGTTCGCGCAGGTTGTTCATCGCTAGAACCTGATGCGCCTCGGTCAGGCCCATTTCCCACGGCAGACCGGCATATTTGATCGATGTCGCGGGGCTTGCCCCGGTGCCGCCATTGTGGCCGGAAATCAGGATCACATCAGCCTTGGCCTTCGCGACACCTGCCGCGATGGTTCCGACGCCAGATGCCGCCACCAGCTTGACCGTCACCTTGGCCCGCGGATTGATCTGCTTGAGGTCGTAGATCAGCTGCGCCAGATCCTCGATCGAGTAGATATCGTGATGTGGCGGCGGGCTGATCAGCATTACGCCGGGCGTCGAATGCCGCAGCTTCGCAATCAGCTCTGTCACCTTCATACCCGGCAGCTGGCCGCCCTCGCCGGGCTTGGCGCCCTGTGCGACCTTGATCTCCAGTTCTTCGCAGTTATTGAGGTACTCGGCCGTAACACCGAACCGGCCCGACGCGACCTGCTTGATCTTCGCGCTCGGATTGTCGCCGTTCGACTCCGGCAAGAAATGCGCCGGGTCTTCGCCGCCTTCGCCACTGTCGGATTTCGCGCCGATCCGGTTCATCGCGATGTTCAGCGTCTTATGTGCCTCGGGCGACAGGGCGCCAAGACTCATCCCGGGCGTCACGAAGCGCTTGCGGATCGAGGTGATGCTCTCAACCTCCTCGATCGGCACGGGATTGCCGATCGGCTTGATGTCCAAGAGATCCCGCAGATGGGTCGGTGGATTGGCCCGCATCTTTGCGGAGTATTGTTTCCACATCTCAAAAGAAGCCCGGTCGCACGCCGTCTGCAGCATGTGCATCGACTGCGCCTCCCAGGCATGTGTCTCGCCCTTCGCGCGGGCCTTGTAGAAGCCGCCAATGGGCAGCACATCCCTGCCCGACCTCCAGCCGCGGGCATGAACCTCGACCGCCTTGCGCTGGATACCGGACACGCCGATCCCGGAAATCCGGCTGTGCATCCCGGGGAAGAACTCTGCGACCATCGCACGGGACAGACCGACCGCCTCGAAGTTCAGCCCACCGCGATAGCTGGAGATCACGCTGATCCCCATCTTCGCCATGATCTTCAAAAGTCCTGCATCGATCGCATCACGATAGCGCCGCATCGCGTCGAGCAGGCTGCCCTCGATAAGCCCGCGCTCGACCCGGTCATTGATCGTGTCCTGTGCGAGATAGGGGTTCACCGTCGTCGCACCGGCGCCGATCAGAACGGCGAAGTAATGCGTATCAATGCATTCGGCCGCCCGCACGTTTAGCGAACAGAAGGTGCGCAGCCCCTTGCGCGTTAGCCATGAATGCACGGCACTCGTCGCAAGGATCATCGGGATTGCGATCTTGTCTTCGCCCTGATGCTCATCGGTTAGCACCAGATGCCCGGCACCTGATCGCACGGCGTCCTCTGCCTCTGCACGGATACGTTCCAGACCACGGGCAAGAGCATTGGCCCCGTCGTCGACAAAAGTGCAGTCGATGACGGTCACGTTCTGGTCGAACTGCCGCATCATGTCGTCGAATTCGCCATTCGCGATGAAGGGACTTTCCAGAACCAGTATCTCGGTCTGGCTGGAATCCTCGTCGAGCACGTTCTTGAGGTTTCCGAACCGCGTCTTCAAGCTCATGACCCGCGCCTCGCGCAGGCTGTCGATCGGTGGGTTCGTCACCTGGCTGAAATTCTGCCGGAAGAAATGGCTGAGGGGCCGGTACTGCACTGACAGCACCGCCGAGGGCGTATCGTCGCCCATCGAGGCCAAGGCCTCTTTACCGTCCTCGGCCATCGGTGCCAGGATCTGCTCTACTTCTTCCAGCGTGTAACCCGCCGCGATCTGGCGCTTGCGCAGTTCGGGCCCGCGGAACAGTTCCCTTTCGGGCACTTCGCGCAACAGATCGTTCAGCGCTACGACCTTCTCGATCCACTCTGCATAGGGTTGGCCGGCCGCCAGCCGATCCTTCATCTCGCGGTCATGGTAAAGCTTTCCGCCATCCATATCGACCGCGATCATCTGGCCCGGTCCCAGCGCTCCTTTTTCGACGACATTGGCCTCGGACACCGGCACCATCCCGGCTTCGGAACCTGCTATCAGCAGCCCGTCACCCGTCACCACGTAGCGCATCGGGCGCAACCCGTTCCTGTCCAACCCGCCGCAAACCCAACGGCCATCGGTCATCGCCAGCGCCGCCGGTCCGTCCCACGGCTCCATGACGGCATTGCAATAGGAATACATGTCTTGCCAAGCCTGCGGCATCGGCGCGGCAGACTTTGACCAGGTTTCCGGCACCAGCATCGTCTTGGCCATTGGCGCCGAGCGCCCGGCCCGCACGAGGACTTCGAATACCGCGTCCAGGGCGCCGGAGTCCGACGTCCCCTTCGGTACGATTGGCTTGATATCCTCGGCCATCTCGCCGAACGCAGAGGAAGCCATCCTGATCTCGTGGCTGCGCATCCAGTTGAGGTTGCCCTTCAGCGTGTTGATTTCGCCGTTATGGGCGAGCATCCGGAACGGCTGGGCCAGCCACCATTGCGGGAAGGTGTTAGTCGAGTAGCGCTGGTGATAGATTGCAAAGGCGCTCTCGAACCGGGGATCCCTGAGGTCGGTATAGAATTCGGCCACATCCTGCGCCAGCATCATGCCCTTGTAGATGATCGACCGGCAGCTGAGCGAACAGATGTACATGCCCGTGATCTGTGCAAGAGCTGCGGCCTTCTCGATCCGCCGCCGGATCACGTAAAGTTCGCGTTCGAACTCCTCCTGTCCGATATCCTTGGCATTCGAGATCAGGATCTGCTCAATCTCGGGCCGCGTGGCATTGGCCTTCTCGCCCAGGCAGGCGGTATTTACCGGCACATGCCGCCATCCATAGATGTAGTGGCCCATCCGCAGCACTTCGGTTTCGACGATGGTCCGGCAAGTTTCCTGCGCCCCGAAATCGGTGCGCGGCAGGAACACCTGACCAACCGCGATCAGCTCTGAACTGCGCGGTTGGTGTCCGGTGCGCTCGACCTGATCGTAGAAGAACGAAACCGGGATCTGTACATGGATCCCCGCCCCGTCGCCGGTTTTGCCATCGGCATCGACGGCTCCGCGGTGCCAAACGGCCTTCAGAGCCTCGATGCCGTTTTCCACGACCTTGCGACTCTTCTTGCCATCGATAGAGACGACAAGCCCGACACCACAGGAGGAATGCTCGGAATCCTCTGTATAGAGACTGTTGTCTGCCATCCAACGGCGCTTGGCCTCTTCGGCCGCTGCCCAGGCTTGGTCATAGCTGGTCATGGATTATCTCCTTCAACAAAGAGGTGGCCGGCTTCGTAATCGGCGCGGATATTGCGGGGGTGATCTCCGACCAGACGGGCTGAGGCGAGGGCCCGGTCGATGTAGATTTCCGATCGCAGTGGCCGGTCGCGCGCCTCGTCAAACAGGCCGGGCATCAGTTCATATCTCGCATCGTCCCGGTCGGTATCCCTGATCCAAAGCGAGGATCCGCATCGGAGGCAAGAGGCGCGCTCGGAAAAGCTGGATGAGGGGTGTCGCGCGACCTCGCCGGTTACCGTAACGGCGTCGGCTTGTGCGTCGATTGACAGAAAAACGCCACCTGACCATTGATTGCTCATTCGGCAGCGGCAGGCTCCGATCCTCCGATTGTGACGGTTCTCCAGCGTGACTGCAATGGCACCGCAAAGGCAGTGAAAATTGAGTATTGGTTGGTTGTCCATGCTCACGATCCGTTATCCGACCCGCTGAACATCGCGAGCACCTCGGCCTCCGTCATCATGTGGTGTTGGCCCACCAACTCGAACGAGTCCGATTTGCGATCCACGAAGATCTCCCTGGTCAGCCTGAACCCATTCGCGTCGTCGAAGAGACCGAGCGGGATTTCATGATTGCCCGCGTAAGGGCCCTCGGCCGTGATCCGGTAGAACAGGCCTGATCCGCATTTCGTGCACCAGCCACGCTCGGCCCATTCGCTCGAGGTCATCCGCCCGATATGTTCCTCGCCAGTCCAGATGATATCCTTGGCAGGCACCGTGACGGCCATCAGCATTCCTCCGGCCCAGCGCTGGCACATCTTGCAGTGGCAGGCATGGACCTCGTCGGTCACATCGCATGCCGTGAAGGTCACGGCACCGCACAGGCACTGTCCCGCCCTCTTCATCGTCGCACGAGGCTCCCCATGTTCAGTCCTTCATGACTCTCCGCATTAGCATGGCTGAAGTCTTTCGGTTTGCGGTCCGGCAAGTCGCCATATCGGTGCTCTATCAACCTCGGAGAAAACCCGGCCCGCGTTCTTGTCACTCTGCCGCAACGGCCGCGCTCGCCGCCAGATAGTCCAGCATAGCCTCGGCCGCCTCGCGCCCGTCGCGGATCGCCCAGACGACGAGGCTTGCGCCGCGCTGGATATCACCGCAGGCATAGACACCTTCCAGACTAGTTTCATGGGTGCGGAAATCGGCCTTGACGGTGCCCCAGCGAGTCACTTCCAGTTCCGGCACGCCCCAAAGCGTCGGCAGATCCTCGGGGCTGAAACCAAGCGCCTGAATCACCAGATCGGCGCCTTCTGAATAGTCTGACCCTTCGATGATCTCCGGGCTTTGACGCCCGCTGGCGTCCGGTGCGCCAAGCCGCATCTTCTGCACCATAACGCCGTTCACGATCTCGCCGCCAGAAAATCCCTTAGGTGCCGACAGCCAGACGAATTCGACACCCTCTTCCTCGGCATTGGCGACTTCACGCTGACTGCCCGGCATATTCGCGCGGTCCCGGCGATAGAGGCATTTGACACTTGTGGCCCCTTGCCGCACGGCGGTGCGCACGCAGTCCATTGCCGTGTCGCCGCCGCCGATCACCACGACGCGCTTGCCGTCGGCATTCAGCTCTCCGCGGTCGAATTCCGGCACTTCGTCGCCAAAGCTCTTGCGGTTGCTGGCGGTAAGGTAGTCGATGGCCCGCACAACCCCCGCAGCACCCGAGCCGGGGGCCTTCAGGTCGGTTGACTTGTAGACACCAGTGGCAATCAAGACCGCGTCATGCTTTCCGCGGATCGCATCGAAAGACAGGTCTTCGCCCACGTTGCAGTTCATCACGAACTCGACGCCGCCATCGCGCAACTGCTCGATCCGCTGCATGACGATGGGCTTTTCCAGTTTGAAGCCAGGAATGCCGTAGGTCAGCAGCCCTCCGGCCCTGTCATAACGGTCGTAGATCGTGACCTGCAAGCCTTCACGGCGTAGCATGTCCGCCGCCGCCAGCCCACCCGGACCGGCCCCGATAATGCCGATCGATTCCGCCCGCTCGGTGGCCGGTCGGATCGGCCGGACCCAGCCCTCCTCGAATGCGGTGTCGGTGATGAACTTCTCGACTGCACCAATTGTCACCGTACCATGACCTGCCGACTCGATCACACAATTGCCCTCGCAAAGCCGGTCCTGAGGGCATATTCGGCCGCAAATCTCGGGAAATGTATTCGTCTCCTGGCTAAGATCGTAGGCTTCGCGGAGCCTTCCCGTCGCCGTGAGCCGCAGCCAGTCGGGAATGTTGTTATGAAGCGGGCAATGGCTCTGACAATAGGGCACCCCGCACTGGCTGCACCGTCCGGCCTGCTCGGCGGCCTTTTGTTCGGCATATTCGGCGTAGATCTCCTGAAAATCCAGCCGCCGCGTAGCAGACGCCCGCTTCTCGGGCATATCCCGCTTCACGGTTACGAACTTCAGCATTGGTTCTTTCGCCACTCCCACCTCCAGACTCGCCAGAAGGCCCTGATAAATCGCATTCGAACGAAATAAAAGTCAGATTAGCTGACCTTTATGTGCTTTTCTTGGCGAGATACCGGCGAATCTCGGCGAATTCTCTCTTTTTTAAGTTAATAATGCTGACCTATCTTCAGTAACCGAGCGCCAGTGCAGCCAACGCGGCGACCCCCACGATTATTCGCCACCAGCCAAAAACCGAGTAACCTCGTCGACTGACGTAAGCGAGAAGACCGCGCACCACGAACATTGCCGCAACTAAGGCCCCGGCAAATCCGATCATGATCTCGGTTACGGCACTCAGATCCAATACATTGCGGTTCTGGAAAAGATCGTAGGCAAAGGCACCAGCCATGGTTGGCATCGACAGGAAAAAGGAGAATTCCGCCGCCGACCGCTTGTCCGCTCCCATCAGCAGCGCCCCAACAATCGTCGCGCCACTGCGCGACACGCCCGGAATCATCGCAAGACACTGGATCACCCCAATGCCAAGGGCCATCGGAATGGGAAAATGCATTGCATCGTGATGTCTCGGATTGACGGCCATTTGATCGACGAAGAGCAGAACGATCCCACCAAGGATCAGCATGAGAGCAATGAGAACCGGCGTTTCAAACAGGACTGTCTTGATGATTTCATGCGCGAGTACGCCCACAACGACCGCAGGCAGAAAGGCAATCAAAACCGACAGGATAAATCGTCGCGCCATTGGATCATGGGGTGCAGCCGCGAATACCGAAATCAGTTTGCCGGCGTAAACTAGCAGGATCGCGATAATCGCGCCTAGCTGAATCACAACTTCAAAGGACTTGCCCGCCGAATTGAAACCAAGGAAATGTCCGCCAAGCAGGATATGCCCGGTCGACGACACCGGTATGAACTCTGTAAGCCCCTCGAGAAGCCCAAGGAACAATGCAACAAACAGAGAATTCTCAGCCATTCAGGGGGGATCAAGTCTTGCGCAGATTCTTGGCGCTTTCCTTGATCGCGTCATATTGCCCCGACGGGCGATATCGCCACAGGTAGTCGGACAATACCGCTTCCATGGCCACCGGCTTGATCCCCAGATTGGCGAACCCTTTGGCATCCTTGCTGACCACGTTGTCGCTGCGCAGACTGCGCACTTGGTCACGAGTCAGAATGGAATTGGTGAACAATCCAAGCGTAATGGCTTGGATCGTATCGAACATGCGGCCAATCAACGCCCCCGACCAGAAGGGAAGGTCGATTATCAGGCGTCGCCGCCGAATGACAGTCATCATCTCTTGCATGAGTTCACGCAACGTCGCAACGTCGGGGCCCCCAAGCTCATATGTACCGGGAGCGGCCTGACCAAGAACACCCTTCACAGCGACCCGGGCGACGTCATCCACATATACCGGCTGAAATCGGGTTTCTCCACCCACGAGCGCAAGCACTGGCCCAAATCGAGACATGCTGGCAAACCTGTTGAAAAAACCGTCCTCTGGTCCAAAGATCACCGAAGGCCGCAAGATGACGGCGTCAGGGAAATGGGACAGAACACCCCGCTCTCCCGCTGCCTTGGACTGAGAATAGAGGCTGTCGCTGTTTTCGGCCGCGCCCAGCGCCGAGATATGAACCAGCTGGCCGACACCCAGTTCTGTTGCCAACCGGGCAATCCGCTCTGCTCCGCGATTCTGCACCGCGTCAAAACTGTTCTTGCCGCCCTTCTGGAAAGTCCCAACGCAATTCACGACAGCACGGGCGCCTTCCATGACTGAGCGCACGGATGCGTCGTCTCGAATGTTACAGAATACCGGCTCAACCTGCCCGACCGTTCCGTAAGGCTTGACGAACATTGCCTCGTTCGGGCGCCGGACGGCAACGCGAACGCGCCAGCCTTCTTTCGCCATCCGCCGGGCAATGTAGCGACCAACAAAGCCGGATCCGCCATAGATGGTGACCAGTTTCGACATCAGCCTCTCCATGTCTGCTGGCAGTTCAATAGCTTTCCGTTGGAGACGGTACAAGACGCTATCGGGGGCCATGAAATTCAAAGACCCCCAGTTGACAGCCACCGGCGCCATGTTTACATCGCCGCTGCACGACACCTGCCCAGGTGGCGGAATTGGTAGACGCGCTAGCTTCAGGTGCTAGTATTGGCAACGATGTGGAGGTTCGAGTCCTCTCCTGGGCACCATCCCCTCCTATCCAAGGGGCCACGAGTGGCGAATTTCCTTTATCTAAGCGATCTTCCGGATGGTCTCGATCTCGGCCCGATTGTCGCGATTGACTGCGAAACCATGGGTCTGAACCCGCATCGCGACCGGCTATGCGTTGTGCAACTGTCCGGGGGCGATGGCGACGCACATCTGGTGCAGGTCAAGAATGGCCAAACCAGCGCGCCGAACCTGTGCCGCATGTTGTCTGATCCCAGAGTTCTGAAGCTGTTCCACTTCGGCCGTTTCGACATCGCGGCCTTGCTCAACGCATTTGGCACCGTGACCGCACCGGTTTACTGCACCAAAATCGCGTCGAAACTGATCCGCACTTACACTGACCGGCACGGCCTGAAATATCTTTTGGATGAACTGCTGTCCGTCGATATCTCGAAACAGCAGCAGATGAGCGATTGGGGCGCCGCCGAACTGAACGAGGCGCAACTTGACTATGCCGCGTCGGATGTCCTCTATCTTCATAAGGTGAAAGAACAGCTCGATGCGCGGCTGAAGCGCGAGGGCAGGGAAGAACTGGCCCAGTCCTGTTTCGACTTCCTTCCCACCCGCGCGAAGCTCGACTTGGCTGGTTGGCCCGAAATCGATATCTTTGCCCATTGAACAGGGCGAGTGACCAGCATGACGCGTGAAACCATCTTGGCCGCCGGTCGCCGCGTGATCCGGCGCGAGGCCGATGCATTGGGGATCCTGAAGGGATCCCTTGGTGACAGTTTCGCAGATGCCGCGCAAGTGATCCTGGACGCCCCCGGCCGCGTCATCGTGTCCGGCATGGGCAAGTCGGGTCACATCGCACGCAAGATCGCCTCGACCATGGCAAGCACCGGCACACCAGCCCATTTCGTCCATCCTGCCGAAGCCAGCCATGGCGACCTCGGCATGATGGCCAAGGGAGATGTCGCGCTGGTTCTGTCAAATTCCGGTGAGACTCCGGAACTGGCCGACCTTGTTGCCTATACCCGCCGGTTCGGCATTCCGCTGATCGGCGTGGCGGGGCGAGCCGAAAGCACACTGCTGCGGCAGGCCGACGTCGCAATTCTTCTGCCGGAAGCAGCCGAAGCCTGTGACAAGGGGATCGTGCCGACCACCAGCACGACGATGACTCTGGCTCTGGGCGATGCCCTGGCGATCGCGCTGATGGAGCACCGGCGCTTCACCCCGGACGATTTCAGGGAGTTTCATCCCGGCGGCAAACTGGGCGCGCGTCTGTCGCGAGTGCGCGATCTCATGCATCCCGACATGCCCTTGGTAGGGCTCGACACGCCGATGACCGACGCGCTCCTGGCCATAACGCAGAAGGGGTTTGGTGTTGTCGGCGTGACATCGGGTGACGGCACCTTGGCCGGCATTATCACGGATGGTGACCTTCGGCGCCACATGGACGAACTGCTCACCTTGAGCGCCAAGCAAGTGATGACCGCCAACCCCCGGACGATACGGCCCGGAGCCCTGGCGGAAGAGGCTTTAGCCCGGATGAACGAGCGCAAGATAACATGCCTCTTCGTGGTTGACCCTGATCTGGGAGGGCAGGCCCGGGGCATCCTGCACATCCATGATTGCCTGCGGGCCGGCGTGGTCTAGAAGATGGCCGCTTATGACAATGCCTATTCCCGAGCGGTCGCATGGTTGAAGATCCTCTTGCCATTCTTGGCGCTTGTCATCCTCTCCACGCTCTTCCTGCTGTCCCGAACTATAGAACCGTCGCAGAAACTGCCCTATGCCGATGTTGACGCTAGGGAGTTCGCCCGCGAGCAGCGTATCGGCGCCCCAAACTATTCCGGCGTTGCGGCGAATGGGGCAGCCATCACCGTAGTGGCGGACAGCGCTCGGCCACAGCCGAACAACCCCCAGGTCATCAACGCCCACCATCTTAATGCACGGATCAGCCAATCCGACGGCACCATTCTGGATTTCGCGGCCCTTGGAGGGATGTTCGACTCTGATAGCAAGAACGCGGTGCTGATGGGTGGCGTAACGGTTACCAGTTCCAAAGGCTACACTCTGAATACCGAGCAGATGCGCGCAAAGTTCGACGGATCGGCCATGGATGCCGATGACGACGTCGTGGTAGTCGGCCCGGAGTTGCGGATTGAGGCGGGAAGCTTGCAGGTCAGGCTGAAGCCCGGCAACGAAGGGGGACGTGGCTACGTGCTGGATTTCAACGGCGGCTTGAAGCTGGTATACACGCCGAAAGAATGACTAGGATCGCGACAATGAAACCCACTCTCCTTGTTGCCGCCTTGTTCCTTGGTGTGTCGAGCGGATCTACCGTCGCGCAGGGCACTGCAATCGCATTTGGCAGTACCCAGCAGGATCCGTCGTTACCAGTCGAGGTCACGGCGGACTCGCTGCGGGTCGATCAGGTCGACGGCACCGCCGTCTTCGCCGGCAATGTGCTTGTCGGACAGGGAGAGATGCGGCTGTCTGCAGACGAGGTGAGAATTGAGTACCTGATGGAAAACGGCGAATCGACCGGTGAAGTCGCGCGGGTTCTGGCGATCGGTAATGTGACATTCGTGAACGGCCCCGAGGCCGCCGAAGGGGAAAGCGCTGACTACGACGTTCCGGATGGGATCATGCTGATGACGGGCAACGTAATCCTGACGCAAGGCCGGAATGTACTCTCGGGCGATAAGCTCGTGGTGAACATGGAGGATGGCACAGGTGTCATGGAGGGTCGCGTGAAATCCATTCTTCAGACCGGCGGCAACTGAAGTTGCCCCCGGTTGATCTGACTGTCTCGGAAGGCGACGTGGGGCTGCATGTCGTCGGACTTCGCAAGGGCTACCGCAAGCGCCTGGTCATCCGCGACGTCAGCATGGACCTGGGGCGCGGCGAAGTCGTCGCATTGCTGGGCCCCAACGGTTGTGGCAAGACCACCTGCTTTTATGCCATCGCAGGTCTGGTCGTCCCTGAAGGCGGACAGGTCACGATCGATGGGCGCGAAGTGACGAACCTGCCGATGTACCGTCGCGCCAAGCTTGGCATCGGATATCTGCCGCAGGAGGCCTCGATCTTTCGCGGCCTCTCAGTCGAAGACAACATCCTTTCAATCCTCGAGATCACGTTGAAGGACCGGTCGACGCGAAAAGAACGGCTTGAGGAATTGCTGTCGGAGTTCTCGATCACCCACCTGCGGCGCGCCTCGGCACTATCATTGTCAGGCGGCGAGAGGCGGCGCGTTGAGATCGCACGATGCCTCGCCGCCGATCCGAAATACGTACTGCTGGACGAACCCTTCGCCGGCGTCGATCCTATCGCCGTGGGAGAGATCAGGTCTCTTGTTGCCGACCTGAAGACTCGCGGTATCGGTGTTCTGATTACCGATCACAACGTGCGGGAAACCCTGGATATCGTAGATCGCGCCTATATCTTACATGACGGCAAGGTGTTGATGAGTGGAACGGCAGAGGAAGTTGTGCGAGACGAGAATGTACGACGTGTCTACCTCGGTCAGAGCTTCAAGATTGGCTGAGACCGGTGCTGATCCCCGGATCCTATTGACAGCAGGGTCCCGGATATCGCCAAATGAGGTCAATGAAACTACGACCACTCATCGTTCGAGCGATGCCGTATTCCCAAGTTGCTCTGAACGCGCCCGACGCAATCGGGCCGACAAACTACAACAAACCAGCATTGGCAATCGGCAGCGTGACAAGCGACGGATTGGCCATTCAATTTCATCTGAAGGAGTAATGATGCGTTACCAGATCAGCGGCCGGCAAATCGATATCGGTGAAGCACTTCAGACCCACGTCCAGAGTGAAATGAACGACGTTCTATCGAAGTACACGGGCCGCCCGACAGATTCCAATGTGGTATTTTCCAGAAACGCGCATGAGTATGTTTGCGAGGCCACGATCCACCTTTCCACGGGCCTTACCGCCCAGGCAAAGGCGCATGCCAATGAGATCTATAGCGCATTCGACAAGTGCAGCGAGAAGCTTGACAAGCAGTTGCGTCGATACAAGCGCAGGTTGAAAGATCATCACAAAGACCGCCCGGAACCTGTTGAACTCTTTGGCGCGTCGTCATATATCCTCGCCGCATCGGAAGATCTGGACGACTCTGAACCGGATTCGCTTCAGCCGATGATCATCGCCGAGATGGAGACCAAGATCCCCTCCATCTCGGTTGGTGAGGCGGTGATGCAGATGGAACTGGTCGGGGCTCCGGTCCTGGTTTTTCGTAACGAAGGGAACAGCGGGATCAACGTCGTATATCGGCGCGAGGACGGTAACATCGGCTGGATTGATCCCAACGACGCGGCATGACAATCCGATCAGGCAGGATCGACCAAAAGTAGCAGTACATGGAACTATCTGAAATTCTCAAGCCGACGGCCGTCAAGGTCGTCGGCAAGGCAACCAGCAAGAAGCGGCTCTTCCAGGATCTGGGCGAAATTGCCGTGACAGCGTTTGGCCTGAACCACGATGACGTCGTCGAAGCCTTGCTGGAGCGCGAGAGTCTCGGCCCGACAGGTGTCGGGCATGGGGTGGCGCTGCCGCATGCCCGCATCGGGGGACTCGATCATGTCGTTGGGGTATTCTTGCGCCTGGAAAGGCCATTTGAATTCGACGCTGCGGATCGGCAGCCTGTGGACCTTATCTTTGCCTTGTTCGCGCCGCTCGATGCCGGCGTCGAGCATCTCAAGGCGCTGGCATTGGTCTCGCGCACGATGCGGGATTCTGATCTTTGCTCCAAACTACGCGCAAATGTCGATCCGGCGGCGTTGCACGCTATCCTGACAGCGGGCCCGACAAGTCAGGCCGCTTAGCCGACGCATAAGTCTCAAAACCAAACTGCATATAGTCTTTCTGGTAGGCCGCCCTGACCGCCGCTTCGACCGTTTCGTCATAGATCGACGAAAGCCGAAACGGTCCTTCATGCTCTTCCGCCTGATAGATCGGAGGCGACATCGAAAGCCTGTCAGCGAGATAGGCGAGGTCGGCTTGCAGGGTTTCTTCGCGAAAGACGTGGTCCGGTATCATGAACTGACAGACGCCTTTCAAGACTTCCGATTGCGATGCCCATGCACCATCCACCCGGACACCTGTCTGACCGGCCAAATTCGCCCGGACGAAACTCGCAAAACTTACGAATGATGCACGAAATGCCGCAGCATCGCTACCCTCGTCAGGCAGCGTCAACATGTAGGCGTTCTGCAAAGTGTCACGTATCGCATCATAACGCTCGGGCCCAGGTAGGAGTATGTGTTTGACAAAAGCCGCATAGAGCCTGGCGACCGGATGGCGGACCACGGAAAAGCTCTGATGGGATCTTGTCTGACGCTTCCACTGCCGCAAGGTCTTCTGGTTGAAACCAGTCGTCAAATCTGACGGCGACACATTGTCAAGATCGGCCAGCCAATTGATCAGTGAGTCCGACGGGCCACCGCGAATTGGAATGAACAGCACCGGGGCACGGGCTGCCGCGATGAAATTTGGAACGGCTGGCCCTCGGCGCGGTTCGAAATTCGGCGTTCGAGACAGATCGAAGTGATCGACAGACAGCAGGGCTTCGTTCATTTCGGGAAAGTTCACGACCTTGTCCTGCAGCGACTGCGGATTCTGTTTCTTCGTCTTTCTCGAAGGCGCGGATTTTCTGTCAGACGCCCCAAGAAACCGCGCCAGACCGTTTAGGACATCGAGCTCACCGATATCTTCATAGTCAAGGTAGAACCCTGTCTGACCACTCGACTGCAGCGCGCGCAATAGGTGCAGCTGGAAATGCTGACGGCTGGCGAGGTGATGCTGGAACTCGGCTGGATCAAACCTGATCCGCGCCGTCTTCAGCCCCTTGGCGTCGCCGATACGCCACTGCCCAGTCTCGCGGGCAATCTGGTGCGACACATAACTGTCCACCGGATTGCGGGTCAGGATGATCTTTGCGCAAGCCCTGTCGGCTAAACAGTTCGACAGGATTCTCGGGTCGTGATCGTGAAAGAACCGAAAGCCCGGCAACCCATCGGTTTGCCGCTTCATTCGGGCCAAGAGGTTTAGAGGATCAGCTTCCCGCTCTTGCAGTGACAGTCCCAGCAGCCGGGTTTGATTGGCGTGGCCGATGAAATGCGGGTTGAAGACCTCTCCATAGCACTTGATCCCGGGATAATCGTTCAGGCTCTCCTCAAGGAAGTTCGAGCCCGTCCTCATCTCTGCGAAGATCGCAAAATACTCAAAACCCTGCCCCATCCCGAGTTATCGCACGAGATAGGGACGCCGCGTTTTCTTGCGGCGATGGGGATCATCGTTCGTGACCGGAAAATCACCCATCAGGTGCGGATGCATGCCCTGATTCTTGAGATTTCGCAGAAACTGGCCGAAGCCTGCAAGATCCGCCATCTTCGGTGCTTCAGTAAGCCGCCTTGTGCTGCGCACGCCGATCTCATCCAGGATCGTTTGCAGTGGTTCCATCGGAGCCTCTACAAAATCGGCCATCTTCCAGATCCGGACGCGAGCCTTTGTGTACTGAGAATTGAGAATGCCCAGATGCACGCTTTCGATCTTCTGCAGCCGTGCCGCTTCGGCACGAATCGCCGAAAAGTTCATGTTCGAGTGGAATAGCGGCACCGACCACGCGCCAGAGATCACGGAAATCTGCGCATTCGGATCGGTGGCGATCAGCCAACCGACGTCCTGGCTGTCGCGGGGTCCGAACTGAAAGCACTGCCGTTCGCCGCGCGTGCTCCAGATCAGGCTGGTCAGGAATCGCCTCGGATCGTAATCACGCAATGCCGCGCTGTCGGATAGCGCGCCGCTATATATGGCCTGCCCGCCCGTAAACTCAGCGCGGTCGGGACCGTATAGATGACCATGCACTCGCGCGTCCGTCACCTTGGAAAGCCAGCTGTCGAAGTCCTCGAACAGATCCTGAAACCCTTCGAACACGGAATATGGCGCGCATGTCTTGCCGTTCTCGAATCCGTCATTTGGAAACCGGCTCTGCATGTAAAGACCCGGTCTGCCCTGCGTTCGCCGCTGGACAGCCTTAGCGAATATCTTGTCAATCTTTCCGGGATTAGGTTCCATCATCGATGAGCCGTGCAGTTCGTCAAACAAGAAAGCCTGGTAGAGCTTGTCCGCATAGGGCCAGATCTTGCGTGCAACAAAGCAATCCGACCTGCGCAGAAGCTGCAGGTGATCATCGTAGAAGATATGCGGCTTTCCCTGGAAGTCGAACTTCGACAATGTCAGCGACCGGCTTTCAATATCGGATGAATAGAGCCTTGCAAGGGTCTGGAAATAGCTTTCGTCAGGGATCCAGACCTTGGAGAAATAGGCATCATAAACCTTCCGGTTCGGATCCTGCAAGATTGCCGAGAGAGTCTGTCTCGACAGGCACCACCATTGCGACCCGAGATGCGGTATGATGCGGTCGGGTATCTTGCGCTGCATCCCGATACGGCGCTGGAGTTTCACATAGCGATCAAAAAGATACCTTTGCCGCTTCCAGGAAAAGGGAAATCGAAGCGTGAAGCGCTCGAAATCCAGGCCGCCGATTGTCCAGTGCACTTCATCCGTCGTCACGGATTCGATGAAATCCGTACGTGGATGCCGAACCAGATAGTCTTCAAGTTCCTTGATTGGCCGCAACGGCAGGCAAGAGCCCGACGCGAGATAGACATGCAGCACCTCAGGAAATTGGGCGAGCATTTGCTCTGCCGCAGTCTGTGTCGCCGCGACGAGACCCCACCGGCCCCATTCGCATTTTTGCCGTACCGAGAACCGAACGTTTTCAAGGCTCGAAAGATCCGTGACGAAGGCTGAGTAGTCCTCTTTCTCGACTTGCTTGTCGACATGGATCACTACCGGGCAACCCTGTTCGGCCCAGTGCCGGGCAACCTGCGCCGCCCGGTCAACTGCCTCGTGGACAAGCATAACAATGCCTACCCTCACGCCCAGTTTCCCTTCGACATCAGGCCAAGAATCTCAAGCTGCCGCCAATTGATATACTTCTCGGACCATTTGCACCACATGTCGGGGCCTTCCTTCACCCGCGCATGATAGGCCTGATATTCTTGACTGCTGGCGAAATGCTGTTTGCGGCTCAGCTCTTCCTCGGATTTCTGCACGAATATGTCGAGGAACTTCGCATGCAAGAGGCAGCCCGATGTCTTCTCTCCACCCCATTCGTCGTAGACGTGATTCAGGCCGCGCGGCAAGAGCATGTGGGTCGAACTTACATAGGCATAGCGGCGGTCCCATCTGACCAGCGGTATCTTGTTCAATGCCGGTGCCCGCTCGGGCCTGTCGGCAAAAAATGTTCGCGCCCTCGGTCCACCCTGTATCCAGAGATTTCCGTACTTCTCATTGCGTGAGATCATGTAGTTGCCGCTGTCGAACCAGGACGCGATTTCGAATGGATCCCGTCCCGGGGCATATGGCTCTTCGAGCAGCGAACCTTTGGGATACATGTCCAGAAGCATCGCCCCGAACGTACGAATCGAGGAGGCATCAAGCCAGTCGGTCAGAGCCCGGATGGAACGAGTGTCGCAGAACGGATAGATGAAGAACTCGTCACAGTCGACGACGAGGCACCAATGCCGATGCCCGTACTGCATTTGTAGGTAATTCAGCCAGTCAACGCCGAACCGCGCCCGCTTGTAGCTCGCGCTCGAATGCCAGATCGAGACATCCTCTTGCCCAAGGAGGAACTGTAACGACCCGTCATCTGAATCGTTGTCCACAATGAAGAAGTGGTTGATGCCGAGCTTGCGGTAGTATTCGAGAAAATAGGGGAGGCGGACCTTTTCATTTCGTATCGTAGCGAAAAGAAATATGTCGTCCTTCCTGATCGACCCCGTATTGTCCTGAACGGAGTCGAGATCCCGACGCTTGCGAAACGCCCGAATACGCCAGCGCTTTCGCTCCAGTCGTAATCGATATGATTGAAGGGCGCTCAATAAAGCCTCGTAGTCCTTTCAGCGGGCATAGCATCAACCGGCAGATATCAAAGCAGATTTAAGACTGTGTTGAAGTGGTCCTGCCACGTTGGCAACGCGCTCGCCGCGCCAATCCGCCCATTCGCTCTTGCCTCGTTTGCATTGCCTGTTGCCAGGTTCCTTATCGTCCTTTCCCAAGAATACAGGTCCGACTCATTGAGGTAAACGGGCGAGTTTCCCAGTACTTCGCGAAACACCGCAAGATCTGAGCAGACAACTTTTGTCCCAATCAAGGCAGCCTCTGCCGGGGGCAAACCGAAGCCTTCGGCATAGCTGGGATGCAGCAACGCGTCGGCATTCCGCAGGAGCGCCGACATGGCGGCATCCGTCAGGTCGTTCACCTCGATAACGTGGCGGGGCTTCTCGTCGAGCCTGCGGAAGACCTCTTCGTTATTCCAGCCCCTCTGCCCTGCAATCACCAGCGTCGGCGCGTCCGGTTCATCCTCGAAGACACGCCAGAGATCCAGAAGAAGCCTGTGGTTCTTGCGGGGTTCGATCGTGCCGATGGTCAGGAAGAATTGACCCAAGGATCTAAGCGGGACGGGCAGATCTTCATGAACTGGCTCCGCTACCTCGACACCCAGATGGGCTACCACGCCATTCGGCACCGGTCCAATTCGCGCAAAGTGTTTCTCCGCCAGAAAACGGCTGTCCGCACTCGGATGTATCACCAGATCGGCCAAAGCAGCGATCACTTTCAGCTTCTCTTCGAACTCCTGGACCGAGCCAGTGCGCTGGTACTGTGGAAACTCGAGCGGGATGACATCATGCAACAACACCAAAGTCCGCGACGTCGCGACCGCCGATACAGCAGCAAATACCCGAGAGTCGATATTTGAATGTCCAACATTCAGATAGCGCAGACCCGGTCCACACCGGTTCTCCAAAGCTCGCCTCAGCCCGTCTGGTCTACAATCCATCATGCTCAGGCGTCGCAGATCCGAAAGCGCCGACTGACGCAACACCCCATGGCGTCGAAACAAGCGTGCTTTCAGATCCCGTGATCCCCACGGCGTTTCACCGTGCAACCGCGCCCTCAACTCGATCGTACCGTTGCGGTCGAGCAGGAAGTAGCTTCGCCCAACTCTTACGAAACCATAGAAGCAAGCGAATCGTTCCGGCAGCGCATTCAGATAGGCCAGTTCGACCCGATCAATCCCGGTCATTGGCCCGCGGCCGACCCGCGAGACAAGGCGCGTAAGGTCCAGACAAACTGGGGCGGAGTCAGCGTTCGTAGTGGCCATTCTGGTGCCAGCGCCAGGCATCAGCAATCATCACGCCCAGGTCAGAGCGCTTCGGCTCCCAGCCAAGCTCCTCTTCTGCCCGTGTGCTGCCGGAAACCAGCCTCGAACAATCCCCGGCACGGCGCTCGCCTTCGATCGTCGCAACCGGCCGATTGGTCACTGCTCCGCTGTGATTGATAACCTCCTTGACTGAAAATCCATGACCCGAGCCAAGGTTGAATACCCGGCTTGGTTTGCCCGCTTCCAGCCACTTCAATCCCAGAACATGTGCATCGACCAGGTCCATGACATGCACATAGTCACGAATGCAAGTGCCGTCCGGTGTGCCGTAGTCGGTGCCATAGATCGTCAGTGACGGGCGCCTGCCCTGCACGACCTCGAGTATGATCGGGATCAAGTGAGTTTCGGGGCGGTGGAATTCTCCGACTTCGCCATCAGGATCGGCACCGGCGACATTAAAGTAACGAAAGATCACTTGTCGCAATCCGTGGCTTTCGCCGAAATTCCGCAACATATCCTCGATCGCACGCTTGGTGGCGCCATAGGCATTGGCAGGATGCTGCGCGACATCTTCATCCAGCACCACATTGTCATGTTCGCCATATATGGCGCAGGTGGATGAGAACACAAACTGAAGGCAGCCCGCCGCGACAGCCGCCTCAACAAGACAGAGTGAACCGTAGACATTGTTGTGCCAGTAGCGCCCAGGCTTCAGCATCGCCTCGCCAACCTGGCTGAGTGCAGCGAAATGCATTACGGCAATTGGGTTGTAGAGCGCGAAAACCGAATCGAGCCGGGTACGATCTGTCAAGTCGCCCTGTTCGAAGGGGCCGTATTTGACGGCATCCTGCCATCCGGTAATCAGGTTGTCATAGGTTACGGGAACATAACCCGCCGCCTTCAGCGCCTTGCAGGCATGCGACCCCACATACCCGGCTCCGCCAGTTACGAGTACATGCTTTCCGGCAGTTTCGGTCACCCGTTATTGCGCGGCATCTGGGAGAAGAACCATTTCCCGTAGGTAGCTGGAGAATTCCTCCCTCAGCTCCTCTCGCGCCAGGCCGAAGGACACGGTCGCCTGTAGGAATCCGGCCTTCGATCCGCAATCGAACCGCTCACCTCGAAACCGGAAGCCAAAGACGTCACGGTCACTTCGGATCTCCTCGGCGATCGCGTCTGTCAGTTGAATCTCCCCGCCCGCGCCGCTGCGAATCTTGTTGAGATTCTGCAAGACCTTTGGCGTGAGAATGTACCGTCCTATGACAGCGAGGTTGGAGGGCGCGGTGCCGGGTGCCGGTTTCTCGACCATGCCGCGGATTGACACCATTGCACCCATATCCTCTTTCACATCCAGTACGCCGTAAGCAGAAGCGGCCGCTGGTGGCACCTCCATCGCAGCGACCATGCAGCCGCCTGTTTCCTGATACGCCTCGGTCATCTGTTGCAGACACGGTTTTTCAGCGGCAATGACATCGTCGGGCAGGATCACCGCGAACGGTTCATTGGCAATCAGTCTGCGTGCGCACCAGACGGCGTGACCAAGCCCCAGAGCTCGATGCTGACGGATATAGGCAATCGCGCCGCTCTCCATGTTGGTGTTCTTGAGTGTCTCAAGCAGTTCATCTTTGCCTTTTTTGCGAAGTGAAGCTTCGAGCTCCGGTGCATGATCGAAATAGTCCTCCAGCGCGCCCTTGCCGCGAGAGGTGACGAAAATGAACTCCTTGATCCCAGCCGCGCGCGCCTCGTCGATTGCATATTGAATCAACGGACGGTCTACCAAGGTCATGATTTCCTTCGGAATTGACTTGGTGGCTGGCAAAAAGCGCGTCCCAAGACCGGCTACAGGAAATACTGCCTTGGTCACTCTCCGCTTCATTATTCGTCCCCCGAGAACCTGATCAAAAACTGGAATGTAGCCCACACAGCATGCAATTACTGGGCGTTTGTGGCCGAATTGTAAAGATTATACGTTGATTTTACAGTTCTGTAAGCGTCGAGCCGCGGTCTGCAGCGGATCGCGCGCCCAGGCCACGCGATTGATCTCATTATCTACGCGTCGCTCCATCGAGACCTTTCGAATGATGGGGTCGGTGCGGACGGACCTCCCCCACAGACCACCGGTCTGCTCCCAGTAGCCGTCGTGGTATCTGACCTTGTGGTGGAGCGCAGTGCGGCTGAAGAGATAGAGAGACACCACATGGCCGTGGCGAACTGCCTCCCGGGCCTCTTCGCGCATCCCTGCTGCATGAACGAGGTATCCCGCTATTACTTTATGTCGCGGCATGTCTTTGGTCGACCGAAAGGCAAGGAACGGCTCAATCGAGGGCTGTAGGGCCAGTGTCGGCGCGGTCTCCCGTTTCGCGCCTTGGACAAGACCGGCCTTGAGCGTATTCAGCAGCGCATCAACGTCACTTGGTTCGCAGTTGCCGGTAACCATGTGCCTTAGCAACGCCTGACGGTGTGCTTGAGTGAATTTTACAATGACCTCGTCGCTGACGGCGCCAGTGTAGTGCTTTCGCAAGAACACGGCCTGGCTGGCTCCCACCTCGATCAGTGACTTGGGCAGTCTGCTACGGTGCCGAATGCCTGATGCGGCAAAGCCGTGATGTACTTCGGCGCGCGGGACAATTGCTGTCTGCAATCCCAGCTTGGCAAGCCGCAAGTTCACATCAGCCTCATCCAGATAATATCGAAAGGCCGGGTCGAAGCCGCCAATTGCTGCGATCTCGGTTCGCCGAAAAGCGCAGTTCGTCCCTTGTGTTTTGACGGCTTGGCCAGCCGGGCAGAAGGGTACGACCGCTGCATCACCATCGACTCCAAGTTCCGATGAATAGCCCTGATCATTGACGACCTGTCCCTGCCACTGAAAAGAGATTCCGTTCCTCCCGCGCACGAACCCTCCTGCGGCGGCCACATCTTGCTCTGAAAACGGCTGTGTCAGGTGAAACAGCCAACCCGGTTCAGGCACGGCGTCATCATCGACGAAAGCGACGATCTCGCCCGCAGCCAAGGTTAGACCCAGATTGCGCGCCTTCGAGATATTGGCTTCTCCGAATTCGCGGATCTTGAGACGGTCCGCGAAAGCAAGGCCCCCCGCAGCCGCGACTCCGGCGCGGTCTGCGACAACGATGACTTCGAACGGATAGTATGAGAGCTGTGAAATCGCAGTCAGGCAACAGTGCAATTCCGATGGCCGATCTCGGCTGACGACGATGACACTGACCGTCGGTCCGGTCATTCCACTCCCATCTCGGCCATCATCGCTTCGAGCCTCGGTACGTCACCGGGGTTGTTCAACTCCCAGAACTGACGCCCGCGGGATTGCACCTCGACGCAGAGGACCGGACGCTCCTGCTCTAAGAACCGAAGCTGCTCCAGACCTTCAAGTCTTTCGAGCGGTCCGGTCGGCCAACGCGGATAGGCGGCAAGAGCAGACGGGCGGTAGGCGTAGACCCCAACATGATGAAAGACGGGCGTTTCCTCTTTGTCCTCATAGCGACGGCTGGTGAAGGGTATCACCTCCTTCGAGAAATAGAGCGCGCGGCTTTCCTGACCGAATACCGCTGTCGTTCCGCCAACCAGACCTGCCCGACGATCCTCCAGAAACCCGTTCAGTGCACGCCCATCGCAACGCAGCACGGGCGTAGCGACTTCTGCCGTAGGATGGGCTTTCAGACCGGTTACGAGATCTTCAACGAACCAGGCCGGGGTCAGGGGTGCATCGCCCTGCAGGTTCACCACGATATCGTAACCGCCACCAAGATTATCCAGCGCCTCGGCGCAGCGCTCTGTCCCATTGGCGCAATCGGACGACGTCATGACGACTTCTGCGCCGAACGCGTGTGCGGCGGCGCTGATCCGGTCGTCGTCAGTAGCGACAACAACGCGGTCTATGCCGCCGACGGCATTCGCGGCGTCCCAGGATCGCCGGACCAGACTGCGCTTCTTTCCGGTTGCGCCCTGCAACTTGACCAGAGGCTTTCCGGGATAGCGGCTGGAAGCGAAGCGGGCGGGGATGACAATCAGTGTCTTCATCAGGCTTTGCGCAGATTGACGCCGGGAGCATAGGCGATGAAGAATGGGTTCTCGTAACTCGGCTTGCCATAGGTCAGTTTGCTGTGATCATCAAACCGGACGACATGACCCCCTGCACCGGCCAGCACTGCGTGACCGGCGGCCGTGTCCCATTCCATCGTGCGCCCGACACGCGGATAGAGATCCGCCTCGCCGGTCGCGACAAGGCAGAATTTCAGAGACGAACCTGCGCTTTTCATGTCTGCGGTTGCGTATTTCGAGATGTAGTCGTCGGTTGCGGCATCACGATGGGATTTCGAGGCGACGACGAAAAGGGCGTCATTGTTCGGCTCTGAAACCCGGATTGGCTGCATCTCACCGGTCTGGTCCAACGCCAAGGCTCCGGTTTCCTCCACGGACGCGCCCGAGGCGTCGGTGTAGAACAACCGTCCCTTTGCCGGAGCATAGACGATACCGCGGATCGGCGTTCCGTTCTCGACATAGGCGATGTTCACCGTGAAATCCCCGCGCCGCTGCACGAACTCTTTCGTTCCGTCCAAGGGATCAACGATCAGAAACCTGTCGGCCTGTCCGGAATGGGATGCGGACTGCTCTTCGGTCACAAGCAGGACGTCGGGGAATGCTGCCCGCAACCCGGCGGATATCAGCGCATCCGCGGCTTCGTCCGCTTCGGTTACCGGGCTCTGATCGGATTTCGACCGGACCTCAAAATCGTCGGAATTGTAAATTTCCATAATACAATCGCCGGCTTCCAGTGCCAGCCGTCGCATTACTGTCGTCAGTTTCTCAAAATCCAATCCCGTCTCCTCGCCTGGCTCTGCAATCATTGAATCCTTAAGTCATTGTCCTTATGCTGTCCCTTCAGGAAAACAGCAAGAATTCCGCAGACGGATCAAAGAGCAGGAACGGCATGTTTCAGGCACCCGCCCGAAAAAACCGCATCGGCACCGCTGTCAGCATTGCCGAGCTGATTTACCACGGAACCGTGCGCCAACTGCGAAAGTCGCACGGCAACGCAGTGATCGGGCTGCTGATGAACATCGTACAGTCGATCCTTTTTGTGGCCGGATTCTATGCAATGTTCGTGGTTCTTGGCATCAAGTCAGCAGGGCTGCGAGGTGACTTCGTTCTGTTTCTGATGTCGGGCGTGTTCCTCTTCATGACCCACACGAAGGCGATGGGGGCGGTCGCGGGATCCGAGGGACCGGCTTCGGCAATGATGCAGCACACGCCGATGAATACAGCGATCGCCATCGCATCTGCGGCGCTGTCGTCGCTTTACATTCAGGTTCTGTCAGTCTTTGTGATCCTCTTCGTCTATCACACATTCTCTGACGGATTTGTCATCGAACAGCCAGTAGCGGCGCTTGGCATCCTGCTGCTGTCTTGGGGTACCGGGGTCGCTGGTGGATTGGTGTTGCTGGCGCTCAAGCCGTGGTTGCCCGGTTTCGTGGCGATCGCGACAACAGTCTATGCCCGCGCCAACATGATCGCCTCTGGAAAGATGTTCGTCGCTAACACCCTGCCTCCGACGATGCTCGCGATGTTCGACTGGAATCCGCTGTTTCATTGCATCGACCAGATGCGTGGCGTCGTGTTCATCAACTACACGCCACATAATTCGTCCATCTCCTATCCGATCTATGTCACGCTGGCGCTGGTGATGATCGGCCTGATGGGAGAATTCTACACCCGCAAGAACGCCTCTCTCAGCTGGGCCGCGCGACGTTAATCCACGACTCGCAAGGTCAGGTTGATGCGCCCGCCCTCGGCCAACAGCTTGGAAGATCCGGGTCTGATGCGTTCGATTCCGTGATGCAACAGCCGCGCGTCGCCGCCCAGAACGGCGACGTCGCCAGATTGCAGCCAGATGCTTTCGGTCTTGCCGCCTCGCTCGATGTTGCCGATCCGGAATAACGCGTCGTCCCCAAGCGAGATCGAGACGACCGGCCAGCGAAAGTCGGCTTCGTCGCGATCCTGATGCAGGCCCATCCGCGCGCCCTCGCCATAGAAGTTGATGAGACAACAGTCCGGTCGACGATCAAGGCCGGTGAGATTATCCCAGACCATCATAATCCTCTCTGGGATCTCCGGCCAATTCCCACCGTCGGGGTGCGTCGAGTCATATCGGTAGCCCTTGCGATCGGAGACCCAGCCATACTTCCCGGCAGAGGTCATACGCACCGACATCGGCTTGCCAAAGCGCGTTTCCGGCGTGAAGAAAGGCGCGGGCTGTATCACCTGGCGCAGGTCCCCGACCAGCGATTCCTGTTCAGCGAGAGACAGCCATCCCCGATAGATACTGACGCCCCGGAGCGTCAAAGTCGGCATTTCGCCAGTTCGATTCAAGAAAATGCCCCCTTTTCTCAACAATGACCGCAATTTTCGGGAAATCCGCGGTTCGGCACGACTTGCAGCGCTGCAACCCCCTCCTTATATACGCCCAGAACGCGGTTGGGGAGCGTCCCTGGCCAGATTATGGGATCGGAAGCGGGCGCCGCATCGGGCCCAATTCCATAGAATCGCCTAAGAAAAGGAATCAAGGAATGGCAAAAGTCATAGGTATCGACCTCGGGACAACGAACTCTTGTGTTGCTATCATGGACGGCTCGCAGCCGCGGGTCATCGAGAATGCCGAAGGCGCACGGACGACACCCTCTGTCGTCGGTTTCACCGAAGGTGAGCGCCTTGTCGGCCAGCCCGCCAAGAGGCAGGCCGTTACCAACCCCGAGAACACCGTTTTCGCCGTGAAACGACTGATCGGTCGCCGAACCGACGATGCCGAAGTCGAGAAGGACAAGAAGCTCGTTCCCTACAAGATCATCGACGGCGGCAATGGCGATGCCTGGGTCGAAGTGCGTGGCGAGAAATACAGCCCCAGCCAGATCTCGGCCTTCATCCTCCAGAAGATGAAGGAAACCGCCGAATCCTATTTGGGTGAAACGGTCGAGCAGGCGGTCATTACCGTTCCCGCCTATTTCAACGACGCCCAGCGTCAGGCAACCAAGGATGCCGGCAAGATCGCCGGTCTGGAAGTGCTACGGATCATAAACGAACCGACGGCCGCCGCCCTTGCTTACGGTCTCGACAAGAAAGAAACCAAGACCATCGCGGTTTATGACCTTGGCGGCGGTACCTTCGACATCACCATCCTGGAAATCGACGACGGCCTGTTCGAGGTCAAATCCACCAATGGCGACACCTTTCTTGGTGGTGAAGACTTCGACATGCGCATCGTCAATTACCTGGCGGATGAATTCAAAAAGGAAAACGGCGTCGATCTGACCAAGGACAAGATGGCGCTGCAGCGGCTTAAGGAAGCTGCCGAAAAAGCCAAGATCGAACTGTCGTCCAGTCAGCAGACCGAGATCAACCAGCCGTTCATCTCGATGGACAAGAATACTGGTCAGCCGCTGCACATGGTCATGAAGCTGACCCGCGCCAAGCTGGAAAGCCTGGTCAGCGATCTGATCAAGAACTCGATCGCACCCTGCAAGGCCGCGCTGAAGGATGCAGGCATCTCGACGGGCGACATCGACGAGGTGGTTCTGGTCGGCGGTATGACACGGATGCCGAAAGTCGTCGAAGAAGTGACCAAGTTCTTTGGCAAGGAGCCGCACAAGGGGGTGAACCCCGACGAGGTCGTGGCGTTGGGCGCTGCGATTCAGGCAGGCGTGCTGCAAGGCGACGTCAAGGATGTGGTCCTGCTGGACGTCACGCCGCTGTCGCTTGGTATCGAGACGCTGGGCGGCGTCTTCACCCGACTGATCGACCGCAACACGACGATTCCGACCAAAAAAAGTCAGATCTTCTCGACGGCCGAGGACAACCAGAATGCGGTCACGATCCGGGTGTTTCAGGGCGAACGCGAAATGGCGAGCGACAACAAGATGCTCGGCCAGTTCAACCTAGAAGACATACCGCCCGCACCGCGCGGGATGCCGCAGATCGAGGTGACGTTCGACATCGACGCCAACGGCATCGTGTCTGTCAGCGCCAAGGACAAGGGCACCGGCAAGGAACAGAACATCACGATCCAGTCCTCTGGTGGTCTGTCGGACGACGAGATCGAGAAGATGGTCAAGGATGCCGAAGCCAACGCCGAAGCAGACAAGG
>JBFKFZ010000025.1:0-40809 GCA_041633555.1 Paracoccaceae bacterium | reverse complement strand
CGTCGATCTGGTCATAGGCCTTGAAGTCACCGAAATACTTCGTGATCGCCGCCGTCAGAGTCGTCTTGCCGTGGTCAACATGGCCGATCGTGCCAATGTTCACATGCGGTTTCGTCCGTTCAAATTTTGCCTTCGCCATGGCCCTTTAGCCTCATTCATTGCGGGGCCGCGTGCGGCCCGGTTCATCGTCCGCGCGCTCGTTACTGGCTTGAAGTGGGAAAATCAAGCATCAGTTGGCTGCGACTGCCGCTGGCGGGGTCACTTCGTCGATCGGCCCGCTGTCGATCGGGGCGGTTCCAAGGGCGGCGGCACCGGTTGCGGCCTCGGCCGAAGCCTCCGGCACTGCATCAAGCGGTGGCAGGCCAATCCATTCGGGGTTCTCCAGAAGATAATCCTGGATCGCTTTCGCAGCGTTGTTCGAGAGCCGGACCATCTGCTGTTGCTTGTTCTGGGTCAGGCCGGACGAGATCAGGGTTTCGCCGGAAACGCCCTCGAAAATCGTCAGTTGCTTGGCTTCGGGATTCAACCGGGTCTGGGTTGCATCGTCCCAGACCAGTACGTTGATGACCAGAACCGAACGCGGCTTGAACACGAGCGGCACACCCGGCAGCGCAAGCGCGTAGGCCTCGACCTTGATCCCGAGATTGTATAATTTCTCGCCCTCATATCCGCCAAGGCGGGTCTGGATCGCCTTGGTCAATTCCTCGGTCCATTCCTCGTCCGTGGCGGTCCGCGAGAAGGGGCCGATTGTCGGCTCTTCAACGACAACGATGTTGTGGCCCAGCCGGAAATCGCCCATCGGCACCTGCGGCTCGTTGACGTCCGCAGGCAGGCTGCATGCGGCGAGCGCCGCCAAGCTGGCAAGGCCGAGTAGTTGATTGCGGAAATTCGACGGATGCGACATAGGCTACTCCCTGCTCTCGGCCCTAGTTAGCCCAGTGCCGTGGCATAGGCAATCACGCCGGCCTGCGGCGACAGATTCCGCGCAGTTCTTGCCAGTCCTGCTCTCCCAGCGATGGTCGTATCGGGCCGGTCCTGAGGCTTTCGGCCTCGCGCGCGGCATCGATACGGTTGCCAAGGCTCGGATGCGCCATGAAATGGGCGACGAATCCGTCGCTGTCTCCATATTCGGCCCGGAGGCGTTCAAAAAGCGCCGCCAGCGCCTGTGGCGACATGCCCGCACCGGCCAGCGAACGATGCGCAAAGCTGTCGGCTTCCGCTTCGGCTTTTTGGCTGTAGGTCGCCTCAATCAGGCGCTCGACCATGAAGAGCACCGCGGCACCGCCCGCGAAATCCCCGAAGATCAGGCCGAGGACACCGATCGAGCCTGCTGACCGTAGCGCGCCCCGCGCGGGATCCCGATTGACGACATGGCCGATCTCGTGCGCCAGCACGGCCGCGACCTCGTCGGGATGTTCGGCAGCGTCGATCAGGCCGCGAAAGAGCACGACCCGGCCCCCGGGCAGCGCAAAAGCATTGGCAATCTTGTGATCCAGAACATGCACCGTCAGCGGGTATGGAAGGTCGGCCTCTCCTTCCAGCCTTGATTGCATCCGTGCCAGCGCTGCAGCGCCGCCATCGTTGTCGCAGACCATCACCGGATTGATCTTGCTGCCCGATAGGGCCGTCCGGATCTGCTCGAATGTCGTGTCGCCCAGTGCCTTTTCGCCTTCGGGCGGAAGGAATTCCGCCAGCTGGTCAGCCATGACCGGCACCAGAACGAACACGATCAGCGCGACGGAGGACAAGGCGGCGAGAGACCAGCCGAGGAGCCGCAGGCGGCCCCGGACTGGCGGGCGTCTGCCCAGATGCGCGCATCGGGCCCGCAAGACCGCTATGGTCTCCGTGTCGCTTAGCGTCAGACGTGCCAGAGGTGTGTCCTCTGACGTTATGACAAGCTGGCCCCGGCCGGCCTGATCCGGGATCGACCGGATCGCGGAAAGCGGCCATCTCAGGCGGGTTTCATCAACCAGGGTCAGACAAAGGGCGGCGGCTGGATGGCCGTCGATGATCTCCACATCGACCCTGTGGACAACTGCCGTTCGTCCATCACAGAAATCCGCGAAGACACGGTGGCCCGGGGGTGGCGCATAGCTGTCGTTGCGAGCGGTTCCGATCATATCGCCGCCCCCAGATCAAGCGCTTCTGCGAGTCCTTCTGCCTCGGTGAAATCATCGCGGTCCCGCTGAACGATGTTGTTCACATGGTGCCCGCCGGTGATTTCGAGAGTTTCGGCATAGTGGCGCGCCAGCGGCAGGGTCACGAAGACATGCCGCAGGACGCCCCAACTGACGAAGATCGTGAAGTAGACGAGGACGGCGACAAGCGTATTGAGCCAAAAGGGCAGCATTGCGCTCCATTCGATTGGGTCGAACTGGCCATTTGCTCCGATGACGACGGCCGCCATGCCCCCGAAGGCCACGAGCAGCGCCGTCACGAAGACCGACATCAGAAGGCCGACGATCAGATGGCCGAAACAGTAGATCCGGATCACCCGCCAGGGGCTTGGCCGCGCCACGAAGCCGATTTCGCCGAGCGTCTTGGCATTGGTGAGCAGGCGGAAGCTGTGGACCCGGTAATGCGCAAGTCCGTAGAAGGCAAGGAGCACACCGGCGGCACCGGTGAGGAGTGCTGGCAAGATCGCACCGGCATATCCGGTGACAACCCCGCCTCCAATGATCACAATCCCAATGAGGAGCGGTCTGAACGGGCGATAGAGCATCTGCCACGTTCCGCCTTGAAAGAACCTTTCGCTGCCGTAATAGGTTCGGTCGGTTCGGTATTTCTCCAGAAAGAAGGTCATGCGCGGCCAGAGGAGCCCCAGTGTGAGGATTGTCAGACCCCAGTGCAGGAAGGCCCGCGCGGCATATCCCCATGCGCCCGGCTCCAGGCCAAACCGCAGGCCGCGCCAGCGGGTCCGGGCCAGAATGTAACGCCGCGCCCGGTAGCGGGCGTAGAAGACAATCGGAATGACACCCACGAATGACAGCAGGTAAGCCGCGTAGTTGCCCTGAAACAGCGAGAATGACAGGAACATCAGAACGAGGTTCACGATGCCGATGTAGAATGCGAGGAAGACGACGGCGATCAGGAACCCCAGCAGTTTTTCCAGCGGCTCGCCGACATATTCCAGCGGCTGCCCGCCAGGCCTGATGGCGGACCAGTAGAACCTGCGCAGGCGCGTCTTCATCCAGAAGCGATAGATGCCGAGTGTCAGAACGGTCAGGATGCTGCTGCCCAGCGCCAGCCGGAACAGCCGGCCCTTGGTTCCGACATATTCCGTCTGAAGCCCGGTCAACGCCATGCGTTCAGGTGAACCGGTTCTCGCGCGGGAACCCTCGTGGCGCCATGCGGCCAGTGCCGGCGCGCTTGCCGATCCATTCCTCAAGTTCGGATTCCGTGCGGGTGCGCCCGGCGGGATCTTTCCAGCTCAGCCCCTCGGCGAGCACGAAAGTCGTGGCATCCGACAGCCCGCCATCCTTGTACTTTTGCAACCGGACACCCTTGCCCCGGCCCATTTCGGGCAATTCTTCCAGCGGGAAGATCAGCACCTTGCGGTTCTCGCCGACGCAGGCGACGTGATCGCCCATGGTGGGCCGGCAAACCTGCGCCTTCACGTTATCCTTCACGTTCAGAACCTGCCGGCCGGTGCGGGTCTGTGCGATGACCTCGTCCTCTGGCACGACGAAACCGTCGCCCGCGGACGAGGCGACCAGCAGCTTGCGCCCCGGCCCATTCACGAAGAGATCCACGATATCGGCCTCGTTCGGAAGGTCGACCATCAACCGGACCGGTTCACCCATGCCGCGCCCGCCGGGAAGGTTAGATCCCATGAGCGTGTAGAATCGGCCATTGGTGCCGAACAGCAGGATCTTGTCGGTGGTCTCGGCATGGAAGGAAAAGCGCGCCTCGTCGCCGTCCTTGAATTTCATCTCCTGATCCAGTGCGACATGGCCCTTCATGGCCCGGATCCAGCCCATCTTCGAGCAAACGACCGTGATCGGCTCGCGCTCGATCATCGCCTCGATCGGTACCTCTTCGATTTCTCCGGCTTCCGCGAACTGGGTGCGCCGCGCCCCGCCTTCATAGTCCTTGCCGAATTGTTTGCGGGCTTCCTTCAGCTGCTCGGCGATCCTGGCCCATTGCAGCGCCTCGCTGTCGAGCAGATCCTCGAGCCCCGCGCGTTCTTCCATCAGCGCGTCGCGCTCTCGCACCAGTTCCAGTTCCTCGAGCCGGCGCAGCGACCGCAGGCGCATGTTCAGGATGGCTTCGACCTGAACCTCGGAGAGTTCGCCCTCGCCTTTGCTTGGCAGTGGCGAGACGTATTCTTTCTCCGACGCTGCCCGCATATGGTCCGTGCCCCAATCCTCGGCCATTAGCGCGGCCTTGGGGTCGTCATCGTAACGGATGATGTCGATCACCCGGTCGAGATTGAGGAAGGCGATGATGAAGCCTTCCAGCACCTCGAGCCGGTGGTCGATCTTGTCCATCCGGTATCGGGAGCGGCGCAGCAGCACTTCGCGGCGGTGGTCGAGGAATGCACGCAGGACCTCTTTCAGCGAGCAGACCTTGGGCGTGCGGCCATCGATCAGCACGTTCATGTTCAGGCTGAACCGCGTTTCGAGATCGGAATTGCGGAACAGCATTCCCATCAGAACCTCGGGATCGACATTCTTCGACCGGGGCTCGAGCACCAGCCTTATGTCATCGGCGGACTCGTCGCGCACGTCGCCGAAGATCGGGATCTTCTTGGTCTGGATCAGTTCGGCCAGCCGCTCGATCAGCTTGGATTTCTGGACCTGATAGGGGATTTCGGTCACGACGATCTGCCACGTGCCGCGGCCCAGATCCTCGACCTCCCATTTCGAGCGCAGACGGAACGACCCGCGGCCGGTGCGGTAGGCCTCGACGATGTTCTCGCGTGGCTCGACGATGACGCCACCTGTGGGGAAGTCCGGGCCGGGAACGTAACCCACCAGGGTTTCCACGCGGGCATCGGGCGCCTTGATCAGGTGCAGGCAGGCATCGATGAGTTCGACGATATTGTGCGGCGGAATGTTCGTCGCCATGCCGACGGCGATGCCGCTGGAGCCGTTGGCGAGCAGGTTCGGGAAAGAGGCTGGCAGGACGACCGGCTCGGTCAGTGTACCGTCGTAATTGTCGCGGAAATCGACGGCGTTCTCGTTCAACCCTTCCAGCAGCGCCTCGGCCGCGGCGGTCATCCGTGCTTCGGTGTAACGGCTGGCGGCTGGGTTGTCGCCGTCGATATTGCCGAAGTTGCCCTGCCCGTCCACAAGCGGATAGCGGACGTTGAAATCCTGCGCGAGGCGCGCCATCGCGTCATAGATCGCGGCATCGCCGTGCGGGTGGTAGTTGCCCATTACGTCGCCGGAGATCTTCGCCGATTTGCGGAACCCCCCGCCCGAGGCCAGCCGCAATTCGCGCATCGCATAGAGGATCCTGCGATGCACCGGCTTCAGCCCGTCGCGCGCGTCCGGCAGCGCCCGGTTCATGATCGTCGAAAGCGCGTATGTCAGGTAGCGCTCGCCGATCGCTCGGCGCAGCGGTTCGGATACGTGCATCGGGCCGATGTTGGGGGGGTCGGTGACGTCGTTCATAGATGCTGTGATAGCCGGGGCGGCTGACAGGGTAAAGAATCCTTCGGGGGAATTTCGTCATGTCGTTCCCGTACGGTGGAACCGCAATGGGATATACTGAGTTGATACGAGTGATTCCCTGAAAGGTGCCCGATGTTCCGTCTGTTGCTGCTTCTCATTGCCGGTATCTGGCTCGCCATGGCGAATGCCGAGCGGTTCAGCAAACCGGCACCCCGGACGGCCTCCGCTGAAAGTTCCGCTGACACCGACGCTGGCGAGGCTACTGATACTGGCTCCCTCTCGGACGTGATTCAGGCCTCGCTGACGATCGAGCCTGCGCCGAAGCCGCGCAGGGTCGAGCTCCGCCGGGCGCCCACGGAAACCGCGAAAATGGTGTCCTTCTTGAACCCGGTCGTGATCGGGGATGATGGAAAGATACTGCCGCCTGCTTTTGAGCCTGATGTGGTCGCCGCCACCGGTCCGGTCGATGTTTCAACGTCTGAAGGGGCAGATATCCCTGTCTTCTATGTCACCGCCAGACGGGTGAACGTGCGCGCCGGTCCCTCGACCGCCAATCCGATCCTTGGTTCGGTCGATATCGCGGATGCGGTGCAGATCCTGTCCGACCCGAACGAGGACTGGGTGAAGATCCGGGTCGAGGGCGATGGTGTCGAGGGTTTCATGGCATCGCGCTTCCTGGCCGAGACCGCCCCGCAGGACTGATCCTGTCCTTGCCTTCATACCGCCGAACGGCTTTATGAGCCAAAACCAACAAGGGGCGGCGCGTGCAGGGCAAATCCATACTCATTACGGGCTGTTCTTCCGGCATCGGCCATGATGCGGCGCACCGGCTGGCCGCGCGCGGCTGGCGGGTCTTTGCGACCTGCCGCCAAGAGGCGGATTGCGAGCGCCTTCGCGACGAGGGGCTGGAAAGCTTTCAGCTCGATTATGCTGACGAGGCGTCGATCACCAGTGCGGTCGCCGAATGCCTGTCCCGTACCGATGGCAGGCTGGACGCGCTGTTCAACAACGGCGCTTTCGCCATTCCCGGCCCAGTCGAGGACGTGCCGCGCGACGCGCTTCGGGCGATCTTCGAGACCAATCTCTTCGGATATCACGACCTGACGCGGCAAGTGATCCCGGCGATGCGGGCGCAGGGCCATGGCCGGATCGTGAACTGCTCTTCCGTCCTGGGGCTGGTCGCATTTCGGTGGCGAGGGGCCTACAACGCCACGAAATTCGCGCTGGAAGGCCTCAGCGACACGCTGCGACTGGAAATGCGCGGCACCGGCATCGACGTCATCCTGATCGAACCGGGGCCGATCGCGACGGATTTCCGCAAGAATGCCGTGACGCAGTTCGAAAAGTGGATCGACTGGCAGAACTCGGCCCGGGTCGATCAGTACCGAAGCTCGCTGCTCGACCAGCTTTACAAGGGGTCGAGCTCCAGCACTTTCGAGCTGAAGCCCGAGGCGGTGACCGCCAAGCTGATTCACGCGCTGGAATCGGCGCGCCCAAGGCCGCGCTATTTTGTCACGACCCCGACCTATTTCGCCGATATCCTGCGGCGGTTCCTGTCAACCCGCGCGCTCGACCGCACCCTGTCGCGGGGTTATCGGCAATAAGGCGATTCGCATTCTCCGGAAAACCGGCTAGATGAGCGGCAAAGGGAAGGAAACACCATGTGGCGCGACCCGCTGTTCATCATCGTCGTTATCGCGGTCCTGACCGTCTTAGTTATCCTGATGATCGGTATCGGCGGTTTTGCCAAGGGCGGCGACTTCAACCGGAAACACGCAAATCGCATCATGCGCTACCGGATCATCGCGCAAGCCATTGCAGTTTTGATCATTCTTGGCTTCGTCGCGATCCGGCGTATGGGAGGCTGACCGATGGTGGTGCTGAACAAGATCTACACGCGAACCGGCGATGCAGGCGAGACGGCCCTGGGCAATGGCGCCCGCGTCTCCAAGTACTCTTCCCGGGTGACGGCCTACGGGACGGTTGACGAGACCAACGCGACGGTAGGCCTGGCGCGCCAGCATGCAACCGGGTCCCTGGACGCGCAGCTGGCGATGATCCAGAACGACCTGTTCGATCTCGGCGCCGATCTTTGCCAGCCGGACATGGAAAAGGACGCGACCGCCGACTACCCGCCGCTGCGCATGTCTGAGGCGCAGGTGATCCGACTCGAAAACGAGATCGACGCGATGAATGAAAGGCTGACCCCGCTGCGGTCCTTCATACTGCCGGGCGGATCGGGACTGGCTGCGCACCTGCACCTCTGCCGCACAGTGTCGCGCCGAGCCGAACGGCTGGCCGTCGAACTCGCGGGGTTGGAATCAGTGAACCCGGCCGCCGTGAAGTATCTGAACCGCCTGTCAGACTGGTTCTTCGTCGCCGCCAGAATCGCCAATAACGACGGTCATGACGACGTGCTGTGGGTGCCGGGCGCGAACCGCTAGGCCTGCTTCTTCACCGGGATCCACAGCTCAAAGCCGCCCTCGCCCGTCGTGGCATCGAAATCCGGACCATAATATTCGACGCAAGGGCCGTCGCCCAGAAGGTACCCCGATCCGGGCAGCCATTCGCCCATCACGCGGTTCCATTCATCGTGCATTTTCGCGATATGAACGGGGCAGCGGAACTTGGCGTAGTTGCCAGCCGGCACGGTCTGCGAGGCCAGGCCCTGTGGTACGGCTTCGCCCTTTCGGACCTGCATCCCGCAGAGGTAACCGAACTGCCCGTCCGGCTGCACATGATGGCACACGCCGAAATGCTCGTTCGGAACCATGGCATCCGCGGGGTGCTCCATCGCGGCAAAGGACGCCCATTGCGACGGAATGGCATATCGCGTTGTCATGTCGTAGTGACCATCGATCCCGGCGATTAAACGTTCGCCCAAGCGCCCGATCCGGGTCGGCTTGATTTCGCTTTTGGTCATGGTGTCGGTCATGGCGCTTTCCTTTATTCCATTTGCAACTGATATCAGACTGCCTCAGACCGTCCCATAATGCCAATTTCGTCGCGATCACAGACAAAACGCGACGTCTGCGCGCCATGCCGCGTCGATTTTACCCTGTTTTCCCCCTCCATGACTCGATAACACCTGATCGAGAACTTGAGTGGCCGCCGAACCGGAGGCCGGGAATATGTGAGGAGACCGCGCTGATGAAGGTGATTGTGCCCGTCAAACGCGTGATCGACTACAACGTGAAAGTCCGCGTCAAGGCGGATGGCAGCGGTGTCGATCTCGCCAATGTCAAGATGTCGATGAACCCGTTTGACGAGATTGCCGTCGAAGAGGCCATCCGGCTCAAGGAGGCCGGCAAGGCAGAGGAAGTCATCGCCGTTTCGATCGGCGTCAAGCAGGCACAGGAGACCCTGCGCACAGCACTGGCCATGGGCGCGGACCGGGCGATTCTGGTTGTCGCTGCTGATGATGTGCATCAGGACATAGAGCCGCTGGCGGTCGCGAAGATCCTCAAGGCGATCATCGACGAGGAGAAGCCGGGGCTGGTGCTGGCCGGCAAGCAGGCGATCGACAACGACATGAACGCCACCGGGCAGATGCTGTCGGCGCTGTTGGGCTGGAGCCAGGCGACCTTCGCCTCGAAGGTCGAGATCGAAGGCGACCACGCCAGCGTTACCCGCGAAGTTGACGGCGGCCTGCAGAAGATCAAGGTCACGATGCCCGCCATAGTGACGGTCGACCTGCGGCTGAACGAACCGCGCTACGCTTCTCTGCCCAACATCATGAAGGCGAAAAAGAAACCGCTCGATGAGAAGACCGCAGCCGATTACGGCGTCGATGTCACGCCGCGTCTGAAGGTGATCAAGACCACCGAACCCGCGGCGCGGAAGGCCGGCGAAAAAGTTGGTTCGGTCGACGAGCTAGTCACGAAACTCAAGGAAGCGGGGGCGATCTGATGGCCGTACTGATTCTTGCCGAAGTGACCGACGGACATCTGTCGGTCGATGCAACCGCCAAAACCGTTGCCGCCGTGCAGTCGCTTGGCGACATCACGCTGCTCTGCGCCGGGGCCCATGCCACTGATGCGGCTGCCGAAGCCGCCAGGATCGATGGCGTCAAGAAAGTGCTATGCGCTGAAGATGCGAGCCTTGGCCACCGCCTTGCAGAGCCAACAGCGGCACTGATCGTCAGCCTCGCGGGCGACTTTGACCACATCATTGCGCCGGCCACGACCGACGCGAAAAACGTGCTGCCGCGGGTCGCGGCCTTGCTTGATTCGATGGTTATCACCGATGTGTCGGGCGTCGTCGACGCCAATACGTTCGAGCGCCCGATCTATGCCGGAAACGCGATCCAGACCGTGCAATCTTCTGATGCGAAAAAGGTTGTCTCGATCCGCGCCTCTTCCTTTGATGCGGTTGGCACGAGCGGTTCGGCGCCGGTGGAGAACATCAGCGCTGTCGCCAATCCGGGCCTGTCGGAATGGGTCGAGGACAAGGTTGCAGCCAGCGACCGCCCCGAATTGACCAGCGCGGGCGTTGTCGTTTCCGGCGGTCGCGGCGTCGGATCGCAGGAGGACTTCCACCTGATCGAGAAGCTGGCCGACAAGCTCGGCGCTGCGGTCGGTGCAAGCCGGGCGGCGGTCGATTCGGGCTATGCGCCTAACGACTGGCAGGTCGGCCAGACCGGCAAGGTCGTCGCACCCGATCTTTATGTCGCGGTCGGTATTTCGGGTGCCATCCAGCACCTCGCCGGCATGAAGGACAGCAAGATCATCGTCGCGATAAACAAGGACGAAGAAGCCCCGATCTTTCAGGTCGCGGATTTTGGTCTGGTCGCCGACCTCTTCACGGCCGTTCCGGAACTGATCGAAAAGCTCTGATCGTACCGTAATGAGATCAAGCGGCCCGCCAAATGGCGGGCCGCTCTGGATTTGTCAAAGCAGTGGCTCGAGCGCCTTGTGCAGGGCCCTGGCCGCAGCTTCCTGAACCACGGGTCCAAGCATTTCGCGCGCTGCAAGTTCCTCCAGCTGTGTATGGACCATGCGGTGAAAACCAGCCTCGATCTCATCGGGTATGGCAACGACTTCGACGAGATTCGCGGACTGGTCGGATAGCGCCTCGAGCATGGCACGATCTACGAACAACGGATCGCGGGCCGAGCAGTCATGGCGCTGGTCCTCAGGAGTGCGGTCGCTCATCCAGAGCAGCACGAACTCTCCGCCAATGCGCTTCATCATGGTTTGCATCCGGGCAACCCAGGCTTCCTTCAGCTCTTGCTGCACCATCTGGAACCGCTCTGGAGAATGCGCCGCCAGATGCGAGACAAGGTGGCGCGTGAAGTGGAAATCTGTGAAATCCACGTCCCCGAAGACATTCGCCATCAGTCTGGAGGACTTGAGAAATCTGTCGTTCCGGCGCGGATGCACGGTGTAGAACCGGTTCGACATGTTCTGTGCCCCGGTGATCTGGATCACGGTGACGGCCGCCTCGCGGCAGATGTCGATCACGGTGTCGTCGTTGACGACCAGATCAGTTCCCGCATTGACGCATCCGAGATTGACCACCGTGTGGCCGGTCAGTTGCTCCAGCATCTCCGGCAATGGCTGTTCGGTGAACTTGCCATAGATCTCCGACCCGCCAAGAACCGCGATATAGGGCTTGTCGAGCTTCTTGCGCGGCCCCCGGAACAGCAGTTTGGACTTGCCGTAGCGGCAAGGATAATAGTCAAGAGCGCCTTCGCCCAAATGTTCATAGGCCATGTTCCACCCATATTCCCAAATTTTCACCCAGGAGCAGATTCGCAGAGACACGTTGCCAATTGGCTAAACCTCCACTTGTCGGCAAAGTTTATACACTCTCTGCCCTTGCACCGGGCTTTCAGCGGGGCATATGGTCCGGCAGCATCAGCAAAGGGTCGGGCATGGAAATCACCACGGTCGGAATTGTGGGTGCGGGACAGATGGGTAACGGCATTGCCCATGTCTTCGCGCTTGCGGGCTACGAAGTCCTCTTGACTGACATCAGCCAGGACAGCCTGAATTCTGCGCTGGACCTGATCGACAAGAACCTGGACCGGCAGGTCGCACGTCAGAAGATCACCGCTGATGAAAAGGCGGCGGCGCTGGCGAGGATCAAGACGACGCTGACGCTGACCGATCTGGGCAAGACCGACCTCGTGATCGAGGCGGCGACAGAGCGTGAGACGGTCAAGGCCGCGATCTTCGAGGATCTGGTTCCCCATCTGCATCCGCACACGATTCTGACGTCAAACACGTCCTCGATCTCCATCACGCGACTGGCCACCCGCACCGACCGGCCCGAGAAATTCATGGGATTCCATTTCATGAACCCGGTTCCGATCATGCAGCTGGTCGAACTCATCCGGGGGATCGCCACAGACGAAGCAACCTACAAGGCATGCCTTCAGGTGGTCGAACGGCTGGGCAAGACCGCAGCGCGTGCCGAGGATTTCCCCGCCTTCATCGTCAATCGTATCCTGATGCCGATGATCAATGAGGCTGTCTATGTGCTTTACGAGGGTGTCGGGTCCGTCAAGTCGATCGACGAATCCCTGAAACTCGGGGCCAATCACCCGATGGGCCCGCTAGAATTGGCCGATTTCATTGGGCTGGACACATGTCTTGCCATCATGAACGTGCTGCATGACGGGCTGGCGGATACCAAGTACCGACCCTGCCCGCTCCTGACCAAATACGTCGAGGCCGGGTGGCTCGGCAGAAAGACCGGGCGGGGCTTTTACGATTACAGGGGCGAAACGCCGGTGCCGACCCGCTAGGGGCTGAGTTTCAACGTTTCTTCACGCAGCCACGCCATGAAGCCACGGGGATTGTCCTTCCAGCGATCGACCACCGTAGGATCGATAGGATTGCCGACAACCGGCCGCTGCGGCTTATTCAGCGCATTCACGACCTCGTGGATCAGCAGGCCTTGCCGCAATGTCGCAGAAAGCTGGTTGGCGATCTGGTAGGGCCGCGAATTGTTGCCCGGGAACTTGATCGGCACCACTTTCGCATTCGAACGGTGGATCATCTTGGCCGTGAACGGGTTCCAGGCCCGCTCTACCACCTGTCCGAACATCGTGTCCGACGATGCGACCACGCCGGACGGGAAGATGACCACCACGCCGTCCTGTTCCAGATGCGCCATCGCCCGCTTGCGCATTTCGAGGCTTTTCTCGATCGCCCCTGTTTCATGCGGGAAGGGTACCGGGATCATGAACCGCTTGATCTCTTCGACCTCGGTCAATAGCGAGCGCGTCAGGATCTTGTAGTCGTGGCGCACACGCCCGACCAGTTCCGCCAGAACCATGCCATCGACCAGACCATGCGGGTGATTTGCGACGACGATCACCGGCCCCTTGGCAGGGATTCTCCCGACTTCATCGTCCGGTGTCTGGACGGAAATGCCCATATGGCGGAGCGCCTGTGGCCAGAAGGCCTGACCCTCCTGCACGCCCTCGGCCTCGAACCGCCGGATCAACCGCAGCAATCGGTACTTCCCGGTCAGCCACTCCATGCCGCGGATGGTGTTGGCCTTCCATGGGTTCGGGAACGTGTTGGCGTAAGACAGCTTGCGTTTGTCATACGTAACATAGTTCGTCGGCTGCGCTTCATCGGGCAATGGAATATCCTGACAGCTTTCGACCACTAGGCTCCGGCCAATGGTTTGGGTGCTCGCCGCACCACATCAGAAATCCTCGCCGAACCTGTCGGCCACCAGCGCTTCCAGAGCCTCGGCCAGTTTCTCGGCTTCAGCACCACTTGTCTCTACTTCAATAGTTGTCCCCTTGGAGGCAGCCAACATCAAGAGCCCCATGATGCTGTCGCCCGAGGCACAGAGCCCGTCCTTGGAGACACTCGCCCTTGCATCATGCGCCTCGACCACTTCAACGAGCTTGGCCGACGCCCTGGCATGCAGGCCCTTCTCGTTCACGATACGCAGCTTGCGGAGGGTCTTCTGTGTCATGCGTTGGGCCTATTTCGGTGAAGCATCAAAGCTGTCGATGTATTTTCGACCGGCAGCCTTTGCGCAGTCAACAGCGGCACTTACCGCAAGATGGCGGGATTTGGCCAGCTTTATCAGCATCGGTAGGTTCGCCCCGTAGATGATCCGCCGATCAGTGACGGAGCAGGCCAGAAGCGACAGGTTGGACGGAGAACCGCCAAACATGTCGGTGACGACAACGACGCCCTTACCGGTGTCGACACTGTCGGCGGCGGCACAGATCTCGGCCTCCTTGAGGCCGCGATTATGATCGGGCTCGATGGATATCGCGCGAATCCCCGACTGCTTTCCGACGACATGTTCGACAGCTGCCAGGTATTCCTTGGCCAGTCCACCATGCGCGACGATCACGACACCGATCACGCCTGTTCCCCAGTTGTGCTGCCGGCAGCGGGCATGCTGCCCCCGTGCCGTTCCAATTCTCTGTGCCTTATAGACACCTGCCACCCTGATGCTGCAAGTGCATTCGCAAGTTTCTCCGCCACGGCAACGGAGCGGTGCTGCCCTCCGGTACAGCCAAAGGCGATAGCGAGATGCGCCTTGCCTTCCTCGGCATGCGCCGGAAGGAGCATCTGAACGAGTGCCTCGACCCGCTCGAAAAACTCGGCGAACCGCATGTCTTCCGCAACGTAGGCCACGACGTCGGCGTCCCGGCCGTCAAGCGGCCGCAGCGCCTCGGACCAGTGTGGATTGCGCAGAAACCGGCAATCAAGAACCATGTCGACCCCGCGTGGAATGCCGCGCTTGTACGAGAACGACTGGACGGAGACCGCAAGACCCTGTGACGCGCCCGAGCCAAACCAATGTTCGATCTCTGCCCGCAGATCATGTGGGCTGAGATCAGTCGTGTCGATCAGAACATTCGCCCTCGCCCGGATCGGACCAAGCAGGTCGAATTCGCGCTCGATGCCGAGCAATGGAGTGCTGGCGGGCGCCATCGGATGTCGGCGACGGGTTTCAGAGTAGCGCCGCAACAAGACATCGGCGCTGCAATCGAGATAGAGCAACTCCACATTAAGTGCTGTTCGGTCCGACAGCTCGTCGATCAAGTCAATCAGGGCATTCGTCGAGAAATCCCTGTTGCGAACGTCGATGCCCAGAGCAACCGGCCTGTCAATCGGAGGGCCTTCCAGAAGCCGGGGCATGAGCGACAGCGGCAGGTTGTCGATAACCTCGAAGCCGATATCCTCGAGCGCTCTTACCGCCGTCAGTCGCCCCGCGCCAGATGGCCCCGTCACCAGCACCATCCGCAGGGCGCCTGTCTTCGTGGCTGCTGATTCTGCCTGCTCTTCAGGTCTCGTCATCAATCGCTCCTGACGCCTCTAAGATACTGCAGAATTGCGGCTGGAAAATGCCTGTGCACACTGCTGTGAACGAGCGGTAGAGTGATCGCCTGCAGGACGACCGACCTCTGCGGCGGCAGCCTTTGATCCTCTGTCTTGTCGAGATCGACGACCAGCGCGACCCGCGCCGACGCCTGGCTTTCGGCCGCAAGAATGCCGACGCCGCGTGCCTCGATCCGGCCGCGGATCGGGTCGGGGCATCGAGCGATCAGGATATCGCCATCGGCTTCGATCAGGGTCCGGTCGTCGGCGACCAAGGTCGCGCCCATCGCCATCAACTCCAGTGAAAGCGCGGATTTTCCGCTGCCAGACGATCCCAGTATCAGCACGGCGGACTTGCCGAGCGCCACGCAACTGGCATGAAGTGTCTGGCCGGAATCGCTGGCGCCCATCGGGTTACATCGGCAAGCCGACAACGAAGCGGGCACCCAGAGGGTCGGAAGTTATGTCGGCATCGGTGGGGCGGATATTCTCGGCCCAGATGACACCGCCATGTGCCTCGACGATCTGCTTGGAGATGGCAAGGCCAAGACCCGAATTGTTGCCGAATTGACCCGCAGGGCGTTCGGAATAGAACCGGTTGAAGATCTTGGTCAAAGCCTGTTCGGGGATGCCGGGCCCGGTATCCTCGACCACGACCAGAACCCGGTTGTCGCGCCGCCGCGCCCAGACCCGGATTGCATCGCCCTCTTCGCAGAACGAAATGGCATTGGTTATCAGGTTCACGAAGACCTGGGCCAGCCGCGCCTCGAGCCCCTGAACGTTGATCGGAACTTTCGGCAGATCGGCGATGAACTCTACCCCCTTGGAAGCGGCCTCCTTGCCGAGGTAATCCGTGAGATTGCCCAGCATCTGGACAAGGTCGAACGGTTCTTCCTCTTCCTTGACAAGTTCGCTGTCCAATCGCGAGGCGTTCGAGATATCACTGACAAGCCGGTCCAGGCGACGAACGTCATGGTCGATCACATCGAGCAGCCTGTCGCGCTGATCGTCGCGCTTGGCAACCCGCAGGGTGCCCACCGCAGAGCGCAGACTGGCCAGCGGATTCTTGATTTCATGCGCCACGTCGGCGGCGAACTGTTCGTTCGCGTCGATCCGGTCATATAGTGCGGCCACCATGCCCCGCAGCGCACTGGACAGGCGCCCTATTTCATCCGGGCGCCCGGAGAGGTCGGGGATTCTAACCCGCCCGGGGCTGACCTTTCGCGAATTGCGGTCGCGCCCGACCTCGGCAGCCGCGGCCAGATCAGCCAGCGGATTGGCGATCGTCGAGGCCAAGACAAGGCTGAGGCCGATCGACACCAGAATGGCGATGACGAACATCTGCAGAACCTGCTCTCGCTCGCTGCGAACCAGCTCGTCGATCTCACCAGCCGCACTGGCCAGCGCCACCACGCCAATCGGCTCGCCATTATGCAAGATCGGCGTCGCGACGGCAAAAACCGCACTGCCATCGGCGTGGAACCCGGTATCCACCTGTGTCGGCCCCGTCAGTGTCGCGGGCACGAGGGCGCGGGCCTGGGCCTCCTTGTTGTCTTCAATCTTTTTCGTTTCGGCGGGGGCGAGGAGATTTGAGATTACTTCCCAGACTGAGTTGAGAAATCCTGTGATGATTGTGCTGCGGTCGTCGGCCTGAAGTCCCACGACATTGCGGTCTGCGGGTCGTTCCTGGCCGATCGTCGAGGCGACCAGAACTTCCCGGCTGTTGAAAACATAGACCTCGACCCCGGCCGGGATATCGAGGCCAAGCAGGGTCTCGACCGGATTGACCAACCCGCGTAGTGTCTCCGGTCCGCTTTCGCCTTTCGGCAGTTGCGCCTCGAAGACGTCCGCGATCAGCTCCGCCTCGACAACGAGGCCGCGTTCCCGCTGGAAGACCAGGCTGTCCCGGAACGGATTCAGATATAGCACCCCGGCAACAAGGATGATCAGCGCCAATAGGTTGAAGGTGACGATCTTGCGGGCAAGTGGCGAGCGGTTGATGGATATCAGGCCGCGCCGTTCCCGGCGAGCTCGCATTTCGGAATCTGCTGTCGTATGGGGGGCGACCCAATCGTCGCCCAATACAACGTCGGCCCGTTTGGCAGGTTTGGATTTCTTCACGTCAAACCTCGACGCGAGCGCAACTACTCTTCGTTATATCTGTATCCAATACCGTAAAGAGTTTCGATCGCGGTAAAATCATCATCTACGGTGCGCATCTTCTTGCGCAGACGCTTGATATGGCTGTCGATTGTACGGTCGTCGACATAGACTTGGTCGTCATATGCGACATCCATCAACTGGTCACGGCTCTTCACGAAGCCCGGCCGGGCCGCAAGGGCCTGCAGCAGCAGGAACTCGGTCACGGTCAGCGAGACATCGCGGCCCTTCCAGCTGACCGAATGGCGCAGCGGGTCCATGCTCAGTTCCCCTCGGACCATTATCTTGTTTTCTTCGCCTTCGGGGGTTTCGCCGGTCTCGATTGCTTCCTGACGGCGCAGCAGCGCCCGGATCCGTTCCACCAGCAGGCGCTGCGAAAACGGTTTCTTCACATAATCGTCGGCGCCCATGCGCAGGCCCAAGACCTCGTCGATCTCGTCATCCTTCGAGGTCAGGAAGATGACCGGCATCGAGGATTTCTGACGCACCCGCTGCAACAGGTCCATGCCGTCCATCCGGGGCATTTTGATATCGAACACGGCCATGTCCGGCAGGCGCTTGTTGAAGGCGTCCAGCGCAGCCTGACCATCATTGTAGGTCTCGACCTCGAAACCTTCGGCCTCTAGCGTCATTGCGACCGACGTCAGGATGTTCCTGTCGTCGTCAACCAATGCAATCCTCGACATAACTGGGGTCCTTCGTACTACTCTGCCACCTGATTTTCTTGGCATAATCCCGGTTTCCCCCTTTGGAATCAACAGAGAACTGCGAATCATTGCGATTGGGCCGGCTCGCGCCCCTCAGAATTCTCCGCGAGATGGCCAAATTGCCTCACTTTGCGGCAATCGTTTCGAGGCCGCGCAAGATGATTGCGCTAAATCCGGAATGATTGCGCTAACGCAGCGATTGCCTTCTGTTCGCCAGCAAATTCTGCATGTTATAGATTTTCTGCCGAGGGGGGACCGACTGCGGCCTGCCGGCACCTGATCGCAACGGAAGTGACGCCGAGTGGGGCGCAGGAGTATGGATATGACCATCGGACGGGTAAACCCGGGCTATGAGCTGTCGGAACAGGGTATCACCGGCTTGGGTCAGGTCTATTACAACCTGATCGAGCCTGCTTTGGTGGAACAGTCCCTGCTGCGTGGCGAAAGTACCTTGGGTAAGGGCGGCAGCCTGCTCGTCACGACGGGAAAACATACCGGGCGGTCCCCGAAGGACAAATTCGTCGTCAAGACACCGGATGTCGAAGCCGACATGTGGTGGGAAAACAACCCGCCGATGGACCCCGTGGCGTTCGACCGTCTACATGCCGACATGCTCGAACATATGAAGGGCAAGGATTATTTCGTTCAGGATCTCTTTGCTGGCGCCGATGCCGCACACCGGCTGGACGTGCGGTTGGTCAATGAACTCGCCTGGCACGGGCTGTTCATCCGCCATATGCTGCGCCGCCCTTCGCGCAAGGAACTCGACACGTTTACGCCCGAATTCACGATCATTAACTGTCCGTCCTTCAAGGCCGATCCGGAAAGACATGGCTGCCGTTCGGAAACCGTGATCGCCATCAATTTCGAAAAGAAGATGATGCTGATTGCCAGCAGCGCTTATGCGGGCGAGAACAAGAAATCGGTCTTTTCGGTGCTGAACTACCTGCTGCCGACCAAGAAGGTGATGCCGATGCATTGCTCGGCCAACCACGCGCCCGGCAATCCCGTCGACACGGCCATATTCTTCGGGCTTTCCGGCACCGGCAAGACCACTTTGTCCGCTGACCCGAACCGCGTGCTGATCGGCGATGACGAGCACGGCTGGTCCGATCGCGGCACATTCAACTTCGAGGGCGGCTGCTACGCCAAGACAATCCATCTGTCGCCCGAAGCCGAGCCGGAGATCTACGCGACCACCACCAAGTTCGGCACCGTCGTGGAGAACATGACCTTCGACCCGGACACGAGGGACCTGAACTTCGAGGATGACAGCCTGACCGCCAACATGCGCTGCGCCTACCCGATGAATTACATTTCGAATGCCTCAAGAACCGGGCTTGGCGGACATCCCAAGAACATCATCATGCTGACCTGCGACGCCTTTGGTGTCCTGCCGCCGATCGCGCGGCTGACCCCGGCCCAGGCGATGTATCATTTCCTGTCCGGCTTCACCTCAAAGACACCGGGCACCGAACTTGGCGTCGTCGATCCGATTCCGACCTTCTCGACCTGCTTTGGCGCGCCGTTCATGGCCCGCAGGCCCGAGGTCTACGGCAACCTCCTGCGCGACAAGATCGCAAAGCACGGGGCGACCTGCTGGCTCGTCAACACGGGCTGGACCGGCGGTGCGTTCGGCACCGGCAGCCGGATGCCGATAAAGGCCACCCGGGCGCTCTTGACGGCAGCACTCGACGGATCGCTCGCAGAGGCGAAGTTCCGCAAGGACACCAACTTCGGGTTCGAAGTCCCTGTTTCGGTTCCCGGAGTTGCCGATATCCTGCTGGATCCGCGTCGCACTTGGGACGACGCAGCCGCTTATGACCGCCAGGCCAAGAAGCTCGTCGATATGTTCGCGGCGAATTTCGAGAAGTACGCGGACAAGATCGACGATGACGTGAAGGCCGTCGCGATCGGTTGAATCGGCCCCGACCCGACCGCTACGGGCCGGGATTTTTGGATAGCCCCTTGTTGACCTCATGGACCGAGTGGGGGGAATTTTCGACTACGCCGTGCTTTCGCAGTTTGTCGCTGGTACCCAGCCCCGCATTTTTTGAAAGAGTTTGGATGCCGTCGCGGTTGCGGAAGTCACCGGCGCCGGTTTTCTCAAGGGAATGTTCGATTAGTGAAGCAAATTGTAGATTGATGATCTTTCGAAGTGTAAATTTGTTGATTTTGTGCTTCGACAAGAACCTGGCTTCGCCGCCATCTCCGGGCGTGAGACATCAAGAATTCGAACGAACGGCCTACATTCCGGTCCGCTAAGGACATTGAACCTTACCTAGTCCGTGAGTGATCGACGGGGCACACTCAAGATGGGCGAAATGGAATTCGACCGGCCCGATTCAAGCCAACTACAGGACTTGGCTAAAGGTCTCGGGTCAGTATTCGATCCCTGCCGGTCACAATGACGTCCATCGGAATGTCGAACGGCTGCGGGAAGATCGTGGACAGTTCGGCGATCGGCAGACCCACACCAATGACCTTCGGACGCTCGGCCATCGCAGCGAGGGTCCGGTCATAGAAGCCTCCGCCATAACCCAGCCGGAAGCAACCGGGATCATGACCGACAAGCGGTGCTATGACGATGTTGGGCAGGATCTGCGTGTCGGATGCCGGGATCGGGATGTTCCAGACACCACGTTCCATCCGGCATCCCGGGGACCATTCACGGAAGACCAACGGCTGCGCTTTCTCCTCGACGACGGGCAGCGCCGTGCGGGCACCCTTTTCATGTGCCGTACGCATCCAGTTACGCAGGTCGAGTTCGCCGCGAAAGGGCCAATAGAGACTGATGATCTGCCCCGAACGAGGTGCCACCAACTGATCGAGAACTGCGGCAACCTCCTCGGCCACCCGTGTCCGCTCCGCGGCCGGAACGGCGAGCCGTGCGGCGATCAGCGCCTCTCGTTGGGACTTGCGCCAACGGGCGATGTCTGCCTTTGCCTGCCGCGCAATCATTGCTTCACCTTCGCCAGTCTCGACCACCCAGTGCGCCGGGAAGTTCACGAATATAGAACTGCCCGCCGGTTGGGAATCGCGGATCATGCGAATATCGTCGCGCCACCCGACCAATCATTCAACCCGCGTCAGGCCATGAGACCGCGCCGGACGAGATTGAGGCCTGCTATCACCAGAACGGCCAGAGTCGCTTTTCGAAACCTCGCTTGGTCGAGCCGGTCATGCGCCCAAAAACCCAACATCATCCCCAGCAAGGCTGGCACGACCAGCGCGAGGCTGAGCGGCACCGTTTGAGCGTTCAACACTCCGGAGCGCAGATGCGCGAAGAACAGCACAATCGCGCCCGCCGCATAGACCACGCCCTGGGTTCTAATGTGATCCGATTTCGGCGTATCCAGTGCTGTCAGATAGGCGACTGTCGGCGGCCCCCAGACCCCCGAAATGCCCCCAACCAGCCCGGCAAAGCTCGCGATCAGCACTTCGGCCCTGCGGCGGTGCTCGTCCCGGATCGTAAGCCGCCAACCGACAAGCTGCATCAAGGCAAATAGCGCGATCGGAATCCCGAGTATCAGAAGCATGATGGAGGCCGGCAGAAGCCGCACCAACTGGGCGCTCAGGGCGATGCAGACAAGCACGATGCTGATATAGAAGCGAAACTTCATGATCGCCGCCCAGGCGGCAGTGAAGCCACCGCGGGCACCCTGCCAGACGTTCGCAACGAGCGTCGGCACGATCAATGCCGCAAGCGCGAGTTCGGGCGACATGAACGAGCCCAAGGCCGAGATCATGATCATCGGCATGGCGAACCCCACCGCGCCCTTCACGAAGCCGGCAAAGACCGTCACTGCCAGCGCGACACCTATCAGAAACGGGTCGAAACCGCTAAAAACCTGCTCCATTCCTCATCCCCGGCTCTATACATCGCTTCTAGATCATTCCGGCAGGTCTTTCACGGAGAAATCATGCGCGACACTTTCATTCGAAAATTGGGCTCTGACTGAATTTTAATTGCGCTGCACCTGCAAAGATAATATCCCCGACCGGACAGCAAAAAGGGAGTCGCACCGATGCCGCATGACGGTCAGGATATGCCTGTGACACACGTGACCTTGCCGGATCTGCTCGATCTCACTTCTGCCGCCGTGCCCGCCGTGGAAACGGTAATGGCGACGGCAGCCGCTCTGCTGCGCGATCGGCTGACATCGAATGGCCGGGTTTCGGCGGCGCTGCTGGAAGAAAACCAGACTGCCGCGCACGCACTTTCATGGCTCGCCACCTATCTCGAGGCGCTGCGCCAGATGCAGAACTGGGCCGAGCGGCTGCGGTCGGATGGAAAATTCGGTGAAATGGAGCAGCTGATCCATCAGATCGCCTTCGGAGAGTACCTCTCGCAGATCCAAGGCGGTATCCCGATGAGCCAGGGTGAGATCGCCCGCCTTCACGATATCGGACTGACCGAAGACGACCAGAAAGCGCTGCTGCATCCCGCCGTCGTCATGCTTTCGCAAGCCGGCAACAAACAAGCAGCGCGGATGCGGCTGGTCGAGTTGATGCAGGACAATCACGGCCATGCCACCTTCGGCGCCACCGGCCTGGACGACGAACTCGAGATGATCCGCGCACAGTTTCGTCGGTTCGCCGATGAGCGCGTCGCACCGAACGCCCATGACTGGCACCTCAAGGACGAGTTGATCCCGATGGAGATCATCGAGGAACTCGCAGAGATGGGCGTATTCGGCTTGACGATCCCTGAAGAATTCGGCGGTTTTGGCCTGTCCAAAGCCTCGATGGTGGTCGTCTCGGAAGAGCTGTCGCGCGGCTATATCGGTGTCGGCTCACTCGGCACCCGGTCCGAAATCGCCGCGGAACTGATCCTTTGCGGCGGCACGGACCAGCAGAAATCCGATTGGCTTCCGAAGCTTGCCAGCGCCGAGATCCTGCCCACCGCGGTTTTCACCGAACCGAATACGGGATCTGACCTTGGCAGTTTGCGAACCCGTGCGGCCAAGGTCGGCGACAGCTACGAAGTGACCGGCAACAAGACCTGGATCACCCATGCCGCGCGGACGCATGTGATGACGCTGCTGGCTCGCACCGATCCGGACACAACCGACTACCGCGGTCTGTCGATGTTCCTCGCCGAAAAGACCCCGGGCACCGATGCCGATCCGTTCCCGACGCCGGGCATGACCGGCGGCGAGATTAAGGTTCTGGGCTATCGCGGCATGAAGGAATACGAGCTTGGCTTTGACGGGTTCAAGGTCGGCGCCGACAACCTTCTGGGCGGCGTCGAGGGTCAGGGCTTCAAGCAGCTGATGCAGACCTTCGAAAGCGCCCGCATCCAGACCGCCGCCCGGGCCATTGGTGTTGCGCAGAACGCGCTGGAAGTTGGCATGCAATATGCGCTTGAGCGAAAGCAGTTCGGCAAGAGCCTGATCAACTTCCCCCGCGTCGGTGGCAAGTTGGCGATGATGGCGGTCGAGATCATGGTCACGCGGCAATTGACCTATCATTCCGCATGGCAAAAGGACCATGCCAAGCGTTGTGATCTGGAAGCGGGAATGGCCAAGTTGCTGGGCGCGCGCGTGGCCTGGGCGGCCGCCGACAACGCGCTGCAGATCCACGGCGGCAACGGCTTTGCCCTAGAATACCAGATCAGCCGCATACTCTGCGATGCGCGGATCCTGAACATCTTTGAAGGGGCCGCGGAGATTCAGGCACAGGTCATCGCGCGGCGGCTGCTCGATTAGGCTCCGATGGGGCCGGCACCTCCACCGCGGCGCGTTGCGCGCCCAGTCTTGGATGCAGCCGCCCCGCCACCGCCCAGGCCGAGATCATCGCGACGCCGCAGGCCGCAAACACGCCAGAAACCGGAAAGACCAACAGTACCAGCCAAGCCGCGCCGGGCGTGAAGATGCCTGAGACATCGCGGAAGCTTGAATAGACCGCCGCCATCTCGGTTCGCTCCGAGGGTTTCACGGCCATCAGGAACGGCAAGCCGCCGCAGACGTCCAGCATCACGAGCGTCACCGAGGCCAGAACCGCCAGCCAGAGCGCGACCCAGGGCAGGCTGCCGAACACCGTGAATCCGATCAGTGCCAATCCTCCCAAGATGAAGGACGCCCGCACCGACCAGCGGACAGAGGTCCGGTGCACCAGCCGCAGCATCAGGGGCGTGATGAAGAGCAGAGCATTGGTGCCTGAAAGAGCGATTCCACCGACCTTGTCGCCGAGCCCCGCTTCGATGCAGTAGATCGGCAGATAGACGACATAGACCCACCAGCCGCAGGACCGGATCACCGCGAAATACCAACCCGCGATCAGGCGGGGCTGTTGGAAGAACCGGCCCAGAAAGGCCAGCGGATTGGCAGCAGGACCGCGTGCCCGCGTAATCTGCTTGCCATTGCCGAGGCGCAGCCACCAAAAGATCAGAATCTGCGCCAGACCGAACATACCGGCCACCAGGAATGGTGCGGGGTGCCACCAACTGAGAAGCCAGACCCCGGCAAAGGGACCCAGGGCCCAGGGCGCGGCGCTATAGACCATCCGCATCGTCTCGGCCTTGCCCAACTCGGCGCGCTGGATGTAATCGAGCAGATAGGCATTGAAGCAGATGAAGGTGACGACCGTCGCGACTGCATTGATGAAGAGGGCGGCCACGATTCCGGCCGCCCCGCCGAGGATCGCCAATGCCATACCGACGAGGTAAAGCGCCGATCCGCCGGTGAAGAGCCAGCGGCGCGCGACGAAGCGCGAGAGCCACGGCACCAGCAATCCGCAGGCAAGTGCCGCGATGCCGACGAAGAAATAGACCCTCGATACCACCGCCGCATCCCCGAGCGCCCTGTAGACCGCGAGCGGCATGACCGAAATCAGCGTTCCACGCACGGCGGCATCCATACCGGCAAGCAAGGCGAAGCCCTGTACACTCGGTGTCGGCGAGTGGCTGAGATAGATGGGCGCGCGGGCTGAGATCATGGGCTATTCTTCATGTATGGCTAGACCTAGACCCCGATCCTCAAACCGGTCTTGCACAATGGCGACAGAGCATGTCGTTCCCGCACAGCCTTGTCTTGCCAGGCACACTCACCGATGATCCCGCCATGATCCGCTACCTGCTCGTCTTGCCTTTGCTGTTGGGCTCCTGTTCAAAGGACGAAACGATTTCGGGCTACGCCGACCGGCAAGCCAGCTATGCGTTGCAGGAACTGGATGGCCGCCGATTCGAGGCAGAAGCCACCATCGCTTTTCCCGAAGACGGGCTCGTCACCGGCATTGGCCCCTGCAACAGCTATTCTGCCAGCCAATCGGTTCCCTATCCGTGGTTCCAACTTGGCCCGATCCAGGCCACGCGGCGCGGCTGCGCCGATCTGGGACGCGAGTCAGAGTTCTTCTTGGCGCTGGAAGCGATGACGCTGATCGAAGTCCTCGGGGATACCGTGATCCTCCGCAACGTCGAGGGCCGGGAAATGATGTTTCGTGCCGTTCAACCGTGACGCGCCAGTGCGTCGATCAGCCTTTGACGGGCCTGAGGCAGGGGTTTGTCGCCCAGTTGCGGCGCCAGCCATTTGGCCAGGAAGAACCCGGTCGTCACCAGCCCTTCGCGGATCCCCGCCGGATCGACCGCCCCCTCACCCAGCAGGCATTTTGGCAATGGCAGCAACTTGTCGGCCCATTCCCCCGCCGCCGCGGCGCAGACCGCGCGACCGGTCTTCGGGGACACATAGAGCAGTTCGGTTTCCGCCCCGGTCACGGCGCACCGGCTCAGATCAAGCCCAAAGCCCATATCCTCGAGCAGCGACAGCTCCCAGCGCAGATAGGCCAGAGGCCAGGCGTCGGTCTGGCCCAGCATGTCGAGCAGAGACATGGTGCGCCGGAAAAGCACGGGATGCGCCTCGCGCTCCGGCAGGCAGAATGCGAGCAGGGCGCAGGCCGCATTCAGACCGGCCAGCGCAAGCCGGTCCGACATCACGGCGGCAGCCCGGCTTTGCAGCGGCTCGACCGTGAAGGTGCCCAGATGCTCGTCGAGCCGCGCCCGCCAGGTCACGTCCAGCTGTGCGCCCGGCTGAAGCACTGGGGCTATCCTGCGACTGGTTCCGCCGCGAACCACGCCGGCATGCCGACCATGTTCAGCTGTGAAGACCTCGATGATCGCGGCCGTCTCGCCGTGCTGCCGCACGCTCAGCAAGGCTCCCTGATCCCGCCATTCCATAAGGTCAGCCTACTCCGCCAATCCCGGCTCATCCAGCAGGTGCCGGCCGTGCCGGTCCTCGACCTCGATCACCCAGAGATCCGGGTCGAAGCTTCTCTGCCTCGCCAGCGTCGCCTCGACCGCGGCGTCCTCGCCGTCGGCCAGGACAATCCAGGCCCGTTCGCCGGTCATCAGATCGAACGAGCGCTGAAAGGCCTTCGCCTGCCCGTCGAGCGTATTCAGCTTGACCAGCACCGCGCCCGCCGTGGCATCGCCCCTGGCCGTCACGAATGCCGGAATATCGGCCAGCCGCAAGCGATTCAGATAGGCGCTGACCCAGATGTCGGCGGCCAGTCGCGTCATCCGTTCCCGTCCGAGAAATCCAGGCCCATCTCGTTGTATCGCTCGCGCTCTTCCAGCCAGTTCGGGCGCACCTTGACCTGCAGGAACAGATGCACCTTGCGGCCCAGAAACTCTTCCAGTTCGCGTCGCGCCGCCTGGCTGACCGCCTTGATCGTCTCGCCTTTCTTGCCAAGGATGATCCCCTTGTGGCCATCCCGTGCGACATAGACGAGTTGGTCGATCCGGGCAGAACCATCCTTGCGCTCCTCCCAGTTCTCGGTCTCGACGGTCAGTTGGTAGGGCAGTTCCTGATGCAGTCGAAGCGTAAGCTTCTCGCGGGTAACCTCGGCGGCGATCATCCGCAGCGGCAGATCGGCGATCTGGTCCTCGGGGTATAGCCATGGTCCTGCGGGCAATTCCCCGGCCAGCCAGTTCCTGAAATCCTCGACGCCATGTCCCTTCTCGGCGGAGATCAGGAATGTCTTGGCAAAGGGATAGAGCGCGTTCATCTCTTTGGTCAGGGCGAGCAGGACCTTCGCCTCGACCCGGTCGATCTTGTTGATCGCAAGTGCGACCGACCGCGGATTCTCCTGTGCCTTAAGCGTTTCGACGATCTGCTTCACGCCATCGGTTATGCCACGATGCGCCTCGATCAAGAGCACCACGATGTCGGCATCCGCCGCCCCTCCCCAAGCCGCCGCGACCATCGCCCGGTCGAGCCGCCTGCGTGGCCGGAAAAGGCCTGGTGTATCGACAAAAACGATCTGGCTTTGCCCCTCCATGGCGATCCCGCGGATCCGGGTCCGCGTCGTCTGTACCTTGTGCGTGACGATCGAGACCTTCGCCCCGACCATCCGGTTCAGCAAGGTCGATTTCCCTGCGTTCGGCTCGCCGATCAGGGCCACGAATCCGGCGCGCGTCTCTGTCATTTCTCGCTTTCCAGCCGATGCAGCAGGGCCCGCGCCGCTGCCTGTTCCGCTTGCCGCTTGGCGGTCGCACTGGCCGTCTCGGCCTCACCGCTGGTCAGCCGCGCTTCGATCGTGAAGACCGGAGCGTGGTCAGGGCCCTTCCGCGCGACTTCACTATAGACCGGGGGCATTTGCCCACGGGCCTGCGCCCATTCCTGCAACGCAGTCTTTGCGTCCCGGGCATCGTCCTCAACCTCGCCGATCCGGTTTCCCCAGAGGCGCAGGATCATGGCCCGGGCCGAGGGTAGACCGGCATCGAGATAGACCGCCGCGACCACCGCCTCGATCGCATCGGCCAGCAGCGCCTCCTTGCGCCGACCGCCAGAGACCATTTCTGACCGGCCAAGCTTCAGGACTGCGCCCAGATCCACCTCGCGCGCCACGTCGGCGCAGGCTTCCTTGCGCACGAGGGCATTGAAACGCGGCGCAAGCTGACCTTCACTTGCGCCTCGATCCGCCTCGAACAGAGCCTCTGCCATCACCAGGCCCAGCACCCTGTCGCCGAGAAACTCGAGCCGCTGGTTGTCCGGCCGGGTCGCGGTGGAAATGGATGCATGGGTGACCGCGCGGATCAACAGTTCGGGATCCCGAAAGTCATGCTCGATCCGTTTGCAGAAGGCCTGCAGATCCGCGCCAATCTTCACCGGATTGCCTTGAAATACCGATCGCTGCGCCAGGTCCAGAAGAACAGCATCGAGCGGCCGGAAGAAGAGAACATGATCCTGTCGGCCCGGCCGATCAGGTTCTCGTAAGGGACAAAACCAACGCCGCGGGCAGTGGGCGCGACCCGGCTGTCCGTCGAATTGTCGCGGTTGTCGCCCATGAAGAAATAGTGCCCTTCCGGCACGGTATAGACCGGTGTGTTGTCAAGCTGCGCGTTGCGTATGTTCAGGATCGAGTGGGACTTGCCGCCGGGCAGGGTCTCGGTGAATCGCTCCTTGACGCAGTCGCTTCCCAGCCCGGGGCTATTGATACATTGCGGCAGGCTGCCCAGCGGGCCCTGTTTGCCGTAGGGTTCGACGAACTCCCCTGCCGGTTCCTGCCTGGCCTCGACTCCGTTGATGAACAGCACGCCATCTGTGATCTTGATCTTGTCGCCGGGCAGACCGATCAGCCGCTTGATATAGTCCTCGCCATTCGCCGGGTGGCGGAAGACCACGACCTCACCGCGCTCAGGCTCGCTGCCGAAGAGGCGCCCCGTGATCGGGCACATCGAGAAGGGGCAGGAAACCTGCGCATAGCCGTAGGCCATCTTGTTGACGAACAGGAAATCGCCGATCAACAGCGTGTCCTTCATCGACGAGGACGGTATCCAGAAGGGCTGGAAGAACAGCGTCCGGAACACGCCTGCAATCAACAGGGCATAGACCACCGTCTTGATGGTCTCGACGATACCATCCTGCTTCTTTTCCGCCTTTTCGGCCATCTGGGGGTCCACCTGTGACTGTTGCTCCGGCTACATGCTCAGCGCAATGCAGGGAGTCAAGCGATTGGCCGTGCCTCAATCACCACAAAGGCCTGTGCCCAAGGGTGATCGTCGGTCAATGTAACGTGAATCATCGCCTCGTGACCTTCCGGCGTCATCGCCTTAAGCCGTTCGGCGGCCCAACCGGTGACATGCATGACCGGCTGCCCGGTCCGCAAATTGCTGACCGCCATGTCCTTCCAGGCAATGCCCATCCGCAGCCCGGTCCCCAGTGCCTTTGAACAGGCTTCCTTCGCCGCCCAGCGCTTTGCATAGGTCCCCGCCGTATCGCGCCGCCGCTCGGATTTGCGCTGCTCAATGTCGGTGAAAACCCGGTCGCGAAACCGGTCCCCGAACCGGTCGAGCGTTCCTTGGATGCGATCGATATTGCACAGATCCGTGCCGATGCCGAGGATCACTCCCGGGCCTCGTCCATCAAGCGGCGCATTTCAGCGATTGCGGGCGTCAGTCCTCGAAAGATCGCCTCGCCCACGATGAAATGGCCGATATTGAGCTCCATAACTTCCGGAAGGCCTGCGACCGGTTTCACCGTGTCATAGGCCAGACCGTGGCCGGCGTGAACCTCGAGCCCAAGGTCATGCGCGAAGGCTGCCATCTCGCCAAGGCGGTCCAGTTCGGCATCGCGTTCGTCGAAACGCCCCTCGGCATGGGCATCGCAATAGGCGCCGGTGTGAAGCTCGATCACCGCGGCACCAATGCGATTGGCGGCTTCGATCTGGGCGCGGTCGGCGGCGATGAAGATCGAGACGCGGCAGCCCGCATCGCGCAGGGGTGCGATGAAATGCGCCAGCTGGTTCTCCTCGCGCGCCACTTCCAGCCCGCCTTCGGTCGTCCGCTCCTCGCGCTTTTCCGGCACGATGCAGACGGCATGCGGGCGGTGGCGCAATGCGATCTGCTGCATCTCTTTGGTCGCGGCCATCTCGAAATTCAGCGGCACGGTCAATTCTTGCATCAGCCGGTCGATGTCGGCGTCCGAAATATGCCTGCGGTCCTCGCGAAGATGCGCCGTGATCCCGTCCGCTCCCGACTCCTCGGCCAGCTTCGCCGCACGGATCGGATCGGGATAGGCCGCGCCGCGCGCATTTCGAACGGTGGCCACATGGTCGATGTTCACACCAAGGCGCAGTTTTCCAAGGGGTTTGATCAGTGCCATCGGCCCTCTCCTTCTCCTGCCCGATTCCGACCGTTCTAGCGGGCTTTCCGCGCCGCGTCAGCCTTTGCCTCTTCCTTGGCGCGCTTCTTTTCATAGCGCTTTTTCAACCGCTTGATGCGCGCCTTCTGGTAGGCGCTGATCACCGGGCGGGTCATCATGTAGGCGAGGACGGAAGTTATGACGCCGGGAATGATCCCCCCCACTGCGTAGGGCATGAAGACGCGGTGATAGAAATCCGCCAGCCGGTCCCACTGCGTGACATCCTCGGTGAAGATCGCGGTGAAATTGCGCCACAGTTCCAGCGAGGCTCTCGAGAATGCCTCGACCAGTTGCGGCAGCGGCAGGGCATGCTGCATTCCCAGCATCCATGACCCGAGTTCGATGGAGACCGTGGCGATGATCGGAAAGGTCAAGGGGTTGCCGAAAAAGGTCGCCAACAGCGCTGCCAGCAGATTGCCCTGCATCACGAAGGCCAGCGCTATGGCGAGGACGAAATGAAACCCGAAGAACGGCGTGAAACAGACGAAGACGCCGGCGGCGACGCCGCGCGCGATCTTGTGCGGCGGGTCCGGCAGGCGGCGCAGGCGGTGCATGACGTAGCTTAGCGCACGGCTCCAGCCGCCCCGGGGATAGATCCCCTCGCTGACGATCTGCGCGTAACTCCGCTTGCGCCTCTTGAACACGCCTTATAACTCCGTTCCCTTTTCAGGGTTTGCGCTCTTCATCTCGGTAGCGCTCGATCGACGCAACCTCGCTATCGGCCTCCAGTGCCAGCATGACCGCATGGAGATGCTCGATGTCTCTTAGATCTACATCTATTATCAGGCGATAAAAGTCCGGTTTCCTGTCAAGAAAGTGAAGGTCGGAGATATTTGCTTTCTGCTCGCCGATCAGCGTGCAAATCCGTCCCAATACGCCGGCATCATTGCGGATCGTGAGGTCGAGGCTGACCGTGTGGGCCGGAGGATGTATGCCGCTGTGCCATTGCAGGTCGACCCAGCGTTCCGGCTCTTCCTCGAACTCCGCCAGTACCGAACAGTCGATGGCGTGGATCACGACACCCTGGCCGCGATAGGTAATACCGACGATCCTTTCGCCTGGCACCGGCTGGCAGCACGCGGCGCGTTTGAATGTCTGGTTCGGCGTCAGCCCGACGACGGCGCGCGTTATGTCGATCTCGTCGCCGCTCGTGGCCAGTTCCGGATAGAGCGTCTGCACCACCTCGCGCGCCGACAGTTCGGCTGATCCAAGGCGCGCCAGCACTTCGCCGCCATCGGCAAGGCCCAGCTGCTTTGCCACCGTGGACAAGGCCTGTTCTGTAGCGCGCTTGCCGATATGTTCGAAGGCCACCCGCGCCAGCTCGCGGCCCAGCTTGATGAACCGTTCGCGATCCTCGTCGCGCAGGCTGCGACGGATGGCAGCCTTGGCGCGCCCGGTGACGACGATGTCGATCCAGCTCGACTGGGGGCGTTGCCCTTCGGCCGTGATCACTTCGACCGACTGTCCGTTCTTCAGACGCGTCCAGAGCGGCACCCGGATACCGTCGACCTTTGCGCCGACGCAGCTGTCGCCGATCCGGGTGTGGATCGAGTAAGCGTAATCCAGCGGCGTTGCACCGCGCGGCAGCTTGATGACATCGCCCTTCGGCGTGAAGCAGAAGACTTGGTCGGAATACATCTCCATCTTGACATGTTCGAGGAACTCGTCGTGATCCTCGGCGGTTTCAAACCGCTCGGTGAGGCTCGCGATCCACTTGGCCGGATCGACGGCGAACGGGTTCTGCACCCGGACCCCGTCACGGTAGGACCAATGCGCCGCAACCCCGGCCTCGGCGACCTCGTTCATCTGGCGCGTGCGGATCTGCACCTCGACCCGCTTGCCATCGCGGCCCGAGACCGTTGTGTGAATGCTGCGATATCCGTTCGACTTCGGCTGGCTGACATAGTCCTTGAACCGGCCCGGCACCGCCCGCCATCTACGGTGAATGGCGCCGAGAACTCTGTAACAATCGGCCTCGCTGCTGGTGATGATGCGAAACCCGTAGATATCCGATAGACGCGAAAATCCTTGGCCTTTCTCCTCCATCTTGCGCCAGATCGAGTAGGGCTTCTTGGCCCTACCGTAGACGTCAGCCTCGATCTCTGCCTTCTCCAGTTCGACCCGGATGTCCTTGGTGATCTTGTGAATAACGTTGCCGGTTTCGCGTTGAAGCGTGATGAATCGTCGGATGATCGAGTTGCGCGCTTCGGAATTCAGTACTCGGAAGGCCAGATCCTCCAGCTCTTCGCGCATCCATTGCATGCCCATGCGGCCCGCCAGCGGCGCAAAGATATCCATTGTCTCGCGGGCCTTCTGGATCTGCTTGTCCTCGGCAAGCGACTTGATCGTGCGCATGTTGTGCAGCCGGTCGGCCAATTTGACCAAGATCACCCGCAAGTCCTTGGACATGGCCATGAAGAGCTTGCGGAAATTCTCGGCCTGCTTGGTTTCGGACGACGTCAGCTGAAGATTGGTCAGCTTCGTAACGCCATCGACAAGCTCGGCGATCTCACCGCCGAACTCCTTTTCGATCTCACGATAGGTGGACTTGGTGTCCTCGATCGTATCATGCAGCAGGGCGGTGACGATGGTCGCGTCATCGAGCTGCTGCTCGGTCAGGATCGCCGCCACTTCAACCGGATGGGTGAAATAGGCCTCGCCCGAACGGCGATACTGGCCCAGGTGCATCTGCCGCCCGTAGGCATAGGCCTTTCGGATCAGATCGTCATCGGTCTTGGGATTGTAGCTGCGGACCAGTTCGATCAGGTCTTCGACGTCGATCATCCGGTCCGCACCCTTTTGGCGCGTCAGCGCGCCTTACTGCTGCCCCTGCGCTTCCATCAGCGCACGCAGCAGGTTCTCCTCGGACATGTCGTCGCGGGCGGGCTTGTCTACCTCGGCCCCCATCAGAAGCGCCATCGCATCTTCTTCCGGTTCGTCGACCTCGATCTGGGTCTGGTGGCTCTCGATCATCCGCTCACGCAATTCATCGGCGCTCTGGGTTTCCTCGGCGATCTCGCGAAGCGACACGACCGGGTTCTTGTCCTTGTCCCTGTCAACCGTAATCGAAGCGCCGGAAGCGATCTCGCGCGCCCGATGGGCGGCAAGCATCACCAGCTCGAACCGATTTGGTACTTTGTCAACGCAGTCTTCAACCGTCACGCGGGCCATCAGGCTCTCCAATCCTTGCAGGGAAGATGTGGAAGCGTCTATTTAGGCGGTCCATCAGCTATTGACAAGCGGGGAATCCGCAGATTCAGGCGGCTTTACAGCGGCTTTACCTCTTGGCGCGCGCGTTCGGGAAGGTTCTGCACCATTTCGGTGACGGTTTGCGACAGAACCGGGTGGCGCCAGTCCGGAGCCACTTCCGCGAGGGGAATCAGTACGAAGGCCCTTTCCTGCATGCGCGGATGCGGCAGAATCAGCTCCTTTGGGGCGCACTTCGAGTGCCGATCTGGCGGCAGCTTCAACCATTGCAGGTGAGTTTCCCTGTCCGGTAGTACAAGATCACCCATCGCGATCAGATCGATATCCAGCGTTCGGGCACTCCAGCGGTTTTCGCGCACACGGCCAAGGCGTATTTCGACAAGGTGCAACAACGTCAACAATTCACTCGGCGGGAATTCGCACATGATGCTTGCCGCCGCGTTAACAAAGTCAGGGCCCGCTCCGGCCGGGAAGCACGGAGTATTGAATAATCTACTTATTTTACAGAGCGTTACTCCGACGTCCGGCAGCATGTTCAGCGCCTGACTTATGGTTTCATCCGGAGTCCCGTCATCATATGGCAGGTTAGATCCCAATGCAATCAATGCGAGAGTCTTCGCCTCGTGAGAATCATTGTCTTGCAGCAACGAACATTTCACCTATTTTATGCTGTGTTTCGTCAGTTAAATTAACACCACTCCACCACTCACAACATAGCAATTGGCGATACGCATATTGAGAGGATCATTTTATGTTCTACAGGGACGAACGGCTCGCGCTGTTCATCGACGGCTCCAACCTTTACGCCGCGGCCAAGGCGTTAGGGTTCGATATCGACTACAAGCTGCTTCGGCAGGAATTCATGCGGCGCGGCAAGTTGTTGCGCGCATTCTACTACACGGCGCTGCTGGAAAATGACGACTATTCGCCGATCCGGCCGCTCGTCGACTGGCTGCACTATAACGGCTTTTCCATGGTCACCAAACCGGCCAAGGAATATACGGACAGTCAGGGTCGCCGGAAGGTTAAAGGCAACATGGACATCGAACTCACCGTCGATGCCATGGAGCTTGCCCCGCATGTCGACCATGTCGTGCTGTTCTCGGGAGACGGCGACTTTCGGCCGCTGGTCGAAAGTCTGCAGCGGCAGGGCGTTCGCGTCTCAGTAGTCTCGACCATCCGCTCGCAGCCGCCGATGATCGCGGACGAATTGCGACGCCAAGCCGATAACTTCATCGAACTGGAAGAGCTGAAAGAGGTCGTGGGCCGCCCGCCTCGCGAACCGCGCGAACAGATACAGGCCGAGGTCAGCGCCGAAAGCTGAGATCCTGATGGATTGCGAACTGATCCGGAGCCGTCAGGCTCCGGTAACCCGTTTTGCGGGCTGGACGCGGGCCGCCAATCGCACTACCCCTGCCACGTACTCATCCAAGGCGTGCCATGGCTAACGCACTCACACTCTACCTTGCCGCCCCTCGTGGCTTCTGCGCCGGCGTCGACCGCGCCATCAAGATCGTCGAGATCGCGCTGCAGAAATGGGGCGCGCCAGTCTATGTTCGACACGAGATCGTGCATAACAAGTTCGTTGTCGACAATTTGCGCGACAAGGGTGCCGTCTTCGTGGAATCGCTCGATGACGCACCCACCGACAGACCGGTCGTGTTCTCGGCACACGGCGTGCCGAAATCAGTCCCGGCAGAGGCCGAGCGCCGCGAGATGATCTATGTCGATGCCACCTGCCCGCTGGTCAGCAAGGTTCATATCGAGGCCGAGCGGCACCACCAGAACGGCTTGCAGATGGTGATGATCGGCCATCAGGGGCACCCGGAAACCATCGGCACGATGGGGCAGCTGCCGGACGGCGAAGTGCTGCTGGTCGAATCTGTCGGGGACGTGGTGGCGCTCAAGGTCCGCGACCCTGAAAAGCTCGCCTTCATCACTCAGACGACCCTTTCGGTAGATGACACCGCCGACATTGTGGAGGCACTTCGGTCGCGGTTCCCTGCGATCATCGGCCCGCACAAGGAAGATATCTGCTACGCCACAACGAACCGCCAGGCCGCGGTCAAGGTCATCGCGCCTAAGATTGACGCGTTGCTGGTGATCGGCGCCCCCAATTCCTCGAACTCGCAGCGACTGGTCGAGGTCGGCAGCGCCGCCGGCTGCCCCTACGCGCAGCTGGTGCAGCGCGCCTCCGACATCGACTGGCGGGCGCTCGAGGGCATCCGTGCTGTCGGCATCACGGCCGGGGCCAGCGCCCCGGAGATCCTGGTCAACGAAGTGATCGACGCCTTCCGCGATCACTATGACCTGACCGTCGAAGTGGTCGAAACCGCGCAGGAGAATGTCGAGTTCAAGGTGCCGCGCGAGCTGCGGCAGGCATCATGATGCCAGACAGCGAGACCCGGGCCTTGTACGACCGCGCCGCGGTCGACTATGCCGAGCGTTTCGGCATGGCCAGCAAACCGGACCCGGACCTGGTCGCCTTCACACAGGCCCTAGCTCCCGGTGGTTCCGTGCTCGATTTCAGATGCGCACCCGGCCGCCAGTCTGCATTGCTGCGCGACGCTGGGTTCGGAATTGACGCAGTGGATGCATCCGACGGGATGATCGCGACGGCGCGCGACCGTTTCGGCCTCGAAGCACGCAAGGCGACCTTCGACATGCTGGATGCAGTCGACACCTATGACGGTATCTGGGCGAATTCCAGCCTTCTGCACGCCCCCCGCGCCGAAATGCCGGGCCACGTCGCCCGGAGGCGGCGCGCCCTGAAGACCGGCGGCACCCGGCATCTCGGGCTGAAACTCGGCAGCGGCGAAGAGCGCGGCGAGCTGGGCCGGTTCTACAGCCATTTCTCGGAAGCCGAATTGACAGGCTGGCTGCATGCCGAGGGTTTCACCGTCGCGCGGACGCGGAAGGAAGTCGCGGCCGGCATGACTAGGAAAGCCGCGCCCACTATCCTGATCCTCGCCCGTGCCTGAGCTTTTCGCCTATACTGATGGCGCCTGTTCGGGAAATCCCGGCCCCGGCGGCTGGGGCGTACTGATGATCGCCCGCGACGGTGACAGGGTGATCAAGGAACGCGACCTCAATGGCGGCGAGCCCAACACTACAAACAACCGGATGGAGCTCCTGGCCGCTATCAATGCATTGGAAACCTTGCAGAAACCTTCGACCCTGACCGTGGTCACCGACAGCGCATATGTAAAGAACGGCGTGACCACCTGGATCCATGGCTGGAAGCGCAACGGCTGGCGGACCTCCGGCAAGAAGCAGGTCAAGAATGTCGATCTCTGGCAGCGGCTCGAAGAGGCGACGAAGCGGCATCAGGTCACCTGGGAATGGATCAAGGGCCATGCCGGGCACCCGGAAAACGAACGCGCCGATGAATTGGCGCGGACCGGAATGGAACCGTTCAAGACCGCAAAGGCGGCGCAAAAGTGACGCTGCTGCAGTTTCTCGATTTTGCCTCGGTCTTCATCTTTGCTCTGACCGGGGCGCTGGTCGCCAGCCGCGCCCAGCTTGATGTCGTGGGCTTTGCCTTCGTGGCCAGCCTGACCGCCGTCGGCGGCGGCACGGTGCGTGACGTTCTACTGGACCGCAACCCGGTCTTCTGGGTCGGCGCCCCCATCTATATCCTCTTTGCCGTCGCCGCCGCCGTTCTGGTGTTCTTCACGGCACACCTGATGGAAAGCCGCCTGCGCGTACTGACATGGCTGGATGCCTGCGCGCTGGCGGTTGCGGTCCCGGCGGGTGTCGCTGCCGCCCTGTCGCTCGATCAGCATTGGGGCATCGTCTTGCTAATGGGGGTCGCCACCGGATGTTTTGGCGGGCTCTTGCGCGATGTCGTGTGCAACGAGGTGCCTCTGGTCCTGAAGCAGGGCCAGCTTTATGTCACCGCTGCCTTCGCGGGCGCAGGTGCCGCGCTCATCGCTGCGCAGTTCTCTCCGACAGGTCTTGCCCTGATGATCTGCGCGGGCGTGACCTTCACGCTTCGTGCTGGAAGCCTGATCTTCGGCTGGCGCCTGCCGGTTTACAGGTCCCGCCCGCCGCGGGCTTAGCGCCGGGGCCCATAGGTCCGCCACAGCCAGATCAGCAGCATTGCGCCCAGAACCGCGCCGACAAAGCCGCCGGCCCAGCCGGTAACCGTCGAAAGCATCCGCAGCACAAGCCCGCCGGCCAGCGCGCCGAAGATCCCGATCGAGATGGTTTCGATCAGTCCGGTTTCCAGCTTCATCAGCCGGGTTGCGATGAACCCGGCTGCGGCGCCGATGATGATCAAGGCAAGGACAGGCATCGCGAGGACTTCCCTTCAGCGTTTGCGGTAATGGGTCGGAACGATCACCAGCGCTCCGATCGAGGATATGACCGCGTTCAGCCCGTGACTGCCGAAGCTGAGACCGAACATGATCCGGACGAAGAAAAACAGGAACGCGCCGCCGATGCAGATGATGATCGACGGGATCACGCCGTTCCGCGTGAAGCCGCTTCTCTCTGAGGCATAACCGATGATCCCGGCGATCGCCACGGTTCCCATCAAGGCGAAGTACATGGCGTCACTCTCCCAGTTTCTCGCCCGCCGCTATCGGCCGTCCGCGCAGGAAATCCGCAGCATCCTGCGCCCCGCGCCCGGCACGCTGCACCCGAAGCAGCCGAACCGCGCCCTTGCCACAGGCCACCGTCAATCGCCCATCCAGCACAGAGCCCGGTTCACCCTGCCCCTCGTCCAGCCGCGAGGCAAGCAGCTTGACCCTTTCGCCCCCAATAAGCGTCCATGCGCCCGGAAACGGCGACAATCCCCGGATCAGCCTGTCGACCTCGACCGCCGGGCGGGTCCAGTCGACCCGCGCTTCGGACTTTTCGATTTTGGCCGCATAGGTGACGCAGTCGTCCAGCTGCGACCGCGGCACCAGCTCCGGCATCCGCGCCAGCGCCTCCAAGATCGCCACGGCGCCCATGGCAGACAGCCGGTCGTGGAGCTCGGCTGTAGTCTCCTCGGGACCGATCGCCGTTTCAGCGCAAAGCAGGACCGGCCCGGTATCCAGCCCCGCCTCCATCTGCATGATGCAGATCCCTGTCTTCGCGTCCCCCGCCATGATCGCACGGTGAATCGGTGCCGCGCCGCGCCAGCGCGGCAGGAGCGAGGCGTGGATGTTCAGACAACCCAGGCGCGGCGCATCCAGCACCGGCTGCGGCAGGATCAGGCCATAGGCGACGACCACTGCGACGTCCGCGTCCAGAGCCGCAAACTCGGCCTGCTCCGCGGCATTCAGCAGCGAGGACGGGTGCCGCACCTTGAGACCCAAAGCTTCAGCCCGCGCCTGAACAGGGCTTGGCCGGTCCTTTTTGCCGCGCCCCGCCGGTCGCGGCGGCTGGCAATAGACGGCGGCGATCTCGTGCCCCGCCGCGACCAATGCCTCCAGGACCGGCACAGAGAAATCCGGCGTACCCATGAACACGACCCTCATGACCGCCTGCCGATCTTCGCCACGCGTTTCAGTAGCATCTGCCGCTTTACCGGCGACAGGCGATCGAAATACATCCGCCCATTCAGATGGTCGATTTGATGCTGGACGCTCGTCGCCCAAAGACCGACGAAATCGCGCTCCTCGCTCTGACCGCTCGCGTTCAGGTACCGAACGGTCAGCGCCCTCGGCCGTTCGATCACGGCCGAGACCCCTGGCAGGTTCGGGCTGGACTCGTCGTGTCTGCGCAGCTTGGTGGAAACATACAGAATCTCGGGATTGGCCATCCGGACGGCGTGCCCGCGTTCCTCCGAGGCATCTACAACGGCCAAACGCTGCATGACGCCGATCTGCACCGCCGCCAGACCGACCCCCGGCATCGCCTCCATCGCTTCGATCATCTCGTCCCAAATCGCTCGGACCTCGTCCGTCACTTCTGGAACCGGCGCCGCCACGCTGCGCAGCCGCTTGTCCGGCCAGGGGATGATTTCGCGGCTCACGCCCGCGCCAGTTCCCGCTTCATCTTCTGCATTTTGCGGGTGATCATCTGTCTTTTCAGAGGCTTGAGGTAGTCGATGAACAGCTTGCCCTCGAGATGGTCGATCTCATGCTGGACACAGGTCGCCCAGAGCCCGTCGAACTGGTCCTCATGGGTCTTTCCGTCCCGGCCGAGCCATGTCACCCGAACTTCGGCAGGCCGCTCGACATCGGCGAAATGCTCGGGGATCGACAGGCACCCTTCCTCGTAGACGTTGGTTTCTTCCGAAACCCAGCTCACTTCCGGATTGAACAGCACCATCGGGCGGGGCGCGGCACCTTCCTCTTTGACGCAGTCCATCACAAGGAGCCGTTGCAACACACCAACCTGAGGTGCCGCCAGCCCAACACCCGGCGCATCATACATGGTCTCCAGCATGTCGTCGGCCAGTGCCAACAACTCCGGAGTGACTTCCGTCACCGCTTCACACACCTTTTTCAGGCGCGGATCGGGATGCAACAGTATCGGTCTCAGGCTCATGATCCCCATTTAGGGGATGGCCTGGCGCACTGCAACGCCCCTTGCGCCCGGCGGCCCAACCGCTAGCTTGTCTGACGACCTGCAGGGAGGAAATGATGGCCATCGATTTCGACACGCCGATCGCAATTCGGGGTCACCATTCCCAGAAGCATGACGAGATCCTGAAATATAGCGGTATCAGCGCCGAGGATGCGATTCCGATGTGGGTGGCCGACATGGATTTCCGTGTCGCCGACTGCGTCCGCGAGGCCCTTCGCGCAGAAGTCGAGAACGGGTTTCTGGGCTATTTCGGCAATCCCAAGCCGGTCTCAGAGGCGGTCTGCAACTGGATCGCGAAGCGCCACGGCTGGACCCCTGAAATCGACTGGATCAACTATTCCCACGGCGCCGTCGCCGGTTTTGCAACGGCAATCGAGGCGTTCTCGGCCCCCGGCGACAGTGTGATCGTGTTCTCTCCGGTCTATCACGCCTTCTTCGGCAAGAGCCGGGCAAAAGGCCGCGAGATCCTGGAATGCCCGCTGGTGGAACGGTGCGGCCGCTTTGAGATGGATCTCGACGCCCTGGCAGACAGGCTTACCGGGCGCGAGAAGATCGTCATCTTCTGCTCGCCGCACAATCCCGGCGGCCGGCTCTGGTCGGCGGAGGAAATCCGTGCGGTCGCGGAATTTTGCCAGAAGCACGATCTGATCCTGATTTCCGACGAGATCCACATGGATCTGACCTTTCCTGGAAACAGGCACATCCCGACCATCATTGGCGCATCTGAATCCGTGACCCGGCTGATCGTGCTGACCGCCGCCTCCAAGGCGTTCAACATGGCGGGCGGTGAAACCGGCCTCGTCATCATCCCGGACCCGGATCTGCGCGCGCAATATCACAAGGCCCACGCCGCGCTCGGGGGTACGCCAAACCGTTTCGGCATGGCGATGATCAAGGCCGCCTTCACCGGTGGCGAACCCTGGATCGAAGAAGTCCGGGCCTATCTCGCCGGGAATTTTCGGCTCTGGCACGAGCGCATCGGCGCGCTGCCGGGGGTGCGGGTGATGGACATGCAGGCGACCTATCTCAGCTGGGTCGATTTCACCGATACCGGGCTCGACGAAGACGGAATCACGGAGCGCGTCGCCACCACCGCCCGGATCGCCACCAGCCCTGGAAAAGCCTTCGGCACTGGCGGCGCCCTGCATCG
>JBFKFZ010000024.1:0-43007 GCA_041633555.1 Paracoccaceae bacterium | reverse complement strand
TTCGGTCCTCTCCGGTTCTGAACTCAATAAATTGGGGCGGCCCACCCCCTTTTCAACCATCGCCTGTTCCGGTTGGCGCGCAGTCTGCCCTTTGGGGGCGACGGGGGCAAGGCACCAATTCCTGGGCTGAGGAAGAAGATAGGGCTAAAGGAACGCAGTTCTAGCCCGGGTGATCACGGAGTCCGGTTGGTTTCCGAGAGCCCAATCCGCGAGGTGGGCCCGCATACCCAACTGCGGCTTGGCCCTTTGTAACCTGCATGAGGCCAAAGTGGACCGAAGGAAATCTCTTGTGCCGTCCCCCAAACGGCCTCCCTCTTGCCCGATTCAGAATCCCGGTGCTAGCCTACGCACACCTAACCGGGCAGCGGGGTGTCTTCCGGACTCGCCCGACGTCGAAACGACGCGTGAAATCCCCGCGAAACCCGCCTTCCGCCAGTGAAGGCATATTTCGAACGTGACCGGGCACTGGCCCGGTGCGGAAAGTACGGGAGGTTTTCCAGAATGAAGGATGTTGGGGTCATCGGTGTTGGTGACATGGGAAGCGGGTTGGCCCGGAACCTGATCAAGAACGGTTACAAGGTCACCGGGCTGGATCTGAAACCGGAACGAATGCAGGCACTAAAGGAGATGGGCGGGCACCTGGCCGCCTCGCCCGCCGAAGTCGGCCAGAAATCTGGGGCGGTCTTCGTGATGGTGATGAACGGCGATCAGGCCAAATCCGTCATTCTTGGAGAGAACGGCCTTGTTTCACACCTTCCCAAGGACGGGGCCGTGATCCTCAGCGCCACGGTGAAACCTCGTGAGGCGCGCGAGATCGGTGCCGCTTTGGAAGGGTCCGGCATCCACCTGATCGATACGCCGGTATCGGGCGGCTTTCCCGGCGCGCAGAACGGTACGCTGACGATGATGGCCGCGGCACCCGAGGCCGTGCTGGACGATTTCGCCCCCGTCATGCTTGCGGTATCAGCCCATATCCATCGCGTCGGCACCAGGCCGGGTGACGGCCAGACGGTCAAGGCCTGCCTGCAATCGCTGATCGGCGCGCAGTTCGCGGCGACTTTCGAAGCGGCGGTTCTGGCTGCCAAGGCCGGCGTGCCGGGGCAGGTGCTGCTCGACGTGTTCTCGACCTCTTCCGCGGGCTGCGGCATCGTCAATAACGCTCTGGAAAAGATCATCGACCGCCTGTTCGAGGGCACGGGCAGCCATATCGACACGATGCACAAGGACCTCACCATCGCGATGGGGCTGGGCGAGGAATTGGGCGTGCCGCTGCACACGGCCGGATCGGCGATGCAGATCTTTCACGCCGGAAGGACGAAATATCCGAATGGCGACAACTGGGTCTGTACCCGTGTCATGGAAGAGATCGTCGGCGCCGAGTTGCATCGCGAGGTGAAGTCGTGAAACTGGGCGTTATCTGCGACGGCATCAGCCACGATCTGCGCCATGCGGTCGATGTCATGGACGAATTCGACCTGAAATATGCCGAGCTGCAATTCGTGGGCGACACCGAGGTCGGCGATCATGCGGCCGCCGAGATCAGAGAGATTGGCGCCCTGCTCAGGGATCGGGGAAAGCCTGTTTCCTGCCTGTCGCGTCATGTTTTCGCGGGAATGACGAGCGCAAACCGCCCCGGAGACGACCTGCACCGCGCCCATATGGACGCCCTGAAGCGGGTGATCGACATGGCCCATGTCGTCGGGTCGCCGCTGGTGCGGATCATGACCCAAAAGAAAGAGCAGATACTCTGGGGGCGAAATGGCGCGGAAGTCTGGAATGTCGCCAAGGGCGCCTGGGACACGATGGCGCCGTTGATTGCACCGGCCGTAGAGCTGGCGCGGGCGGAAGGTGTGGCGTTGGTTGTCGAGACCGGCAACGGGACGATGGTCAATTCGAACTACACGGCACGCCGGCTGATCGACGAACTGGACGCCAAGGATGCGCTGAAGGTTCTCTGGGATCCCGCCAACAACTGCTGGTGCCACGAGCGCGCCTATCCTGAGGGCTATGACGAGGTGAAGGACGGCTATCTCGGGCATATCCATATCAAGGATGTGCAGGTCGATACGCCACGCGCGACGCTGGAAGTGCGCCGCATGGGGGAAGGACAGTTGGGCCCTTTGTTCCAGCCGATTGCCGAGGCACTAAGGACGGATGGCTATGATGGCGTGATCTCTTTCGAAAGCGTCTATCACCCGGGCAACGGTGACTTCGAGGCCGGTTTCCGCCAGTGCATCGGGCGTTTCAAGGAGATTTTCGGACCGGCTGGAGACCGGGCGTCCTAGCATCCGCCAGCCTGCGGCACTTGCCCTTCTGTGTCAGACAGGCTCGATATCGCCCTCGGCCCGTCCGGCATGAAATGTTTCTTCAAATGCGGCGAACTGGCCGCGGCCGATGGCGTCGCGCATGCCCTGCATCAGTTCCTGGTAGTAATGCAGGTTGTGCCAGGTCAGCAGCATTGACGAAATGATCTCCTGCGCCCGGAAGACGTGGTGCAGATATGCCCGGGAATAGTTGCGGCAGGCAGGGCAGGTGCAGTCTTCGTCGAGCGGGCGAGAATCGTCCTGGTGGCGGGCATTCTTGATGTTGAGCACCCCGCGCCGGGTAAAGACCTGCCCGGTGCGCCCCGAGCGTGAGGGCAGCACGCAATCCATCATGTCCACACCACGCGCAATCGCACCCACGATATCATCGGGCTTGCCGACACCCATCAGATAGCGCGGCTTGTCCTCGGGCAGCATCGCGGGGGCATAGTCGAGAACCTCGAACATCGCCTTCTGCCCCTCGCCCACAGCCAGACCTCCGATCGCGTAGCCGTCGAAGCCGATTTCCTTAAGTTTCTCGGCACTTTCGGCGCGCTGGTCAGGAAAGACGCTGCCCTGCTGTATGCCGAAAAGCGCATGGCCGGGCCGGTCGCCGAAAGCGTCGCGTGATCTCTGCGCCCAGCGCATTGAGAGGCGCATCGAGTCGAGAGCGGCCTTTTCCTCTGCCGAAAACGGGGTGCATTCATCGAAACACATCACGATGTCGCTGCCCAGCAGGCGCTGGATCTCCATGCTGCGCTCGGGCGTCAGCATGTGATCGGAGCCGTCGATATGGGATTTGAACTTCACGCCGTCTTCGGTGAGCTTGCGGAGCTGCGCGAGGCTCATCACCTGAAAGCCGCCGCTGTCGGTCAGGATCGGTCGATCCCAGTTCATGAACTTGTGCAGCCCTCCCAGCCTGTCGATCCGTTCGGCGGTTGGGCGCAGCATCAGGTGATAGGTGTTGCCAAGCAGGATATCGGCGCCGGCCGCGCGCACGCTTTCGGGCAGCATCGCCTTGACCGTGGCGGCGGTCCCGACCGGCATAAAGGCCGGTGTGCGGATCTCGCCGCGCGGCGTCGCAATGACGCCGGTTCGGGCCGCGCCGTCGGTTGCAGTTCGGGTGAAGGTGAAACGGTCTGTCATGGCGCTCCCGATAGCCAAGTTGTGCAGCGGTTGCAAAGGGGATCACGTTTGCCCTTTGCAAGACCCAATCAAATGGCCTTGCGACTTCGGGAAGCGATTGCCACTGGCGCGCTGTTTCCGTGCTGCAGGTGTCTGCTGTAAACCCAATCGTGACGACTTGACGGGATCGGCTGGACGTCGGGCGGTACAATCCTTATATATTCAGTCGGAAATCAGACAGGGCCGCCATGACCGAACAGGCAAGCAAGATCGAAGGGACGCCGCTTATCGCCCCCTCCACCACGGATCACCCGCTTTACGAGGGTGTCGTCGAGGCCTGCCGCACGGTGTTCGACCCGGAGATTCCGGTCAATATCTATGATCTGGGACTGGTCTACACGATCGACATCAATGAAGAGAACGAGGTCAATGTCACGATGACCCTGACCGCTCCCGGCTGCCCCGTGGCCGGGGAGATGCCCGGATGGGTGGCTGATGCGATCGAGTCGCTGCCCGGCGTCAAGCAGGTCGATGTGGAGATGGCATGGGATCCGCCCTGGGGTATGGACATGATGTCGGACGAGGCGCGACTTGAACTGGGGTTCATGTGAGACGGACTTTCTGGACTTTGAATATTTTTGGCTTTTGTTCAATTGGTCCGAATTCCGTACTGGTTCCGCAACCTGATCAGGTTACAATCACATTAACGCACCCTAAAAAGATTGCGACCTAAAGAACGCACATAAAATAGGTTGCGTTTTCGTTTATGCAACTTAAAATGGTTGCGAAATGATCGCTGACAATAGCCATATTGCCGTTCTGACCGGCGACCTCGTCGATTCCACCACGCTGGGCGAGGCGCGGGTCGCCCGCGCCTTCGAGGCACTCTCCAGTTGCGCCCGGTCACAAGAGGCCTGGCATGGCGCGCCTCTGCATTTCACCCGCCACCGCGGTGACGGCTGGCAGGTAGCGCTTGCCAAACCCGCCCTCGCCCTGCGATCGGCATTGGCCTTTCGAGCGTCGCTGCGCGCTGAAGGAGAGGAATTCGACAGCTATATCGCGATAGCCCTAGGCGATGCCCCGAAAGATATAGCGCCGAATCTCAACAGCCGTTCGGAACAAGTTTTCATAAAGTCTGGGCGCGCACTCGACGATCTCAAAGCTACGAACCTGCCTGTCAGGATTATTCACGAAAGCCTTGGGGCAGTCGATGCCGCCACGATCCTTGCAGACCACCTGTCACAAGGCTGGACGCCGGCACAATCCGAAACGATCCTTCATACCTTGGACCCGCAATTCGATGGCACATATACCAGCATCGCCAAACAGCTTGGAAAGTCTCGTCAGGCCGTCACAAAGTCCTTGATCGGGGCGGGATATGATTTTCTCGATCTGGCTCTGTCAAAACTGGAAAAAGATTCCCGAAATGATTGAAACCTTCGCCGCCCTCATCTTCGCGCACGTGATGGCTGACTATGTGTTCCAGCCCGGCTGGATGGTCGCCCGCAAACGCGATCCCGGCATCCTGCTTGCGCACGCCGCCGTTGTGCTGGCCCTGTCGATGGCGGCCATCGGCCGGGTCGATGCGCCCGCGGTGCTGGCGCTGGGCGCGGCGCATCTGGTGATCGACGCCGTCAAGACCTGGGGGGTGCGGGATTCGCTCGCCACGCATCTGGCGGATCAGGCGGCGCATCTGGCGAGCATAGCGGCGGTGGCATTCTGGGCGCCAGACCTCTGGACCTCGGGCCTTTGGGCTGCGGCACCCGCGGCACTCCTCCATATGTTGGTGCTCGCGGCCGGTTTTCTGCTGGCCACCCGCGCCGGAGCCTTTGCTATCGCGCGGCTGATGGCGGTGCAGGTGGCGCCCGGTGCCAATGAGGACGGATTGCCGAAAGGCGGAACGATGATCGGCGTTCTGGAGCGCGGGCTGATCTTCGTGCTGATCCTGGCCGGTCAGGCCGCCGGCATCGGGTTCCTGATCGCCGCCAAGTCGATCCTGCGCTTCGGCACGGTGAACGAGAACCGGGCGGCCAGCGAATATGTGATCATCGGCACTCTGGCCTCGTTCGGCTGGGCGATCACGGTCACTTTGGCGACACTGGCGCTGCGCGATGCGCTGCCGGTGCTTGAGATTGCACCCGCGCGGCCCTAGATTGGGGGCAAGTCACCGCAAAGGATTTGATCCATGTTCGGCATTCCGGGCAAGCAAGCCGTTTCCATGACCCCCAAGGCCGCCAGCCAGATTGCGCGGCTGATTGCGAAGGGCGACACCAAGGGTTTGCGCATCGGCGTCAAGAAGGGCGGCTGCGCGGGGATGGAGTACACGATGGACTATGTGTCCGAAGTCGATCCGCTGGACGAGGTCGTCGAGCAGGACGGTGCCCGCGTGATGATCGCACCGATGGCGCAGATGTTCCTATTCGGCACCGAGATCGACTATGAGACCGGCCTCTTGGAAAGCGGCTTCAAGTTCCGCAATCCCAACGTGGTCGATGCCTGCGGTTGCGGCGAATCAATCAAGTTCGCCGAGCATGAATGAGCGTTTCTGACGCCGATATCCAATTCGCACTGGAGCTATTCGAGGGGCTTGGCCCCCTGACCACCCGCAAGATGATGGGCGGGCTCTGCCTCTATCGCGACGGTCAGATCTTTGGGATTCTCGACAGCGAAGGCTGGATCTTTCTCAAGGCGAAGGACGGTTATGCACGTTCTCTGGCGGCGGCTGGTGCGCGGCAGTTTGGCGAGGGCGGCAAGACGATGGGCTACTGGACGCTGCCCGAGGTGGCACTCGACGATCCCGAACTGGCCTGCGACTGGGCGCGAAAGGCGCTGGCAGCGGCTGAGTAGAGCCTTTCTGGGTGCGCGCAGCAGTTCGCAAATGACTCATTTGCCTTTGGGGCAAAAGAGTCATCTAATCCCTCTATCAGAGCTCCCTTCAATCAAGATCACTACTCGCTTCGCAGAACCATTGGTCTCTAGCAATTGAGCCGCTATGCATTGGATAATCAATTGAGAGGAGCCGCCATGACACGCCGCCGCAGAATTGCCGCTGGAAACTGGAAAATGAACGGGACCAGTGCGGAACTGGCCGAGGTCTCGGCGTTGGTCAAGGCGCACCCAACGCCGGAAGCTGAGATCCTGATCTGTCCCCCGGCGACGCTGCTGGCGCGGATGGCCTGGCTTGCCCGCGAGGCGCAGATCGCTATCGGAGGACAGGATTGCCACCACGCGGCGGCAGGGGCGCATACCGGCGACATATCGGCGGCGATGCTGGTCGATGCCGGTGCGACTTACGTGATTCTCGGACATTCCGAACGGCGACAGGACCATGCCGAGAGCGATGCGGATGTGCAGGCCAAGGCCAGAACGGCGCTGGATGCCGGGCTGAAGGTAGTAGTCTGCGTAGGTGAGACGCTCGAAGAGCGCGAGGCATCAAGGACGCTCGACATCATCGGCGGCCAGTTGGAGGGGTCGATCCCGGATCAGGTGACCGGCGACATCCTCGTCGTCGCCTATGAGCCGGTCTGGGCCATCGGCACCGGAAAGGTTCCGACCACGGACCAGATCGGCGAGGTCCATGATTTCATCCGTTCGCGGCTGCGGGAGCGGATTGGAGAAGGCGTCGCACAGTCGGTAAGGATCCTGTATGGCGGGTCGGTGAAGGCGTCGAATGCCACCGAGATATTTGCGGTCTCGAATGTAGACGGGGCGCTGGTGGGTGGGGCGTCGCTGAAGGCAGTTGATTTCTCGCCGATCGTCGCGGCACTGGAGGCCGTCGGATAGCGGTTCTTGTCGGGAACCGACCTGCGGCGGGAAACTCTATCGGCAACTAGTCAGAGGCCGTGACATCGTGTCGGTAGATCCAGTCAAACCGGCGCAACATCTGGGCGGGCGCGATCACGCCGCCGAGGCGCAGAGCCATGTGGGCGGCGCTACGGGTCAGCGGATTGCGCAGATGATAGTTTCGGGCATTGGCATTAGCCGCCTCGATTACCCTGACTGCGCGGGCACGGCGGCGCTGCTGATAGGTCGGCAGCGCGTCGACCTGCGGTAGAGTTGTAAGGCAATCGGCCAGCACCCAGGCATCTTCCAGCGCCAGATTGGCCCCCTGCGCCAAGAAGGGCAGCGTCGGATGCGCGGCATCGCCGACAAGTGCTGTCGACGCGCCATACCAGTGACCAGCGACCGGGTGCCTGTGCAGACCCCAGAGGCTGACACTCTCGACCCGGTCGAGAAGCGTTCGGATTTCAGGCGCGAAGCCCTCAAAGGCCAAGCGCAGGTCGTCCGGATCGCCGGGCAGAGACCAGCCCTCCATCACCCAGTCGTGCCGCTCTTCGACCGCGACGGTATTGATCAGCGCGCCGCCGCGCAGCGGATAAGTCACGACATGGCGGCCGGGGGCCATGTGAACAGTGACCTGGGGTGCAACGGACTGCCAGCCGGGCACCAGAGCGCGCCAGGCCACCTGTCCTGTGAAAGAGGGGGGCCTGTCTCCGTTGAGCGTGGCGCGCAGGCGCGAATGCAGGCCATCGGCGCCAACGATCATCGGATGGGATTCGGTATAGCCATCCGCAAAGGTCAAACGCGCGCCCTCCCCGCCTTCTGCAACCGAAGTGACCTGTCGGCCAAGTTCAATCGTCACACCGGCCTCGCGGGCGGCGTCGACCAGCGCCTCGATCAAATCTGCGCGGTGAAGCAGCAGGAAGGTCTGATCGGCGGCGTGGCGGGCAAGATCGAGCCGGACAACCTGCGCGCCGCGCCGGTAATCGCGAAGTATGACGGCCTCGGCCCGGATGCCGACCTCGCGCAGGCGGTCACCGAGGCCGAGCGCATTGAGCACAGCGAGGCCGTTGGGGCTGATCTGCAGGCCGGCGCCGACCTCACCAATATCCGGGGATTGTTCGAGAATACGAACCTTTGCGCCGCGACGAGCCAGCGCCGTGGCGGTTGCTAGGCCAGCAATGCCGGCGCCGAGAATGGTGTGATCTTGTTGGGTCTGCATCCCTGTCGTCCGGTAGCTGTCTGGCAAATTCAGGATGATCGATAGCGGCCAATGCGCGATTGTGCCAGCAGGACGACCGACGACTTCGGAGCCGCGTTGACAGTCGTAAGCTTCGCAGAGACATTCGGCGCGATTCTGGCGAGGAGACGGACGTGGCACTTCCAAAGGTAATGAATGGCGTCGTCCTTACTGGTCACGGCGGCCCCGAAATGCTCGAATGGCGCAGTGATCTGCCGGTTCCCGAGCCGAGCAAGGGCGACGTGATCGTCCGGGTTGGGGCTGCGGCCGTAAACAACACCGACATAAACACCCGCACAGCCTGGTACTCGAAGGGCAATGCCGAGGCAAGTGACGCGACCTGGAGCGGTGAACCGCTTTCCTTTCCGCGCATCCAGGGTATCGACGCCTGCGGCAGGATCGTGGCGGTCGGGGATGGGGTCGATCCCGCGCGTCTAGACGAGAGGGTGCTGATCGAACCATGCATTCTGGAAGCCAACGGAGAAGTCCTTGTGAAACCATGGTTTTTCGGCTCCGAATGCGACGGCGGATTTGCGCAATTTACCCGCATCGCGTCGCGCCATGCGTACCGAGTTGACAGCGATCTGACCGATGTCGAACTGGCGTCGTTCCCCTGCTCTTACTCCACGGCCGAGAACATGCTGACCCGAACCGGTGTTGGGTCGGGTGAAACTGTCCTGGTCACCGGGGCATCGGGAGGAGTCGGATCGGCGGCCGTTCAATTGGCCCGCGCCCGCGGCGCCCATGTCATCGCGGTAACCAGTGCGTCAAAGGCCCAAAGCCTTCTTGAACTCGGCGCCACGCTTGCGATTGACCGCAATGCGGATATCGTTGACGGCATTGGCGCGGGCAAGATCGATGTCGTGGTGGATCTCGTCGCAGGTCCGAAATGGCCTTCGCTGCTCGACCTTCTCCGACCCGGCGGGCGTTATGCTGTCGCCGGAGCTGTTGGCGGCCCGATCGTGGAGTTTGATGTTCGCACGCTCTACCTCAAGGATCTCAGTTTTTTCGGCTGCACGGTTCTCGAGCCGGAAGTCTTCGGCAATCTCGTCGGACGGATCGAGCGAAGGGAGATCGCGCCTTTGGTGGCCGAGACCTACCCGCTGCGCGAAATCGCAGCAGCGCAGAAGGCGTTTGGCGAGAAGAGCTATACCGGCAAGATCGTTCTGGAGGTGGGCTGAGAGATCCGGTCCACGCAGGTCCGGTCTGAAAGACCCTACCCGAGACGCAAAACACGGGGGTATCAACGCCCCAGCGTCATTTTCAAGCTTGGCCGATCTCAGTCGTCGCGATGCACTTTCTCGCGCCGCTCGTGACGTTCCTGCGCCTCAAGGCTCATCGTAGCGATGGGCCGCGCGTCGAGGCGTTTCAGCGAAATTGGCTCGCCAGTAACCTCGCAGTAGCCGTACTCGCCCTCGTCGATCCGGCGCAGGGCGGCATCGATCTTGGCCGCGAGCTTGCGCTGACGGTCGCGGGTGCGCAGTTCCAGCGCGCGGTCGGTTTCCTCGGATGCCCGGTCGGCGACATCAGGAATGTTGCGTGTTCCGTCTTGCAAGCCTTCGATCGTATGCTTGCTGTCATCGAGCAGGTCGTTTTTCCAAGCCAGCAACTTACGGCGGAAATACTCGGTCTGTCGTGGATTCATGAATGGTTCGTCTTCAGCGGGCCGATAATCCTCTTGCAGGAATACTTCTGCCTTCATTTCACTTCCCTTATCTCTGCCAGATGTAACTCTTTGTGTCTGCTCGCTCATCCGACACCTCCAACGGCGCCCATTTAGCCGAGTCCCGCAAGCTTGTCACTAGCTGATGCACCTGACTTGATGGATTGTTACGTGACCGGTAAGGATGCGTGAACAAAGCTGGCTTATGAGCAGAAATTGAACATGAAATTCACCGGAACTAAATTCTACGTCGCCACCGATGACCTGAAGGTCGCGGTCAATGCCGCGGTGACGCTGGAACGGCCACTGCTGGTCAAGGGAGAACCTGGCACCGGCAAGACGGAACTGGCCCGCCAGGTCGCGGCTGCCCTGGGACTCAGGATGATCGAGTGGCACATCAAGTCCACCACCAAGGCGCAGCAGGGCCTTTATGAATATGACGCAGTCAGCCGGCTGCGCGACAGCCAGCTTGGCGACGAGCGGGTTCATGACGTGCGCAACTACATCCGTAAGGGCAAGCTGTGGCAGGCCTTCGAGGCCAATGAAAAGGTCGTGCTGTTGATCGACGAGGTTGACAAGGCGGATATCGAGTTTCCGAACGACCTGCTTCAGGAGCTCGACCGGATGGAGTTTCATGTCTACGAAACCGGCGAAACGGTTCAGACAAAACACCGGCCGATCGTGATCATCACTTCGAACAATGAAAAGGAACTGCCGGACGCGTTTCTGCGCCGCTGCTTTTTCCACTATATCCGATTCCCTGATCCCGATACGATGAAGGATATCGTTGCCGTCCATCATCCGGGCATCAAGCAGGCGCTGCTGAGCACGGCCCTGACTCAGTTCTACGAGGTACGGGATACGCCGGGGCTGAAGAAGAAACCCTCGACCAGCGAAGTGCTGGACTGGTTGAAGCTCTTGCTGGCCGAGGATCTGGCCCCCGAGGATCTGAAGCGTGACGGTACGAATGCCTTGCCGAAGCTGCATGGCGCCTTGTTGAAGAATGAGCAGGACGTGCACCTGTTTGAGCGGCTGGCCTTCATGGCGCGCAGCCAGCGCTGACCGGCCGGATTGGAACCGAACGATGAACATCGACATCCGCGAGATGCGTGACAGCGACTACGACGACTGGCAACGGCTTTGGACCGGATGTCTCGATTGCTACAAATCCACCCTGCCCGAAGCGACGAACCGGCACGCCTTTGACCGGCTCTCTGCCGAGGATTCTGCTTGTCACGGTTTTCTGGCAACAGAGCAGGACCGGCCTGTTGGTTTGGTGCACTACATCTTCCACGAGCATATGTGGCGGCCCGAAGGCGTCTGCTGTCTGCAGGACCTCTACTGCGATCCGACGGTGCGCGGCATCGGCGTAGGCCGGGCGCTGATCGAGGCGGTCTACAAGGCGGCAGATGCAGGCAGCGTCCCGCGGGTATACTGGCTGACCCAGGATTTCAACGCCACTGCCCGCCGGCTTTATGACCGGATTGGCAAGTTGTCTCCCTTCATCAAGTATGATCGGGCCTGAATTGGGGCGGTTTCTTCTTGCCCTGGCTCTTTTAGCCTTGGCTGGCTGCAGCCAGCCCGCGCTACGGGACACGCCCCACCGGCGCGATCCCGGAGCGATCACTTTGCCCGCGATGAAGACATTCGCAAACAGGCCGCGCGCCGGTGTGACCCGCTCCAACCACTCCATAGCCCGCGATTTCATGGCGCTGGCGTTCGAACTGGAAAGCGGCCGGCAATTGCCGGTCCTATCTCGTTTCGAAGAACCGGTGACCGTGCGGGTGATCGGCGCGGCACCACCCAGCCTCGTGACCGACCTGCGGCGGCTTCTGGCGCGGCTGCGCAGCGAGGCCGGGATCCCGATCTCTCTTGTGTCATCCAGCCAAGAGGCAGGGATCACGGTCGAGGTGGTCAGCCGCCGCACTCTTCAACGCGCCGTGCCGCAGGCGGCCTGCTTCGTCGCGCCAAGAGTGTCGGGCTGGTCGGAGTTCCTGAGAACCCGCCGCAAGCCGCTCGGCGACTGGACCACGCTGCAAACGCGCGACAAGATGGCCGTCTTCCTGCCCGGGGATGTCAGCCCGCAGGAAGTGCGCGACTGCCTGCACGAAGAGCTTGCCCAAGCGCTCGGGCCGGTGAACGACCTCTACCGGCTGACGGATTCGGTCTTCAATGACGACAATTTCAACGCCGTTCTGACGCCGTTCGACATGATCGTCCTGCGCGCCTTCTATGCGCCGGAACTGCAAAGCGGCATGCCGCCCGAGGCCGTCGCGGCGCGGCTGCCGGTCATCCTCGACCGGATCAATCCCGCCGGGCGGTCCGGCGTCAGCGATGGTGGCGGGCGCAGTCCGCCGGCCTGGAAGGCGGCGGTCAACACGGCCCTCGCACCGCAAACCGGCGAGGCCCAGCGCCTTTCGGCCGCGCGGCAGGCTGTGGCGATCGCCCAGGCCGAGGGCTGGGTCGATAATCGGATGGGGTTCAGCCTGTTCATTCTCGGCCGCTCGGCGCTCGGGGTGGACGGCCCCCTGGCCCTGACCGCCTTTCTGCGCGCCGGCGAGATCTACGGCACCCGGGCCGACACCCGCATTCATGCCGCTCATGTCGGCGTTCAGATGGCCGCCTTTTCGCTGTCGGCAGGACAGCTGCAAGCCGCGATTGATCTTGTGAACGCGCACTTCCCTGCAGCGATGGCTGCCGAGAATGCCGGGCTTCTGGCGACGCTACTGATGATCAAGGCCGAGGCCCTGGACGCGCAGGGCAAGACTGAAGAGGCCCGGATCACCCGGCTCGACAGCCTCGGCTGGGCGCGCTATGGCTTCGGTTCGGATCAGGAGGTTCGTCGCCGTCTGGCAGAGATTGCGGCGCTTTCGCCGTCAGGACGAGGATACCGGCCAACATGATTGTCCTTGCAGGTCTTGTCGCAGGCGCGGCTCTGGGACTGTTGCAGGCCCTGCGCCGGGGCGGCAACCGACTGGACGTCTGGCAATATGCCGGGGTCTATGCGATCGTCGGTTCGATAATCGGCCTGTTCCTGACCATCGGCATCGACCGGATGATCTGACCGATGTTCCTGCCTTTCTTCGAGCATCTTCGCAAGTCAGGTATCCCGGTTTCGCTGCGCGAATATCTCGGGTTCCTGGAAGGGGTCAGCACGGGTCTGGTCACCTACGATGTCGAGGGCTTCTACTATCTTGCCCGCACCGCGATGGTGAAGGATGAGCGCAATCTCGACAAGTTCGACCGCGCCTTTGCGGCGAGTTTCAAGGGACTGGAGCATATCACGCTTGATCAGGTGCTGGAGGCCGTCGATTTGCCCGGGGATTGGCTGACGAAGATGGCCGAGAAGCATCTGAGCGCCGAGGAAAGGGCCGAGATCAAGGCGCTTGGCGGCTTTGACAAGCTGATGGAGACCTTGCGCGAGCGGCTGAAGGAACAGGAAGGCCGGCATCAGGGTGGCTCGAAATGGATCGGCACGGCGGGCACTTCGCCCTTCGGCGCCTATGGCTACAACCCAGAGGGCGTGCGGATCGGGCAGGACAAATCCCGGCACCAACGTGCGGTCAAGGTCTGGGACAAGCGAGAATTCCGCAATCTCGACGATACGGCAGAACTGGGAACCCGCAATATCAAGGTAGCGCTGAAGCGGCTCCGGAAATGGGCGCGCGACGGCGCGGAAGAGGAACTCGATCTGCCCGGCACGATACGGGCAACGGCCGAGCATGGCTATCTCGACGTTAAGACACGGCCAGAGCGGCACAACGCGGTCAAGGTGCTGCTGTTTCTCGATGTCGGCGGCTCGATGGACCCCTATGTCAAGCTGGTCGAGGAGCTGTTCAGTGCGGCGCGCAGCGAGTTCAAGCACCTGGAATATTTCTATTTCCACAACTGCCTTTACGAAGGCGTCTGGCGCGACAACCGCCGCCGCTGGACAGAGCAGATCCCGACCTGGGAGGTGCTGCGGACCTACGGGGCCGACTACAAATGCATCTTCGTCGGCGATGCCAGCATGTCACCTTACGAGATCGCCTTTCCGGGTGGCGCCAACGAGCACTGGAATGCCGAGGCTGGACAGGTCTGGCTGAGCCGCGCGACCGAACACTGGCCGAACCATCTGTGGTTCAATCCGATGGCCGAGCACTACTGGCCGCATACCCAGTCAGTGGGAATGATCCAGCAAATCTTCGGGGCCGACCGGATGGTACCGATGACACTGAAAGGAATCGAGCGCGGCATGAAAGTGCTCGGCCGGTGATCGGTCGCCTCTGGCGCCGCAGCCCGGTGGCCTTCGTGGCCTTCGTGCTGGGGCTGGTCATTACCGTCTTCTTCGCCGTGCGCACGGCGACTTTCACCATCTACTGGTCCGACCCCGCCCACCGCGATCAGACCATCGAGCCGTGGATGACGGCGCAATATGTCGCTTACTCTTATCATTTGCCGGTCGAAGAAGTGCGCCGGGCGTGGCAACTGCCGCATGATGTGCCCAACCGGACCACCGCTGCAAAGATCGCCGCCCGGCGCGGCTGGACGCTGGACGAGCTCGGGAGCCGCGTCCGCGCCGCCGCCGCCGAATTCCGGGTTACGAACCCGTGACCGACTGGCTGCTGGCGCTTATCCCCGGCTACGGCGTCTGGGTGATCTTTACCGCCACGCTTCTCAGTTGCCTCGCATTGCCGGTGCCGTCGTCTCTGGTGATGCTGGCGGGCGGAGGCTTCGCCGCCGGGGGCGATCTGGCGCTGGGTCAGGCCGTGGCCGCGGCCTGGGTGGGTGCCGTTGGCGGCGACCAGCTTGGCTATGCCATCGGTCGCCGGGGCGGATCGGCGGCGGTCGAGCGCCTCGCCAGGCATGGCAGTCGCCGCGAGATGGTCGAGCGCGCGCTGGACTTCGTGCGGCGCTGGGGCGGCGCGGGGGTGTTCTTCTCGCGCTGGCTGGTGAGCCCACTGGGGCCATACGTGAATTTCGTCGCCGGCGGCGCGGGACTGGGCTGGACCCGCTTCACTTTCTACGGCGCCTCGGGCGAGGCGGTCTGGGTCGGCCTCTATGTCGGCATAGGCTACGCGTTTTCCAGCCAGATCGGGGCGGTCGCCGATATCCTCGGCAACCTCTCGGGTTTTCTGGCCGCGCTCGCGGTGACCTTCGTCGCCGGCATCTGGCTGATGAAGGCCGACCAGCGCTGAGGGGCATTGCCCAAAGCCCCACCCTGCCCCATATCAAGTCCATGTTGAAGTTCACGCCGATCCTGCTCGCGATCATCTACGCCCTGCTGATGTACCGGTTTTCGGTCTGGCGGACGGGCAAGGAACTTGACGCGAAATCGACCGAATTGGCAGATCCGGTGCTTAAACGCTTGACCGACCGGATGGCCGAAGCGCTCAATATCAAGCGCATCCCGGTCAATATCTACGAGATCGCACCGGTTAACGGACTTGCGGCCCCAGATGGGCGCATTTTCATCACCCGTGGTTTTTACACCAAATACCGCTCAGGCGAGGTCAGCGCCGAGGAGATGGCCAGTGTGATCGCCCATGAACTCGGGCATGTGGCGCTCGGCCATTCGCGGCGGCGGATGATCGACTTTTCTGGCCAGAATGCGCTGCGAACGGCCCTCGCGATGGTGCTATCGCGCTTCATTCCGGGCATCGGCGTCTGGATCGCGAACATCCTGACCTCGATGCTGGCGGCGCGGCTGTCGCGGCAGGATGAGTACGAGGCCGACGCCTATGCTTCGGCGCTGTTGGTCAAGTCCGGGATCGGCACCGGGCCGCAAAAGACACTCTTCGAGAAGCTCGAAGGGCTGACCATGAACCATACAGGCCCGGTCCCCGCCTGGCTGATGAGCCATCCGAAAACTGCCGAGCGCATTAAGGCGATCGAGGCCAACGAAATCAAATGGCGGCAGGGTTGAGTCGCTAGCCAAGCGCCTTGCCGAGGCGCGGCAACCTTGCCTTCTTCAACAGCGCGCGTATCTCTTGCGGCTGGCCAGATAGCCGCTCGGCGGTTTGGTGAACCTGTTCAACGGCCTCAGTAACGGCTTCCGGCGACTGAACCAACAGGCGATGCAGGAAGGCATCGGGATGAACCGCCAACAGACCATGTTCAGACAGGATCCGGGCCGGAAAATCCCGCAGGTTCAGCGTCAGGATCGCATCGGCATCGGCGGTAACGGCGGCGGCCAGCACATGTGTGTCATCCGGGTCGGGCAGGTAGAGGCTTGACTGCAGGCCGGGATCGGCCTCGACCTCTGCGTCGGGCCAGTTCGCGCGCAGGACTGCGATCTCGCCCCGGGCAAACACCCCGTCAGCGTCGCTCAATTTCTCCGCTGCCCGCGCCCATTCTTCGAGGATCCGCGCCGACCAGAAAGGTGTGAACAGACCTTTCGCTCCTACGCCCAGAACGATCTCGCGCATGACCGTCGGGTAGAGGACGCAGGCGTCTATCAGAATCCTCAATCGACCAGCCGGTAGAACAGCGATTTGAGATATCCGCTTTCGGCAAGCTGCGGCAGTTGCGGATGATCGGGGCCGGCAAAGCCCGTATGGATCAGCTGCGCAACTCGCCCTGCCCGGCCTATACCGCGTGCCGAGGTCGTGCGGAACCTCGCAAGATCGGCCGCGTGGGAACAGGAACAGAGAGCCAGATAGCCACCCGGGCGAACCAGCAAGGCCGCCGCCCGCGCAATACGCTCGTAGGCGCGCAGACCGGCCTCGAGCGCCTTCTTGCTGGGTGCAAAAGCCGGCGGGTCGCAAATGACAAGGTCAAAGCGCTCGGCCCCGTCTGCCAAGGCTTCGAGCACCGCGAATGCATCCCCCTTGCGTGTGGTGAACCGCTCGGACGCGCCCATTTCGCTTGCGCCCCGGCTGGCCAGCGTCAGCGCCGGCTCCGAACTGTCAATCGCCAGGGCCGATGCGGCGCCCGCCGCGAGGGCGGCCAGAGAAAACCCTCCGACATGGGAAAAGACGTCAAGAACTTTCGCACCAGCCGCCAGGCCCTGGGCAAATGCATGGTTCGGACGCTGATCGTAAAACAAACCGGTTTTCTGACCGCCGAGCAGATCGGCCATATAGATCGCACCATTCATCGGGACCGCCACCGGCGCGTCAGCCTTGCCTGACAGAACTTCCGTTTCTTCCGCCAGTCCCTCGAGGCTTCGCGCCCTGCCGGTGCCGTTCTTGATGATCGTGGTGACGCCGCTGATCTGCTTCACGGCCGAGACGAGATCTGCCAGATGCGCCTCTGCCCACGCCGCATTCGGCTGCACCACGACAACATCATCAAAACGGTCGATAACTACGCCGGGCAAGCCGTCGGCCTCGGCGTGCACGAGGCGATAGAAGGGCGTCTCGTAGAGCTTTTGGCGATGCGCTTGCGCCCTGCCCAGCCTCGCCGCGAACCATGCCTCGTCGATGACCTGTGTCACGTCTCGATCGAGCAACCGGCAAAAGATACGGCTTGCCGGATTGACAGCGACAAGGCCCAGGGCCTGCCGGTCGGCATCCTCGAGCACGGCAACGCTTCCCGGTGCCAGCGATCTGGTACGGCGGTCTGTCACGACCTCGTTGTCATAGGCCCAGGGGAAGCCGTGCCGGATCGCACGGGCATTGGCCTTGGCATTAAGCCTGACGGTCGGAAGAGTTGGGCGGACCATGGCCCTCCTCTATCCAGTTTCAAAGCTGGGTGGAAGGGCGCGGGTCAGTCCGGCAAGAAGGGATCCGCGGCCAGTTCCCTGCCGGTCAGCTGCAGGTGGATCGAACCGGCAATCAGGTTGAGATTGTCCATCTTCTCGGTGCGCCCCGCCTGATCGGCCGCCAAGGCCTCAACGCCTCCGGGCGCATCGATCTCGGCGAAGACCCGGTAGGTGGGCACGACCACTTCACCGCTATTCGCGTTCTCCACCGTCAGGTCATACTCGATCTCGTATTTGCCGCCGTAGGAATAACGGACCTTCTGCGTTTGCGAATGAAAGCGCTGGACAATGATATCAAGCTTTACAGGCAGGTCACCATCGAGATCCTTGATCCCAGCCGCGATACCGGTTTCCATGACTGCCTTAACCTGCTCGTGTCGCGGGCCAAAAGGATCGCCGCGCCAGACGATGTCCTCGGAGGGATCAAGTCTGTTATCCTCGGATACAGTCAGGGTTTCCGGTACTGAGAGGTCGAAAGAGACAACCCGCATAGCTGGCAGTTGTGTCACGTCGACCGAAGGCTTCGTCACGCCACCAAACATCGGAAGGTCAACACAGGCCGCCTGCATTACCATCATCAATGATGCCGCGACACTCTTCGCTCTTGTCACAACGGCCTCCGAAACTGCGCCTGATTGATTACAATTTCCACAGCCTTTTAGGGAAGAAAGTGTCAAAATAAAGAAAATCCCGCCGGTCAGCGGGATTCTCCTAGAAACTGAGCCTGTTCGGCATCGGATCAGGCGGGCTGATGGCTGCCGCTATGTGTCAGATCGGCCCAGAGCCGCGAGACCCTGGCAGCGATTGCGCGCGTCAGGCGGGCCATCTCTACGGCCCGCATTTCGCGTGCCCGGTTGCTGACTGAGATATGGTCATACGCCGGTGTTGGGGTATGGTGTTCCATCGAATTCGTCCTTTGTTTGTACGATTGCTATCGTCAATCCGTCATCTATGGGATCGCTAACGGTATTACGACAGTCATTACTGCATTGCCGCCATGCACGGCACGAAATGCTCGATGTCGGCCGATCTGGAATTGTTAGCGCTAACCACCTATGCTAAAGGCAAACTGAATCACGAAAAGGCAGAGACCGATGACCCTCCATTCAAAGCTGGAACAGGTAACCGAACGCATCATTGAACGCAGTCGCGACAGTCGTCAGATCTATCTGGACAGGATGAACCGGGCCGCTGACAACGGGCCACGCCGGGCGCACCTGTCATGCTCCAATCAGGCGCATGCCTATGCCGCGATGGGCGACGACAAGGACGCGCTGCGGGCGGCGCGCAGCCCCAACCTGGGCATAATCACTGCCTATAACGACATGCTATCGGCGCATAAGCCCTACGAGAGCTACCCTCAAATTATTCGCGATGCGGCTCGCGCTGTCGGAGCAACTGCACAAGTGGCCGGAGGCGTCCCGGCGATGTGTGACGGCGTGACGCAAGGCGAGGCTGGTATGGAGCTCAGCCTTTTCTCGCGCGACGTGATCGCGCTGGCTGCAGGTGTCGGTCTGTCGCACAACACGTTCGACGCCGCGGTGTTCCTGGGCATCTGCGACAAGATCGTGCCCGGCCTTGTCATGGCTGCCGCGACCTTCGGCCATATCCCCAGCGTGTTCCTGCCCGGTGGTCCGATGACCAGCGGCATCACCAACGACGAAAAGGCCAAGGTCAGACAGAAATTCGCGACCGGCGAATGCGGCCGGGAAGAGTTGATGCAGGCCGAGATGGCCGCTTATCACGGCCCCGGCACCTGTACCTTCTATGGCACTGCCAACACCAATCAGATGCTGATGGAGTTCATGGGCCTGCACCTGCCCGGCGCGTCTTTCGTTAATCCCTACACGCCTTTGCGCGATGCCCTTACGGTCGCTGGCGCGAAGCGGGCGCTGGAGATCACGGCGCTTGGCAACGATTTCACTCCGGCCGGCGCGATCCTCGACGAAAAGACCTATGTCAACGGTCTGGTTGGCCTGATGGCGACCGGCGGCTCGACCAATCTTGTTCTGCACATGCCTGCGATGGCCCGCGCCTCGGGCGTGATCCTCGACCTGCAGGATTTCTCGGACATCTCCGACATCGTCCCACTGATGGCCAAGGTCTATCCCAACGGCCTTGCCGATGTGAACCATTTCCACGCCGCAGGCGGCCTAGGTTACCTGATTGGAGAGTTGCTCGAGGCCGGGTTGCTGCATGCCGACACCCGCACCGTCGCCGGACAGGGCCTCGCCCGCTACGCGCAGGAGCCCAAGCTCCGCGATGGTGAACTGACCTGGGAAGACGGCACAGGCAAGACATTGAACGACAAGATCGTGCGTCCGGCCAGCCATCCGTTTCAGAAGACCGGCGGTCTGAGGCAGTTGCAGGGCAATCTGGGGCGCGGTGTGATGAAGGTCTCGGCGGTCGCGCCGGAACGCCACGTGGTGCAGGCCAAGGCCCGGGTCTTTACGGATCAGAAGGACGTCCGGACCGCCTTCAAGGCCAACGAGTTCACTGAGGATACCGTTGTTGTCGTCCGTTTCCAGGGGCCGAGCGCCATTGGAATGCCGGAGCTCCATTCCTTGACCCCTGTCCTTGCCGTGCTCCAGGACCGTGGCCTGAAGGTCGCTCTGGTCACCGACGGCCGCATGTCCGGCGCATCGGGCAAGGTGCCATCGGCAATCCATGTCAGCCCCGAGGCGGCGCTTGGCGGGCCGCTGGCCAGGGTCCGCGACCGGGATATCATCCGCGTCGATGCAACGGCCGGCACAATCGACGTGTTGGAAGCGGATTTCGAGCAGCGCGAGGCCGTGATGATAGATCTATCTTCCAGCCATTCCGGTATCGGGCGCGAGATCTTCGACGTCTTCCGAAAGAACGTTGGCCTTGCCACCGATGGTGCGGCTGTCATTCTCTAGATCAGACCCTGTCGCTCGATGGCCGGCAGGGATAATCCAGCAGGCGGTGTTTCGAGTAGCCGCCTGCCTTGACCACAAGAACAGGACGACATCATGACCCCAGCTCAAGCCAGTGAACAGGCCTTGGAGGTTTGCCGCCTCGCCCCGGTGATTCCGGTTCTGGTCATCGACGACCTTGCAACGGCGCGCCCGCTCGCGGAGGCCCTAGTGGCTGGCGGATTGCCGGCATTGGAAGTGACATTGCGCACGCCGGTGGCGCTTGAAGCGATCGAGGAGATGGCGTCGGTTCCCGGCGGTGTCGTCGGTGCGGGCACGCTTCTCACGCCCGAAGATGTCCGGGCCGCGAAGAAAGCGGGGGCGCTGTTCGGCGTGTCTCCGGGGGCGACGGACCGGCTTCTCGAAGCCTGCGAGAAGGCCGAGCTGCCCCTCTTGCCGGGAGCGGCCACCGCGACAGAGGCAATGCGCCTGCTCGAGCGCGGCTATACCGTACAGAAATTCTTTCCCGCGGAGGCGTCGGGGGGCGTTCCGGCGTTGAAATCCATCGGCTCTCCGCTGCCTCAGATACGGTTTTGCCCGACCGGCGGCGTGTCGCTGAAGAATGCGCCCGACTATCTCGGCCTGCCCAACACGCTCTGCGTCGGCGGCTCTTGGGTCGCCCCCGCTGGATTGATCAAGGCCGGAGACTGGGATGGGATCACAGCCCTGGCGCGGGAAGCGGCGGCCCTGACGCGCTGACGCACCTATTGGCGGAGCGGCCCCAACTGTCCTAACATGGGCGGCAGTGACTTGACCCGATCCAAAGGACGCCTTCGATGCCAAGGCCGCTCTCCATCTCGACCTGCCTCTGGTTCAACGACAATGCCGTGGACTCAGTCGATTTCTATTGCTCCCTGTTTCCCGATACCAAGATTGTCAGGGTCAATCATCATCGCGACGAACATGGGAAGCCCTTGGACTCGGTACTGTTCATCGCCTTCGAACTCATGGGGCAGAAATTCACCGCACTGAATGGCGGGCCGACCTACAAACTCACCGAGGCGGCTTCCATCGAGATCCATTGCGATACCCAGTCAGAGATAGACCACTACTGGTCGGCGCTCGGCGAGCGTGGCAAAGAGCTGCAATGTGGCTGGTTGACCGACAGGTTCGGCGTGACATGGCAAGTCGTGCCGCGCACGCTGATTGAGCTGGCATCGTCGGATGATCCGGCGAAGGCGGCACGGGTGATTCAAGCGATGATGGGCATGGTCAAGCTGGATATCGCGGCCCTGGAAGCCGCCGCGAGGGGTTAGCCGGGCAGACCAATGCGCGCTTTACGACCGCCACGGCGGCCATTTGCCGCAGCATCGCCCAGCCCGTCACGCAGAACAGCGGTCATCGGATGTTCCGGATCATCCTCGCCATATTCTTTCAGCATGTAGTGAATTGCATTTTTAGTCTCGACACCGGCAGGAAGTTTGATCGCCCAATCGAGGAAAACCGAACGACATTCAGAGGCGTGAATCCCGTCGATCTTGTAGCATTCACGGATCAGACCGGTCTTGTCGATTTCGTCCAGCGTCATTTTGCCCTCCGGTTCGCGCTGCCAAGATTTACGACCGGATCGGCATTCTGCCAAGGGCCTTGTCGATCACCTCACCCGCCAACCCTGAGAGGCATTGCAGTTGATCGGCAAGAGCCGCGACATCCTTGGCCGCTGTCTCTCGCAGCACGAAATTGGTGCCGCCCTCCCCGGCCAAGTCGAGATCAAGAACGTCACCGGTCAGAAGCCGGGCGGCAGATTGCAGGCTCCACATCAGGTCATAGCTGTCGGAAAGCCGCGCGATGTCCTGCGCGGTCAGCCAGCCAATGCGCTTGCCGGCCGCCAGCTGCGAGGGGATCTGGCGTTCCGGGTCACCCGCGATCAGCGCCGCCGACTGAGCCAACAGTTCGATATCCTGCATACGGCCGGCGCCCAACTTTGCCTCCCAGTCGCCCCGCACAGGCTTGGCGCTGGCGATCCGCTCACGCATTTCGGCCACATCGGCCAGCACCTTCACCGGGTCGGATGGACCGACCAGCAAGTCTCTGCGAAACGCCTCAACCGCCTCGGCGAGCGCGGGATCGCCCACAACCGCACGCGCGCGGGTCAAGGCCAGATGTTCCCAAGTCCAGGCCTCGGTCTGCTGATAGCTGCGGAACGCGTCCAGCGACGTCGCCACCGGACCCTGCCTTCCGGAAGGCCGCAACCGCATGTCGATCTCGTATAGCCGCCCCTCGGCCATCGGAGCGGTCACGGCAGTAACCAAGGCTTGCGTCAGTCGCGCGTAGTAGGTGCGGCTGGGCAGCGGTCGCCGGCCGTCGGAGGCCTCGACGCCGTCAGAATCATAGATCATGATCAGGTCCAGATCGGAGGCGGCGGTCAGCCGTTCCGACCCCAGCGAGCCCATACCAATCACCACGGCTCCCTTGCCGGGTGGCGGCCCGTGCTTGCGGCCGAATTCCGCGACAATGACCGGCCAGAGCGCGCTTAGAACCGCGTCGGCGAGCCCCGCATATTCCAGCCCGGACTCGTCGGCACTGATCAGATCGCGCAGATGGTGCACGCCTATCCGAAAATGCCACTCCTTCATCCAACGCCGCGCATCATCCAGCTTGGCCTCATAGTCGCCAAGGTTTTCGAGCCGCCTTGCCAATTCCTCTGTCAGCGCCTTCGTACCTGGCCAAGGAGTAAAAAAGCCGCCACCGATTACGGCATCGAACACTTGTGCGTTGTGGCCGAGATACAGCGCCAACCCAGGCGCAGTTGCGGCGATATCGACTATGAGATCGACAAGTTGAGGGTTGGCGTTAAACAAGGAAAAGACCTGCACGCCTGCCGGAAGACCCGCCAGAAACCTGTCGAACTGCGCGATCGCCTCGTCCGGATTGGCGGCTTTTTGCAACCGCGCCAGCAGGTCGGGCTTCAGTCGCTCGAAGATTTCGACGGCGCGTTCCGAACGTAGCGCGGGATAGCTGCGCCAGCCGTTGACCGTCTCTTGCGAGCGCTTTGACAGAACCTGCGGTGTGTCACCTCCCCCGCGCGGCTTGAAAAAGCCCTCGGTCAGTTCTTCGACACGGCTCAATCGGCGCAGAAGATCTTGGCGCAAGTCCTTTATGTCGCGGCCGCAAAGCGCTGCGATCCGCTCGAATCCCTCGTGTGTCTTTGGAAGGTCATGGGTTTGCGCGTCATTCACCATCTGCAATCTGTGTTCGATCTCGCGGTGCGCGCGGTAATCTTCTGTCAGTTCGACCGCCGCCGCTTCGGGCACCCAGCCTTTCTCGGCAAGTCGCGCCAACCCTTCGACCGTGCCCCGCACCCTAAGATCGGGATCGCGGCCCCCGGCAATGATCTGGCGGGTCTGAGTGAAGAACTCGATCTCGCGTATACCGCCTGCACCGAGTTTCATGTTGTGGCCTTCGAGCGTAATCGGCCCGTGCAGACCCTTGTGTTCGCGGATCCGCAGCCGCATGTCATGCGCGTCCTGGATCGCGGCAAAATCCAGGTGCTTGCGCCAGACAAAGGGCGTCAGCCGTTGCAGGAACGCTTCCCCCGCCGCGATATCCCCGGCGCAGGCCCGCGCCTTGATGTAGGCGGCACGCTCCCAGGTGCGGCCGACGCTTTCATAATAATTCTCGGCAGCATCCATAGACAGGCAGACCGGCGTCACCGAAGGGTCAGGGCGTAGCCGCAGGTCGGTGCGGAACACATAACCCTCGCCCGTCGGGTCCGACAGCATCGCCGCCATCTTGCGCGTCGCGCGGATGAAGGCAGAGCGTGCCTCGGCATAATCCTCGGGCGCGAACCGGGCCTCGTCGAAAAGGCAGATCAGGTCGATGTCGGAGGAATAGTTCAACTCCCCCGCGCCACCCTTGCCCATCGCAAGCACGCTTAGCCCCGCGGAGGTCCCGATGGCGTCCTCGCCCACGCCGGGCAGCTTGCCGCGTCTTATCTCCGCCCCGACCATCGCGGTAATGGCACAATCCACCGCCAGATCGGCAAAGTCCGACAGCGCCCCGGTCACCTCTTCCAGCGACCAGACTCCCGCCAGATCGCAGAGCCCTGTCAGCAGTGCCACCCGCCGCTTGGCCAAGCGCAGACCATCTGCCAAATCGGGACCGTCCAGGGCGCGGGTGGCCGCCAGAACGGCCTCGAATGCGTCCTCGGGCTTTCTCGCCAAGGTCTCGGCAAGCCAGTCCGAATCGCGGGTCATCAGCGACAAAAGGTAGGGGCTCGACCCGCCTGCCCCTTCCAGCAACTCGGCCAATTCAGGCGCCACATCCGGCAAAAGCGCACGCGCCTCTGCCCCGCGATCGGTATCGAAGGCGCGCGGGCTTCGGGTGATACGGGCAGCGAAACTCATGGCCGGAGATTGGATTGCGGGCCCGACAGGGTCAACGGGCTTGTGCAGCTTGCGCTCCTCAGGAATAGTCCGCGGATTGCCGGAGGTCCGATGAGCAAGAGCCTGAAACGTGTCGTCTCTGCACTTGAGGCGGCCGGCATCTCCGCCGAGATAGCCGAGATGCCGGAGGAAACCCGAACCGCCCAACAGGCGGCGGATGCGGCGGGCTGCGCGCTGGATCAGATCCTGAAGTCGATCATCTTCCGCGGCGAGGTCAGCGGCACCGCGATCCTGTTCATGACGGCGGGCGGCAATCAGGTGGACGCGGCCAAAGCCTCGGCGCTGGCCGGAGAGCCGCTCGGCAAGGCGGATGCCGCGCTGATCCGTGGCCAGACCGGATTTGCCATCGGTGGCGTCGCGCCGATTGGCCATACGACCAGCATCCGCGCCTTTCTGGATCCCAAGCTACTGAAGTTCCCGCTGATCTGGGCCGCCGCAGGCACGCCGCGGCATATTTTTTCCGTGGATCCATCGATCATTCTGCAGATTTCTCGTGCGCAACTCGTTGATTTTACTTGCTGAAGTGGATTAATGTAAAAAATGTTCACATAAAACCTTGAACCGGAAGGTTGCTCAGCCAATCTATGTAATGTGAAAGACGTTCACATCGACCCGAAACCCGAACGAGGGAGCACCTGAATGAGTTCTGTCGCTACATGGCCCGGCCAGGCCGAAAGCTGGCTTGACGCCCGCGGCAAGGGCGCGTGGATCGCTGCCACAGTCCTGGCCTTCATCTTCTTCTGGCCCGCAGGCCTTGCCCTTCTGGCCTATCTGATCTGGAGCAAACGCATGTTCAACGGAAGCTGCGCCCGCCGCAATCAAATGTCCCGCCACGGCAGCGCCGCCCGCGCGGCCTTCAAATCCTCCGGCAACTCGGCCTTCGACAGCTACAAGGCAGACACGCTGCGTCGGCTGGAAGAGGAACAGGAAAACTTCGAGGCCTTCTTGCAGCGTTTGCGGGAATCCAAGGACAAGGCTGAGTTTGACGAGTTCATGGAAGAGCGTGCCCGCAAGGCCAGGAATACCGGCCCCGACAGCGATGAAGATGGCGATACCGCCGCTTGATCTGACGCCAATGAGGCGGCCCCTGACCGGATGGTCCGGGCCGCCGATGACCCTTGCAAGGAAAGACCCGTGGCCATGATCCCCGCTGATGCCCAGATATCCGGCCTGCCCCATCCCGAAAGCCAGGCAGAGTTCTACGCCGATATTCCGCTGAAACGGTTTCTGGCCTTCATCGTCGATACCATTCTGATCGTGGTAATCACGATCCTTCTGATTCCGCTCACCGCCTTCACAGCGCTTTTTTTCCTTGGTTTTCTATGTCTTATCGTCAACTTCGCATACCGAACGCTGACCCTAGCCAGCCGCTCTGCCACACCCGGCATGCGGCTGATGGCAATCGAGTTTCGAACTCATCACGGAGAGCGCTTCGACCTTGGCACGGCCTTCGTCCATACGCTCCTGTTCACGGTCTCGATGTCGATGGTGTTGCCGCAAGTGATCTCCGTGATCCTGATGCTGATCTCGGAGCGGCGCCAAGGCCTGTCTGACATGCTGATGGGCACCGCCGCAATCAATCGTGCCGCTCTGAGCTAGCGGAGGTTGAAGCCGAAGACTCCGCGTCTCCCGCTTCAGCGCTGATCAAGGAGTGACAGGCACGAGACGGCGTGCTCAGCGTTCGGGAAGATCCTTCCTATAGCTTGGCCCGCAACAGCATACCGAAGAGATCCCGCGGGTCGTCGGGATCCGCGACCATATCGAGATCCTGATAGAATCCGGTGACATCCAGCCGGTCGCGCACATAGCGCAAGGCCGAAAAATCCTCGATCGCGAATCCCACGCCGTCAAACAGCGTGATCTGGCGGTCGTTCACCCGCCCAGGCCGGACGCCATTGATCACCTGCCAAATCTCGGTGACCGGAAAGTCTTCGGGCATCTGCTGGATTTCGCCCTCGACCCGGGTCTGCGGCGGATATTCCACGAAGACGGTCGAACGCGTCAGGATGTCCTTGTGCAATTCCGTCTTGCCCGGGCAATCACCGCCAATCGCGTTTATATGCACGCCCGAACCGACCATGTTGTCGGTCAGGATCGTGGCATATTGCTTGTCGGCCGTGCAGGTCGTGATGATCGCGGCGCTTTCGATTGCCTCCTCGGGCGTATCGCAGGCGATCAGTTCCAATCCGAGCCCCTCCAGATTGCGCATCGCCTTTTCGGTCGCGGCGGCGTCGGTATCATACATTCGAAGCGTCTCGATGCCGCAGATCGCCTTCATCGCCAGAGCCTGAAACTCCGACTGCGCACCATTGCCGATCATCGCCATCACCTTGGCCGATTTCGGCGCGAGGTGTTTTGCGACCATGGCAGAGGTCGCCGCGGTCCGCATCGCCGTCAACACAGTCATCTCGCTCAGCATCACCGGATACCCGGTATCGACCCGCGCCAGCAGTCCGAAGGCGGTAACCGTCTGCAGGCCCTCACGCGTGTTCTTCGGATGGCCGTTGACATACTTGAAGCCATAGACCTCACCGTCCGAAGTTGGCATCAGCTCGATCACGCCCTCCTTGGAATGGGAGGCTATGCGCGGTGTCTTGTCGAAAAGCTCCCAACGGCGGAAGTCATCCTCGATATAGTCGGCCAGGCCGCGCAGCATCGGCTCGACACCGATATGATGCACGAGCTTCATCATGTTCTCGACGCTGACGAAGGGCACATAGGCCAGTTCGGAAGGTTTCGGGGCGGTCATGGTTCATTTCCTTTGGGCGCAGCGGGTTTTCCAGCAGCGGGACGCGGCGAAAGATGCACTCCTGCGATCATGCAGCGAACGGATCCACCGGCGGTCTCAATAGTCGGGACGTCGAGCGGCAGCACCTTGGCAAACCGTTCGATCCGGGCCTGCTGTTCGCCCGAAAGCGAAGCCAATGCGCGGGAGGAAAGGGCCAGCACACGACCTTCGCGGCCGCGCAATTCGATGGCATTACCAGCAAATTCGCTGATCTGTACGGGGGTCAGATCGATCACTTCCCGCCCGTCCTCTTCCAGGCGTTCGCGCACCATCTCGCGACGAGCGGGATCGACGATCAGATCAAGGCCGATCAACACAAACTCGGTGGCGATGCACATCAGAACGTTTGTGTGATAGATGTCCCTGCCCGCCGCGTCCTTGGCGTCGAAGACCATCGGCTCGAAGTTGAAATGGGTGCAGAACCGTTCCAGAAGAACCGGATCGGCGCGGCGGGACCGGGCGGTATAGGCAACGCGGCCGATATGATCGAGCACCATCGCCCCGGTGCCTTCGAGCGCCAGGCCGTCCTGCTCCATCCCGGAATAGTCGATCACATCCTGCACGCGGTAGTCGCGCTTAAGCATGTCGATGACATCCCAACGGCGCTCGCGCCGCCGGTTCTCGGCGAACATCGGATAGACCGCGACATGGCCGCCGCCATGAGTTGAGAACCAGTTGTTCGGAAAAACGGAATCCGGTGTGTCGGCCCTTGGATCGTCGAAGACATGCACCCGGATCCCGGCGGATTCGAGTTGCGCGACCGCCGCGTCGAACTCCGCGCGGGCGCGGGCTGCGATTTCTGCAACATCGGTGCCATCCTCGGACTGAAAGGCATTGTCCGCGCGGGTCTCGGGGTTCGAGTGGAACGCGGAAGGTCGGATCATCACGACTGCGGATGGTGCTTGGATAGACATCAGAAGGCCCTCGTTGGTCTGTCGAATACGCGGCGTCCTAACAGCGATGCAGTCAGGTCGACCATTAGTGACGCGGTCCGGCCGCGCTCATCCAGGAAGGGGTTAAGCTCGACCAGATCAAGCGATGTTACAAGTCCGCTGTCGCACAGCATTTCCATCACCAGATGGGCCTCGCGAAACGTCGCTCCGCCGGGCACGGTCGTTCCGACAGCAGGGGCGATAGCGGGATCGAGGAAGTCGACGTCCAGCGACACGTGCAGCATGCCGTTTACGGCGGCGACCTTATCCAGGAATTTGGAAAGCGGTCTTGCGATCCCGTTCTCGTCAATCGCCCGCATATCGACAGCCGACATTTCGCTGTCGCTCAGCATCGCCTTTTCGGCCGCATCGACCGAGCGCAGGCCGATCATGCAGATGTTCGTCGCCGGGACCGGTTCTGGCATCGGCGGAAAGGCGTCAAAGCCCTTAGCACCGGCGATGTAGCCAAGCGGAGTGCCATGCAGATTGCCGGAATCCGTGGTCAGCGGGGTGTGCAGGTCGGTATGGGCATCGAGCCACAGGACGAAGAGCGGCCGGCCCTGATCCTTGGCACGAGCCGCCATGCCTGCGACCGATCCGAGGGCAAGCGCGTGATCGCCGCCCAGAAAGATCGGGAAGCCCTTGCCCGCCGCCTCTCGCCCGGCCTTGGCCAGCGCCTTGGTCCAGGCGACCGTCTCTGCTAGCGAATGAACGAGCGGATTGGGGCACTCCACCGCGCGGAGAGCGAAGGGCGCCACATTGCCAATATCCTCGACCCCATGCCCCAGCGACGTCAGGGTTTCCGCCAGTTCAGCCGTCCGATAGGCATCGGGGCCCATCTGGCAGCCTTTCCGCTTCTTGCCGCTATCGACCGGCGCGCCGATCAAGATGCATTTCCTGTGTTCCATTGCTGAGTCCCTGATTCCTCTCGATTTGCAGTCTCTTGCCAATTCCGGATGGAAAACAGTGCCCATTATGTATAGAATGGAAGTAGATCTGACATCATGAAGGCAAAACTTGGCGAAATGGATAATCACGACACCAGAATCATTGCAGAACTGCGGCGCGATTCAAGAATCTCGTTATCCGATCTTGCATCGATTGTCGGATTGTCGCGGGTGACGGTGCGCACCCGTCTGTCCCGACTGCAGGCAGAGGGCGTCATCATCGGCTTTACGGTGGTTCTGGCCGATGACATCCAGAAACACCCGGTGCGCGGTCTGATGATGCTGGGGATCGAAGGCCGTGGGATGGACCGCATATTGCGCGCGCTTGGCGGTGTCACGGCGGTTCAGGCGATCCATTCAACCAACGGCAAGTGGGACATGATCGTCGAGCTCGGCACCGAGACGCTGGACGCTCTTGATGAGGTGCTCGGGCGCATTAGGCGGCTGGACGGGGTGTCGACCAGTGAAACCAACCTGCTGCTTGCCACGCGAATGACCACGAAACGTCGATAAGCGCGGCTTGTCCGCAGACAGACAGATTGAGATTCACTGCGTGACTTGAATGGCCGGGTGATGTCGAGGGTGCTATGTCAGACAACGGCCCCCTCAATGTCAGGGCCCGCGAACTGTCGCTGACTCGCCGGCTTGCCTTGCCGTTACCCATCCAGTTGCGAGCATCATCCATGTCACGATCGAACGCCTAGTCACCCTCGCCCAAGATCTGGCCTGACAGTGCGATGGACTGGCACGAATTGCCGTTTCAACGGACCCGCGACCTGTCTTGCCGCATGGTCGCCTGGCAGAGCGTAAGCGGGACGTCGGGAGAGGCTGCCTTTGCCGAAAAGCTGCGCGACCTGCTGATTGAGATTCCCTATTTTTCGGCCAATCCCGACGACATCATCCTGCTCGACAGCCGTGGCGAGCCAATGACGCGCAACCTCGTGGCCATCGTTCGCGGCCAAGGTCAAAGGGCGCTTGCGCTGGCCGGGCATTTCGACACGGTGTCTGTTGACAATTACAATGACCTCGCTGCGCTGGCCTGCTCTCCTGACCAGTTGAGATCGGCGCTCGAATCCGAGCTCTCGGGCCGCGAGCTTTCGGAACAGGAGGCTTGCGCGCTTGCCGATCTGCAAGGCGGCGACTTCTGCCCGGACGCGGCATGCTCGACATGAAGAGCGGTGTCGCTGCCGGCATCGTGGCGCTGGAGCGGTTTTCCCGCCTGCTCGAACGGGAGGGCAATCTGGTTTTGCTTGTCACGCCCGACGAAGAGCGCGAAAGCCGGGGCATGCGGGCGCTGCGCCGCGACCTTCCGGCCACGATGTCTGACCGGGGTCTCGTCATCGAGGCCGGAATCAATCTGGATGCCACCTCGGATCAGGGCGACGGTTCGCAGGGACGCGCGGTCTATGAAGGCACGTTCCGCAAGTTACTGCCCTTTGCCTTCGTGATCGGCCAGTCCTCGCATGCGGTCTATCCGTTCGAGGGGATCAGCGCGCAATTGATCGGTGCCGAAATCCTGCGGCGGTTCGAAGGCAATGCCGCGCTCGCCGATACCCGTGCCGGGGACACTTCGCCGCCGCCGATCTGTCTTGAAGCGCGCGGTCGGCGCGATGGGTACGAGGTCACGACGCCTGAACGGTACTGGATGTCCTTCAACTGGCTCTACCACGCCTATGGTCCGGTTGATCTCTTCGCCAGGTTCCGCGCCGAAGTCGAGCTAGTCCTTGCCGAGGCCACCGCGAGTTTCTCAGCGCTGGCGGCGGACTTCGCGCGCCTGTCGGGCACGAAGCCCGCCCCCGGCGTTGCCGTTCCGCGAACCATCACCTTTGCCGAGGTCAAAGCGCAGGCGTTGCGCTCTGAGGTGGCCGCGCGCGATTACGCAGCATACGACGCGGGCCTTTTCCGCTATCGACAATCCTCTCGTGCTGAACCGACTGCTGACCGATTGGCTTTGCGATGCGGCGCGGCTCAAGGGACCAACGGTCGTGGTCGGTTTCGCCGGCCCGCACTACCCGACCTCACGGCTGGATCCGGCCACTAACCGGGGCGCAAACCTGATCGGAGCGATCCTGGCGGCTGAGGCCGAAACATGCTCTGACAGCGCTACGTCGCTCTGCTGGCGGCCGCATTTCCAGGGCATTTCGGACATGAGCTTTCTGGGCCGCCCGGCGCAGCCAAATGCCGAAGTGGTTGCCAGCAACACACCGGCCGACCGGCTCATCGACAGGCCGGCGGCCGACGCACTGGATTTCCCGGCCGTCAATATCGGACCCTGGAGGCGCGAATTCCACCAAAGGCTCGAGCGCGTGCACGCGCCTTATGCCTTCGACGTCCTGCCGAGACTTCTTATCAGAATTGCGACACATATTCTTGCGCAGCCCGAGGGCAGCAAGCGCTGAGACTGCACCGGCGAAACTCACAACGGCCGGTATTGCTGAAAAAAAAATGGCAGCAAGCTCGGCCTTGCAGGCATGATCCCGGAGTCAGTTTTCGGCTTCGCCCTTCAGCAACCCTTCGCGATGGCTGACAATCCACTCATCCAGCCTTGCGATCTGATCGGCGCTCAGCCGTAATCCCAGCTTGTTGCGCCGCCAGATGATATCGTCGGCTGTTCTTGCAAATTCACGGGTTATGAGCCAGCCGACCTCCCGCTCGGTCAGGCTGGCGCCGAAATCCTCGCCCAGATCCTCGGGCCCCTGCACGGCTCCCAGAACCTCGACCGCCTCGGTGCCATAGGCGCGCACCAAGCGCCGGGCGTGAAACGGGCTGAGGAACGGATAGGCTGCTTTCAGCGCCGCTACCTGCGTGTCGAAACCATCAACCGCGAAATCACCGCCGGGCAGCGGTACGCCAGCGGTCCAGGCACCCGTCGCCCCGTTGCAGAATGGCGCGATCTTTTCCAGCGCGCTTTCGGCGAGCCGACGATAGGTCGTGATCTTGCCGCCAAAGACATTGAGCATCGGCGCGCCGCCGTGGCTGTTCAGCTTCAGTGTATAGTCGCGCGTCGCCGCCGTGGCCGAACTCGCGCCATCGTCGTAGAGCGGGCGTACGCCGGAATAGGTCCAGACGATATCATCGCGGCTGATTGGCCTCTTGAAATACTGGTTCGCGAAATCGACGAGATACTGTTGTTCCCCCTCCGTGCAAACCGGCTTGATAGAGGGATCCTCATGCTCGGCATCCGTCGTGCCGATCAACGTGAAGTCGGTCTCGTAGGGAATTGCAAAGATGATGCGACCGTCGCGGCCCTGGAAGAAGTAGCATTTGTCGTGATCGTAGAGCCTTTTGGTTACGATGTGGCTGCCCCGGACCAGCCTGACGCCCTCGTTGGACTCCACATGGACCTTGGTGTGGATGATGTCGCCCACCCATGGCCCGCCTGCATTGATCAGGACCCGGGCGCGGATCACACTGGTTTGCCCGCTTTCGCCGTCCTCGACCGTTACTTCCCAAAGATCGCCGACACGTTCGGCCCGCAGCACCTTGGTGCGGACCATGATCCTTGCACCCCGCGCCTCTGCATCCCGGGCATTGAGGACAACGAGACGGCAATCCTCGACCCAGCAATCTGAATATTCGTATGCCTTGGCGAACATGTCCTTCAGCGGAGCGCCTTCCGGTCCCGACTTCAGATCAACGGTCTTGGTCCCCGGTAGGATCTTGCGGCCGCCGAGGTTGTCGTAAATCATCAGGCCGAACCGGATCAGCCAGGCCGGACGCCGGCCCTTCATCCAGGGCATCACGATTTTCAGCAACCGGGAGGTCGGCGTTTCGCCCTCAAATCGCATGCTGGCATGATAGGGCAGCACGAACCGCATCGGCCAGCTTATATGCGGCATTGCCTTCAGCAGCGTTTCGCGCTCGATCAGGGCTTCGCGGACCAGCCGGAACTCGAAATATTCAAGGTAACGGAGGCCGCCATGAAAGAGCTTGGTGGATGCTGAAGAGGTCGCCGAGGCGAGATCATTCATTTCCGCCAGAACAACCGACAGCCCCCGCCCCGCTGCGTCCCGCGCAATCCCGCAGCCGTTGATCCCACCACCGATGATGAACACGTCCGGGATCTCCGGGCCGATTTCTTTCTGCGACACGATGACCCCCAACTGTTCCAATTATCATGACCGTTATTGCGTAAGACTATCGGGATTGGAATGCTTTCGTGCGAACACTTCAACCGTTCCCGCCCTTACTCTGACGAAGCATTGTGACCTCAAGTTCTGGCCCAGGGATTGCTGATGCTTCCAGAATCAGCGCGAGCCGCATTACGCGCTTACGGATGCCGTTTCGGCAGCAGGAAGGGATTAAGGGCCGGGACTCAGGCCAGCGCGACCAGAAAGCGATAGGCCGCTCCGATCCTGTAGCCGTCGTCGGCCTTCCGAATCGGCTCAAGCGCTTCGGCAAAGGCAGCGTTCACGGCATCTTCACCAACTTGGGCCCTGGCGCGCGCTGCAACCCCTGAGGACGCCAGCCCACGAATGGCTGCTGCCAGATCGGGATAGGTAAAGGGCGTGTCGCCATCAACGAGGTCAATCGGTGTCAGCCCGGCCTATTCGGCAATGCCGCGCAGTTTCTTTTCGTCCGATAGCGCAAATGGCCCTGGCGCGTCGGGAGGCGGCGGAGGTAGCAGCGGCTTCAGCGCGCCGATCAGAGACGCGGCCTCCATCCCTTCCGGTTCGCCCCAGGTCAGAATGACAGCATTGCCGCCCGGCCTCGTGACCTGGCGCGCCTCAGCCAGCGCGATGCCAAGGTTACCTGCGAACTGGAATACGTTGAAACCCGTGTCAACGTCAAAGCTGTCATCCTCGAAGGGCAGCGCCTCGAGGTTGCCAAGTTCGAAGCGACCCCCAGGGACCCGTTGACGAGCGATCACAAGCAACTCCTCAGAGGCATCAAGCCCCGAGAGATTGGCGCCGCGACCTGCAGCGATCTCGGCGGCCATACCGGCACCACAGCCTGCATCCAGATAGTCGCTGCCAGACCCCACTGCGGAGCGTTCCAGCGCCGCCAGATATCCGGCTCGGAACTGGCCTTCCTGTATGTCTGCCCAATCGCGGGCGCTGGCGCCCCAAAGCTGCCCGTTGACCCGCGCGGTCCGCTCCTTGTTACTCTTGTCCATTTTCAGGCCCCCCGTTCGCCGATTTCCGGCAATGGAGGGAGGGCAACATGGAACGTCCCGTGGAACTTAACCAATTCGGGCGGGTCCGGAATCCTCGGGAAGTTCTGAAAGGGGCAGACCTGTTGCTGCCCCTCTCAGGAACCGGAAATCAGTGTGTCAGTCGAGCGAGAGCGCCACGAAGCGCGGCTCTCCGCCGCGACGGACCAACAGAAGCAAGGACTTGCGCCCGGCCTCTTCGGCTTCGGAGATCCGATCTTCCAGATCGGCGACCCGCAGCACTTTCTGCTGTCCGGCCTCGGTTATCACGTCGCCTGCGCGCAAGCCCTTCTCATAGGCTTCGCTGTCTTCCGCCACATCTGCAACGACCAGACCGTCAGAGCCGGGATTGAGGCCAAGCTGCTCTCGCAGCTCGTCGGTCATCTCGGCGATCTTCAGACCAAGCACCTCTTTTTCTACTGGCTCATCTGCCGGGGCAGAGGCGGGAACGGCCTCGGCCTCAGCATCTTCGCGGCGGCCCAGCGTGACCATCAATGTCTGGGTTTTGCCATCGCGGAACACCAACACGCGCACTGCCTTGCCGATTTCGGCATTGCCGACGACACGCACGAGTTCACGCGTGTCGGCCACCTCAACCCCGTCGAATGACAGGATGACATCACCCGCAAGGATGCCCGCTTCCAGCGAAGGGCCTTCGGGGACATCTGTCACAAGCGCGCCGGAAGCAGTTTCAAGCCCGATCGCCTCAGCCACGTCGTCGGTAACATCCTGGATCCGGACGCCCAGCCAGCCACGGCGGGTCTCGCCGAATTCCTGAAGCTGGTTGACCACCTTGCTGACTACATTCGAGGCCATCGAGAAGCCGATGCCGATGGAACCGCCGTTCGGCGACAGAATCGCGGTGTTCACGCCTACAACCTGGCCTTCCATGTTGAACAGAGGCCCACCGGAGTTGCCGCGGTTTATTGCGGCGTCGGTCTGGATGAAATCGTCATAGGTGCCTGAAAGCGCCCGGCCACGTGCCGAGACGATGCCCGCCGAAACCGAGAAGCCCTGCCCCAGCGGGTTGCCCATCGCCATGACCCATTCACCGACGCGCATCGTGTCACTGTCGCCGAAGCTGACGAAAGGCAGCGCCTCGTCGCTTTCCACCTTCAGCAGTGCGATGTCGGTGTTCTTGTCCGTGCCAACGACCTTGGCATCAAGCGTCTGGCCCGAGAAGAACTCGACCGAGACTTCATCGGCGCCTTCGATCACGTGGTTGTTGGTGACGATGTAACCGTCTTCGGAAATCACGAAGCCCGACCCCAGGGCCTGACTGCGGCGCGGCCGCCGCTGGCGCGGGTTGTCGCCAGGATTCTGGCGGTCGAGGAAGTCGCGGAAAAAGTCCTCAAACGGTGAGCCTTCAGGGACCATTGGCATTCCTTCGCTGGCCGCGGCAACCGTTGTCGATGTCGTGATATTCACAACAGACGGGCTGACCTGTTCAGCGAGATCGGCAAAGGATTCCGGTGTGCCCCGAGCGTCGGCGGCGAGCGCCTGTGCCAGGAACATGGCGAGTCCTAGCACCAGGATCGAGATTGCACGGGCGAACGGCGATATCTGAACGGGAAGTGTGAGTGCCTGCGGTTTCACTGCATTCTCCTTTTCGTTGTCCAGCCTGTCCGGCCAGACTCAGCATATACCTGTGATGAGGTTCTAGATAGGGGACCGGAACCGCAACGCAAAGCCTGACCACAAATCTTCAACTGGACGTGAAGGCAGCGTGCGCAACCGAGCTCACACCCCCAGCGACTTTGCGATCCAGATCAGCGCGACCCCGATCGCCAGGGCGACGAGGCCGATCATGCGGCGCTGTTCCGGCGTGATTTCGCGCAATGCCTCCAAAATCCGCTCCATGCGCAGAGGGGCCAGCGCGAACACCAGCCCCTCGAAACAAAGTACCAGGCCTATGGCCAGAATGATCGTGCTCATTGCTGCGCGGGGACTTCCAGCCGGCCCTGATCTGTCTTGAAGTAGTCGAAGAACTCGCTGTCAGGCGACATGACCATCGTCGAGTTCTCGCCCTGCAGGGCCCGCTGGTAAGCGGTCAATGAGCGGTAGAACTCGAAGAATTCCTGATCCTGACCAAAGGCTTGCGCGAAGATGTTGTTGCGCCGCGCATCGGCCTCGCCTCGGGCGATCTCGGCCGTCTTGTTGGCTTCCGAAACGATCTCGACCACTGTCCGGTCGGCCTGCGCGCTGACGCGCTGCGCGGCCTCGCGGCCCCTGGCGCGTTCATCCTCTGCTTCCCGCTGGCGTTCGGCCCGCATCCGAGCAAAGGTGGCTTCAAGGTTCTGCTCGGGCAGGTTGGTCTGCTTCAGGCGGACGTCCACCACTTCGACACCGAGGTTCGAAGCGCGGGTGCGAGCCTGATCGCGGATCCGCAGCATCAGCGCCGCCCGATCTGAAGACAGGATCGTGTTTGACGTCACCTGATCCGAACCGAGGACCTCGCGCACCTGCGCGTTCAGGATCGATTCCAGCCGGTCCTCGGCCGCTGCGATGCCACCGACACCAACGGCGCGGCGGAACTGCTCGACATCGGAAATACGGTAGCGGGCGAAGGCGTCCACGATCAGACGCCGGTCGTCCGAGGGCGTTACCTCGATCTCCTGGGTTTCCAGCGACAGGATGCGGTCATCGTATTTCACGACTTCCTGGATCAACGGGATCTTGAAGCCGAGCCCCGGCTCTTCCTTCACTGCCCTGATCTGCCCGAATTGCAGCACCAGCGCTTTTTCGCGTTCATCCACGATAAAGATCGAGGACAGCAGGGCAGCAATCGCCACCACGAGAATTGGTAGCAGGATGGATGTCTTACGCATCAGTTGGATCCTCCGCCGGTCGTGGATGCCGGTTTGCGCAGTTCATTGAGCGGAAGGTAGGGTACGACACCCTGGCCGCCGCTCTGCTCGTCGATAATCACCTTGTCAACGCGACCGAGCACCTGCTCGATTGTTTCGAGGTAAAGACGCTTGCGCGTCACTTCGGGGGCCAGTCGATATTCGTCAAGAACCGCCAGAAAACGGCTCGCCTCACCCTCGGCCTCGTTCACGACCTGGGCGCGGTATGCCTCGGCCTTTTCCAGCACCTGCGCGCTTTCACCGCGCGCACCAGCGAGAACCCGGTTGGCATAGGCATCCGCCTCGCGCTCCAGCCGGTCGCGTTCCTGTTCGGCCGCCTGCACGTCACGGAAGGCGTCGATCACTTCGCGTGGCGGGTCGGCCTTGTCGAGGTTGAGACGCACCACGTTCATCCCCGAATCGTAGCTGTCGAGCGTCAATTGGATCAAATCTCTTGCGCGATCGGCGATGATGCCCCGGTCACGGTTCAGGATCGGCGCCAGTTGCGACGCGGCGATGATTTCCCGCATCGCGGATTCGGACACGGCGCGGATCGTCTGCTGAGGGTCGCGCAGATTAAAGAGGTACTTCGCCGGATCGTTGATGTTCCAGACAACCTGAAAGTCGATGTCGATGATGTTCTCATCCGTGGTCAGCATCAGCCCGCTCTCGCCGCGCGTGCCCTGCGCCACGCCGATATCCTCGGTCTGTTCCCGGGTTACCGGAATGACCTCGGCAGTGACGAACGGCCAGGGCGCGAAGTTCAAGCCGGGTCCGCCAGTTTGGCTGTATTCGCCAAGGAATAGCTCCACCGACTGCTCTTCCGGCTTGACGGTATAAAAAGAGGCAAAGGCCCAGAGCCCCGCCAGCGCCAGGATACCGATGCCGAACGTGCCACGGGTCAGCTTCGGCCCTTCGCCGCCACCGCCCCCGCCGCCGGACCTGCGGCCACCGCCGCCACGACCGCCCATCAGGACGCGCAGCTGCTCCTGGCCCTTTTTCACGATCTGATCGATCTCGGGCAGCGGAGTATCGCCCGGCCTGCGCCCGCCGCGCTTGTCCTCATCGTCATCCCCGCTGCCGCGGCCACCGCCGCCCCAGGGTCCGCCATTGTTGTTGGCCATCTCGGGTTATTCCTCTCTCTCGTCCTGTTCGACTGCCTGTCGGGCTTTACCTGTGCATTTCCGGGCCGAAATCAAGCTTTTCGCACCGGCGACTTCATCAGTACAATCTCTTCCGACATTGTGGGATGAACCGCAACCGTTCGGTCGAAATCTTCCTTGGTCGCGCCCATCTTGACCGCGATGCCGACCATCTGGATTAATTCCCCGGCATTCGGCGCGATGATGTGGCAACCAAGGATCCTGCGGCTTTCGGCACTGACGATCAGTTTGAAGAGCACGCGTTCGTTCTTTCCGATGAAAGCATTCTGCATCGGCCGGAAGGCCGCGCAATAGACCTCGATCGGTTCTTGGTCGCGGGCCGCTTCCTCTGTCATTCCGACCGAGCCGTATTCGGGCTGAGTGAAAACGGCCGAGGCCACGATATCGTGATCTGGCTTGGTCGGCTTCTCATTGAAAAGCGTGTCGGCAAAAGCCTGCCCTTCGCGGATCGCGACGGGTGTCAGGTTGATCCGGTCCGTAACGTCGCCTACCGCGAAAATCGAAGGCACTGCGGTTTGCGAATAGTCGTCAACTTCGATCTCTCCGTACCGCCCCAGCCTGACGCCGATGTCTTCAAGCCCCAGCCCGCCGGAATTGGGTTTGCGCCCGGTAGCATAGATGACGGCATCGAACGTAGCCTCACGGCCGTCGGTCGCCTTGACCCAGACGCCATCGTCCCGCTTCTCCATCCGCTCGGCATCGGTGCCAACATGCAGGTCGATACCTTGATCCCGCATCAGTTCAGCAATATGGCCCTGCGCTTCACCGTCGAACCCGCGCAGGATCTGCGCGCCCCGGTAATACTGCGTCACGTCAACGCCCAACCCGTTAAGGATGCAGGCAAATTCGCAGGCGATATAGCCACCGCCGACGATCAGCGCCCGGCTTGGCAACGCGTCCATCAGGAAGACATCGTTCGAGGTCCAAGCCAATTCGTGGCCTTCAATCGTGTCCGGCACGAAGGGGCGTCCGCCGGTCGCGATCAGGATATGCTTGGCGCGTAAGGTTTTTCCATCTTTCAGCCGGACCGTATGTGCGTCATCGAGCGTCGCGCGCTGATCGAAGATATCTACACCGGCCCTTTCCAGGTTCGCGCGATAGATACCTTCGAGCCGATCCAGCTCGCCATGCAGAGCCTTGCGGAACTTTGGCCAGTCGAACGACCCTGCCTTCAACGACCATCCATATTCCTGCGCCTCTTCCATCGCGCGGGAATAGCCCGAGGCGAAGACCATCAGTTTTTTCGGAACGCAGCCGCGGATCACGCAAGTGCCGCCCATCCGGTATTCCTCGGCCAACGCGACCTTGGCGCCGGACTCGGCTGCCACCCGCGCTGCACGCACACCGCCGGAACCGCCGCCGATCACGAAGAGATCAAAGTCGCACACCATGCTCTTACCCGTCACTCCGCGATATCGCGAAAGATGTTTTCGCTTTCGACCAGTTCGATGCTGCCTTCCTCGCGGGTGCCCGAGTTTATGTCCTGCACTTCGATCCGGCCGTCGGAATGACCGGTCACGACCACATCGCATATATCGACGAAAAGCCCGTTCTCGACGACTCCCGGGATCTGGTTCAGGATCAGCGACAACTGCCGCGGATTGCCGATCCGGATCAATTGCAGGTCAAGGATGTGATTTCCCTCGTCGGTGACGAAAGGCCGGTCGCCATTCATCCGCAAGTTCACCTTCTGGCCCATCACGTCGAGCGAATGGAGCGTTTCCTCGATCAGGGCCTTTGTCGCCTGCCAGCCGAAACCGATGACCTCGACCGGTAGCGGGAACGCGCCCAACTGATCGACCCGCTTGCTGTTGTCCGCGATCACGATCATCTGGTCGCTTGCCGTCGCCACGATCTTTTCCTGCAACAGGGCGCCGCCGCCGCCCTTGATCAGGTTCAGCTCGGCGTCGAACTCGTCGGCCCCGTCGATCGTGAGGTCCAGCCAGCCGGCCTCGTTGAGCGAAATCACCTCGATGCCGACCTTGCGGGCTAGCTCTGCCGTGCGGGTCGAGGTCGGAACGCCAGTGATCTTCAGCCCTTCGTTCTGCACCCGCTCGCCAAGACAGCGCACCAGCCAGGCAGCGGTCGATCCGGTCCCAAGACCGATCTTCATGCCATCCTTGACGAACACCGAGGCCCGCTTGGCGGCAACGAACTTGGCGGTATCAATTGGCGACAGGTTTTCCGACATCAGGCAGCGACTCCGTTTCCGATCGCGCCGGTTATAGGTAAGAAGCGCCGAAGGTGCGAGGGTGAAATCCGGAAACCCTGCCGCTCTGCCGCATTGATTGGGTTCGAGCAGGAAATGCTCCGCCTGGCCCTGCCTCCGCCAATACCTTCCCGCCAGAGAAATCACGCAAAGGCAACAGGAACCGAACGGGTTTCTGTCGAAAGCACCGACAAGTCAGATGCACTCTACCTGCGTAGCCGTCCGAAGACCGCCCGAAAACGTCGCTTTTCGCCGTGCCCATGGCGCGCTAAACCGCCATGACGAGCCAAGCCATTGCCGGAGTAGAGCCCCATGTTCCTTTCCGTATTCGACATGTTCAAGATCGGCGTCGGTCCCTCCTCGTCGCATACGATGGGACCGATGGTCGCGGCGGCCAGGTTTCTGGACCAGCTGCGCGCCTCGCCGTTCAACGCCAAGGGTGTGAAGGCGTCGCTGCATGGGTCGCTGGCCTTCACCGGGGTCGGCCATGCAACTGACCGCGCCACGATCCTTGGGCTGGCGGGCTTTGCACCGGCAACCTACAACCGTGAAAAGGCAGATGCCGCTCTGGACCGGATCCGGGAAACAAGAAAGCTCGAGCCGGAAAGGCTGAAGCCGCTGGCCTTCGATCCAGAAAGCGATATTGTTTTTGATTACGGCCCCGCCCTGCCCGGCCATGCCAACGGCATGATCCTAATGGCGACCGACGCGCAGGGCGACATCATCCTGCAGGAAACCTACTTCTCGGTCGGCGGCGGATTCGTGCTGACCGAGGCCGAACTAGCCGCTGGGAAAGACACGGACGACGGTGCACCAGTGCCGTATCCGTTCAAAAGTGCCAAAGAGATGCTGCGGATGTGCGCCGAGACCGGCCTAGGCATCGCCGATCTCAAGCGCCGAAACGAACTGTCGCGACTAGATGCGGCCGCGCTGGATCGCGGTATCGAGCAGATCTGGGAGGTCATGAACAGATGTATCGAGCGCGGCCTGATCAGCGAAGGCATCCTGCCCGGCGGGCTGAATGTCCGCCGCCGCGCCAAGGGCATTCACGATGCGCTGCAGGCCGAACGTGGCCGCAACATCAACGCACCGCACACGATCAACGACTGGATGTCGACCTACGCCATGGCGGTGAACGAAGAGAACGCCGCCGGAGGCCAAGTCGTGACCGCCCCCACCAACGGTGCGGCCGGCGTCATCCCGGCAACGATCCGCTACTGGCTCGATCATGTGCCAGGGGCCAGCCGCTCGAAGATTTCCGATTTCCTGCTGACGGCGGCGGCAATTGGCGGTCTGATCAAGTTCAATGCCTCGATCTCCGGTGCCGAATGCGGCTGTCAGGCCGAAGTGGGCAGCGCTGCCGCGATGGCCGCGGCCGGGCTTGCGGCGGTACTCGGCGGCACGCCCGAGCAAGTCGAGAACGCGGCCGAGATCGCGCTGGAGCATCATCTCGGCATGACCTGTGACCCGGTCAGAGGTCTGGTGCAGGTGCCCTGCATCGAACGAAACGGCCTTGGCGCGATCAAGGCGGTTTCCGCGGCGTCACTCAGCCTGCGCGGCGATGGCAGCCACTTGGTGCCGCTCGATGCCGCCATAGAAACGATGCGGCAGACCGGAGAGGATATGAGCGAGCGCTACAAGGAGACCTCGCTCGGCGGTCTGGCGGTCAACGTGCCGAATTGCTGATCCCTGCGCTTGCAGAGGCGTTTACGCGCAGCACCGCGCGGTGCTGCGAAACCGCATCTTACTCAATGTCTTCGCCTGCCGAGGCCGGAATGTGGCAACTGCCAGCTGCCATGCAGGTATCCGCATCATGACTGACGACCGCCCGGTCCTCGGCACCCTGATGATGCT